>NZ_JBZFLJ010000031.1:0-1045 GCF_058448885.1 Mesorhizobium sp. DxT | reverse complement strand
TGTCAATGCCGCGCGAATTTCCCCCAAAAGTGCCGAAGTAAAATTCCCCAGTTCGGCCGCTCAGCTTGTCGCGGAGAGTTGCGGATTTTTCGGCGGTCTTCCGCGTGGCCGTGGCGCCGGGCCGATCGCCGGCGGAGTGATGACGGCTTTGGATCGCAGGTGTTCCGGCATGAGTTCAGCGTGTTGACGCAGCCGATAGCTCGAGCCCTCAATCTGGACGACGACGGCGTGGTGAAGCAGCCGGTCGAGCAGAGCGGTGGCAACGACGGGATCGCCGAAGACCTCGCCCCATTCGGCAAAGCCGCGGTTTGAGGTGAGGATCATGGCGCCCCTTTCGTAGCGGGCGTTGACGAGTTGGAAGAATAGGTTGCCGCCGCCGGGGACCACGGGGAGGTAGCCGATCTCGTCGACGACGAGGAGAGCCGGACGGCAGAAGAAGCGGATCCGCTCCTGCAGCCGGCCTTCGCGCTCGGCCCGCGACAGTGCGGTAATGAGTTCGGCGAGCGTGCAGAAGTAGACGCTCCTTCCCGCCTTCACGGCCTCGACGGCCAGCGCGATGGCGAGATGGCTCTTTCCGGTGCCGGGCGGGCCGAGGAAGTGGACGACTTCGCAACGGCCGACGAATCCGAGCTGGGCGAGCGTGAAGATTCGGTCGCGGTCGAGCGAGGGTTGGAAGGAGAAGTCGAATCCGGCGAGCGTCTTGATGGTGGCCAGGCGCCCCATGCGCAGCGCCGTCTTGATGCGGCTGTTCTCGCGCAGGCTGAGTTCTTCCGAAAGCAGGATGTCGATGGCTTCGAGCGCCGCGATCTCGCCCTTCTCGAGGCGGCGCACGACATGGTCGAGCGCTTCCAGCGCGCGCGGCATCTTCAGACCGACCAGATCATGGCGGATGCGGTCGATCGTCGACGGCGTGGTGTCGAGCGCGCCGGTCATGGCCGCTGCTCCCGGGCCATCGCCTTGGCGACGGCATCGTAGAAGGCCAGCGGACGCTGGACGACCCTGTCGCCGGAGCCGTGAAGGACGATCTCCCCGGTCTTCGGTCCAG
>NZ_JBZFLJ010000030.1:0-1120 GCF_058448885.1 Mesorhizobium sp. DxT | reverse complement strand
TGTGAGTTTTCGCTGAAGTGCGACTTGCGAGCGCAAGCAATGTAGTCGCTTCATCGATCTGCGGCCATCAGCTTCTGACGGAACACTTCATCAGGCGTTTTGAAGCCGAGGCATTTGCGCGGCGTCGCGTTGAGATGAACGCATAGCTGGTGAAGAGCGCGGTCATTGACCGACAAGGGATCAGTGTCTCTCGAAAGCCATCTGCGAGCGCGTCGGTTGGTATTCTCCACCGTGCCTTTCTGCCAGGGCGATTGTGGGTCGCAGAACCAGGTCTGCACGCCGAGCCCAGCCTGGAGATAGGACCAGTCTGTGAACTCGGTGCCGCGGTCGAAGGTGATGGAGCGCCGCGCCACATGGGGAAGGGGGCTGAGAACATCGATCAAGCCATCCATGATTGACCGTGACTGACGGTCGTTGTTGCGCAGGAACACCGTGAAGCGGCTGACCCGTTCGACCAATGACGTGATGTTGGCCTTGCCGAACTTCTTGCGGAACTGGATCAGATCGCACTCCCAATGGCCGAGCTGCTTGCGGTCCCGAACCACGTCCGGACGGTGCAGGATGCTCAGTTCAGGGCTGAACCTACAGCCATGGCGGCGCCTGGCATGTCGCGGCCGGCGCCGGGCGCGACTTTCCGGCAGGTAGCGCCACAGCTTCATCTGCTGACCATCGTGCGAATAGGCAAAGCGGTAGATGGTCTCGTGGCAGACGCGCACGCTGCGGCGTTCATAAGCCAGTCGTCCGGCAATCTGTTCCGGCGACCAGCCATGCTTGATCCGGTCGATGATCGATGCGCGCAGGTGCGGATGGCGAACGAGCTTGCGGTGGCGGCTGCGACGATCCTTGGCCTTGCTGTTTGCGGCGACGCAGAAATAGCCGGCCACATCCGGCATCTCGCTATCCTCGAACCTGTTTCGTGCGATCTCGCGAAAGATCGTCGAGCGATGGCGCCCGAGCTTCTCGGCAATCACGTCGACGGTGACGCCGGCTTGGCGCCAGCGCTCGATCTTCCTGCGCTCACCCAGATCGATTTGGGAGTACGTGCGTTTCATGGGTGGTTCCTTGCATGCGATAAGCCATTGGTATCGCTACAAAGTCGCACTTCGAATTAGAACCCACC
>NZ_JBZFLJ010000029.1:0-1219 GCF_058448885.1 Mesorhizobium sp. DxT | reverse complement strand
TGAATAGCCCCTAGATTTGTGGACGCCTTCTTCCCTAAATTTGAGGCAAGGAGGCCATGATGGGGACCGGCAATTTCAGTGACGAGTTCAAGCGCGATGCTGTCGCGCAGATCACCGAGCGGGGCTATCCAGTTGCGGAGGTGTCGCAGCGGCTGGGCGTGAGCCAACACTCGCTCTACGCGTGGAAGAAGAAGTTCTCGAAGCCATCAGGAAGCGATGGGGATCAGGCGGCAGAGATCCGGCGTCTGAAGAAGGAGCTGGCGCGCGTCACCGAGGAACGCGACATCTTAAAAAAAGCCACCGCGTATTTCGCCAAGGATGCAAAGTGAGATACGCGTTTGTTGCCGAGCATCGCCAGCAGTTCACGGTGCGGGCGATGTGCCGCTGCCTGCGTATCCGGTCCAGTGGTTTCTATGCCTGGCTGAAGAACCCGCTGAGCAAACGGGCTCGGGAAGATGTCCGCCAGACCGCGCTTCTCAGCAAGGCCTGGAAGGAAAGCGGCAGGGTCTATGGCTATCGCAAGCTACATGACGACCTCCTCGATCAGGGAGAGACCAGTTGCCCCAACCGCATCGCTCGTCTCGCCAGGCTGGCCGGGATCAAGGCGCAGATCGGCTATAAGCGCCGTCCTGGCTCCTATGGCGGCAAGCCATCGGTCGTGGTCGACAACACCCTTGCCCGGCAGTTCGATGTCGATGCGCCGGACAGGGCGTGGGTGACAGACATTACCTACATCCGAACCCAGGAGGGCTTTGCCTATCTGGCCGTGGTGATCGACTTGTTCTCACGCCGCGTCATCGGCTGGTCACTGCAGAGCCGACAGACCACCGATGTCGTGCTGCAGGCATTGCTGATGGCGGTGTGGCGTCGAAAGCCGAAGAACAGGGTCCTGGTCCATTCCGATCAGGGCTCGCAGTTCACCAGCATGGACTGGGCGGCGTTCCTGAAGCACCACAATCTTGAGCACTCGATGAGCCGTCGCGGCAACTGCCATGACAATGCCGTGGCGGAGAGCTTCTTCAACCTCCTCAAGCGCGAGAGGATACGGCGCAGGACCTACCGAACACGCGAGGAGGCAAGGCAGGACGTGTTCGACTATATCGAGATGTTCTACAACCCGAAGCGCAAGCACGTCAGGAACGGGATGCTGTCACCCGTTGAGTTCGAACGGCAGCAGGAAATGTAACCCGAGGGTGTCCACGAAACTCGGGGCTATTCA
>NZ_JBZFLJ010000028.1:0-1416 GCF_058448885.1 Mesorhizobium sp. DxT | reverse complement strand
CCTCGAGCGCCTCGCCAACGGCTGGCCTGACAGCCGTATCGACGACCTCATGCCCTGGAACTACCAGCCCTGAACGGCTTCGGCTGCTCGCTTACCGTTGGTCGCGAGTTCGTGGAGGATCAACGAGAGTGACAGGGTGGCTCTTGGGCCTATGCGCAGGTTAGGACCCACAAGATCGAACCGGTCCATCCGATCAAAGGTTGAGAGCACCGCGACGACTATGTCCCGGACGATTGCCTCGGACCAACTCTGGTTCACCAGCACATCGTGTGCGCGCGCGAGCGCGCCGATGCGTTGGGTGAATGCCTCCACGGCCTGTCGCTCGGTAACCTGTCGCAGTGTCTGCGTTGCGATCGCCTGCACCATAGCCAACGTGTTCTTGAGACGATGGCTCAGTTCCTGATTGAGGATCTTCTGCTCTTTCTGGGCGCTCAGCCTGTCCATATTTACCTGAACGCTGTCCGCAACGGATCGAACAAAGTCGATGTCGCTGTCGCTCCAGTGACGCGGGAGCCGGTCATGCGCAAAAAACAACGCAATGGCCTTCCCGTAAACGACAAGGGGAACGTTGATCATCGACCTTACGTCGATCGCTTCCAGCAGAGCCGTGTCGTCTTTGGTCAGTGCATCGCTTCTGACGTCATTCAGAATAATGTTTCGCCCATCGTTGAGAGCTGCACTGAACAGGCCGTAATCGTCGAGGTTGTGTATGCCAGCGACACTCACCTGGCCCTCGATCGCCCAATCGCCATCAATCGTGATTGTTTCAAAGCCATTGCTCAAACGACCGAAGCCAGCTCGCGAAATTCTGAGAGTCCGCGTGACAATCTCGCCTGCAATCCTGGCCATGTCGGCATAAGTTTCCGATGACCGCAGACGATCTCCAAGTTCCATCAGCGCCGAAAGGCGCTCCACGGCCGAGGCCTGATCGGCTATCGAGCGCCTGAGTTCCAACTGCGTCATCACCTGGCGCGCAAGGAGCTTCAGCGTGCGTATCTGATGGGCATCGAGGTGGCGGGGGACGGTATCAAGAACGCAGACCGTACCGATTGGGAGCCCCCCAGGCGCTTTCAGGAGCGCGCCCGCATAAAAGCGCAATCCACCCTCGGAGTGCACCAGTGGATTGCCGTCGAAGCGCGGGTCCTTGGACGCGTCGTTCACCACCATCATGTCTTCGGCGAGAATCGCGTGCCCGCAGAATGATGTCTCAAGCGGAGTCTCTCGGACACCGAGACCGACTTCGGCCTTGAAAAACTGTCGGTGCGTGTCGACGAGATTGACGACAGCAATCGGTGTCGCACAAACCTCCGCTGCCAGCCTGGTGAATAGCCCCGAGTTTCGTGGACACCCTCGGGTTACATTTCCTGCTGCCGTTCGAACTCAACGGGTGACAGCATCCCGTTCCTGACGTGCTTG
>NZ_JBZFLJ010000027.1:0-2474 GCF_058448885.1 Mesorhizobium sp. DxT | reverse complement strand
GTAAGCGAGCAGCCGAAGCCGTTCAGGGCTGGTAGTTCCAGGGCATGAGGTCGTCGATACGGCTGTCAGGCCAGCCGTTGGCGAGGCGCTCGAGGGTCTGGGTGAGCCAGACCTGAGGATCGACGGCGTTGAGCCGGGCGGTCATCAGCAACGTTGCGATAGTGGCCCAGGTGCGCCCGCCGCCATCACTGCCGGCGAAGAGCGCATTCTTGCGCAGGATTGCCTGGGGACGGATGGCGCGCTCGACGATGTTGGAGTCGATCTCGATGCGGCCGTCCTCGAGGAAGCGACCGAACACGGCGCGGCGGTGCAACGCATAGCGGATGGCCTCGGCGAGCCTGGACTTACCCGAGAGCCTGGGGAGCTCCTTTTCCAGCATGTCGAACAGCCCGGCCACGATCGGCGCCGACCGCTGGCGCCGGATATCGGCGCGGCTCGTGGCGGATTGCCCGCGGATTTCCTCTTCGATCGCCCACAGTGGTGCCATGGCTGCCACGATGTGGCCGGCGAACGGAGAGGCGTCCTTGAGCTCGAAGAACTTCCTGCGCGCGTGCGCCCAGCAGCCGGCCAGAAGCACGCCATCATTGGAGCCCCGGTGCGCCTCCAGCTTGCCGTAGCCGGCATAGCCATCCACCTGCAGGATGCCGCGGTAGTCGCTGAGGTGTTCGGCCGCGACCGCGCCGGCCCGGCTGTCATCGAACCTGTAGGCGACCATCGGTGGCCCCGATCCGCCGAACGGCCGGTCGTCCCGGGCATAGGCCCAGAGCCAGGCCGTTTTCACCTTGCCTGACCCGGGCGCCAGAGTGGGCAACCTAGTTTCGTCGGCGAAGATGCGCTCGCCCTGCTTGATGTGGTGGAGCACGCGTTCGGCCAGCGGGGCCAGTTCGAAGCCGAGTCTGCCCATCCACTGGGCCATCAGCGAACGGTCCAGTTCCACCTTGTCACGGGCATAGATCTCTTGCTGCCGGTAGAGCGGCAGGCCGTCGGCATACTTGCTGACCGCCACATGGGCCAGCAGCGCCTCGGTCGGGATCCCCGCCTCTATCAGGCGTGACGCCGCCGGCGCCTGCACGACCAGGTCGTCGCCATCGGGCAGGCGATAGGCGTATTTCGGGCGGCGCGTCACGATCACCCGGAACTTCGCCGGCGTCACGTCGAGGCGCTCCGAGACGTCCTCGCCGATCTTGGTCTTCTCCAGCCCCTCGCAGCCGGCCGGAACCTGCGGCTCGATCACCACCTCGACCCGCTCCAGATGCGGAGCAAAGCCCTTGCGCGGCCGCGGCGGGCGCGCAGCCCGGTTGCCGTCGCGCTTCTCGATGCCCGCTGACAGCTCCGACAGGCCCGTTTCCAGCTCGTCGAACACGAAGGCGTATTGGTCGTCGTTGAGCGGGTCGATCCGCAGCTTTTCCGAGCGCGTCCCGTACTGCGCCCGCTGCAGCATGTTAATGATCGAGGTCAGGTTGGCGATCTTGAGGTCATCGGCAGCCTTGATCGCCTTGCGCTCCGCGATCTCGGCATGCAACTGCCGGGTCTCGGCCTGCTTGGCCAGCAGCAGCGCCTTCAGCGCTTCGACATCGTCCGGAAGATCACGTTCGACCAGCGTTCCCATGCCCGGAGCAGAGCACAGATTTGCCCGGATTTCCTGAACTTTCCGCCCCTGAGTCACTCCGCCGCAGGCTTTTACCCAGCCGATTGCGGACGGCTCGAGCGCACCATCCTGACCTTCGTCCAGTCCATGCCGTCGACCAGCGCCAGCAACTGCGCATGGCTCAACTTCACCCGCGCTTCCCCAAGCCGCGGCCAGCAGAACTTCGCCTTCTCCAGCCGCTTGGCGTAGAGGCACAGCCCCGTGCCGTCCCACCACACAAGCTTCACCCGGTCCGCCCGTTTCGAGCGGAACACGTAGATCGAGCCATTGAACGGATCCGACCCGGCATCGCGCACCAGACCAACCAACCCGTCCGGTCCCTTCCGGAAGTCCACCGGCCGGCTCGCCAGGAACACCTTCACTCCAGACGGGATCATGCCGACTGGACCGCCCGGATGACCCGGCGAAGCTGATCTTCGCCCACATCGACGCCAACGCGGATGGTCACGCGGCCGATGGCGATCTCCAGTGTTCCCGCCCCGCCCGATGTCTCCGCCACCGGTTCGCTCGAGATTCGCGGCGCCACCCTGGCCGCCCGTCGCCAGCCGAACAGTTGCTGCGGCCTGATGCCGATCTCCCGCGCTAGCGCCGAAACGTTGACGCCGGGCTCCAGGCTCCGTGCGACCACCGCCGACTTGAAGCTGTCCGACCAACGCCGGTGCGGCACGACCGGCGCACCCTCGAGCCGATCCGGCACGGCCTCGATCAACTGAATACTTTTGTCCGAACGCTCAACCGTAGACACAGAAACTGACACCTCCGCCAATCCCTGCCTTCATACAAGACGCCCAACCGAAACGTCAGGCGGCCCAGACTTCGCGCTTAC
>NZ_JBZFLJ010000026.1:0-2627 GCF_058448885.1 Mesorhizobium sp. DxT | reverse complement strand
CGCCGAAAAATCCGCAACTCTCCGCGACAAGCTGAGCGGCCGAACTGGGGAATTTTACTTCGGCACTTTTGGGGGAAATTCGCGCGGCATTGACACAGGGTCTTCGGCTTCAGTCACTTCCACACAAGCGTCGGCCTGGTGGGTCCCAGCGATCCGAAAGATTAGCATACTCAAGATCGTGCCGAGCCACCTGCTGACGGTCGGTGAATGCCGGCCAGGGCTGCTGCCAGACCAACGTGGCCCTGGCCGGCCTTTTTGACCCTCGCTTCCTTGCCCGGAAACTTCAGGCCAACCCTGCCTGACCTGATACCTGTCCGCCGATGCAGGGCGGGAGCGGACAAGATGGCGGGCGTCGCCGGGGTTCGGTTGCCGGGAGTGACATCCGCGTCACCGGCGCGCTTTCTCGCGCATTCATGACGGGGGGTTCAATGCGCAACCACACGCATCCAACCACAACGCCCGAAGAACCTCTCACGCCTGGTTGGGCCGAGCCGGCTGGCGCCTTTACAGCCAGGCGCCAGGAAAGAACGCGTCCGGCACCGTCTGTCGCCCAAGTGCGACTAGATCGCCGTGTGCCGATCGGATTTGCTGCCAGGGAAACGCCGACGGATATTCGGCCCACGCCTCGCCCCAGCGCACGACCGCATCAAGCTTGCCGGCCACTCCGGCAAGCGAGGCTGCCCGTGTTGCAGCCATTGCCTCAAGAAGAGCTTCGGCCCGACTGAACGCCTGCTGTTCTGCCTTCATGCTGGAGAAGTAGCCTATCTCGTCAGCAGCTGCTTCAAACCGAGCCTGCTGCTGAGCAAGCTCGGCTTCAGCCTGCAAACGAATAGCTGCCATGTCCGTTCTCTCTCCGATCAATCGATCGAGCGCATGTGTTGAACAGACATAGACTGGCTCCCCTTCCGGTACACTGACCAGTGTTCCCAGACCGTTCACGCGCTCCGCAAGTTCGACTTCCAGCTCCTGCTGCCGCCGACCGAGACGCTGAACCCGTTCGTCTGTCGCTGCCCAATCCCGCCAGAGGGACACGGCAGGATCGTCGATAGCAGTTGCCGTATCCAGCGCTGAAATACCGCGCGCCTGTGCAGCTTCTCCGAACACCGCGCACCCAGCGGCGGCGGCGCCGCGAAGCGCCAGCCGACGCGTGACCGAAGGACAGACTCGTGTATTGTCGGAATCAGCCATGATCCGAGCTCCTAACAGCTTGGTTGTGGTTAGGCTGGACGATGTGTAGCCGCACATCGACCAGCCGCATTCTAATTTGCGTTCCTACCTCTCGGCGGCCTCAGCAAATACGGAACGCGCTTACCAAACGGGTTCTATCATACGTCCAACGGAAGATCAATTTGAAATCATATGATATGAATACGATCACAGGAGCGCAGATTAGGGCCGCACGCGCGTTAGTACGTTGGAGCGCACTGGAGCTGGCAAGTGCCGCCAATGTAGGCGTTGCTACTGTGAGGCGTGCAGAAGCCGACGATGGATTGCCTTCAACGACACCGGCAAACTTACTGTCGATCCGCCATGCGCTCGAAACCGCCGGCATCGAGTTCATTCCGGAGAACGGCGGCGGCCCCGGTGTACGTCTGGCGCGCTCGTCGAAGAAGACCTGACGCAGAACCGGCCGACCACTTCGACCGCGGAGAGGAAAGGGTCTCGCGTACAACCGTGCGCCCCATCAACAAGTGGCCCGGTGTCTGGGTCGTTCACCCGCGAACGCTCTTTGATGCCGCCCTTTGCCTAAAGCGATTGGTGCGGTCTCTTGCTGCCAGTTGGTTGTCGGACGCTGTGTTTCTGTACGGGGGAAGGGAGCGCTCATGTGCTCTCCGCCAGCGGCACGGCCGATAGGCATGCAATCGCGTCACAATGGGTGAAAGACGACAAACCCTTCGCAATCGGCACCTCAACCGTGCGGGACTGTCTTCATCTGACTACGGTCCTACGATGCGAGTAGCTTGGCCTGGTCAGCTAACTCATCGCGACACCGCAGAGTACTTGACAGCTCCTTGTAAGAGGCGTCCTAATTTTCGAATGACTAGGGAACAGTACGAGAGCATTCGCCGCCTGATCGTCGACCTCAAATTCGAGGTGGCAGAACTTCGGCTTCTCATCAGGCAGGTAATCGCTGCACAGGCAGAAGACCGAGGCGCGGACGCGACGGCCTATCTTGAGGCCATTGCGCAGATCGAGATTCCCGATGATCTCAAGAAGTTCTTCCCTGATAAGAATTGAAGAATCTGTTGGGGCGAATCCGCAGTGTAGGATCGACCCGCAGCATGATAAGGGCTATGTGAAAATGCACTGCCAACGCCAACAGGCTCACGCTTGAGGCTGTCGGCAATAATACATCTTGCTACCATAACCACTACAGAACGACCGTTCACCCGCAGCTTGGCATTTTGAGTCATTGTCCAATAGGGGTGAACCCTCCCGGCATGTTGCGGCGAGACGGCCGGTGATCAGAATATATCGGAGCCCTCTTCCTTAACGCTCCGTAGCCCCAGGAAATTGACCTCTGAAATCAAGTGTAAGCGCGAAGTCTGGGCCGCCTGACGTTTCGGTTGGGCGTCTTGTATGAAGGCAGGGATTGGCGGAGGTGTCAGTTTCTGTGTCTACGGTTG
>NZ_JBZFLJ010000025.1:0-2719 GCF_058448885.1 Mesorhizobium sp. DxT | reverse complement strand
GGCGATTGTATATTTGACAAACCCACGCCTTGCTGTAGGATGTGTAATCAGCAAGGGAGGGCAGTATGAAACGCATCAGGAAATACGGGCCGAAAGGTGTAGCAAGGCCATTCCAGCCGACACCAGACATTGACGGATCAATGCCAACTGACGAGAAAATCGCGGAGGCCTTGGAACATATCGCGACCTCCCTGTCCGCCATCGATCACAATCTGGATGTGCTGGCGACCTATATAACGAAGAAAGCTGGGAGACTGTAAGCGTAAGTGCTGGACGCCCAGCACACTCAGTTGCCGTCTTCATCGTTGACTCCTTCACCATAGAAAAAGCCCGCTCATTGGCGGGCTTATTATTCTCGGGAACACGAGGGAAAAAGTCGCGGGGCGACTCCGTTCCGCGCGTTGCTTTCTGTATAAAGGGCCATCCCGTCGCGAATCGGCGATTCGCGGGATACCCCGGGCCACGATCGGGTCTCACCACCCGGCTTGGTTCGCAGGCCCAATAGGTTAGCGGGTCACTCCAAGAGGGGTTGGGTTCACGCCCAGCCCCTCACCTCCATATAGGGGCATAGTCTGATTTGGGGTAGCTCGTCCAGAGCTTCCCTGTCACTCTTTGTCAGCGTCGCCCTTCTTCGAAGGCTGCGGCGGCGACTTCGCGATCTGCCTTACCAGTGCGTCAAAACGATCCTCGCGCTCGTCCGTTTCGAGTTCGCGGGCGGCTTCGCGGAACTTGTCCACTTGACTCTTTTTGGAGGCTGCTGTCGTCATTGGTGAATGCACCTATGCTTTATAGACGAAAGTGGAAGCCCCCCCAAGCCCGGCAAGGTGGGCAATCGTCCCTATTTTATCATCGCTGGCCTTATCATGCACGAGGCGCAATGGCACGGCATTGCCGACGAAGTGCGCAGAACGAAGGCCAAGTTTGAGGTGACCGGCGAAATCAAGTGGAGATACTTCGGCCCTGACAACGACGACCCCGACAATTCCGTTGCTCACCTCGATGAAGGGCAGAGGCGCGCGTTTCGGGAATCCTTGTTTGAGATCATCACAAAACGAAAGAGCGTGAAGGTTGTTGCTTGTCTTGCCGACTGCGATGCGGCGTACGCTACGGGCTATGTAGCCGACCAGGATGACCTCTACCACTACACCTACAAACCCGTCTCAGAGCGCTTCCAGTATTTTCTACAGGATGTGAGCCGGATCGTAGGCAGCAAACAATTCGGCATCATCGTTGCTGACCACAGAGGCAAGAAGCAGGACGAAGGATTCCGAAAGCACCACCACGCGCTTGTCGATAACGAGAACAGCTTTGTCAGTTCGTATGAGAATTATGTAGAAACGATATTTCTGACACCGTCACATCACAGCGTCGGCATTCAATTGGTCGACTTGGTTGCCGGCGCAATCGGCCGGGCAATGAATACGGGGCAAACACACTATGCGCGGCTTATTAAGCCTGCGCTGCGCACCAGCCCCAAAGGAAAAGTTTGGGGCTTCGGCCTAGTCAGATTTCCGGGGAAGCCTTGAGAGAGCCGTCGGGCGGGGCCTCGCGACCCCTGATGCAATCGCCGCATCCCCGACGAACCGAATCTAGGTGACGGACTCGAATCCGTCAATGAGTCAAGATTTCTTTCTGCGGTTTCCGCGCTTTTTCCACAGGGGAAGTGATAGTTGTACCGGCTTGCGGTAGTGGCCCTTCTTTGCCTCAACCAACTGGCCGGTAGGTGAGGCGCTTGCCTTTGAAGCCCTGCAAAGCCAGCAGCGAGCGGACGCCATCATCAACGCCGCGAGCGGCGCGGAACGTGTAGCGGAAATCGAACTCTGCCAGATAGCGGTGCAGGTGGTGTTCTGCGCAATGCTGATACACGCCCTTCATGCCGCGCTTGAAGATTGAGTAGTAGCCTTCGACGGTGTTCGTCGTGACGGAACCGCGAACGTATTCCTTCTCACTGTGGTTCACGGTGTAGTGGCCCAAGAACTCCTGACCGACGCGCTTATAGATGTGGCTCTCGTCGGTCATCAGAATGGACTCTTTCGCGATGTTCTGGCGAACGAGCGGGACAACCTGCGCAACCGTAGCAGTGTCGATGTGGAACGAGCGAGCAGCGCCGCCACGCTCCACAAGTGTCAGAACCATGTTCTTGTGCGCCGGACCCTTCGCGTCCTTCGGGATGCCAGACAGACGACCGATGTAGGTCTCGTCGGCCTCGACCACGCCACCAGTGAGGCCGCCCATGGGTGTGAAGTCATCCGAGCGCATGGCTTCGCGAATGCGGTGCGCAAGGAACCACGCGGTCTTGTAGGTGCATTCCAGAACGCGGTGCAGCTGGTGCGCGCTGATGCCCTTCTTTGACGAACACATCAGGTGGATCGCCTGAAGCCATTTGTGAAGCGGCAGGTGGCTTTCCTCGAATATCGTACCCATGCGAACCGTGAACTGCTTACGGCAGGACGAGCACTTGTAGAGGCCGTGACGCTCAACGCCTTCCGGGTTTTTCTTAGAAGCCTTCGTGCGGACGCCCTTCAATGCGTAGTGCTTTTCCATTGAACCGCAGTGATGGCAGACCGGGCCCTGCGGCCACAGGATGCCCTCGACATGCTCGAAGGCTGCGGCTTCGTCGTGGAAGTAGGGGCGGGACAGAACGGACATGGCGAAAGTTCCTAAGTGACTGGAATCTTTCTAACCCGTCCGAATGGGTTTGTCAAATATATAATCGCCC
>NZ_JBZFLJ010000024.1:0-12424 GCF_058448885.1 Mesorhizobium sp. DxT | reverse complement strand
CAACCGTAGACACAGAAACTGACACCTCCGCCAATCCCTGCCTTCATACAAGACGCCCAACCGAAACGTCAGGCGGCCCAGACTTCGCGCTTACAATGTTTCAGTAAGTTTGGAGTGCAGCGGTGAAATCCGAAGCCACCAATGAATGGCTTGAGCAAAAACGCCGATTGTCGGAATTGGGCGACGCCAGCGCGCAGGTCCATCTGGGCCTTGCGTACTGGCATGGACGGCTCGTCCCCAAAGACCTCGATAAGGCGGTATCGCTTCTGCAAAGCGCGGAGGAGACGATAGGCGAGGATGCGTGGGTCGAACGCCTCCGCATCCTTTACTTCGAAAAGGACCCCAGAATCGATCATGTTTTTCGGAGCAGGCTACCGCATGCGAATGGGATAGCCTGCTTTATCTATGGAAAATATCTTGCTGAGCAAAGTAGGCCGGAAGCCCTCTCGGTCTACTGCGCAGGTGCCCAAGCCGGGCACATCGGCTGTGCGGTGCGCTATCATGTTCTTTCGCGCAAAGGGGTAAGGGGCGTCCTCGGTTTTCCCCGCCTCCTTTGGTTGCTGACTCGCGGGATGGTCTTGTCGTGGCGTGATGGGGATCAGCCTAGATGGCGCGTGTAAGCGTGGGCAGGGCAGCGCCAGCGGATGCTTCCTGCGCATGTATGTATCGTATGCTTCGCTGAAAAACGCCCGCTGGCAGTCATTGATTAAAGCGGCAGGTCACCGGCAATCTGTCGTGTCCGTGCCTGCGATGATGACGGACGCTTGTACGGCTGCCAAAAGCAGCGCTACGGGAGTAGCGCCTCCCGCTCATTATGTTGTCAGTGCTAAAAATGTTGGCCATAGTGATGAATTATTGGATCTTGGAAAAAACCATATGCATTGAGCTCAATACTAATGATGACCCTGTACATTTTCGTATCGAGGCAATTCGGGCCTGCGATGCGCAACTATACAAGGCGAAAATTTATCGTCTTGAGATTTTTCGATTTACCCCTACATTTGGCGATTTTCCAACTGGCGGAGCAGATCACTCAATCTATGTTTCCAACGATTTTTTTGATGATGAGGAATTCCATTGTGAAGATGCAACAAGCGCATTGGAAATAGCATTATCTCGACTCAAAGATATGGGATTCACATAATCTGACCAGTCAGGCCAGTTGATTTGAGTGCCTAAAATGACCCGATCACCGGCGCGCTCTTATCAATGTACTGCAATTTAGCGCGAGCGCAGGATCCGCCTTCACGAGTGCGGCTGGTCTCGTCTCTCTGCGAGGCTTGCTGCGAGCACGCTCGCCAGTACCGGAGGCGGGGTGGGCTTCGAAAAGACCCTGAGGCTCGGATACTGCCGTTCCAGTTCGGGGCCCAGGCCGGCGCCCGTATGCACCAGCAGTTGCACGCCTTCGCCTGTCAGCGCCGCGATGACCGGGCCGATATCGCCGTCTGGTAAGTTCACGTCGAGGATTGCGGCTTCCACCTCTTCGGTGTCGACCAGCGCCAATGCCTGCCTCACGGTGGAGGCAGGGCCGACGACGGTTCCGCCGGCGCTTTCGATCGCATCCGCCAGATCAAATGCAATGAAGGGCTCGTCTTCGACGATCAACACACGCCGTCCATCCAACGCATGCCGGGTAATGTTATCAATCTCTTTCATGGTCTCAGAATAGTTCAACTCGACTGAAATGCCATTAACGCTGTAGTTGTTCCATCGGCAGCCTGAAATGAATGTGAACGCCGGAGGCACGCCAGTCGTAGCTTATCTCTCCCCTTAATTGGCCTGTCGCGCTTGAGTTTGCCAGCTTGCTGCCGAATCCTGCAAGTGTAGGGGGATGAATTTCCCGGTCTGCGACAGTCTCTTTCCAATGAAGCTCCAGTTGGTCGTCCGCCACCGCCCACTCGATGGCGACCGCGCCGTCGTGAGAGTGCAAGGCACCGTATTTTGCCGCATTGGTCGCCAGTTCGTGAAAAATCAGCGCGAGGCTCGTGGAGGCATCCTTGCCAAGCCAGACCTCGGGTCCGCTGATCGAAAGCTGGCGGCCGTCGGCGAGCTCCACATGTGGCCTGGTGACCTCCTCGACGAGCGAACGAAGCGATGATTTCTGTGAACTGTCGGCGTCGGTTGCGATGGCCGAGCGGATCAGTTCGTGTGCCTTGGCAAGCGCGCTCAGGCGCCCCCTCAACCTTTCGCTCATCTCATTAACCGATGGCGCGGTGCGCGCCGTCATCGTGATCATGCCGGAGGCGATCGCAAACAGGTTCTTGACCCGATGATTCATCTCCCTGAGCAGGAGTTGTCGCGCTTCTTCCGCCTCCTTCAGATCATGGATGTCGGTACAGGTTCCGAACCACCGCATGATTTCACCGTTGGCGTCGCGAATGCACTGGGCACGGCCGATCACCCAGCGATATTGACCTGAACGGTGTCTCAATCGGTACTCGATATGGTACGGCTCACCGGTTGCAAGGCTGTGGCGCCAGACTTGCCAGGCGCGCTCCTGATCGTCTGGATGGAACATGCCGTTCCATGCCTCGCCGTCTGTCGACCCATAAGGCACGCCGGTATATTCGTACCAGCGGTCGTTGTAATAGTCGTGGAAGCCGTCGGGGCGCGTCGACCAGAGCATTTGGTCGATCGCGTTCACCATGGCCTCATATTTGGCCTCGCTGGCGCGCAGCGCATCTTCGGCCCTGGCTGCATGCGTCACATCCGTGGCCTGTACGAAAACACCGCTGCGCACGCCGGCAGCGCTGGTAAGCGGCTGATAGACGAAATCGATAAGACGCTCTTCCATGGGACCATCAGGGGTACGCGATAGTTCCACCGGAACCGCGCGCCCGACAAATGGCTCTCCCGTTTCGAAAACGCGATCGAGAAGTTCGATGAACCCCTGATTGACCAGCTCGGGAAGAACCTCGGCAACAGCTCGCCCAATCAGGTTCTTCCGGCCGACCAGCTCTTCATAGGCAGCATTCACCACCTCGAAGACGTGATCCGGCCCGCCGAGCATGGCTACGGCGCTGGGTGCCTGGGCAAACATGTTTCCCAGCCGCTCGAGCTCCGCCTCCGCCTGCCGGCGCGCCAGCACCGCGTGGGTCGTTTCATTGCCCTGGTTGAAAACCCCGACAACCGAACCGTCCTCACCCCGGATCGCGGTGAAGCTGTAATTCCAGTATGTTTCGTGCCTCACGCCGTTTCGGACCATCGGCAGCATCTGGTCGAAAACCGAAAAGCCCTCTCCGGTTTGCATGACCTGCTCGAATTGCGGCCCCACCACATCCCAGATGTCCGCCCACACGTCGGCGGCCGGCCTGCCAAGGGCCGATGGGTGCCGATCTGCCGGTATTGGCGCCCACGCATTGTTATAGAGCAGCCTCAGCTCCCGACCCCAGTATATCGCCGTAGGAAAGCTCGAGTGGAGGCAGATTGAAAGAGCGGAACGCAGCGATTGCGGCCACGTCGTCGGACACCCAAGCGGGGTCTCGCTCCACGAGTGGGATCGGATCAGGCGGCCCATTTCGCCACCGCCGGACAGAAACGACACCGGATCAGGCGAACTCAATTCGGCGTCCATATGTCTTGATAGCCTTATTTTCCGGAAAACCCGACGGGTCGTTTAAGGTCATGCAGCAAGCCCTGTCTTCACCATACCGCTCTTTTCGATGCGCAAAGACCCCGCAACGATGGAGCGCCGACAGCCCTAGGAGGAAGTTCCCGCGAACTTCGATTTTCCGCGCGCGGCGCAGCTAGTCTGCACTTGCGGACATGTTGCATGAAATACCCCTCGGCGAACGCAAAAACGCCGGAACCCCAACAAGGTTCCGAGGGGAGCCAATTTTTGTGACAACGCTACGCTACCGACTGCAGGTGTTCTCCCGCGCCATGGCCCGCGGCGGGCTCCACGGACTGGATCGCGGGAGTATTAAGGTCGGCCGCGCTCACCCGTTGGCTGCCAGCACCTCGATCGCCTCGTGATCGGGCGAGACGCCATCGACGATGAAGATGTGGCCTTCGGCATTGTCGCTGCGAAGGGCCTTGATCGCGGCATAGGCATCACTGTGATACCAGTCGCGCGCATGCTGGTAGTCGGGAAACTCGAGGATGATGGCATTGCCTTCCGGCAGGCTGCCCTCGAAGTGTTCTATCCGGCCGCCATGGGCGATGAAGCGGCCGCCGAAAGGCGCGAGCGTCGCATCGATGCGTTCCAGATATTCGACGATGCCGGGGCCGAGATTGACGTTCCAGAGGTATCCGATTCCGTAGGCTGCCATGGGTCTGCTCCTGTTGCGGTTTGAGTTCCGATGCAGGTGCAACATGCCTTCGGTTACGCGATCCGGCGATTACGCATCACGTAATTATTTTGATTTTCCCGGAGAGAATCGAAATGCGCGTTTCGGGGTTTCGATGAACTTGGGTGTTTACACCCGGACATGCTTCGCAGACTGTGCAAGCGTCGCCAGCAAGCGGAGGAAAAGCCTGCATGAAACTCGACGAGCTCGTCGCGATAGACATCCATACCCACGCGGAAGAGCCCTGCTGCGGACCGCGCGACGACGGCTATGACGAGTTCCAGGCCGGCATGGCGAAATATTTCAGGAATCCCGCCGGCGCCAAAGGTATGCTGCCCTCCGTGCAGGAAACGGCAGCCTATTATCGCGAGCGCAAGATCGGCTGCGTGATCTTTCCGGTCGATGCAGAGCGCGAGACCGGTTTCCGGCGCTACAACAACGAAGAGGTGGCGCAGATCGCGGCCGAAAACAGCGACATCATGATCCCGTTCGCCTCCATCGATCCGGCCAAGGGCAGAGCAGGCGCCCGCGAGGCGCGGCGACTGGTGCGCGAATTCGGCGTTCGCGGCTTCAAGTTTCACCCCACCATGCAGGGCTTCTATCCAAACGACCGCTCTACTTATGTGCTGTATGAAGCGATTGCCGAAGAGGGCGCCATCACGCTGTTCCACACCGGCCAGACCGGGGTGGGTGCCGGGATGCGGGGCGGCATGGGCATGCGGCTCAAATATTCCAATCCGCTCCATCTCGACGACGTCGCGGTAGATTTCCCGGACATGCCGATCATCCTCGCGCACCCCTCCTTCCCGTGGCAGGAAGAAGCGCTGTCCGTCGCGACCCATAAGCCCAACGTCTATATCGACATGTCGGGCTGGTCTCCGAAGTATTTCCCACCGATCCTCGTGCGCTATGCCAACACGATGCTGAAGCACAAGATGCTGTTCGGCTCAGACTGGCCTGCAATCACGCCGGATCGCTGGCTTGCCGATTTCGAGAACATCGAGATCAAGGACGAAGTGCGACCGTTGATCCTCAAGGACAACGCGGCGAAGCTGCTGAATCTCCGCTGAATATAGGTCAGTCCAGCGCCACCACCTGACTTAATATTACTGGCTGTCGCCATTGTTGTACCGGCAGAGTGTTGCCGGCCTCTCGATTGCCCGATTCCGTTCCTAGTGCCGCTTTCGATATCAACGGAACCGGACCTTTCAGATGAACAGAACCAGCCTGCGGATCGCGGCAGCAAGCCTTTCCGCCGCGACACTCCTTGCATTTTCCGCCACCACGGCTTCCGCCCAATGCGGCAGCGCTTCATGGTATGCGCTAACCTCGAAGACCGCCTCGGGCGAGCGCATGAACCCGGCCGCGCTGACGGCGGCGCATCGCAGCCTGCCGTTCGGCTCCAAGATGAAGGTCGTCAACCAGCGCAACGGCAAGTCGGTTGTGGTGCGGATCAACGACCGCGGGCCGTTCATCAAGGGGCGCGTGATCGACCTGTCCAAGGCGGCTGCGCTTGAACTCGGGTTTATCCGGGCGGGTCACACCAAGATCTGCATGGAAAAGCTGGGCTGAACTTCCGAGCCGGCGGCTAGCCGCGCCGGCGGTCTCGCACCATGCCGCGATACGCTTCTCTAAGATACGCCATCGTCGCCTCGGCGTCGCTCGGCTTGCCGAACAGGTAGCCCTGTCCTCCAGCGCAGCCGAATTCGACGAGACGGTCGGCCTGGGCCTCCTCTTCGATCCCTTCGGCCACCACATTCATGCCGAGCCCCTCGCACATGGCGAGAATGGCGCGAATGATGTGCTCGGACGGCTTGTCCTCCAGGATCGACGAAACGAAGCTGCGATCGATCTTCAGCTTGTCGAAATGGAACTCGCGCAAACGCCCAAGCGACGACTGGCCGGTGCCAAAATCGTCGAGCGACACGCGGATACCCACGGCGCGAAGGTCGTTGACGATCTTCTCCGCCGATGCGGGATCGGTCATCAGACCGGTCTCGGTGATCTCGATCTCGAGACGGCGCGGGTCGAAACCGGTACGCGCCAGGATTGCCAGAACCTGCTGCGCGGTGTTCTGGTCGACAAGCTGTGAAGGCGACAGGTTGAACGACAGGAAAAGTTCGTCCGGCCAGTTGCGCGCGGTTTCCGTCGCCTTGCGCAGCAAAAGCTGCGAGAGGGCACCGATGATTCCGCGTTCCTCGGCGATGGGGATGAAGACGTTTGGCGGGATTACACCGAGATCCCGATCCGTCCAGCGCGCCAGCGCCTCGAAACCGATTACGTGCCCGGTCTTCAGTTCGACGATCGGCTGGAAATGCGGCTCGACCTCCTCGGCCGCCACCGCGCGGCGCAGAGCCTGCTCGATATGCGTCACCCGCCGTGCGGCCTCTTCCATCTCGCGCGTGTAGACCATCACCTTGCCACGGCCGGACCGTTTGGCGTGGTAGAGCGCCGTTTCGGCCTTGGAGATGAGGGTCTCGGTACTCTCCTCGCCGGAGTAGAACAGCGAGCAGCCTGCGGATGCCGAGAGGCGCGCCGTCCGGTCGCCGACATCGTAAGGCGCTGACAGAATCTCGATCAGCATCAGCGCGCGTTCCTGTGCGGCCTCCTCGCTGAACACGAGAGGGTACAGGAAAGCGAATTCGTCCGCGCCGACACGCGCGACGGTCGAATGCTGGTCCATCGACGCCTTCAGCCGCATCGCAACCTGCTGGAGTATATTGTCTCCAGCCCTGCGGCCGAACAGATCGTTGATCGGCTTGAAACCGTCGAGATCGAGAATGCCGATGGCAAAAGGTGCGGGGTCGTCGGCACGATCAAGGATCAGCCGGTCGATCTTGTCGAAGAAGCGCCTCAGATTTCCGAGGCCTGTAAGCGGATCGGTAAAGGCCAGATCCGCCGATTCGTTCCCCATCTTGCCGCTGCCGAATGGATGCTGCATCGGCGCCCCTTATTCTGTTTTTCTTATTTCCAGGCCTGCGGGAGAGAACCTTGGCAGCAAACCCTTTAGGAAAGGTATCCCGGAGAACAATTTTTTCGCATGGCGGTCAGCGGTGGTCGCGCACCTGCCAGATTTCTATGGGCGCGTCTGCCGTGCCGGCCACCGGCACCAACCATGACGGCGTGTTGCCGGCAAAGAGAGTTGCCAAAAGTCCTTCAGGTGCCCACCGACGCAGGGACGTCGTTTCCGGGTTGCCGCGACAGAGCGCGACGTAGGCTACTCCAAGCCGCTGTGCGGTATCGGCGGCTGTGTTCGGATTGCCCATCAGCATGTCCAGCGCGGCCAGATTGCCGGCGTTGTTGCGATGATAGGGACCGTTGAGCACGCGGTGGTCGGTCGCGCCCAGAATCGTCGAGCCCTGGTTGGACACTGCAAGCACCAGCCCGGCCGGCAGGGTGGTCAGGGTCGTGTAATCGGAGAGCGCGTAACAACGTTCAAGTTTGGCTATCTCGTCGCCACTGCCTGCTTCCGGAGTGGGTTTCAATGGCAGCGCGGCGAGTTGCCAGACAATGTTCAGCGAGGCTAGCCAGCTCGCCACCATGGCGAGCTGGGGCAGCGCACCACCTCTCATCTCAACACCGCGACGCAATCCCCCAACCCAGGCGGCAAGCGGAACAGCGGCAAGGGGAACCGAGAACATCGCGCCGCGCACCTGCCAGAAGCTCACGAGCAGCGTGATGCCAAGAAAAGCTGCCGCAATGATCCACGCACGATCGCCGCGCTCGCGAACGGTGGCCCAGCCGCAGACACCAAGCGCGATCAGGGGCGTGACATAGAAGCCGGCAAACATTGCCGGATCGGAACGCAGCACTGACACGACAGACTGCGCTTCCGAAACCGCGCTCAACCAATAGCGTTGCAGGCGCGGATCGAGATCGGCATAGGGATCGGCAAGACATTGGGGGAAAGCAGCAAGCAAAAGCGCCGCCGCCAGCCCGCCCAGCATCAGCAGGCCGGCAAGCCGCCGCAGAGGGGAGGCTGCAAGAGCCGGCGTCGCCGCAATCGCGGCAAGGCCCGCCCCGCCCAGCACCGCCAGAGACGCCTGCGGAAACGAAAAGGCATCACACTCTACCGCAAGCCAGTCGCGCATCGGCACGGTTGCCGCCAGCGCCACCGCGCCCACGATGGCGAAAGCCGCACCGAACCCGCGTGCCACCAGCGCATCGCCATCGTCGCCAACCAGAAAGCCGATGGCAGAGATGGCGCAGGCAGCCGCCACATAAGGTGCGGTTTCCATGCCGACCGCAAGCATCAGCGCCGCGCATGCGCCTGCGACCAACCCCGCGTGACGCTGGACACGCGCATTCACCAGACAAAGGAAGGTCGCCAGTGCCAGCACGAGCTGTATGTTGTGATGATCGAGCGCGGCAGGTGGAAAGAGGTCGACGAAATAGAGCGCAAGCCCGCCGATTACGACCGCGGGCAACACGGCCCATTCACCGCCAAGGGCACGGGCGGCGCGAACCGTGAGAAAGAGTGCCACGGCAAAGAGAAGCGTCGGCCAGATCACCAGCGCCGCAGGCTCGCCGAACCCCGCGACAAGGAGAGCTATCGGCAGGTCGACCAGCCGCGACCAGTGCATCTCGAAGCCGCCTTCGAGGCCCATCCGGTATTGGGTGAGATCGAACCAGCCCTGGCCGGCGAGCAGGTCGCGGACCTGAACCAGCCGCATGACACTGTCATTATCGCCCTTGCTGTCGGCGAGGGTGGGAAAGCCGCGCAAGGCATGCATGACGAGCATCAGAGCAGCTGCCCCGACGGCCACCGTTGCATCGACAGCGAAATGTGAGCGCAACCGCGCCCAGGTGGTGGGTGTGGTGACCGTCGCCAAGACGCGCTCCGCCCGTTTTCGTCTGGCGCTAAACCTAGCCTTAACGGCTTCAAGAAATAGTAAAGCCCACTGTCCGACCCCGGAGCGCCGCATGAAGAGCCTGCACCCGGCCGACCCCGCGATTGCGGTGTTGCTGCCTTGCTATAACGAGGAACAGACGATCGGCGCGGTGGTTCGCGGCTTCCGGGAGGCGCTGCCGCAAGCCACCATCTACGTCTACGATAACAACTCGACCGACCTGACCGCGCTCCAGGCGCGCGCCGGCGGCGCGATCGTCATCCGCGAGCCACGCCAGGGCAAGGGCAACGTGGTGCGGCGCATGTTCGCCGACATCGAGGCCGACATGTATGTCATGGCCGATGGCGACGGCACCTACGACCCGCAGGATGCACCGCAGCTCATCAACACGCTGCTGACGGAACGGGTCGATATGGTGGTCGGCACGCGGCGTGGCGTGACCGACGATGCCGGCCGCGCCGGACATGCCTTCGGCAACCGCATCTTCAATACGCTCTACCAGTTCCTCTTCGGCCGCGATTTCACCGACATCTTCTCCGGCTACCGCGTGTTCTCGCGCCGCTACGTGAAGAGCTTTCCCGCCGTTTCCGGCGGTTTCGAAATCGAGACCGAGATGTCGGTCCATGCGTCCGCGCTGCGCATCCCGGTCTGCGAGATGCCGCTCGACTATGGCCGACGGCCGGAAGGCTCGGAATCGAAGCTGTCGACCTTCCGCGACGGTGCGAAGATTCTCTGGATGTTCGCGATGCTGATGAAGGAGACCAGGCCGGCACGCTTCTTCGGCGCTCTTGCGATCCTGTCGCTTGTGGCAAGCGCCGGCTTTGCGACTCCTGTGCTCTACGAATATTTCGCCACCGGGTACGTCGCCAAGGTGCCGACCTGGATCCTGTCGATCGGGCTGTTGATGCTGTCGATGATCATGATGGTGGCGGGGCTGATCCTTGATTCGGTGGCCCGCGGCCGGGCCGAGCAGAAGCGTATCCATTATCTTAGCCACGCACCCGCGCAGACCATCGCCAAGGCCGCGGGCGAGGCCGAAAAACACCGGTCCATCCGGGCAGCATGAAGCGCATTGCCGCGTTCGTGCTGGCGGGCGGCGCGGGTTTTGCGACCGACGCGGCCGTTCTCTACCTGCTGACCGGGCCAGCCGGCGTGAATCCGTTCCTTGCCCGGCTTGTCTCGTTTGCTGCGGCCGTCTGCATGACCTGGGCGATCAACAGGCGCATTACCTTCGGCCCAAGCGAGAGGTCCCTTGCAAGGGAAGGCGCACGCTACGGCATCGTCGCCGTTGCGGTCGGCCTGTTCAATTATCTCGCCTATGCCGGGCTGCTTCTGGCGTTCCCGGGCTTGCACCCGGTTGGTGCACTTGCGATCGCATCGCTCGCGGCGATGATCCTGTCGTTCCTCGGCTATTCACGCTTCGTCTTCGGGACGGGCGCGGGATAGACCACCGGCGCACAGCGATTGGCCCCCCGATTGGCAAGTGCCGCGTCAGCCGGTAGAGGTTTGGCCGACACGTGCAACAGGTGGAGCGCCGCATGACCCTCAAAGTCGCCGTCCAGATGGACCATATCTCGACCGTCTCGATTGCCGGCGATACCTCGTTCGCCCTGTCGCTTGAGGCGCAAAGGCGAGGCCACGCGCTGTATCACTATACGCCCGACCGGCTGTCGATGGTCGGCGGCAAGGTTTTCGCACGGGTCGAGGCGATGGAGGTTCGCGATGTGGCAGGCGACCACTTCACGCTTGGCGAACAGGTGCGCACCGATCTTTCGGACATGGACGTGATCCTGCTGCGCCAGGACCCACCCTTCGACATGAACTACATCACCACCACGCACATGCTGGAACGCATTCACCCCAAGACCCTCGTGGTCAACGATCCGGCATGGGTTCGCAACAGCCCCGAGAAGATCTTCGTCACCGAGTTTCCGGACCTGATGCCGGAAACACTGATCACCAAGGACGCACGCGAGGTCGACGCCTTCCGCAAGGAGCACGGCGACATCATCGTCAAGCCGCTCTACGGCAATGGCGGCGCAGGCATCTTCCACCTGCACGAGGCCGACCGCAATCTCGCTTCGCTGCTGGAAATGTTCCAGCAGATGTTCCGCGAGCCCTTCATCGTGCAGCGCTATCTCAAGGACGTGCGCAAGGGCGACAAGCGGATCATCCTGATAGACGGCGAGCCCGTGGGCGCAATCAACCGCGTGCCGGCGGAACACGATTCCCGCTCCAACATGCATGTCGGCGGCCGCGCGGAAGCAACCGAGCTCACCGAACGGGAGCGCGAGATCTGCGCGCGCATCGGCCCCTCGTTGCGCGAGCGCGGCTTCGTCCTCGTCGGCATCGACGTGATCGGCGACTACATGACCGAAATCAACGTTACATCGCCAACGGGCGTGCGCGAGGTGAAGAAGTTCGGCGGGGCCGACATCGCGGCGCTGTTCTGGGATGCCGTCGAGGCAAAGCGAGCCTGAGTACGAATTTTCTGGCGGGTGGCTGTCGGACCGCGCGTCTAGTGAACGTCCTAGGGGCATCCAATAGAGAGGAACCACCGATGACCACCAAGATCGACGCCACCCCATCCGACGACCGCGAGCTGGTGCTCAGCCGTATCATCGATGCCCCACGCGAAAAGGTCTGGCGCTGCTGGACCGAGAAAGAGCTGCTGAAGCAGTGGTTCGTGCCGAAGCCGTGGAGCATCGCGGCAGTGGACGTCGACGTGCGGCCCGGTGGCCGCAGCAACATCACCATGCGCGACCCTGAGGGCAACGAGTATCCGAACCTCGGCGTCTACCTCGAAGTGGTGCCCAACGAGAAGCTGGTCTTTACCGACGCGTTCAACGAAGGCTGGAAGACGCCGGAGAAGCCGTTCTTCGTCGGTGTGCTGACCTTCGAAGATGAAGGCGGCAAGACCCGCTATACCGCGCGGGCCCGCCACTGGAACATGGAAGACAAGGAAGCACACGAGAAGATGGGTTTTCATGAAGGCTGGGGCCAGTGCGCCGACCAGCTCGAGGAACTCGCCAAGACGCTCTGAAGTCGTTGCTTAGAGCAACCCAAAAAGGCCGGCCATCGCGCCGGCCTTTTTCGTTCCAGCAGAACATGCGTTCTATCTTTGCAACCGGGCGCAACCTGCGTACACGCTCAACGCGATTTTGTTCCGGTAATGTTCTTGCCGTTGGGGGGCGATTGTATATTTGACAAACCCACGCCTTGCTGTAGGATGTGTAATCAGCAAGGGAGGGCAGTATGAAACGCATCAGGAAATACGGGCCGAAA
>NZ_JBZFLJ010000023.1:0-16435 GCF_058448885.1 Mesorhizobium sp. DxT | reverse complement strand
GAATCCGCCACCGCATTCCTCTACGCCGCGGCCGTCATGATCCTCGTCAGACGCATCGCACGCCACTCATGAGCAGTTTCGGCACGGACTCTTAGAGCCCTTAGCCGCGTAAGAGATCCAGCCTGAGACTGCCTGCAATGTTCTGAAGCAGCATTAGTGACTGCCGAAGCGTGGCTGGAGGTTCGCCCAGTGCCTCAGCAATGTCTTCCTTCACGTCAGCGGCTATGTCTACGACTTCGATCGCTTCTTCAACGTTGATCACCGAACGCGCGATCAGGGCGTGGATAAGGCTTTCGACAAGCAGCAACGCTGCCTGGCCGTGGGCGTCGGGGCCCTTGGTGCCGGCGAAGGGTGATGCCTCGTTGTTGTCGTTGACAGTGTCTGAGGTCATGCTTTTTGCTCGCGTTGGCGAGAGCGTTGTATCTCTCAGTCGCCGGAGTCACGATCGAGACCGACGATCCACTACACATAGCGAGCCAATCCCCTGATCGCCATTACCTAAATCAACTTTCGACATTAACTTTGGACAATATTAAACGTTACCACTTCGTGGGAGTGTGCGCCCATGGGTAATCGGTTTGTCGAGAAGTTGCAGGGATTCGGAAGGCTTGGCGCGGAAGACATCTCCGCGCTTCTCAGCGCAACCACTGGACCGCGCCACGTTGCTCCTCGTACCGATCTGATACGGGAGGGTGACCGGCCCGGCCCGGTCTTTGTCGTCCTAAACGGGTGGGCGTGCCGGTACAAAATCCTGCCGAACGGAACCCGACAGATACTTGCGTATCTGATGCCGGGCGATTCCTGCGACCTTCACATCGGGCTTCTTCACGAGATGGATCACAGCATTCAGACCATCACGGATGCCGTCGTCGCTACCATTGACCGCCAACTGATGGATACGATCATGGACCGTCACCCCGAAATAGCCAAGGCGATGTATATTGCGCAGCTGGTCGATGAGGGGACGATGAGGGCCTGGATTACGAGCATGGGCCGCCGCAGCAGCATCGAACGTGTCGCGCATCTGATGTGCGAGCTTTATCTGAGAGCCCGCAATATCGGCATCACGAAAGACGGGCATTTCGCTCTCCCCTTATCGCAGACGCTGTTGGCCGATTCACTCGGAATGACCTCGGTGCACTTGAACCGCGTCCTGAGGGAGTTGAAGAAGACCGGCTCAATGACGTTGCAACGCGGCAGCCTGACCATCACGGATCCCATCGCGCTTATGCAGGTTGCCGGCTTTGACGAAAACTACCTACATCGGCGTCTGCGCCGTGTGGCGTAGACTAAGGACCTCTAAACATGCCGCGCTTCGGTTAATTGCCGCTCATGCGAGGATTCTGGCTACTTCGCAGCGATCGGCAGCCGCGCTTCTGGAATACCACCGCGACGATGGTGTTCGAACTCCAAAAACCACCTTACCGTCAATATCTTGGGAGGGCTGAAGCAACCGGCTTTCGTGCCGCCTGCTACCGGGCCAGACTAAACCAATGCCGCGTAACATTGCCGTCATCGTGCCTGATGTCGAAATAGTAGGGATCCCGCCGCAAAGGGCGTGGCATCGTGACGGTTTGCTCACAGCCAGCTCGACCGCTAGATCGTGAGTCGCAGATGTTTCGGACCTGGACGCAGATATTCTGCTGGCGTCCGCCGTGGTTCTCGAAGCTGGATGCGGCGCTCCAACCGGCCGGACAGTGGTCATACGCCTCATAGCCAGGTTTACCCGTGCCGGCTTCGGGGCAGGTGGGCCAGGAGAACCGCCAACTGTTCATCGCCGAGATAAGTCGGTGCATTGGTGGATGACAGGCAGGAATGCTGCGCCATGACGGCTCTGAAGACGATGCACACAGAAGCACCTCGCATCCCCACTCGCTCGCTGCTGCACGGTCGGTTAATGAACTCAGCGTGGCCGTGGACATAATGGCGGCGATGGAAAACTGCCAGACACGGTGCATGTGCCGTCTCCTTTGATCGACTAAGCAGCTAACGGTCAGTTCGTCGGGGATGCCTTCGCGCATCCTCAAACGGCGGGGAGATTTCGAGACCGCGCTCGGCAAGCAGATTGAAATCGGCGATCGGTTGGCGAGACAGCGTCCGGTCGGCGACCTTTGCGCGCCACTCGTCCATGTCGAGCACGTAGGTTGCCCACATGCCGTACCGGGCCGACATGGCGTGCTCCTGCCATGTCAGATAGTGCGCGGGCGCCTGCGCGGTCGCCCGGGCCCAGCCAACCCGCACCATCTCCAATGCGAGGTCGCGGCCGTTCACGGTGCAGCGGCCGCGAGGAACGCCATCGCCATCGTTGCCTTGCACGACGCAGCTCACGCGAGCATGACCAACCGACCGCTTCAACCACGCCTTCGCCAACGGACCGCAAGGCACCGGCTTGAGGATCGCATTCTCGCCGTGCCGGCGCGCATCGTAGGACCATTGGGCAAGTTCACACGTGTCGATCGAGGCCAGGCGCACCTCCTGGCCGTTCTGCGGAAACCACAGAGTGTGCCCATCGACGATTGTTGCGCGGCCGGAGATTTCGGTCACATGGCCGCGGTAGGGAACTGAACCGATCCCGACCGAAGGTTCTCGACTGCCCTGCAACAGATCAGCCGCATGGGAAGCACCGGTAAAGGCGATCACCAGCAGCGCGAGCATGCCGGACCTAACGCCGACGGCTCGCGTCATGGCATGGACTCCCGCCCTGCCATGCTCTGGAGAGGGGGGAGGGACGTTCATTGCGCAGCGACCCTCGGGTCCACCCACATGCCGTAGCCGCGACGACCGATAGCCTCGGCCTCCTTAAGGTCGGGGCGCGCCAGCGACCCGTCAGGGCGCTTGGCGATACGGTGGCTGCCGAGCGAGACCAATTCTTCCTCGAACATGTCGATCGTGTCGAGGCTACCTGGATAGTGATAGTAGCCATAGCAGGTGACATTCTGTACGGACCCGCCGCTCTCGCTGACAAAAGCCCTGCAGAATATGACCCGCGGTGACTGCAGAAGGGTTTCCAGCCCGTGTCGAGCGTAGTCGTCGCAGGTGCCCGCAAATTCCTCCTTCCGGTTGACCATGTCGCCCTCACACGGCTCGATCCCGAACAGGCGCACGGTCAAATTTGCGTCGACGCGAAAAGCGGTTGCCGAGATGGCCTTGAAGCCCGACGCGGAGGCAAAGCCTTCGCGCTCTGACACCTGTCCATGACCGTCATAATATTCCATGACCAGCACCGTCCTTCCGGGCGCCGCCAATGAACGAATGTACGCCTCGTCCACAGGCTCGGCCGCATAGGCTGGCAGAAGCGCGCTAATCGCCAATAGGCAACAGGCTGTTCGTCTCATTGAGAGTCGGCTCCAACGTCTGATCGTGCCCGACATTGAAACGCCTCTTTGGCGATTGCAAGAAAAAATCACAATCAAATTGACATTGTTTTTTTACTCGCCTATCGATTCCCGCATTCGACGTCCAGTTCCGGGATGCAACATGGCGAAGCAGCCATCATCACTCTCCGCCGCGCCGCTTATAGCGGCGACCATCATCACAGGTGGCCTTTCGCTTGCTTCGGTTCACGCAATGCCGGCCGAGGCTCTGGTTGAACCCTCGACAGGCCTCGTCCCGCCAGGCGCAGTTGCATCGCAAGGTCGTGAGCTGCCGTCGCCTGACACGGTTGACGAGGCGCGCTGGGCAACGCAGCAGGACGACTACGTGCTGAGCGAAAGCGGTCATGTCGGTCGTAGAGGCGAGCCGGCGGGTGCCAGGGAAGCGACGTCGACCGGCGCGACCGGCCCGGAGGATCTTCACAACTATTTTGGTGGTGGCGCTAACAGCTATTTGCAGTGCGATCATCCACCGGTGTCGCCTGAACAAATCGCCCGTCTCGTCATCGAGGCGGCACAGCGACATCAGGTCGATCCCCGATTTGCCATCGCTGTCGTAACCGCCGAGAGCCGGCTCGAGCGCCAGCACAGCTCGGCAACCGATGCGATCTGGCCGATGCGGCTCCGACCTGAGACCGCCGAGCGGTTCGCCGTCACCGACATCTGCGACGCCGCGCAAAGCATCGATGTCGGGGTGCGCTACCTGCGCCAACTGACTGACGAGTTTCACAGTCCGCTGCTTGTCGCTGCCGCCTACCACGCTGGCGAGAGCCGCGTGCGGGAGCATCGCGGCATTCCCCCAATGCCGGATACCGTCGAATTCGTCGCCCAAGTCCTCAATGCCAAATTGAGCCTTGCGGGCCGCAGCCCGACCGCATACGCGCTGCCGCCCTCACCGAATGAGGGCCACGGTTCTGAGGATGCCAGCGGGGTCATCACATTGCGCGAGCGCCGACAGTGGGTCGGCGGGGTCATGCATTTCTAGCCGGAGGTCACCATGAACGAAATTTCGAATTTGATGACGACCCGGGTCGTGATGCGCCCGCTGGCGATCAGCGCGATCCTGATCTCCAGCCTCGCCATGGCCGAACCCGCCTTTGCGCAGAGCTCCAGCGCCTTCGCACCGCTCGAGACCGCCGTGCAGATGATCGTCGATTTCATCACAGGACCATTCGGACGCCTGCTGGCGATCATCGCGGTCATCGCGCTCGGCTTCCTCGCCTTCGCAGGGCGGCTCTCCTGGTTCACAGCCGGCGCGGTCGTGCTCGGCATCGGTCTGGTCTTCGGCGCACCTGCGATTGTCGACGAGATGATCGCGGCGGTTGGAAGCTGACCATGGCCAAGTTCGCCGACGAGAAACCTCAACTGACGCCGCTGATCATCGGCCTGACCCGGCCACCCATGATGTGGGGCATCCCGCTGAACGCCTTCTACATCATCGTCGGCTTCACGCTGATCGCCTTCCTTGTGAGTTCGAGCTTCTGGTCGGTACTGATCGCACCGCTGATTTACCTCGCGCTGTTTGCGCTTTGCACGAGCGACATTCGCGTCCTCGACATTGCCCAGGTGGTTGGGCGTCGAACGCCGCGAACGCGGAACCGGCTGTTCTGGCGCACAAATTCTTTCGGACCATGATCATGCTGAGCGTCGTTGCCGAGGAATTGGGGTTCGGGCGAGAAAGCCGGCGCGATCGGCCGATATCGTCCCACATTCCGTATCTCCGCCATGTCGCCGATACGGTGATAGGGCTCGAAAGCGGCTCCATCGCATCCGTGATCAGGCTGGACGGACTGTTTTTCCAGACGGAGGATCAGGCCGAGCTCAATATGCGCGCCGTTGTGCAGAACACGATGATCCGCGCGCTCGGCTCCAGCCGCTATGCGCTTTGGTCGACGGTCGTGCGCAAGGAAGTCAAGCCGACGATCGGCGGCAGCTTCTCCGACCCGTTCTGCGCGCTTCTTGACGAGCGCTACATGGCGTCGCTGGACGCCAAGCGCATGTTCACCAACGAGCTCTATTTGACGATCGTTCGCTCCGGCATGCGCGGCGCGCTTGGGACCGCCGAAATGTTTTCCCGCCTTCTTGATCGGTCCTCTGGTGCCGACGTGCGACAGCAGCGTATGCACGAGCAGATTAACGAGCTCGAAGAGGTCGTTGGCAACGTCACGCGAGAGCTGCAGAAATATGGTGCCCGGCCGCTCGGCATCGTCTATCGCAACGGCGATCCGTATTCCGAACCTTGCGCCTTTTTTAACACCTTGCTGACCTGCGGCCTCGCGCGCGACATGCGTCTGCCGCGCATGGGCATCCGCAATTATGTCGGCACATCGCGCCTGCACTTTTCCAAGCGCACGATGCAGGCCCAGGGGCCGACGGACGCCGACAACCGTTTCGGTGCAATGCTCTCGATCAAGGAATATCCCCCGTTCTCCGGGCCCGGCATGCTCGACGGTCTTCTGCAGAGGAACCACGAGTTCATCTGCACACAATCGTTTACGCTCGCCGACAAGCCGATCGCCCAGGAGCGCATCTCTCGCTTGCAGCGTCAAATCCATGCCTCAGATGAATCAGGCAGCACCGTCGAGACCGACATCGACTTTGCGCTGAACAGCTTGCTCAACCAAGAGGCCGTGTTCGGCTATCACCATTTCAGCCTGCTTTGCCTGTCGCGCGAGCTCTCCGAGCTGGACAAGGCTGTAGCCGAGCTCGGCTCCTGCCTGACCGACATGAACATCAACTGGCTTCGAGAAGACCTCAATCTGGAGGCGTCCTTCTGGGCGCAGCTGCCAGGCAATCATGCCTACATCGCGCGTTCCTGCATGTTGTCGAGCGCAAACTTCTCCGGGTTCTCGTCGCTGCACAATTTCGCGACGGGGCAGGGGAGCGGGGTCCACTGGGGCTTGCCGATCTCGATCCTGGAGACGACGTCGCAGACGCCCTACTGGTTCAACTTCCACCAGCGTGACATCGGCCATTTTCTGGTGACCGGTCCGACCGGGTCCGGCAAGACAGTCGCGCTGACATTCCTGCTCGCCCAGGCGTTCCGTATTTCGCCGGAACCAAAGGCCGTCTTTTTCGATAAGGATCGTGGCGCCGAAATCTTCGTGCGCGCCGTCGGAGGCGCCTACGAAGTGCTGCAGCCAGGCGTCGCAACCGGCTTCAATCCGCTGCAACTCGAAAACAATGCCGCCAACCGCGAATTCCTGCATCGCCTGCTCAAGGCCATGCTCGATCCGTCTGACGACAGGGGCTTTTCCCAGGAAGAAGATGACACGCTTGAGAGAGCAATCGGCCGCATATGCCAGGAACCGGTCGAGCAGCGCACGCTCGCCAACCTGTCCGGTCTCCTGATGGGTCGGGCGCGATCCGACGCCAACGATCTCCAGTCACGCTTACGCCCTTGGTGCGAGGGCGAGAAGGCCTGGCTCTTCAACGCACCGCGCGATGTTCTGTCGTTTTCCGGTCGCAGAATCTTCGGCTTCGATATGACCCACATTCTCGACAATAGGGAAGTGCGTACGCCGGCGCTGATGTATCTCTACCACCGGCTGGATGAGTTGCTCACCGGCGAGCCGGTCATGATCTTCATGGACGAGGGCTGGAAGCTTCTACAGGACCCGCTCTTTTCCAGTTACATCGTCGACAAGATGAAGACGATCCGCAAGCTCAACGGGATCGTCGGTTTCGGCACCCAGTCCGCGGCCGACATCGCCCGTGCGCCGCAGTCCCATACACTGATCGAGCAGTCCGCGACGACCCTGCATTTTCCCAATCCGCGCGCCGATGAAGAAAACTACGTCCGCCGCTTCGGCCTGACTGCAAAGGAATTTTCGTTCATCCGCAATACGCCGCCAGAGCGGCGCAACTTTCTGATCAAGCATGGCAACGACTCCGTCATTGCCCGCCTCGACCTATCCTCAATGCCGGACCTGGTACGCGTGATGTCGGGTCGTAAGGAGACGATCGAACAGTGCGCGGCACTGCGCGAACGCCTGGGCGACGATCCAGCGAACTGGTTGTCCGAATTCTGCGGATGGAGCCGTGCGGCATGATCAGGCTGAACATCCTTCCTTTGGCTCTCCTGCCGGCTATCGCCGTGTCGCCCGCCTTCGCAGATATTCCGACCCTCGACGGCACGGGCCTCCACGAACGCGCCGATCGCGACCGCAAGACCGGCGAGATCGAAAAGGTCGACGAGGCCCGTTACGTCAACAACCAGAGCGTAACGTGCTCAATGTACCGGCATGGCCCCAAGGGCGATCCGATCGGCGCGGCGAATGCCAATCCGGCGATTGTTGGAATGGTTCGGAGGATCGCACGCGAGGAGGGAATAAACGAGAACCAATTCCTGGCGCTCGTCTATCAGGAAAGCCGATTCAATCCGTGCGCTCACTCATCCGCCGGCGCGATCGGACTGGCCCAGCTGATGCCGGGCACGGCCGTGGATCTTGGCGTCGATCCGCACAATATCCAACAGAACCTTCGCGGTGGCGCGCGCTACTTCAAGCAACAGCTGCGCCGCTACGACGGCAATGTCCTGCTGGCGCTCGCAGCCTACAATGCCGGCCACGGCAATGTGAGCAAATATGGCGGCATTCCCCCGTTCAAGGAAACGCGAGGTTATGTGGCGAGCATCACGCAAAAGTGGCTACCGGCCTTCGGCGGCTCCGACAAATCAGGCATTCCGCTGAATTACGGCGGCGGCAGCGATTATGAAAGCGCCCGCGCCAGCACGATCAACGCAATGGGCCTGACTGCAGCGGTCGCCGATGGATCCAACGACGTTTTGTCCTGGCTGCACCAGTTGGGAGCGATGGGAACCGGCACGATTCAGGACAGCTGGGACCACAACTCCGGAGCGCGCGGTGCCAATGTCGAACTGATGAACCGGCTGATCCAGCTGGGAACCACATTCGCGGATCTCATCAATTCCAACAACGCGATCACGCTCGGCGACATGTCGGGGGCGAACCGCTCGACCGCCTACCTCGGCCAGGAAGAGGACGATGAACGACCGGTCGCCGGCCAATGCGAAGCGCGGCAAGGCTTCGAATGGGATGACGCTGCCACGGCTTGTGTACTGCGTATCGACGCGCAGGCCGAACTGCTTCTCGAAACGCACTGATTGAGGGAGATCAACGTGAACCGAGCACTGGCTATTCTGACGCTGATCGGCACGGCCTGTTCGCCGGCTGCAGCCGACATTCCGGTCATCGACAAGACCAACTATGCCGTCGCGCGTGACACCGCCGAAAAGACGGCAAACATCCTCGACACCAACAAGGAGATCCTCACAACAGTCGAGGACACGCTCAAGGCAGTGACCGGGGAGCGCGGCAGTGATGCCGGTCCGCTAAAGGACATTGCCATCGGCAACGGTTTCAGCGTGTCGTCGATGCCGTCCTTCAACGACCTCCTGAAAGGCGGGACTGCCGATTTCGGGTCGCTCGATCCCAAGATCGTAGAAGCCGCCACGCTCTTCATCAACGGCCTCCAGCTTGTGCGTTCGCTGTCCGGCAAGGAGGACAGTTCGCTTTCCAGCGACAAGTCCTACGAAGAACTCATGAAGACGGTGATAGGCGTGTCGGCGCTGATCAACGGATCCCAGCAGGCGGTCGAGGCGCGTCGCTCCGCGCTCGAAACTGCGGGCGGCGAGATCGGCAAGGCTGAGGACATCAAAGGCTCAATCGACCAGAACACCCAACTTCAGGTTCAGACCGGGCTCACTCTCAATGAGATGATCGGCGTCCTCAATGCAGGGGTGCAGTCCCTGCATGCCGAGAACCAGCGCAAGCTCACCGACATGTCGAACACCCGCAAGGCATTGCGCTACGAATGATGGGCCGTGGATGGATCTTGACCGCTGCAATGCTCTTTGTGGCCATCGTCACCAGTGGATGCGGCACGCCGCGCGAAAAGACCGCGCCGTGCAAGAGGCCTGCGAACCTTGCGAGCTACGCGCCGGTAGGTGAATGCGGGGCCATGCACTCGCTCAACAACGACCGGGCCGCCGCGTTGGCGGCGATCCGGGAACTGTCGCCGGCGGACGACGAATAGGGCAGGGCGGTGGAAGACTTCATTGGCCAATTGCTGGATCGCATCGACGCGTCGGGACAGAACTTTTCACAGCGCGCCTATGAGGCACTGAGCCAGGACCTGGAGCCGCTCCTTCGCCTTTTGTTCATTCTCGTCGTCCTGTTCTATGGCGTTAGGCTCTTTCTTGGAACGTCGCGTCTCAGCGTTGCCGAAATCATCGGCAGGTTGGTACGCGGCTTCGTCATCCTGGTGCTGGTCGGCACCTGGTCGAATTTCAACGCCCTCCTTTATGAGTGGTTGACTGAGGTCCCTGAGGCGGCGGGTCGAGCTATTCTGTTTGCCTCCGGCACCGGCGTCACCGAGCCCACCCATGGGCTTTCCCAGATATGGAAGACGGCCAATGTCGCGGCCGCGGCCTTTGCCGAGCAGGCCGGCTATCTGTCGGTACTCCCGGCTCTGGTCGGCATGATCATCATGGTGTTTGCCGGCGTCTTCGTTGCAATTGCCCTCGGCATTCTCGTGCTGGCGAAAGTGATCCTTTGGGTGTTGATGGGCACTGCGCCGATATTCATTTCGTGCTTCTTTTTCGATGCAACACGCAACTACGCCATTGGTTGGCTGAACCAATCGCTGCTCTACGCGATCATCCCGCTGTTCGTTTATGTCATCGCCGCCTTTCTGATCGCCGCGATGGAGCCGGAACTCACGGCGATCGACGCTATCTCAGGCAATCGGGAACTGAAGCTCAGCGACTTCGCAGCCTTCATATTGTTGTGCGTCGCCGGCGCATTTGTCCTGTTCCAGGTCCAGACGCTTGCGCAGGGAATTGTCGGAGCGTTTGCTACTGCGATTGGTCATGAGTCTCGCCGTCACGCCTACCGCGGCGTCTACCTGAGCCGCGAGGCAATCGGGCAGTCCGGCCGCCAGACGCAGACTGCGTTGCATCGCGTCCAGGCCCGACTGCATACGCCGCCTCCGAACGGCGCGGGCGCCTCCATGCAGCGCGCGATCGCATCCAACGGCACCCCACCACAAACATGACGGCCAGTCGAGGCTTGACCGTGAACGGCAGGGATTGAACAGGGATGGCTGAAAAACCCGAGATCGCGCTGCGCTCCTATTTCCAACAGGGAGACGTCTGGGAGCAGGAGATATTCAAGCGCGCAAAACGTTCGGCGCGCGTTGCGTGGTTGTTCTCGATCGTCTTTGCCGGAATTGCCTTGCTCAGCCTTGTTGCGGTCGTGCTGATGCTGCCCTTGAAGGACTTCGAGCCCTACATCGTCACCGTCGACCAAACAACGGGCTATATCGAGGTCAAGTCAGGGCTGACACGGCCGGCCAATTTGACCGAACAGCAGGCTGTTACACAGGCCAATGTCGTGCGGTACATCCGAGCGCGGGAAGGCTACGACCCGTACGCCATCAAGGAGAATTTCGGGATCGCGGCGCTGCTCTCCACAGACGAGGCGGCACGCGAGTTGCAGGCGCTCTACAGCGCAGCAAACGCCAAAAACCCCGCCAAGGTCTATGGGCGGCTGAAGCGGGTGCTGGTCGATATCAAATCGGTGACCTTCCCGAACGCCAGCACGGCGATCGTCAGATTCTCGACCAACGAACGCAGCGACACGGAATCGATCGTCCGCCATTGGATTTCGGTCGTCCGCTTCCGCTACACCGATACGCCAATGCGCAACGATTGGCGCTTCGAAAATCCGCTCGGCTTCCAGGTCTACGCTTACCGCCGCGAGCAGGAGACAGTGACCCCCGAGGATGCCCGATGAGGCGCCGTTCGTTCGCAACCGCGCTCGCGCTGATGAGCCTGTGCCTTCCCGCATCGGGCGCACAGATGCCCAAGGGTGGCAAGCTCGACGCCCGCGTGACCAGCGTCACCTATCAGGAAAACAACGTCGTCCAGGTGCACGCCACCTACGGCATCTCGACCATGATCATCTTCGACGAGGAAGAAAAGTTCGAGACCATCTCGCTCGGCGACACGGAAAGCTGGCAGGTTGTGCCCGCAGAGAAGGGCAACATTCTCTTCGTCAAGCCGATTGCCAAGGATGTTGCTACCAACATGAATGTCGTGACCGACAAGCGTATCTATTACCTTGAGCTGCATGACTTCGCGCCGGACGCCGACCGCAAGGTTTTCGGAATCCGCTTTCACTATCCTGAGAAGGAGCTGAACGCCGCGCTGCGGCGGGAGGCCGAGCAGCGCGCCGCATGGCCCAACATCTCCCGCATCGACAAGGCCAAGGTCAACATCGACTACTCGTTTTCCGGCGATGCGCGGCTGAAGCCGCTGATGGTCTTCGACGACGGCAAAAAGACCTTCTTTAAGTTTAGCGCAAGAGTGCCTGCGATCTTCGCGGTGAACTCCGATTTTTCCGAAACACTGCGGAATTTTCGAAGGGAAGGGGACTACATCGTCGTCGATGGCACTGCCACGCAATTCACCCTGCGCGACGGCGACCAGTGGATCTGCATCTTCAATCTCACGGTGCCGGATTTTGGTGCGCCGGACCCTGCCGTCCTAGGACCGGTCGAGGATGGCACGGCGACACGACGGCGCAGGAGCGGCAACGGATGAAGCGCTCACCCGAACTCGAAGCGTTGGCCAGCAATGACGATCCGGTCGTCGCGGGCAGTTCCGTGCGCGGCAAGCACCTGGCGGGCGGTGCAATGCTGATCCTCATCGGCCTGGCGGCGGCTTATCTTGTTCTCGCCAGAGAGCGGACACCGGTGCGGGATATGCTGGAAGGGGACGAGGAGTTCAAGACGACGACATTCCGGCCCCCGTCCTTCGTCCGCGAGGGCGATGACGAGCCTGACCCGGAACTTGCGGCGCCGGAGATTGTCCGGGTTCCACCACCTCCGCCGCCGCCTTCGACGGAAGACGTCGACACGACGCGGTTTGATGTTCCGCCGCCGCCTGCGCCCGATGCGTTGCCTACGCCCCCTGAAACGGCAGAAGTGGCTGCGGAAGAGTTTCCTTCACGCTTTCAGTCGGACCTGGTGGTGATTGATCGTTCCGCCTCTAGTGGCGGCGGGACTTTCACAGCTGGAGAAGGTGAGGGGCTCACTGTCGCTGGCGAGGATCGCAGCAGCAAGTTCCTTTCTGCCGCCGTCGGACTTGGCGACCGCGGCGCCAAGGCGAGGAAGATCGAGCGGATCGACGCGCTGGTTCCTGAGGGAACGCTGATCCCCGGCATCTTGGAAACAGCGATTATCAGCGACCTGCCAGGGCAGGTAAGAGCGATCGTTTCGCAGGATGTCTATTCCTTTGATGGCCGCAGGGTGCTGATTCCGACCGGCACGCGGCTGATCGGGGAATACCAATCCGAGATCATGCGCGGCCAAACACGAATATTCGTCGTTTGGACGCGCATGCTTCGCAATGACGGCATCTCGGTCCGCCTGAACTCGATCGGCGCCGACAGCCTGGGGCGGGCCGGTTTGCCCGGACGCGTCGACAAGAAATTTCGCGAGCGATTTGGCGCAGCCATCTTGTTGTCCATCGTTGGCACCGGCGCCAGTTACCTGACGGGCTACGGCAGCGAGGCTGACGGTGGAGCCGGCGACGACGCGCAGAATGCGGAGGAACGCGCCCGGGAGACACTGGCTCAGACATTCACCGATATGGCCAATGAGGCATTGAATGATTCCCTGCGCATCCCACCGACCATCGGCGTGAACCAGGGTGAACGTATCTTCGTCTTCGTCCGGCAGGATCTCGATTTCTCCGCGCAGTACGAAGACCCCGTCACCGAGGCATTGAGAGAGATCCATCGTGAACGCGGCCTTCCCTGAGCTTACCGCGGACAACCGGCACTATTTTCTCGATCGAGCGCTTGCTCCGCTGAAGCGATTTCTCGACGATCGCGCTGTCGTCGAAGTCTCGGTCAATCGACCGGGCCAGGTCTATGTCGAGCGGCTCGGCTCAGCCCACATGGAGTTTCATGCGGTTCCCGAGCTCACGGCAGGTGAGATCGTGAATATCGGAGAGCGTGTCGCGGCCAGCACCAACCAGTTCATCAGCCCCGCGAGCCCGATGCTGAGTGCGGCCCTCCCGACCGGTGAGCGTATCCAGGTCGTTCTGCCTCCCGCAGCGCCCGATGGCGGCACGCTGTCCATCCGCAAACAGGTCGTTGGCGACTTCACTCTGGAGGACTATCGCGATCAGGGGTCGTTGGATGAGGTGGCGGTCGCGCTGGGTGGCCTGAGCGAGATCGAGCAGACCTTGATCGATCATCTCTCGGTCAGAAACATCTATGGTTTCATTCGCACGGCAATCGTCAATCGCGTGTCGATCCTGATCAGCGGCGGCACATCCAGCGGAAAGACGACCTTTTTGAATGCCTGCCTCAAATCCGTGGATAAGCATGAACGCATCATCACGCTGGAGGACACGCGTGAGCTCTTCCCGCCGCAGAAGAACGCCGTCCATCTGCTTGCGTCGCGCGGCGACCAGGGGACAGCCAGCGTGACGATCCAGTCCTTGCTTGAGGCCTCGTTGCGTATGCGGCCCGATCGGCTATTCGTCGGCGAGGTCAGAGGCTCGGAAGCCTTTGCTTTTCTGCGCGCGATCAACACTGGCCACCCGGGCTCAATGTCCACAGTTCATGCCGACACACCGCTCGGCGCCTATGAGCAGCTCGCCATGATGGTGATGCAGTCCGGCCTGTCGGCGGCCTATCCGAAGGCCGATTTGATCTCATACATTCAAAGTGTCATCCCGATCGTCCTTCAGCTACGCAGGGATGGGGGCCGGCGGGGCGTCTCGGGGATCTTTTTCGCACGCGCAAGAGCGGAGGCGCCATGACCGGCTCGCTACGCTTCATCTATCTCGGCTTCTGCATGGCAGTCGCAATCGCAGTCTGGGTGTTGGCCTACGGTCTCGGATTGCAGCTGTTCTACGGCGACGGCCGTATCTTGCGGACAATCATCACCACCAATCCGCTAGCGCCTTTCCATCAGCTCATGGCGCATAGCGACAGCGGCAGTCTGCGCATGGTTGCCCTCGGCGCGATTGTTCCTGCTGTTCTCGTTGCCAGTATCGTCGCCGTTACCGGTCTGCGCCCGACGTCGAACCCGCTCGGGGATGCACGCTTCCAGACCGCAATGTCCTTGCGGCAGGGCAGGTGGTTTCGCCGAAAAGGCAAAATCCTTGGCCGCTTCGGTCGCAGAATCCTTCGCGTCGATGATGATCGCCACCATTTGATCATCGGGCCGACCCGGTCGGGGAAGGGTGCTTGTTATGTCATTCCCAACGCGCTCTGCCACGAAGGCTCGTTGATCGTCTCCGACCTCAAGGGCGAGATTTTCGCGAGCACGGCAGGCTACCGCAAGTCGAGGGGTAACCAGGTATTCCTGTTCGCACCCGGATCTAGGCGGACGCACCGCTACAATCCGCTCGATTTCATCCGTCCTGATCGCGGCGACCGCACCACCGACATCCAGAACATGGCAGCCATTCTCGTCCCGGAAGCGACCGAGTCAGAGAATTCGATTTGGCAGGCAACAGCGCAGCAGGTCATCGCCGGTGTCATCAGCTACATCAGCGAGAGTGTCTGGTACGATGGCCGGCGCAATCTTGGCGAAGTGACAGCCTTCTTCAACAGCGGCGTCGATCTGCAGGCGCTGATGACGCTCATCAAGAAGCGCGAGCCAAACCTGTCCCGCTTTACCGTAGAAAGCTTCAATGCCTACATCGCCCTGTCAGAGCGCGCCGCTGCGTCGGCGCTCCTCGATATTCAGAAGGCACTGAGACCATTTCGCAATGAGCGCGTGGTCGCCGCAACTGGCGTAACGGATATGGATCTGCGCGCGCTGAAGCATCGACCGATCTCTATTTACCTCGCGCCGAACGTCACCGATATCACGCTTCTGCGGCCTCTGCTCGCTCTCTTCGTACAGCAAACCCTCGACGTGCTCTTGCTAGAGCATCGTCAGCCATCGGTGCCGGTCTTTTTCCTGCTCGACGAGTTTCGCCAGCTCAAGAAGATGTTGGAGATTACGACCAAGCTTCCCTATGTCGCCGGCTATAACATCAAGATGGCCTTCGTAATCCAGGACATCAAAAATCTCGATGAGATCTACGGCGAAACCTCACGACACTCTCTGATAGGCAATTGCGGTTACCAGCTCGTTCTCGGCGCCAATGACCAGGTGACTGCGGAAGCGGTCTCGAAAAGCCTGGGCAAGCGAACCGTGCGCTATAGAACCGAATCCCGCACGATCGAACTGATGGGTCTGCACCGCCGCACCAAAGTCGAGCAACTGCGCGAGCGCGATCTCATGATGGCGCAAGAGGTCAGGCAGATGCCGGGAGACAAGATGATCATTCTGGCAGAAGGACAGGGGCCGCTCTTTGCGGACAAATTACGGTTCTTTCGGACCGCGCCCTTCAGGGCCTTGGAACGGTTTTCCCGCGCCAACGTGCCGTTTGTGCCAGCGACAGAGTTCATGCCGACGCGCCCGATCCCCGCGATCACGACCGGATACGTCGGGGAAGAAATGCGTCCCATTGACCGAAAAGCTAGCCGGCCGGCATCCACCCCGCAAATGCACAGCGGTGAGGTCCTGAAAAATGGCTCATCAGAGCTTCCGTTACGCGTTGGCACCCATCAAGCCGGCGAACACAGAGAGCACCTCAAAGCCATCGAGAGGCGCTTCGTCCCGGCAGCACGCAGGTTGAGAACGCTGGTGACGGCACGCTCAAAGTCATCCAGCGATTGTGGATGGTCGAAGATCTTTGACGAGACCATTCCGGATGAGGTGGCTGACGGGATAGGGACCAGCTGACCCACGTCGTGAACTTGAGCGTAGCTCGAGATTGAGGCCAGACGGGTTATGGCTCATACAATCTCCCCCCGCCTTTCCATATCAGCGTCAGTTCCATAATGAAGCTTATGCGACTTTTGTTTGTGGTGTGGTGGGTTCTAATTCGAAGTGCGACTTTGTAGCGATACCAATGGCTTATCGCATGCAAGGAACCACCCATGAAACGCACGTACTCCCAAATCGAT
>NZ_JBZFLJ010000022.1:0-18309 GCF_058448885.1 Mesorhizobium sp. DxT | reverse complement strand
ATCGCCGCCGTCAGGGACGTCTTGCCATGGTCAACGTGACCAATCGTGCCAATGTTCACATGCGGCTTATTACGCTCAAATTTACCTTTGGCCATGTGACTTCTCCATTTCCTGTGCGCCTGTTCAGGCTGCTAGTTCTGCTTCTCGCGTCCGGCTTCCGGTTACGCGTACTTCTTCTGGATTTCCTGGGCGACCGCGGTCGGAACCGGCTCGTAGTGGTCGAACTGCATCGTGTACTGGGCGCGGCCCTGCGACATCGAACGCAGCGTATCGACGTACTTGAACATGTTCGCGAGCGGCACCATCGCGTTGATCACCACGGCAACGCCACGTGCTTCCTGGCCCTGGATCTGGCCGCGACGGCCATTCAGATCGCCGATGACGCTGCCGACGTAATCTTCCGGCGTCACGACCTCGACCTTCATGATCGGCTCGAGGAGCTGCGCACCGGCCTTCTGGGCACCTTCACGGAAGGCAGCGCGCGAGGCGATCTCGAACGCCAGAACCGAGGAGTCGACGTCGTGGAAGGCGCCATCAACCAGCGTCGCCTTGACGCCGAGCATCGGGAAGCCCGCAACCGGACCGGAGGACAGAACACTCTGGATGCCCTTCTGGACGCCCGGGATGTATTCCTTCGGAACCGCGCCGCCGACGATCTTGGACTCGAAGACGAACTCTTCGCTCTCCGGGTTCGGCTCGAAGACCAGCTTGACGCGGGCGAACTGACCCGTACCACCGGTCTGCTTCTTGTGGGTGTAGTCCACCTCGGCGGCACGCGTGATCGTTTCACGGTATGCAACCTGCGGCGCGCCCACGTTCGCCTCGACCTTGAACTCGCGCTTCATGCGGTCGACGAGAATGTCGAGGTGAAGCTCGCCCATGCCGGCGATGATGGTCTGGCCGCTTTCCTCGTCGGTCTTGACGCGGAAGGACGGATCCTCGGCAGCCAGACGGTTGAGCGCGAGGCCCATCTTCTCCTGATCGCCCTTGGTCTTAGGCTCGATCGCGATCTGGATGACCGGGTCGGGAAATTCCATGCGCTCGAGAATGACCGGCTTCAGCGGATCGCAGAGCGTGTCGCCAGTGGTCGTGTCCTTGAGGCCGGCCAGAGCGACGATGTCGCCGGCGAATGCCTCATCGATGTCCTCACGCGAATTGGAGTGCATCTGCAGCATACGGCCGATGCGTTCCTTCTTGCCCTTGACGGTGTTCTCGAGCGAGACGCCCTTGGTGAGCTTGCCCGAATAGATGCGTGCGAAGGTCAGCGAGCCGACGAACGGGTCGTTCATGATCTTGAATGCGAGCATCGACAGCGGCTCGTCGTCGGACGACTTGCGGCTGATCTCGGCTTCGGTCTTCGGGTCGATGCCCTTGATCGACGGCACGTCGATCGGCGACGGCAGGAAGTCGACGACGGCGTCGAGCAGCGGCTGCACGCCCTTGTTCTTGAAGGCCGAGCCACAGAACATCGGGAAGAACTTGACCTCGATGGTGCCCTTGCGGATCAGCGCGCGCAGCTCGTCGTTCGACGGCATGGTGCCATCGAGGTAAGCCTCGAGCGCAGCCTCGTCCATCTCGACGGCGGCCTCGATCAGCTTCTCACGGTACTCTTCAGCGCGATCCTTGAGGTCGGCGGGAATCTCGACGATGTCCCACTCGGCGCCCAGGTTCTCGGACTTCCAGACGAGCGCGTTCATCTCGATGAGATCGACGACGCCGGCGAAGTCGTTTTCCGCACCGATCGGGAGCTGCATGACGACGGCCTGCGCACCGAGGCGCGAACCGACCATCTCGACCGAGCGGTAGAAGTCGGCGCCGATCTTGTCCATCTTGTTGCAGAAGATCATGCGCGGGACGTGATACTTGTCAGCCTGGCGCCAGACGGTTTCCGTCTGCGGCTCCACGCCGGCATTGGCGTCCAGCAGCGCGATCGCGCCGTCGAGAACGCGCAGCGAGCGCTCGACCTCAATGGTGAAGTCGACGTGGCCGGGCGTGTCGATGATGTTGAAGCGGCGCTTCTTGCCGTCGCGGCCCTGCCAGAAGGTCGTGGTCGCGGCCGACGTGATGGTGATGCCGCGCTCCTGCTCCTGCTCCATCCAGTCCATGGTCGCGGCGCCGTCGTGGACTTCGCCGATCTTGTGCGACTTGCCGGTGTAGAACAGGACGCGCTCGGTCGTCGTCGTCTTGCCGGCATCGATGTGCGCCATGATGCCGAAATTGCGATAGTCTTCGATCTTGTATTCGCGGGCCATGGTGGTGCCTCTTGTATCCCTGCTCGCCGGATTACCAGCGGTAGTGCGCAAAGGCGCGGTTGGCTTCAGCCATCTTGTGCGTGTCTTCGCGCTTCTTGACGGCGGTACCGCGGTTGTTGGCCGCGTCCAGAAGCTCGCCGGACAGGCGATCGACCATCGTCGTCTCGTTGCGCTTGCGTGCAGCCGTGATCAGCCAGCGGATCGCCAGGGCCTGACGGCGCTCGGGACGGACATCGACCGGGACCTGGTAGGTCGCACCACCAACGCGGCGCGAGCGGACCTCGACGTGCGGCGCGACATTGTCGAGCGCCTGATGGAAGACCGTGACCGGCTCCTGCTTCGTCTTGGCTTCAACCTGATCGAGCGCGCCGTAGACGATCGTCTCGGCGATCGACTTCTTGCCGTGAAGCATGACGGCGTTCATGAACTTGGTAACAACGAGATCACCGAACTTCGGGTCCGGATTGATCTCGCGCTTTTCTGCACTGTGGCGTCGGGACATATTCTTCGTCTCTCACGATCGTCGGCCAGGGCTTAAAACAAAAGCGCCGAAGCCGGGGAAACCCTTACTTCGGACGCTTTGCGCCGTACTTGGAGCGGCGCTGCTTGCGGTTCTTCACACCCTGGGTGTCGAGCACGCCACGAATGATGTGGTAGCGCACACCCGGAAGGTCTTTCACGCGGCCGCCTCGGATCATGACCACAGAGTGCTCCTGGAGGTTGTGACCCTCGCCAGGAATGTATCCGATCACCTCGAAGCCGTTAACGAGACGGATCTTCGCAACCTTGCGCAGCGCCGAGTTCGGCTTCTTCGGCGTCGTGGTGTAGACGCGCGTGCATACGCCCCGCTTCTGCGGGTTGGCCTGCATGGCCGGAACCTTATTGCGCTTCACCGGCGCTATGCGCGGCTTGCGGATCAGCTGGTTGACGGTAGGCATCAAACCTTCCTTCTATCTCAAAACCGGTGTCTCAAACCCCTCGCAGGGCCGTCTGGAGCGCCGTTTCCATACAGCAATTCGGGCAACAACCGCTTAGGGCGGTCTTGCCCGAACAAACGCAGAGGAAGCGGAAGCCGCTTCATGCAAGCCGGAAATGTAAAGTCGCTCGTAAAACGAACCCTGTTTGAGACCTACTCCAGGACGCGACGTCCCGAAAAAGAAAGCCTCACATCGGTTCAGACGAGGCGGCTTCTACCCCCAACGCCGCGGATCGTCAACCCCGCATGCCGGCAAATCGCGCGGTTTCGGCGCTTACGCGCACCAACACGCGCCGCGGGCAAGAAAATTACGCAATAACACGCCAGTCCGGCATTTCATGAGCCCTTCCGACCTGTTTCGGCCATCCGAAATGTGCGAAACAGGCGCTCGCCGTCAGTCTCGCCGCCACAGATAGGGAATCACGTCATGAATGACAACGAGCAGAAGCCGGTGACAATCATCGTCGGCCGAGTCTGGCGCAAGAAGGGCGGCGAGTCGGAGGGCGTGCATGTGATGCTGGTCGCGCCCGATGACGATTCGGCCGTGCGCATGGCGCTGGAGGCCCTGGCGCGCGAGGGCTACGCCGAAGCGGAGCTGGACCAGATCGGTGACATGCAGGATGCACCGGATGACGAGCCGCACATGTCGGCCTATCAGGGCGCGCTCGAAGGCGAAGTGTCCATCGTCACGTTCGACGAGATTTTCTGAGCGCAGCGCCAGAAAAATGACCGCCCGGCCAGGGGCCTCCGACCAGGCGGTCAATGGTATGCGATCCCGAATTTGAACCACAACCGTCTTGCCGGTCCGGCATCCGAACGTGTCGGATTACGCAACGGCCGGTTTAGTTAACGTGATTTGGGGGCGCCCACCTACTCCCATTTGGGGGAGAAATCCGCTTAGTCCATCGACAAGCTGTTAATCTCAAAGGCGAAATCGTCCGAGCATGGCGATCAACTCGCCCTGGCGGTGGGTGCCGGTCTTCTGGAAGACGACCTTTACGCGCTGCCGCACCGTGCCTTCCGATATGCCGAGCATCTCGGCAGCGTCGGCAAGCGAATGACCATTGGCCAGAACCTCGCACAGACGCACCTCGGCCGTGGACAGTCCGAAGGCGAAGCGCAGACTGGTGTCGTCAATACGGGCCTCGCCGCCCGCCAGTAATCGGACAACGACCAGCACAACCGGCCTCGGGTGCACGAGAGCCGGGAACCCACGCTCAACATGGTCCGGCGCGGCCGTGAGGCTGACGCGCAGAATTCGTTCCTCGTTTCTAATGATCGTGCTGGCGGCGGTGACCGGCAGACCGCCGATAAGCCTGGATACGTTTTCCTCCAGCCAGCGCTGGGCGCCGGCGTCGCGCAGGTGGAGCATGCCCCCTGCCCCGCTGAACACGTCTCCAGCCTGTAGCCCGGCGATCGCCTCGGCATTCACCTCACGAATTCGCCTGTCGCGCTCGACCAGCAACGCCGCACCGTCGATCCGGTCGATCACGGCGCCGAAACGCAGCCGATGCTCCACGCCATCACGCAGCAGCGCCGCAGCGCGCACGGCATCCGCGAAGGTGCCTTTCACATTGTCGAGGATCGCCGCGGCCGGCTCATCATAGTCCGCGGCGTTAGACTCACTGTAATGCCATGCGACGTGGATGATGTTGTGAGCATCGACGTCCAGCCGCAGCCCGACTGCCGCCGTCATGTTCCCCTGCGGCGCAAGCCAATCGTTGTAGAATTCGCTCTTGCGAAACGCGGAAGACGGGCTGTCCCGCTCTGAAATCCGGACTTCTCCTGATGGAGACGCAGCCCAGTAGTCGAGCCAGGGGTTCAGCGCCGCGTAGTGGGTACGATAGGTTTCGACAAACTCCTCGTCGATACCTTCCACGAAGCTGGCGTTGATAAGTCCGCGCGGCAGGTCGTAGTTCATAATTGCCGGAGCTGAGCCAGGAAGTAGCTCTTCCAGGCGCCGGCAAATTTCCACCCAGTCAGTCCGCCCCCAAGCCGCATCACGTAAACGGTCGGACAGTTCCGCGACTGCGCCCTTTACAAAGTCGTCACCCCGAATGACACGCTTCTCCCACAAGCCCCAGCAAACATTAGCAGCCTGAACATGACGCCGCTACCTAAGCTTGAATAAATCCGTGGTCTTGTTCGGAAAACTGCAGTCCGGAGACTTCTTTCGCCTGACGCCATACCGCTAAAGGGGTAGACGCCTGCACCCACTGCTTGGGACGTCGCGCAATGGCACAATGTTCGCTGCTCCTCCTGAAGAAACTTCAACGGGTGCACGCGATAGGCGCGAAAAAAGCCGCCGGCGCATGCCGGCGGCTTACCAGTTCGGTAATGTCCGGTTCGGGCGACCTATTCGGCCGCGTCTCCGGTCATGTCGGCAAGCATCGGCTCGGCCATCTCGACGCCCGAGTTCTTGCGACGCTCGTCGAGGATGAGCTCGTCGCGCGAGGTCGCAATGCGCCGGATCTGGCTCATCTGGCCACCGGTGCCCGCCGGGATGAGACGACCGACGATCACATTCTCCTTCAGACCCTGCAGCGTGTCGGTCTTGCCGGCAACCGCTGCTTCGGTCAGCACACGCGTCGTCTCCTGGAACGAAGCGGCGGAGATGAACGATGGCGTCTGCAGCGACGCCTTGGTGATGCCGAGCAGAACCGGCTGGCCTTCGGCGGGCTTCTTGCCCTCCTCGATCAGGCGGTCGTTGATCTCCTCGAGCTCGATCACGTCGACATGGTCGCCAGGGATATAGGTCGAATCCCCCTGCACGGTGATTTCCACCTTCTGCAGCATCTGGCGCACGATCACCTCGATGTGCTTGTCGTTGATCATAACGCCCTGCAGACGATAGACCTCCTGGATTTCATTGACGAGGTAGCTCGCAAGAGCCTCCACGCCCTTGATCGCCAGGATGTCGTGCGGTGCCGGGTTGCCGTCAAGGATGTAGTCGCCCTTCTCGATGGTGTCGCCTTCCTGGAGGTGGAACGGCTTGCCCTTCGGGATCAGGTATTCGACCGGCTCAACCTGCTCGTCATGCGGCTCGATCACGATGCGACGCTTGTTCTTGTAGTCGCGCCCGAACCGAACCGTACCGTCGATCTCGGCGATGATGGCGTGGTCCTTGGGACGACGCGCCTCGAAGAGCTCCGCCACGCGCGGCAGACCGCCCGTGATGTCCTTCGTCTTGGCGCTTTCCATCGGAATACGCGCAATCACGTCACCTGGCTGCACGACCGCATCCGGCTCGACCGAAAGAACGGCTTCCACCGAGAGCATGAAGCGAGCATCGCCGCCCTTGGACAGCTTCAGCACCTTGCCCTTGTCGTCAAGGATGGTGATTGCCGGCTTGAGGTCGGAACCACGCGGCGTGGAACGCCAGTCGATGACCTCACGCTTGGTGATGCCGGTCGACTCGTCGGCCGTTTCCTGAACGGAGATGCCGTCGACCAGGTCCTCGAAGGCCGCCTTGCCGCCGACCTCGGTGAGGATGGGGCGGGTATAGGGGTCCCACTCGGCGATACGCTGCCCGCGCTTCACCTTGTCGCCATCGTCCACGAAGATACGCGAACCGTAAGTCACACGGTGCACCGCGCGCTCCTTGCCCGCCTCGTCGAGGATCAGAACCGCCATGTTGCGGCCCATCACCACAAGGTGACCGTCGGAATTGCGCACGACGTTGCGGTTGCGGATCGCAACCGTGCCTTCGTAGGACGCCTCGAGGAACGAGGAGTCGACGACCTGCGCCGTACCGCCCATGTGGAAGGTACGCATCGTGAGCTGGGTACCCGGCTCACCGATCGACTGCGCCGCGATAACGCCGACGGCCTCGCCCTGGTTGACGGGCGTGCCGCGGGCCAGATCGCGTCCGTAGCAGACCGCGCAGACGCCGGTACGAACCTCACACGTCAGCGCCGAACGGATACGCAGCGTCTGGATGCCGGCCTTCTCGATCGCGTCGACGTCACGCTCGTCGATGAGCGTTCCAGCCTTGACGATCAGGTCGCCGGACACCGGATGCATCACGTCGTCGAGCGCCGTGCGGCCCAGAACGCGGGAGCCCAGCGAAGCCACGACCTGACCGGCATCGACGATCGGCTGCATGGTGAGGCCCTTGTCGGTGCCGCAGTCGGTCGCGTTGACGATGCAGTCCTGCGCCACGTCGACGAGACGACGGGTCAGGTAACCCGAGTTCGCCGTCTTGAGCGCGGTGTCGGCCAGGCCCTTACGTGCGCCGTGGGTCGAGTTGAAGTACTCGAGAACGGTCAGGCCTTCCTTGAAGTTCGAGATGATCGGCGTCTCGATGATTTCGCCCGAAGGCTTGGCCATCAGGCCGCGCATCCCGGCAAGCTGACGCATCTGGGTGGGCGAACCACGCGCACCGGAATGCGACATCATGTAGATCGAGTTCATCGGCTTCTGACGGCCGTCATCGTTGAACTCGACCGCCTTGATGCGGCCCATCATCTCGTCGGCGACCTTCTCCGAGCACTTGGCCCAGGCGTCGACCACCTTGTTGTACTTCTCGCCCTGTGTGATCAGGCCATCGTTGTACTGCTGCTCGTATTCCTTGGCGAGCGCCTCGGTATCGGCAACCAGCTTCTCCTTGGCGTCCGGGATCAGCATATCGTCCTTGCCGAACGAGATGCCGGCGCGGCAGGCATGGCCGAAGCCGAGCGCCATGATGCGGTCGCAGAAGATCACCGTCTCCTTCTGACCGCAGTGACGATAGACCGTGTCGATCATCTTGGAGATGTTCTTCTTGGTCATCTCCTGGTTGGCGGTCTCGAACGGCACATTGTGGTTCTTCGGCAGAAGCTCGCCGATGATCATGCGGCCGGGCGTCGTGTCGTAGATCTTGGAGACCGGCTTGCCTTCGGCATCGACGGTCTTGAAACGGCCCTTGATCTTGGTGTGCAGGGTGACGGCCTTGGTCTCCAGCGCATGGTGCAGCTCGCCCATGTCGGCGAACGCCATGCCCTCTCCCGGCTCGTTCTGATTGACGATCGAGAGATAGTAGAGACCGAGAACCATGTCCTGCGACGGCACGATGATCGGTGCGCCCGAAGCCGGGTGCAGGATGTTGTTGGTCGACATCATCAGCACGCGTGCTTCAAGCTGCGCTTCGAGCGACAGCGGCACGTGAACGGCCATCTGATCGCCGTCGAAGTCGGCGTTGAAGGCCGTGCAGACCAGCGGGTGAAGCTGGATCGCCTTACCCTCGATCAGAGTGGGCTCGAACGCCTGGATGCCGAGACGGTGCAGCGTCGGCGCCCGGTTCAGCAGAACCGGATGCTCGCGGATGACCTCGTCCAGGATGTCCCAGACTTCCGGCTTCTCCTTCTCGACCAGCTTCTTGGCCTGCTTGACGGTGGAGGAGTAACCCTTGGCGTCGAGACGGGCGTAGATGAAGGGCTTGAAGAGTTCGAGAGCCATCTTCTTCGGCAGGCCGCACTGGTGCAGCTTGAGCTCCGGACCGGTCACGATGACCGAACGGCCGGAATAGTCGACGCGCTTGCCGAGCAGGTTCTGGCGGAACCGGCCCTGCTTGCCCTTGAGCATGTCAGACAGCGACTTCAGCGGACGCTTGTTGGCGCCGGTGATGACGCGGCCGCGACGACCGTTGTCGAACAGGGCGTCGACCGCTTCCTGAAGCATGCGCTTCTCGTTGCGGATGATGATGCCCGGCGCGCGCAGCTCGATCAGCCGCTTCAGACGGTTGTTACGGTTGATGACGCGGCGGTACAGATCGTTCAGGTCCGACGTCGCGAAGCGGCCGCCGTCCAGCGGCACCAGCGGACGCAGGTCCGGCGGGATGACCGGGATGATCTTCATGATCATCCACTCCGGACGGTTGCCGGACTCCATGAAGTTCTCGACGACCTTGAGGCGCTTGAGAAGCTTCTTCTGCTTCAGCTCCGACGTGGTCGAGGCGAGTTCCGAACGCAGGTCGCCCGCGATCTTCTCCAGCTCCATGCCGGAAAGAAGCTCGTGGATCGCCTCGGCGCCGATCATGGCCGTGAAGGAATCCTCGCCGTACTCGTCGACGGCGATCATGTATTCCTCTTCCGAGAGAAGCTGGTGCTCCTTGAGCGCAGTCAGGCCCGGCTCGGTCACGATGTAGTTCTCGAAATAGAGAACCCGCTCGATGTCCTTGAGCGTCATGTCGAGCAGCGTGCCGATGCGCGAGGGCAGCGACTTGAGGAACCAGATGTGCGCGACAGGCGCGGCCAGCTCGATGTGGCCCATGCGCTCACGGCGCACGCGCGACAGCGTGACCTCGACGCCGCACTTCTCGCAGATGACGCCCTTGTACTTCATGCGCTTGTACTTGCCGCACAGGCACTCGTAGTCCTTGATGGGACCGAAGATGCGCGCGCAGAACAGGCCGTCACGCTCGGGCTTGAACGTACGGTAGTTGATCGTCTCCGGCTTCTTGATCTCGCCGAAGGACCAGGACTGGATCTTCTCAGGGCTCGCAAGCGAAATCCGGATTGAATCGAAAGTCTGCGCCGGCGCCTGAGGATTGAAGAGATTCATGACCTCTTGGTTCATGCCGTTCTCCTTGTCGGGGTCGAAACCCCTCATCTTGATCGTGGCGACTTGATGGGCCGCATCGCCGCCGTAATTATCTAGGGCGCACCGCGGGAGCCCTGCCCCCGCGGTGCTTGCAGCCGTTACTCGGCCGCGTCGGGCAGACGCGTCGGAGCGTCCTCGACGACAGAGTTTTCCAGCTCGACATTGAGGCCCAGCGAACGCATCTCCTTGACGAGAACGTTGAAGCTCTCGGGAATACCGGCCTCGAAGGTGTCGTCGCCACGCACGATCGCTTCGTACACCTTGGTGCGGCCGGCCACGTCGTCCGACTTCACCGTCAGCATCTCCTGCAGCGTGTAGGCGGCGCCGTATGCCTCGAGCGCCCAGACCTCCATCTCGCCGAAGCGCTGGCCGCCGAACTGCGCCTTGCCACCCAGCGGCTGCTGGGTCACGAGCGAGTACGGGCCGATCGAACGGGCGTGGATCTTGTCGTCGACCAGGTGGTGCAGCTTGAGCATGTAGATATAGCCCATGGTCACCTTGCGGTCGAACGGCTCGCCCGTGCGTCCGTCGTACAGCGTCGACTGGCCGCTCGAATGCAGGCCCGCCTGTTCCAGCATCTCGTTGATGTCGGCCTCGTGCGCACCGTCGAAGACCGGGGTCGCGATGGAGACGCCGCGCTTCATCTGATCGCCGAGGCGAACGATGGACTCGTCGTCGTAGTCGCGGACCGGCTCGTTGCGGTCGTTGGCCGGGATCACGCTCTCGATGGTCTGGCGAAGCGGCTTGATGTCGCCGTTCTCCTTATAGGCCTCGATGAGTTCGCCGATCTTCCTGCCCATGCCGGCGCAGGCCCAGCCAAGATGCGTCTCCAGGATCTGGCCGACATTCATACGCGACGGCACGCCCAGCGGGTTGAGCACGATGTCGGCATGCGTGCCGTCTTCGAGGAACGGCATGTCCTCGACCGGAACGATGCGCGAAACCACGCCCTTGTTGCCGTGACGGCCAGCCATCTTATCGCCGGGCTGCATCTTGCGCTTCACCGCGACGAAGACCTTGACCATCTTCATCACGCCGGGGGGCATCTCGTCGCCGCGCTGCACCTTCTCGACCTTGTCCATGAAGCGCTGCTCGAGCGCCTTCTTGGACTCGTCGTACTGTGCACGAAGCGCTTCGAGCTCGCCCTGGATCTTCTCGTCCTCGACGGCGAACTGCCACCACTGCGAACGCGGGTAGTCGGTCAGCGCGTCACGGGTGAGCGCGTCGCCCTTCTTGAAGCCCTTCGGCCCGGCGATCGCCTGCTTGCCGGTCAGCATGTCGGCAAGGCGCGAGTAGACGTTGCGATCGAGGATCGCCTGCTCGTCGTCGCGGTCCTTGGCCAGACGCTCGATCTCCTCGCGCTCGATCGCCATGGCGCGCTCGTCCTTCTCCACGCCGTGGCGGTTGAAGACGCGCACCTCGACGACGGTGCCGAACGTGCCGGGCGGCATCCGCATGGAGGTGTCACGAACATCCGAGGCCTTCTCACCGAAGATCGCTCGCAGGAGCTTCTCTTCCGGCGTCATCGGGCTTTCGCCCTTCGGCGTGATCTTGCCGACCAGGATGTCTCCCGGCTGCACTTCCGCGCCGATATAGGTGATGCCGGCCTCGTCGAGGTTCTTCAGCGCCTCTTCCGAAACGTTCGGAATGTCGCGCGTGATCTCCTCCGGCCCGAGCTTGGTGTCGCGCGCCATGACCTCGAACTCCTCGATATGGATCGAGGTGAAGACGTCGTCGGCGACGATGCGCTCGGAGAGCAGGATGGAGTCCTCGTAGTTGTAGCCGTTCCACGGCATGAACGCGACGAGCACGTTGCGGCCAAGCGCCAGATCGCCCAGATCGGTCGACGGGCCGTCGGCGATGATGTCGCCCTTGTTGACCCGGTCGCCCATCCGCACGAGCGGACGCTGGTTGATGCAGGTGTTCTGGTTCGAACGCTGGAACTTCATCAGCCGGTAGATGTCGACGCCCGACTTGCCGGGATCGAGATCCTCCGTCGCGCGGATGACGATACGCGTCGCGTCCACCTGATCGACGATGCCGCCACGGCGTGCGCCGATGGCCGCGCCCGAGTCACGAGCGACGATCGGCTCCATGCCGGTGCCGACGAACGGCGCCTCGGCGCGAACCAGCGGCACGGCCTGACGCTGCATGTTCGAGCCCATGAGCGCGCGGTTGGCGTCGTCGTTTTCGAGGAACGGGATCAGCGCCGCGGCGACCGAAACCATCTGCTTCGGCGACACGTCCATCAGGTCGACGTTCTCGCGCGGGGTCATCATGACCTCGCCGGCGTGACGGCAGATCACGAACTCCTCGGTGAAGCCGCCTTCGGCGTCGAGCTCGGCGTTCGCCTGCGCGACGTAGTGCTTGGCCTCTTCCATCGCCGACAGATAGACCACCTCACTGGTGATCCGGCCATCGACGATCTTGCGGTACGGGCTCTCGATGAACCCGTACTTGTTGACCCGCGCGAAGGTGGCGAGCGAGTTGATGAGACCGATATTCGGGCCTTCCGGCGTCTCGATCGGGCAGATGCGGCCGTAGTGCGTGACGTGAACGTCGCGGACTTCGAAGCCGGCGCGCTCGCGGGTCAGACCGCCGGGTCCAAGCGCCGAGAGGCGACGCTTGTGGGTGATCTCCGAAAGCGGGTTGGTCTGATCCATGAACTGCGAGAGCTGCGAGGAACCGAAAAACTCGCGCACGGCGGCAGCCGCCGGCTTGGCGTTGATCAGGTCCTGCGGCATCACGGTGTCGATCTCGATCGACGACATGCGCTCCTTGATGGCGCGCTCCATGCGCAGCAGGCCGACGCGATACTGGTTCTCCATCAGCTCGCCGACCGAACGCACGCGGCGGTTGCCGAGATTGTCGATGTCGTCGATCTCGCCCTTGCCGTCGCGCAGCTCGACCAGCGTCTTGACCACGGCAAGGATGTCCTCCTTGCGCAGCACGCGCACGGTATCCTCGGCGTCGAGCTCCAGACGCATGTTCATCTTGACGCGGCCGACGGCCGAAAGGTCGTAGCGCTCCGGGTCGAAGAACAGCGAGTTGAACATCGCCTCGGCGGTCTCGAGCGTCGGTGGCTCGCCCGGACGCATCACGCGATAGATGTCGAACAGGGCGTCCTGGCGGCTCTCGTTCTTGTCGACGGCCAGCGTGTTGCGGATGTAGCCGCCCACGTTGACATGGTCGATGTCGAGAATCTGGATCTCTTCCTGGCCGGCCTCGAGCAGAACCTTGAGGGTCTTCTCGTCGATCTCGTCGCCAGCTTCGAGATAGATCTCGCCGGTGGCGTGGTTGACGATGTCCTCGGCAAGGTAGGCGCCGTACAGATCGTCCTCGGTCGCCTTGATGGCCTTGAGGCCCTTCTCGGCGAGCTGCTTGGCCTGGCGCGCGGTGATCTTGCGGCCGGCCTCGACCACCACTTCGCCGGTGTCGGCGTCGACGAGGTCGTTCACGGCCTTGAGGCCACGGAAGCGATCGGCGTTGTACGGAATCCGCCAATGGTCCTTGGCGCGGATGTAGGTGAGCTTGTCGTAGAAGGTCGACAGGATTTCCTCACCATCCATGCCCAGCGCCATGAGCAGGCTGGTCGCCGGGATCTTGCGGCGGCGGTCGATGCGGGCGTGCACGACGTCCTTGGAATCGAACTCGATGTCGAGCCAGGAGCCGCGATACGGGATCACGCGGGCGGCAAAGAGCAGCTTGCCCGACGAGTGCGACTTGCCCTTGTCATGATCGAAGAAGACGCCCGGCGAACGGTGCATCTGGGAGACGATGACGCGCTCGGTGCCGTTGATGATGAAGGTGCCGTTGGACGTCATGAGCGGCATGTCGCCCATGTAGACGTCCTGCTCCTTGATGTCCTTGATCGACTTGGCGCCGGTATCCTCGTCCACATCGAACACGATCAGGCGCAGCGTCACCTTGAGCGGCGCTGCGAAGGTCAGGTCGCGCTGGCGGCACTCGTCCACGTCGAACTTCGGCAGCTCGAACTCGTACTTGACGAATTCAAGCATGGAGGCGCCCGAAAAGTCGGAAATCGGGAACACCGACTTGAACACCGCCTGCAGCCCCTCATCGGGACGGCCGCCCTTCGGCTCGTCAACCATGAGAAACTGATCATAGGATGCCTTCTGAACCTCGATGAGGTTGGGCATCTCCGCAACTTCCGGAATCTTTCCGAAGAACTTGCGTACGCGCCTGCGACCATTGAACGTGTGGGTCTGGGCCATCGTCGCTCCTTGCTGCCTTCTTGGCTTCGTGTTGGCTTAGCGCCAAACTTACCGACCGCCACCGATAAGCGGTCCATCAAAAACGGGTAAAAACCCGTTTCCTGAAGGCCGCGGCCGGCCCACAGGAAAGAGGTTTTCGTATGCGCCCCGTGAGGGACCGGCAGGCGGGACTATCGCCCCGCCTGCCGAACCGCAAACGGTCTTACTTAAGCTCGACCTTGGCGCCAGCACCTTCGAGCTGAGCCTTGATCTTCTCGGCTTCGTCCTTGGAGACGCCTTCCTTGACAGGCTTCGGCGCACCCTCGACGAGGTCCTTGGCTTCCTTGAGGCCCAGGCCGGTGATGGCGCGGACTTCCTTGATGACGTTGATCTTCTGAGCGCCGGCGTCGGCGAGAACGACGTCGAACTCGGTCTTCTCTTCCGCAGCCTCGGCAGCAGCGCCACCAGCAGCACCGCCAGCGGCAGCAACAGCCACCGGAGCAGCGGCGGAAACGCCCCACTTCTCTTCGAGCATCTTCGAGAGCTCGGCCGCCTCGAGGACGGTCAGGCTCGACAGGTCTTCAACGATCTTGGCGAGATCAGCCATTTTTCAGTTTCCTTTAAAGTTCAAACACGTGTTGTGATGGTTGTTGAGGAACGGCCTCACGCCGCCTCGTCCTTCCGGGCATAGGCGCCAAACACGCGGGCGAGATTGCCCGCCGGTGCATTGACGACCGCGGCGATCCTGGTTGCCGGCGTCTGAATCATGCCGACGATCTTGGCCCTGAGCTCGTCCAGCGACGGCATGGTGGCGAGAGCCTTCACACCGTCGGCGTCGAGTGCAGTCGAGCCCATCGCGCCACCGAGAATGACAAGCTTGTCATTCGCCTTGGCGAAATCGGCTGCGACCTTGGGAGCCGCGACCGGATCATCCGCGTAGGCGATCAGGGTCTGTCCTTTGAACAGATCCTTCATGCCTTCGGATTCCGTGCCCTGAAGAGCGATGATGGCGAGGCGGTTCTTCGCGACTTTGACGGTCCCGCCCGCAGCGCGCATTTTCGAGCGAAGCTCGTTCATGTTCGCGACGGTGAGGCCGGCATAGTGCGCCACGACGACAGAACCGGTGTTCGAGAACACCCCGTTCAGGCCCGTGACGAATTCGCGCTTTTCCGCTCTATCCACTGCCTATCTCCAGTTGACAACCGCCGTTTCCGGACGGTCATCGGTTGCCTTTTGCCGCGCGGAGCGCTTCCTTTGCAGGGACCGCCCGAGCGACGCTCGAGGATCCTGTCCCCCTTCGCCACGCCTTCGGATACCCTCGGGCGCGCAGACAAAAGGCCAACACGGTTAGAACTTTCATCGGGACGCAAGTCCCTTTGTCCGCTCTTACCCGTCTCATGCAGGCTCATTCGAATTAAGGTCGAGACGAACCCAACCGCCTGCAATCTCGGACAGGATAACCGGAAACGGTTTCCCGCTTCCGGCACCCGAACCCCGCAAGCGGGGTCCGGAATTCTTCAATGCGGCGACACAAATGTCGCCGCCCAGCCAACTCAGGCGACCGTGACGGTCGCAGGGTCCAGCTTGAGGCCCGGACCCATCGTCGAGGTGATCGCCACCTTCTTGACGTAGTTACCCTTGGCGCCGGTCGGCTTGGCCTTGATGACCGCGTCGGCAAACGCCTTGACGTTCTCCTCGAGCGCCTTGGCGTCGAAGGAGACCTTGCCGACGCCGGCATGCACGATGCCAGCCTTCTCGACGCGGAACTCGACAGCGCCGCCCTTGGAGGCCTTCACGGCCGCAGCAACGTCGGCGGTGACGGTGCCAACCTTCGGGTTCGGCATCATGCCGCGCGGGCCGAGCACCTTACCCAGACGGCCGACGAGCGGCATCATGTCGGGGGTGGCGATGCAGCGGTCGAAGTTGATCTCGCCCTTCTGCACGGTCTCGACCAGCTCTTCCGCGCCGACGATGTCGGCACCGGCGGCCTTCGCCTCGTCAGCCTTGTCGCCACGGGCGAACACGGCGACGCGCACCGTACGGCCGGTGCCGTTCGGCAGGTTGACGACACCACGAACCATCTGGTCGGCGTGACGCGGATCGACGCCGAGGTTCATCGCGACTTCGATGGTCTCGTCGAACTTGGCCGTGGCGCGATCCTTCAGCATCTTGATGGCCTCGGCCAACTCGTACTGCTTGTTGGGGTCGATGCCTTCACGCGCCTTGGCAATGCGCTTTGCAATCTTAGCCATCGGTTCAGCCCACCACTTCCAGGCCCATCGAACGGGCGGAGCCTTCAACCATGCGCATGGCGGCATCCACGTCGTTCGCGTTCAGGTCCTTCATCTTCGCTTCGGCGATCTCGCGTACCTTGTCGCGAGCGATCGTGCCGGCCGTCACCTTGCCCGGCTCCTTGGAGCCCGACTTCAGGTTGGCCGCCTTCTTGAGGAAGTACGTCACCGGGGGCGTCTTCATCGCGAAGGTGAACGACTTGTCCTGATAATAGGTGATGACGACGGGGATGGGTGAGCCCTTCTCCATCTCCTGCGAAGCCGCGTTGAACGCCTTGCAGAATTCCATGATGTTGATGCCACGCTGACCAAGCGCAGGACCGATCGGGGGCGACGGCGTCGCCGAGCCCGCGGGAACCTGAAGCTTGAGCTGGCCTGCAATCTTCTTAGCCATTGCTCGTCTGCCTTTTCATCATGCCGGAAACCTCCGGCGGTTGCAGTCGGTGGTGCGGAGACGTTGCGGCCGGCTAAAGCCACCTCCTCCTTCCACCAGTTCCGCATGAGCGATCGAAATCGCCCCGCGCCCCCACCGGCATATGGCCGGACGGGGTTTTCCGGTCAGCCCTTTTCGACCTGACCAAATTCCAGATCGACAGGCACGGCGCGCCCGAAGATCGACACCTCGACCTTGAGCCGCGAACGCTCCTCGTCGACTTCCTGAACGAAGCCGTTGAACGAGGCGAACGGACCGTCGGCGACACGCACCGATTCGCCGATCTCGAAGGTGACCGACGGCTTCGGCCGCTCTACGCCTTCCTGCACCTGGTGCAGGATGTGCTCAGCTTCCTTTTCGGAGATCGGCACCGGCTTGGCCGTGCGCGGATCCTCCCCCAGGAAACCGGTGACGCGCGGGGTGTTCTTGACAAGGCTGATAACCTGATCGGTCAGGTTCGCCTTCATCAGCACGTAGCCGGGAAAGAACTTGCGCTCGGCATCGACCTTCTTGCCGCGGCGAACCTCGACCACCTTCTCGGTCGGCACCACGATCTGCTCGATCTGATCGCTCAGGCCCTTCTGCTTGGCCTTGTTCTCGATATCCTCGGCGACCTTCTTCTCGAAATTCGAATAAGCGTGGACGATGTACCACCGCGCTGCCATGTTCTGAACTCTCCGTAGTCGCCGGTGTTAGCGCCCAATGCCCAGGATCAGCTCAACCGCGAAGGCGATGATCTGATCGGAGGCAAAGAAAAAGATCGCAGCCAGACACGCAAATCCCATAACCATGACCGTGGAGATCATCGTCTCCCGCCGCGAGGGCCACGTGACCTTGGCGGTCTCGGTGCGCACCTGCTGCAGAAACACAAAGGGATTGGTGGTCTTGGACGCCATCTGCCGCTCTTTTATCGTTGCCCCTTGTCATCCGGGGCATGAAATCTGATCTCGCCGGAACGAGGCAACCGGGGTTGCCCGCCCGCAGCCACGCACGAATCACCAAGCTTCAAGACATATCTTCGGCCATGCAATTCAGGCGCGTTGAGCCGAATCCCAGCTCCACGCGCCTCGCGTCTGTCGGCTCGATATAGAACCGATTGCCCGCGCTTGCAAGTGGGATGTTTCTGCCTGATGCCGGAAAGCGCCTGAGCGCTGGCAGGGGCAGCAGGGCTCGAACCTGCGACCTGCGGTTTTGGAGACCGCCGCTCTACCAACTGAGCTATACCCCTAAATCCGGATGCAGTGCATGCCGGGCAGGCGCTTCCTAAGGGCTTCGGTGACGGCTGTAAAGAGATTTCGCACGGCTTCGACAGGCCATATGCGATCAATGTCACTTCACGCCGCGAACAAGACCACTCGCCCGGAATCGCGCAACGCCAGCACAACGAAAAAGGGCGGCCGAAGCCGCCCTTCCCCTTCGGCTCCAGAGAGCCTTATTCCGTGATGGCGGCGACGATGCCGGCGCCGACGGTGCGGCCGCCTTCGCGGATGGCGAAGCGCAGCTTCTCTTCCATCGCGATCGGCACGATCAGCGTCACGTCGACCGTCACGTTGTCGCCAGGCAT
>NZ_JBZFLJ010000021.1:0-22103 GCF_058448885.1 Mesorhizobium sp. DxT | reverse complement strand
CTCGAGCGCCTCGCCAACGGCTGGCCTGACAGCCGTATCGACGACCTCATGCCCTGGAACTACCAGCCCTGAACGGCTTCGGCTGCTCGCTTACGGATTACCTACCGAAAATCGCGCGTCTTTACCTTGATCTCATCAATGTGGCCGTGTGGATCGAACATATCCCGCGGCTTCGGGATGCCTCGCGGATCTGGTGCCGGCGATCCGCGGTGAAATTCATCGCCGCGTCCATGAGGAAGCGGGAACGCGTTTTCTCCTGATCCGACGCTGGCGAGTTCCGCCGACAAATCGATCAGTTCGTGCGCTACGATATGCACGACTTCGCCTTCACGCTGGACCCTGCCCTTCACACTTATCATCCCAGAGCCCAGCACGACGCGACGAAATTTCTCGAAGACCTTTGTCCAGACCACGAGGTTGGCAACGGCGGTCTCGTCTTCGAGTGTGATAAACATGACGCCCTTTGCCGATCCGGGACGCTGTCGCACCAAAACGAGACCAGCCACGTGGACCCAGCAACGGTCGGCACTGGCAACTGCCTTGGCACAGGTGATGATGCGGCGGCCGGCCAGTTCCGCGCGCAGAAATGAAATCGGATGCGCGCGCAACGTCAGTCCGAGATGGCCGTAGTCCTCAACCACCTCCCTTCCCGACGTCATTTGTCGCAGCGAGACAGCGGGCTCGGATTGTTCGGGAACGATACCGGCTTCGCGCATAGCTGCCGCGGCAAAGAGCGGCAACGGTTCATCTCGCAGAGCCTTGATAGCCCAGAGCGCCTCCCGCCGGGCGAGGCCGAGCCCTGCCCGGAAGGCATCGGCTTCGGCGAGCTCGACCAGAGCGGCAACAGGAATGCCGGCCCGGCGCCAGAGGTCGTCGACCGACCGATAGGGTTGATCTTCCCGGCAGGAGATCAGTCGCGCAGCTTCAGCATTGCCTAGGCCCTTGACCATGCGCAGGCCAAGTCGGACGGCAAAGCGGCCATCGTCGCCGGTCGCCTCGAGCGTGCAATCCCAGTGGGACGCATTGATGCAGACGGGCCGGACCTCGACGCCATGTTCCCGCGCGTCGCGCACGATCTGGGCCGGCGCGTAGAACCCCATGGGCTGTGCATTGAGCAATGCGCAGCAGAACGCGTCAGGATGCCAGCATTTCATCCAACTGCTCGCATAGGCAATGAGGGCGAAGCTCGCCGCGTGGCTTTCCGGAAAGCCATATGAGCCAAATCCTTCGAGCTGCTTGAATGTGCGCTCGGCGAAATCGCGGTCGTAGCCGTTCGCAACCATGCCGGAGACGAGTTTCTCACCGAATTTCGAGACGCCGCCTGTGTGCTTGAAAGTCGCCATGGCGCGTCGAAGCTGGTCGGCTTCGCCGGCGGTAAAGCCGGCGCATTCGATCGCGACCCGCATCGCCTGCTCCTGGAAAAGTGGAACCCCCAATGTTTTTCCGAGCACTGCTTCCAGCTCCGGCTTGGGATAGGTCACGTCCTCCTTGCCTTCGCGCCGGCGAAGGTAGGGATGGACCATGTCGCCCTGGATCGGCCCGGGGCGGACGATCGCGACCTCGATGACGAGATCGTAGAATGTGCGCGGCTTGATGCGCGGCAGCATCGCCATCTGCGCACGGGATTCGATCTGGAACGTGCCGAGCGTGTCGGCTTTGCGGATCATCGCATAGGTGCGGGGATCCTCGGCCGGAATGGTGGCGAGGTCGAGCCGGATATCCTTGTGCTGGGCGAGGAGATCGAAAGCGCGGCGCATGCACGACAGCATGCCCAGGGCCAGAACATCGACCTTCATGAACTTTAGAACATCGATGTCGTCCTTATCCCACTCGATCACCTGGCGGTCTTCCATCGCCGCCGGTTCGATCGGCACCAACTCGTCCAGCCTGTCGCGCGTCAGGACGAAACCGCCCGGATGCTGGGACAGATGACGGGGCGTGCCGACGAGCTGGTGCGAAAGCTCAAGCGCCAGGCGCAGGCGGCGGTCCCCCGTGTTGAGGTTGAGACCTTCGGCGTGTTTCTGCTCCACGCCTTCCGACCACCCCCAGACCTGCGATGAAAGCGTTTTGGTCAAATCCTCGGGCAGACCGAGAGCCTTGCCGACATCGCGCAACGCACCCTTCGCCCGGTAGCGGATGACGGTTGAACAGAGCGCGGCGCGGTCGCGGCCATAGGTCTCGTAGACCCATTGGATGACTTCCTCCCTCCTCTCGTGTTCGAAGTCGACATCGATGTCGGGTGGCTCACGGCGTTCTTCCGATACGAAGCGTTCGAAGAGAAGATCATTCCGGTCCGGGTCGACCGAGGTGACACCGAGTACGAAGCAGACCGCCGAATTGGCGGCCGATCCCCTGCCCTGACATAGAATCCCTTTCGAGCGGGCGAAACGCACGATGGCATTCACGGTCAGGAAATAGGGCGCATATTCCAGCTTTTCGATTAGCCGAAGCTCATGATTGAGATTGCCGCGCACCTTGTCGGGCAGGCCTTCGGGATAACGCTCGGCCGCACCCTCCCAGGTCAGTTTTTCGAGCGCCTGCTGTGGTGTCAGGTCCGGCAAGAGCTTTTCCTCGGGGTACTGATAGGCAAGCTCGTCGAGCGCGAATGTGCAGCGCTCCATGATCTCGACCGTTCGGCCGAGCGCCTCCGGATAGCGCGCGAACAGCCGGTGCATTTCTTCAGGGGGTTTGAGGTATCGATCGGCAAAGCGCTCGCGGCGGTGCCCGAGTTCGTCGATCGTGACATTGTGCCGGATGGCGGTCACGACGTCCTGCATCATCTGACGATCCGGCTCGTGGAACAGAACGTCGTTGGTGACAACCGGAGGTACGCGGGCGGCGGCCGCCAGGTTCGACAGGTCCCAGAGACGGAGCTGATCGTTCGGCCGGCGACGCAAAGTGAGCGCCATGTAGGCCCGGTCGCTGAACGCCTCGCGAAGGCGCCGAAGCTGTTGAGCGCATGTTTCGTCGGCCGCGTCCGGCACCAGTATGGCGAGGAGCCCGTCGCAATAGGCTACCAGATCCTGCCATTCGAGATTGCACTGACCCTTGCCCGCGCGTTTTTTGCCGAGCGAGAGAAGGCGAGACAGTCGCGCATAAGCGGGGCGGTCGGTCGGATAGACCAGCACCGACATGCCGTCAGCGAGATCGAGACGGCAACCGACGACGAGACGAATGCCGGTGGTCCGGGCCGCTTCATAGGCCCGCACGATCCCGGCAAGCGAATTGCGGTCGACGATGCCGAGCGCCTCGATCCCCATCACGGCCGCTTGCGCGAACAGTTCGTCGCAACTGCTTGCTCCCCGCAGAAAAGAGAAATGCGAGGTTACCTGCAATTCGGCATAGCGCGACCCGGTCATCCGAAGATTCCATGCAGGAACCAGCGTTGCGAACCGCTGTTTTCATGCTCGCCATCACCGGAACGGAATAGCCAGTAGCGTTCGCCGGTTTCATCCTCGACGAGGAAGTAATCGCGCACCGCGGTCATTTCAGCATCGCGCTTCCACCATTCGCCACGGACGCGCTCGGGGCCGTCGGCCCGCTGCACGCGACGGCGCACCCCGCGCCAGCTGAACCACACCGGCGGATGATCGGGAAGCAATGCCATAGTCTCGATCGGTTCGGGACGCGACAGAAGCCGCGGCGGCCGTGGCCAGTCTCCGTCCCAAGTCGCGCCGGTCTCTGGCGCGAGCGGCGGCACACGCGCCACCGAGCGCTCAGGGACGTCGCTTTGTACCGGCACGAAACGGCAGAGCCGGTTCTCGCCGATGCGGTTGGCGAGTACGTCGATAAGGTCAGAAACATCCGGCTCCGGCGCCTGCACGAGCGATGTGATCGTCTGTCTCTGTCCGAGCGGCTCGGCCTCGATGGCGACCAGCACCATGCCTTCAATGCCGAAGCCGGGGTCGACGGTCTCGATCTTGTCGCAGAGCAGCCGGGTGAGACGTTTCTGATCCCGTACCGGTTGGGCGGTGCCGACGCGGATGAACTGAAGCGCGTTGTCGACGCGATAAAACAGCAGATCGAGCCGCCGTGCGCCAAGGCCGCGCTTCTCGAGCTCAAGGCAAAGCGCCTCGACCAGCCGGCCAGTATAGCGGGCGATTGTCTCGGCAGCGCCGATCGGCTCGCCAAAGACGCGGCGCACCTCGACCAATTCGGGCGAGCGAACGGGGTCGACGGGCTCGGCCAGGACACCCAGCGCCTGATCGAGCCGCCGTCCAAGCTCGGGTCCGAAGCGCAAGGTTATCGGGGCGCGGGGCTGATCCAGAATGTCGCCGATCCGCTCGAAGCCGAGCGTTCTGAGACCGGCAATGGTCTCACCTTCCAAACGAAGGGCAGCTAGCGGCAGCGGCCGCAGCATCGCTTCACTCTGCCCTTGTGGAATGACCAGCACCTCTCCTTTCAGGAACCGCGCCGCGGCGTGGGCGGCGCCCCAGCTGTCGGCGATCGCCGCCCGCGCCTCGACCCCAGAGGACGCGAAGCGCCGAACGAGGGAGGCGAGCATGGCCGCCTCGCCGCCATGCAGATGATCGGCGCCCGTGGTATCGATCACCAAACCGTCTGGCGGATCGACCATGACCACTGGCGATATACGTTGCAGAACCCAAAGCGCCAGCTTGTCGAGACCTTCGGCATCGGCGACCGGATCGGCGTCGATGACGATGAGGCCGGGCACAAGGGCCTGGGCCTTCGTGACGGCCATGCCGACACGGACGCCACGTGCCTGCGCATTGGCGTCGATGGCGGTGATCAGCCGTCGTCGGCCGGAGCGGCCGACAAGGACAAGCGGCGCCTCAGGCGGAGGCGACGCGTCGCCAGACTTCCTTCTGAGGCGGTCTGTCGGCCACCTTGGAAGGAAGAGCGATACGACCCTGTGCATCGCAGGCCTCCACTTCGAAATCTGCACTTTCCCCGGCCTTGGCCCGGATCAGCTCAACCAGCCAGCGGGCGCGACCGAGCCCCGGGACGGGCAATGGGGCGGAGGGTAGGACGGATACGCGCCAGCGCGTGGCGCTGGCTGTGGGCTGACCGAAATCGCCGGCCTCCGTCTGCCGGCGCCATCTGCGCATGGCGAGGCCGATGGTCCGCGACGATTCCGCGGCGAGTTGCAGGCGCCGCGATGCAGTCATCGACAGATGCGCGGTTTCGGCGATCACAGCGCCGAGACCGCCGTGTCGCAAGCCTTCCTCGAAACAGGCGAGAAGCGCCTTCTCGTCACCTGTCTCGACATGGATCACGCGGTCTGGCGCCAAGCCCGCCTGCGCGATAGCGGGAGCGAAAAGGTCGGCGCGTGTGACGATCCACAACACCTTGCCGCGGGTTCGCGCAGCAATTCCGGTAACGAATAAAGCCGCCGCCGCACCGTCGACGGCCCCATTGCCGCCGCCGGCGATTTCATGCAGTGCCCCCAATGCCAACCCTCCCCCTGGAAGCCTCCGATCGATGTCGGCGAGACCGAACGGCAGAACTTCGCGCAGGCGGCCTGCACCCCCTTCCAGGTGCGCGATACGCTCCTGAAGCTGGGCGATGACAGGGTTTGCCGCGCGATCGGGCATCGTCAATCCAGGTCTCCTGAGGGCTTTCCAACGCACGGAGGCGCTGTTATGTTCATTATTTGTTCCGTTTCGGAAAATGAGTCAATCGGCTCTTGGTGGAGTTTTCGGGACGGGGTGGGGAAGCGACGGCAAGCATCAGCGCAGCACTCAGCGATTGTCGTTGTAACTGAAGGTGATAGGGGCGAGACGGCATGAATGCGGCGCATCTGGAAAAACTGAACGACGGTCAGCGTGCCGCGGTCGTCCACGGCATCGGCCTCCCTGACGGCCGGGTCGGAGGGCCGTTGCTGATCATTGCCGGTGCTGGATCGGGAAAGACCAACACGCTCGCACATCGCGTTGCCCAACTCATCATCGCCGGCGCCGATCCGCGGCGCATCCTGCTGATGACGTTCTCGCGTCGGGCCGCGAGCGAAATGGCTAAACGGGTGGCACGAATTTGTGCCAGGGTGCTCGGTGACAAGGCCGGCGTTCTGACCGACGCGCTCACCTGGTCCGGCACATTCCACGGCATCGGCGCTCGAATCTTACGTGAATATGCGGTCGAGCTCGGCCTGGATCCGCAATTCACCATCCATGATCGGGAGGATTCGGCGGATCTGATGAACCTGGTTCGTCACGATCTCGGATTCTCCAAGATGCAGAACCGGTTTCCAACCAAGGGAACGTGCCTTTCAATCTATTCGCGCGCCGTCAATGCCGAGGCATCGCTCGAAGACGTACTGCGCGCCAGTTATCCATGGTGTGCGGCCTGGGGGAAGGAACTGCGCGAGCTCTTTGCGGGCTATGTCGGGGCAAAGCAGATCCAGAACGTGCTCGATTATGATGATTTGCTGCTCTACTGGGCCCAGACCATGGGCGATGTCACATTGGCTGGCGAGATCGGCGGCAGGTGGGATCATGTTCTGGTCGACGAATATCAGGACACCAACCGCCTTCAGGCGACGATCCTCACGGGATTGAAGCCAGCGGGACGCGGCCTTACCGTCGTCGGCGACGACGCACAGGCGATCTATTCCTTCCGCGCGGCCACGGTCCGGAATATCCTCGATTTCCCAAAGGCGTTCTCGCCAGCGGCTGAGGTCATCACCCTCGACCGCAACTACCGCTCCACCCAGTCAATCCTTGCCGCCGCCAATGGCGTGATTGGTCTCGCAAAAGAGCGTTTCACCAAGAACCTGTGGACCGATCGGCCGTCAAACGAGCGGCCGAGACTGATCACCGTGCGAGACGAAGCCGACCAGGCAAAGTTCGTGGCTGAAGAGATCCTGGCTAACCGGGAGAGCGGTATGCGGCTGAAGGACCAGGCGGTGCTATTCCGAGCCAGCCACCATAGCGGGCCGCTGGAGGTGGAACTCACGCGGCGCAACATCCCCTTCGTCAAGTTTGGCGGGCTCAAGTTCCTCGACAGCGCCCACGTGAAGGACATGCTCGCGGCACTGCGCTTTGCGCAGAACATTCGCGATCGGGTGGCTGGCTTCCGGCTGTTGCAGCTTCTGCCCGGCGTCGGACCGGCGACGGCGCAAAACGCGCTTGATGCGATCGCGGAGAGCGCCGATCCGATAGAGACGCTCGCCCGCCTCCCCTGCCCTGCCCGCGCGCAAAGTGAGTGGCCGGGCTTCGTGGACCTCATCGCAGGTTTGCGTTCCCGCACCTCCGGCTGGCCCGCCGAGATCGGGCAGGTCCGGGCCTGGTACGAACCTCATCTTGAGCGGATCCATGAAGATTTCGAGATGCGCCGCGCCGACCTGCTCCAGCTCGAGGACATCGCTGCCGGCTATCCTGGCCGCGAACGGTTTCTCACCGAAATTACACTCGATCCTCCGGATGCCACTTCAGGGCAGGCCGGCGTGCCGCTGCTCGACGAGGATTATCTGATACTGTCGACGATTCACTCGGCTAAGGGCCAGGAATGGGGTGCGGTTTTCGTTCTCAATACAGTTGATGGCTGCATCCCTTCCGATCTGGGTGTGGGGACGTCCGACGATATAGAGGAAGAGCGGCGGCTGCTTTACGTTGCAATGACAAGAGCAAAGGACAGCCTTAACCTGGTCGTTCCACAACGCTTCTTTACCCATGGCCAGTCCTCAACAGGGGACCGCCACGTCTACGCCTCCCGTACAAGGTTCATACCCGCCCATCTCGTCGATCTGTTCGAGCGACGCGCGTGGCCCGCGGTCCCATCCGGCTCAAACTCCAGTATCGGGCCGAGGAAAGTACGTCTGGATGTTGGTGCTCGGATGCGAGGTATGTGGCGTTGATTGGAACGGTAGCCCGGTAACCGTGTTTGCGGTGAGACGGTCTGCGGCCGGCGTCCGCAGCGTCTCCCAGCCTTCGATTGGCGAGCCTGATGCTAAGATGATGTCACGGCCATCTCGAAGGTAGATCCGCGCCCACCACGCTACCAGGTTACAGTCGTTTCCTCCTCGGGCAGTCCGGCGTTGCAGTCGATCCATTTGAGCCGACCTTCAACTCCATAGTGCGATTGAGGAACGAAACTGTCCGGTTGATCGACGGTACCTACGAGCAATCGAATGCGACTGTCGTCGTCATATTGGAGATAGAGCGGTGAGCCACAGGTGGGACAAAACCCGCGCGTGGCAATTGGTGAGGACCTGTAGCTAGCCGGCACACGACTCCATTCCACAACTTTGCTTTCGACTCTGACGAGTACGGCAAAAGGCCCGCCAGTGGCGCGGCGGCACATGCTGCAATGGCAATAGCCAACATGCGAAGGTTTGCCGTTCACCGTGTAGCGGCAAGAGCCGCACAGGCAGCCTCCGCTCCATGACTCTGGCTGCATTGGTTCAACTCCAGATTTGAGGCGCACGGTTCAAACGCGCCAGCCGTCGAGAATTTCCTCAACCGTCGCCAATTCGACTTGTTCGCTGAACCGGCTGCGATAGACCCGCATAAGCGCGTCATGGGTTTCATCGGCGGAGCTACAGATGGCGTCGGCTACGAGCACGACGCGGTATCCGCGATCGACGGCCCCAAGTACGGTGGCGAGTACACACACATCGGTTTCGCCGCCTGTGATTACGATGGCGTCCGTCTCTGAACCACCCAAGAGACGGTCGAGTTTACCTTCGCTCCAGGGGGAATAGACGCGTTTATCGAACACCCGAGCCGGTGGAATGAAACGGGCTAGGTTCGGAACGATTTCCACCAAAGCCGGGTCAATCTTTTCAAGCGTCACCTCAGCCCAACGGCGGTAGTAGCGCGACCAGCTGCCGGGCGCCTCCTCGGCTCGTTTGACCGGAATGAAACGCGTAAAGATTGTCGATGCAGGGTGTGCTTCTGTCAGCGCTTCAATAACGGGCACGACACGTTCCATCCATGGCACTGCCCATGGTGCCCCCGGCTCGAACAGGCGCTGCATATCCACGCAAAGATGGATGCAGTTCCTGCCGAGTGGTCCATGAATGAGGCCCTGCGCGCTCATCGCGTTCTCACGGCTTCAGAGCTTTACCGCCTCTTCCCGCGCCCAAACGCGAAGTTTTCGGCAGGCTGAGACGAAGGCGGCGGCTTCTTTGGCGGCGGAAAGCGGAATCAGGCCTTCATCCGCACTGTCCACCGGTACGGCCGCTTTGGAAAAAAGCGCAGCGGCGGCATCCGTATAGCCAATGAATTTCAGGTGGGCGAAGGCATCGGCCACAAAGTCTCGAGCGGCGGCTTCCCCAGCCAACCGTTCGGCGCCGGCTTCCGACACGATAATCGCGACCGCATCGAACAACACGGACGGACCACCGTCGATCATGTGATCTGCCTCAACAATGCTCCCGTCGGATGTCTCCACGCCGCCGATACGCGGCGCGACGATTTCCATTGTCGCGCCCTCTTTCTTGAGCGCTGTCGAAAGACCCTTGATGAGTTTTGTATCGGCTCCATCGCTGACTAGAACGCCGACCTTGCGACCGGCAAAGCTTCCCGGCCCGTTCTTGATGATGCTCAACGCGTCTGAGGCGGGCAGGTCGCTGCGAGGTGAGACCGCAGCCTTTGCGGGCTCGGGCAGCTTGCGCATACCCAGTTTCTCGGCGACAGATTCCGCCAGTCCCTCATCAATGTTCAGGAGGTGGGAGACCATCCGCTCGCGGATAACAGGGGTCTCCACCATTGAGAGTTCAAAGGTGAGCGCCATGACGATGTGTTTCTGCTCGTGAACAGTCTGGCTGATGAAAAATTGACGTGCCTGGCTGTAATGATCGGCAAAGCTTTCGGCCCGCAGTCGGACCTTGGGTCCTTGGACGTCGTCGGCGAATGAGCGAAAACCGCGCTGCGGGCTTTCGCGCGGACCTTCCCCCCACGAGTTCGGTTGGTAATTGGCGCGGCCGCTCGGATTGCGCATCGCCATGTGTCCGTCCTGCTGAAAGTGATGGAACGGGCATTTGGGGGCGTTAATCGGCAGATGGGTGAAGTTGGTCGAGCCCAAGCGCTTCAGTTGCGTGTCGAGATAGGAGAAATTCCGGCCCTGTAGCAACGGGTCGTCCGAGAAGTCGATGCCGGGCGGAACATTCTGGGTCATGAAAGCGACCTGTTCCGTGTCAGCGAAGAAATTGTCGGGCATGCGATCGAGCACAAGACGACCCACAGGTACCGGCTCGATGAGCTCCTCGGGAATCAGCTTTGTAGGATCGAGAACATCAAACTCGAAGCTGTCGGCAAAATCCTGATCGAACAGTTGGACGCACAATTCCCACTCCGGGAAGTCTCCGGCTTGAATTGCGTCCCATAAGTCACGCCGATGAAAGTCCGGATCGGCGCCGTTTATCTTCACCGCCTCATTCCAGACGACGGATTGCAGGCCCTGTTTGGGTTTCCAGAGAAACTTGACGAAGGTGGATTCGTCCTTGTCATTGAGGAACCGGAAGGTGTGAACCCCGAACCCTTCCATAAACCGGAAAGAACGCGGGATCGCGCGGTCGGACATGACCCACATGATCATGTGCATCGATTCCGGGGTCAGCGAGATAAAGTCCCAGAAATTGTCATGCGCCGATTGCGCTTGAGGGAACGCGCGGTCGGGCTCTGGCTTCACGGAATGGATTACATCCGGAAACTTGATCGCGTCCTGGATGAAGAAGACCGGGATATTGTTGCCGACGATATCCCAGTTGCCTTCCTGGGTGTAGAGCTTGACGGCGAAGCCTCGCACGTCTCGCGCCAGGTCGAATGAACCTTTGGACCCAGCCACCGTCGAGAAGCGGACGAAAGCCGGCGTTTTTTCTCCCGCGCGCTGGAAGATATCCGCTCGCGTGTATTTCTTGAGTGACTCATAGGTCTCGAAATAGCCGTGAGCGCCGTAACCACGGGCATGGACCACGCGCTCGGGGATGCGCTCGTGGTCAAAATGAAAGATTTTCTCGCGGAAGTGAAAATCTTCGATCAGACTTGGACCGCGCTCTCCAAATTTGAGGGTGTTCTGATCGTCCGACACCGGCGCGCCCTGCGCGGTTGTCAGTATCGGTGTGTCGCCTTCTGCAGTCTGATGAAGCTCGCCGCCATGTCCGCGCACGAGTGATTGGTCATGGATCGTGACCGCGTGAGGTTTTTGGCTGGATCGGGCTGAGTTCTTGGCCATGGTGACTGGCTCCTGCTAGCTGGCGAATACCGCCTTGACGTCCTGGACATAGAGCGAAAAGGCCCGGGAGCGATCCCGGGCCTCTCGAACTTCTGATCAGGCAGCCTTTGCGCGCTGATTGGCGGAGGCATCCGCCAACTTGGTGAGGTCGGCGTCGGTCTTGGATTCCTCCTGCAATGTCTGATCAAGCAATTTTGCCGCATCAGCCATGCCCAATTCGGTTGCCCAGCGCTTGAGCGTCCCGTACCGGGTGATCTCGTAGTGCTCGACGGCCTGGGCCGCAGAGATCAGTCCCGCGTCAAGGGCATCGGTGTCCTTGAATTCTTCCATGATCTCTTCGCCCTCGGCGACGATGCCCTCGATGGCATCGCATGTCTTTCCGCGGGGCTGCTTTCCGAGAATCTCGAACACCTGCTGGAGGCGTTCAACGTGACCTTCCGTTTCCTCGCGATGCTTCTCGAAGGCGGCTTTCAGATCGTCAGACTTCGCGGCGCGCTTCATCTTCGGCAGTGCCTTCAGGATTTTGCGTTCGGCGTAGTAGATGTCCTTTAGGGTATCGTGGAACAGGTCTTCGAGCGTTTTTTCCTTGGCCATTTTCGTCCCTTTCACAGAATGTGTGGATAGGCGGTAGCTCCTGCGAGCTTGATTGACCGGTGATAAACAACGGACATGGCATACTGTTCCCTGCGCTCAGAGAACTTTGTTGCGATGGAGAGACGGAGCGACCCGCGCCGATGAGGCCGGCTTTGCCTGAGCATCTTCGTTGGCGACGTTCCCTCCGGGCCGCGATGCGCCCGCTCCTGCTCGATGAAGACGGGCGCCGAACGCTCCGGCCATCATAGTTACCGCGTTCAAGCAGGCTGCAGTTCGAACTAGATGTTAGGCGGCGAAATCGCTGCTTGTGCCGAGAGACCCGTAGTCAGAAAAAACGACGGCTGAGATACGGTGAGCCGGCGAGGCCAAACCGCCAGGGGTTGGTGGTTGCGCGCGTGATGCCGACACGAGGACCACAAATGACGTCCAGATGAGGACGGGCGGCGCTCAGGCCGAATGGGCTTTCGAACAGGGACGCCCCATCGTGGGTGCGATCGATCGCCAAGGCCTGACAAAGCCGACCGGGCCCCGATGCAAGCAATCGCATGGAATCGACGGAGCGCCTCGCCTTCATGACATCGACCCCGCAGATCGGCTCTATCGCCCTCAACAACACCGCGCTTCCGGCACGGCAAACGGCGTTCAAACACCAGTGAAATCCATACGAGCGATACACGTACGCCCTACCTGGAGGACCGAACATCGTTGCATTTCGCGCCGTTCTGCCGCGATGACTGTGAGAGGCCGGATCGTCCGGCGTGTAAGCCTCGGTCTCGATGATCCAGCCACCCACTCCTGCGACCAGTAACTCAACGCCAATCAGCTCGCGGGCGACCTCTACTGCATCGCGCTCAAAAAACGCATGATTCAGTCCCGCTTGCGTCTTTATTTGATCGCTCATTTTTCTCGCGCTGAGCCTCGAACAGAAGGATCATCGACGTGCGCCTCGGACTCTATGGAGGCATTGACCACCAGCGTTTCTGCGTTTCCGCTCGCCGGACTAACTCCAGCATTCCCACCAGCACCTTAGCTGAATTCAGAAATGGGTTTCGACGGGGCAGGATAATTTCGGAAGCTTTGCGAGGGAACGTCAAGGTCGATCTTCCGTTAGTCGGATAGACCGACACGGAGCCCAGCTATGTCCCGCGGAGACAAATCGAAAATTACCGACAAGCTGGAGCGCAAGACAGACCATGTTGCGGAAGGCTATCAGATGAAAAGCCTTCCGGACAACAAAGGCGGTAAACGCGTTTGGTCGACCGACCGAGGGAGGCGGCCAAAAGCCCGGATCGGGTGCGGCTAATTTGACAGGCGCTCCTGCCCCTCGCATGGGCGTCCCGCTCACACGCAACGCGCAAGCCGGGGAGCGACAATTATGATCAGCAAGCGGAAATTGACTGCCATCGCCTTCAACTGTTCGCTGAAACGTTCGGACGCGGAAGAAGAAAGTTCCACCGATAGGATTATCGCGGATCTGTTTTCCGCCTTCGAACGACATGGCGTCGAAGGAAGCGTTGAGCGCGTGGCGGACTACAATATCCTTCCCGGCGTGACTTCCGACGAAGGCAAGGGTGACGAGTGGCCGCTGCTGCGCGAGAAGATTGTTGCGGCCGACATCGTCATCCTTGGCACACCGATTTGGCTCGGCCAGCCCTCCAGTATTGCCAAGCGGATACTGGAGAGGATGGATGCGTTCCTTTCCGAGACGGACGAGGCCGGACATATGCCGGCGTCTGGAAAGGTGGCGGTCGTCGCCGTTGTCGGCAATGAAGACGGCGCGCATCACTGTCATGCAGCAATGTTTCAAGCCCTGAACGACGTAGGTTTCACCATCCCGGCCAATGCAGGCGTTTACTGGGTTGGTGAGGCCATGGGTGACGTGGATTATGTCGACCTGAAGCAGACACCGGACAATGTCGTCGCGGCGATCAACACCGCCGCCTCGAACGCCGCGCACTTGGCGTTTGCCCTGAAATCAGCGGCTTATTCTGCCGTAGAATGAGCAGAGCAATCGTTCGACTACTGGGAACGAAACACGCGCGAACCATCCATCGTGGCGAAGGAATTCGGTTATGAGAACGCGACTTCGAATTAACGGCGAGAGCCATGAGGTGGAGGCTGATACACGCACAACGCTGCTCGATGCGCTTCGTAATGACGTCGGTCTCACCGGCACGAAGAAGGGCTGCGACCATGGGCAATGCGGCGCTTGCACCGTACTGGCGGATGGTCGCCGGATCAATTCATGTCTTACGCTCGCCTGTATGCACGACGGCGAGGAAATCGTTACGATTGAAGGTTTGGGCGAGCCAGGCAGGCTTTCGGCTCTCCAGCGCGCCTTCATACATCATGACGGATTTCAGTGCGGCTATTGCACGCCCGGCCAGATCTGCTCCGCGACAGCAATGCTTGGGGAGATCGAGGCGGGTTGGCCAAGCAGCGTGACCGCCGACGTTGCGGGGCGACCGAACCTGACGGCGCAGGAGATTTCAGAACGCATGAGCGGCAACCTCTGCCGTTGCTCGGCCTATCCCAACATCATCGAAGCGATCATGGATGTAGCGAAGGCAAAACGCTGATGAACCCGTTTGTTTATGCACGAGCGTCATCGCTTGAAGAAGCCGCCAGGCTGGGTCTCGACAAAGGAACCTTTGTGGCTGGCGGCACCAATCTTCTCGATCTGATGAAGCTGGAGGTCGTTGCGCCCGAACGACTTATCGACGTTAGCCGGCTGGAATTCGGTGGGATCGAGGAACGCCTTGACGGCGGACTCAGGATCGGGGCCATGGTGCGCAACAGCGATCTGGCTGCTGATGGGTTGGTTCGGGAACGGTACCCGGTTTTGGCAAAGGCCTTGCTGGCGGGTGCAAGCGGACAGATCCGCAACATGGCCTCCACGGGCGGCAATCTGCTCCAGCGCACGAGATGCTATTATTTCTACGACACCGCAATGCCTTGCAATAAGCGTGCGCCCGGAAGCGGCTGCCAAGCCATCGGAGGCATCAACCGATCCCACGCGATCTTTGGGGGTAGCGAGCACTGCATAGCCACGCACCCAAGCGACATGGCCGTTGCGCTCCGGGCGCTCGATGCCGAAGTCGAGATTGAGGGGGCCGATGGCGCGCGGCGTGTTGTCGAACTCAAAAGCTTCTATCGCCTTCCGGAAGACACTCCTCATATCGAGACGGTGCTTGAACCCGGCGAACTCATTACAGCCGTCTTGCTGCCGCCGCCTGCTGCGTCGCAGCAAGCCTACCGAAAGGTACGCGATCGAGCTTCTTATGCTTTCGCGCTCGTGTCTGTGGCAGGCATCGTGAGGTTGGAGGATGGCCTTATAGAGACCGCTGCATTTGCCTTTGGGGGCGTCGCACCGCAACCGTGGCGAGACGACACCTTCGAGCAGTTTCTCATGGGCAATAAACCGGATCCCGATCTGTTCGCGCGCGCAACAGACGCGCTGGTGATGCACGCCGCTCCCACGAAGAGCAATGCGTTCAAGGTACCGCTGCTCCAGCGCACCACCCAGGCAGTCCTTTCTGAACTCACAGGAGTTTGACGAATGGCGGCTCATCACAAGATGGACGACCGTGTCGGCCGTGACAGGTTGGAAGAGATGACCCAGGGTGTTATCGGCGAGCCGCTGGACCGCCCTGAGGGAGAACTCAAGGTTTCGGGCCGCGCGACCTATGCGATGGACCGTCTGCCTGCCGGTTGTCGCCATGGCGTGCTCGTGCGTTCGACCGCCGCCAAAGGCAGGCTACGTGCGCTTGATGTCGATAGCGTCAACAGGCTGCCGGGCATCCGTGCCGTGATTACCGATGACCGCTTTATCAAGAATCCTGCCCAGGGCATGGCCGGAAAGGCACCCGCACAGGACACGCGCGAGATATTGTTCTTCGCGCAGCCGGTTGCGCTGGTCGTCGCCGACACATTCGAGCAGGCCCGCCATGGGGCGCAAATTCTGAGGCAGGAGGTAGAAGGGGCCGGGGACGCGCCGGTCAGCCTTGACGATCCGAAGGCCCGGCTTGATACGCCGAGCAATAAGCAATCCTCGAGCGGTGACATTGACGCGGCGATGCGCGCATCACCGTTCACGATTGATGCAACCTATACGACGCCCGGACATGTAAGCGCGGCGATGGAGCCTCATGCCTCGGTCGCTATGTGGGAGGGCGAAAGGCTGACGTTACACGCGAGCTACCAGATGCTGCGATATAATCGCGCCGAACTCGCTGACGCTCTCGGGATTGAAGAGGACAACGTTCACTTGCTAGCGCCCTATGTTGGAGGAGGGTTTGGCTCCAAGCTTGGCATTGCCCCTGAAGCTGTTGCAGCAGCAATCGCCTCCAAGGAACTCGGAACTCCGGTTGCTGTTGCGATGACGCGGCAGAATGAGTTTGAGATGGTTTTGCGGCGGTCAGATACCAGGCAACGCATTCGTCTGGCTGCCGACGAAACGAGCCGATTGGTAGGGATAGGTCACGACGCGCTGGTGACCAATCTTCCCGGCGAAAAGTTCTCCGAGCCGGTAACGCAGGCGACGCCGTTTCTCTATTGCGGTGACAACCGCGTCATTGGGCATAAGATCGCACGGATACATCGTACGCCATCGGGGTCGGTTCGTGCGCCGGGTGAGGCAGTAGGCGTGACGGCCCTGGAGATTGCGATTGACGAGCTTGCCGCTGCCTGCGGCATCGATCCTGTCGAGTTGCGACGGCGCAACATCCCCGATCAGGACCCGTCCAAAGAAATCCCGTTCTCCTCGCACATGCTGGCCAAGGCCCTTGAGACTGGCGCAGCACGGTTCGGTTGGTCGAAACGCAACGCATCGCCAGGCGGAGTGCGCGAGGGTGAATGGCTGATCGGTCTCGGCATGGCTTCTGCTGCGCGCGTCAACATGTTGATAGAATCGAAAGCGAGCGTGACGCTGACCAAACAGGGGCGTGCGACCATTGAGACCGATATGACGGATATCGGGACCGGCACATACGCCATTCTCGGACAGGTTGCAGCGGAGATGCTGGGGTTGCCGGTGACGGACGTTGAAACGAGGCTCGGCGACACCGATTTACCACCGGCCTCGGGCTCCGGTGGTTCATTCGGGGCTGCCTCCAACGGAACCGCTGTGTTCCTCGCATGCGAGGAAATCCGCCAACAGCTTTGCACCAAGCTCGACTGCAACGCTGACGATCTGATGCTAAAGGATCGTCACGCGGTCGTGGGCAATCGCCGAATTCCCGTTGTCGATATTCTGAACGGAGAAGACATCCGCGGTGAAGGCCATGTTGAGCCGGGCGAGGCTGAGGACAAGGTCAGGCAGGCCACTTATGGCAGCTATTTCGCGGAGGTGGCCGTGAACTCGGTGACCGCAGAAGTGCGGGTGCGCCGTATGCTCGGGGTATTCGCCGCCGGACGCATTTTGAACGCCAAGACCGCCCGCTCACAATGTCTGGGAGGAATGACCTTTGGAATTGGGATGGCATTAACGGAGGAACTTTTGCACGATCCTCGAGATGGCCATATCGTCAATCGCGATTTTGCTGAATACCATTTGCCGGTGAATGCGGACGTTCCTCAGATTGAGGTTGAACTGCTTGAGGAGCGGGACGCATGGGCGAACCCCTTGCAAGCAAAGGGTATTGGCGAACTCGGCATCTGCGGCGCAGCCGCGGCTATTTTGAACGCTATATATAACGCTACAGGAGTCCGCATTCGCGACCTGCCGGCGACGGTAGAAAAGGTTCTCCAAGGCCTTACTTGACCCAAGTATGGCGACTAAAAACCAGTCGTCGCCCTGCAAAAATTCGCAAGGGCCCTTTAGTTATCGACTGTCGCCGTGAGCACGTCCAAGTCCGATGGACTGAGCTTCAATTCATAGCGATAAAGAGCTCCAGATCCGTGTATGCCCTCAGCGCAGATCGTAATCACCGAAATTCCATCGCGCTTCGCAACGTCTTCTTCCCTCAGAGCACGATCATAGATCTTCTTCCGATTGCCCACGCGTTTAGCCGGGCCTACTTCAACCAGCATCCCCACCTCCGCCCTCGTTCCCAAGCCTTCAGTAACATATTATTGCGGGATCCTGAATATAGCCGCGCTCTACTGCTTGACAGGGCCGACAGCGTGGTGAGGTGGCTGTATTCTCTTTCTTGGAACCGGGGCGCGCATGCCCGCACTTCACTGTTCGAACATCGCCAGGCCCATTCCCGGTGAACGCAGGATATCTAGCGAACCTCAACGACAAGCATTCACTGCCCAAGTGTCGTCCTTGTGTTGCGTATCCACGATAGCAGGCGCGTCAACTGTATCCCCCTGATCGAGAATTGGACGCGCCTCCAATCCAGATTTACGACACAGCGGTGCTCAAGAAATGCCACGGCGGGATGGTGGACGCGTCTGTCAGCGGGCACCCGCCGAGAGTTCTTTTCGAACAGCCAAGTCGCCGTCTAGAAATTCCGGCTCCGCCTCAGCCCCTACAGCGTCGAAGTAGCGGCTTAAAAAGTTGCGAAACGAGGCGGCTAGAGCGATATCGGCTATATTCAGATCCGAAAGCCCTACGGCACGGAGCGCCTCAATGTCTGCTTGACCTATGCGAGAGGCGTCGACCGTGATCTGCTCGGCATAGGCCAGCATGGCGACCTGTTGGTCCGTCAGTCCGGCGTTTCTATAGTCTCGATGCACGGCGAGCGCTTGTTCCCGTCCGATCATGCCGGACAGCGTCTTGAAGTAGACTTGGGAACAGTAGCTGGAAGGCACATATTTGGCCGCCACCAGGGTGATGAGCCGGAAGTTGAGCAGTCCAAGAGAAAAACCGTCTCTCAACTGCTGCAACAAGTGCTCGATCGGTACCAGCATGTCAGGCCTAGCTGACCAGCACTGCGTTGCCTGCATCACCCTTCCCATTGACGCCAACTCATTGGCATAGATTGCCGCCACTGCGCCCTCAGCCTGTTCTGGTTCTATGGTTTGTATGAACATCATCACCTCCCGTACTGACACTGCCGCATTCTCGAACGGAAGCGTTGACATGGGAAGAGCATCCTAAAGGCCGCATTGTCAGCTCGAAGCTACTTCACTCCTTGGTCGCACGATCAGAAATTCCTGCCCGAAGGTGACCTAGCACGCGACTTGTCTTTCGACGGGGTGCGACGGAGGCCTGGTCAGGACTCTGACCAAAGGCTCGATATTGGAGCGGCGAAAAGGTTGTCACCAAAAGGGACGATCTGGTCCCCGTCGTAAAGGACCACGCCCTGCGTGAACCTGCTGTGCAAAGACTCTGAGAGCTTGCGCAATCCCTTGAAATCTCCGGACGACACCGATGCGGCGGCCTTGATCTCGATCCCGGAGATATTCCCGTCTGATGCCTCGAGAACGATGTCTACTTCAACCCCTTCCCGATCTCGGAAGTGAAAGACCGAGGGTTGCTGCTCGCTCCAGCCGATGATCTTGCGCACCTCGCTATGGACGAACGCTTCGAGCACGGTGCCGAAGGCGCTACGGTCGCGCCGGACGTTATCGGGTGAGATGCCCCGCATCGCCGCAAGCAACCCGGAATCCAGAAAGTGCAGCTTGGGCGATTTCGTCAGTCGTTTGAGCTTATTGGTGAACCAAGGCTGGACCGTATCGATGATGAACAGGCTTTCAAAGATGCGAAGATATTTCTGCGTGGTAACATGGTTGAGGCCGGCCGCAGAGCCGATCGAAGAGTAGTTCACGAGCTGGCCGGAATGCTCGGCGATCATGCGAAGCAAGCGCGGCATTACAGCTATCTGTTCGACTTGGGCGATATCCTTTATGTCGCGCTGCACGATCGCATCGATGTAACTGGTATACCACCCCTGACGTCGTGACCATCGGTTCCGAGAAAAGGCCTCAGGATACCCGCCGCGGAGTACCACCTCAACGAGATCATCTCCGAGAATGCAGTTGCCCACCGTGGGCTTACGTCCGGAAAGCAGGTTGTCGACGAAAGCCGATCGTCGCCCGAGGATTTCGGATTGAGCCAGCGGCAGAAGGGAAATGGTCTCCATTCGGCCGGCGAGGGAGTCGGCTACCTTAGGGATTGTCATCAGGTTGGCGGAGCCGGTAAGCAAAAACCGACCAGGCCGCGTGTCGCGATCCACCTCGACCTTGATTGGCAACAGTAGCTCCGGAGCGCGCTGTACCTCGTCGATAACGGCGCGATCGATGCCACGAAGGAAGCCGACCGGATCGGCGCGGGCCGCATCGAGCGTAGTTGGGTCATCGAGGGTGAAGAACTGCATACCCTTCCCGGAAACCTCCTTGGCCAAGGTGGTCTTGCCTGACTGCCTGGGGCCGGAGATGAGGACCACGCGCGTATCCTCGAGTGCTTCCTCGATCCGTACCTTTACATAGCGGGTAAACATGAGAGGCGACTCATCCGCATGCCGGGTTTTCCTGACTGAATGAAAGCTATGAAGCCGCGAATTGAAAGTCAACGCTCCGCGAATTGAAAGATGAGTAGCCGCAAATGGAAGGATTTATGCCCGCGGATTGAAATGGCGATACCGCAATCCGATGATTGCCCCCGCCTCCACGTTTTTGGTTAGAGGCTGGGCTATGGGCGGACGAACTCAAATGTTGAACGGTGGAATGCAGGCTGCGTGCTTCTTTTGCCGTTTGCATCGCCTGCATCTTTAACAATTGTCAGCCCATCATCTCATCGGTTCCAGATCCACCGGGTTTTCGCTCAGGATCAGGCGGCGAAGCCGTCCCAGCATGTTGGTGCTATTGGTCACGTCGATGCTTGCGGTTTCCAGGATCGTGGCGTGTCCGGTAATCGTATAACGCCCGTGAACCGTATCTTGGCGCAGAGGCCAGATGGTGGGGATAGAGCAGCGTCAGGCGCGGCGCGTCATAGAGTTGGGCATAGGCCATCATCTGATAGACATCGGCCTGCGGCACGCCCTGCTTGGGATCATCGATCGGAAAAGCCGCGCAGGCGCAGTCGGTCCATCAATTCCGTCCATTCCGCAAAACCGGCGAGATCAACGATCAGGTCGACACCGTCAGTCGCTCTGCGCCGTCGTGCAGCCGCCGACAAATACCAGACGTTCACGAAGCTCCTCGCCCAGCGCTACGGCGACAATCTTGAGCATTGCCTTCAACTGACCGTGGACCGTCATCCCAATCGTTCCGTTAATAGGTCGGCGGCCAGATTGGCCTCTTGTTGATTGCCGAGCCGGACGGCGTCGATGAGGGCCAGATAGGCATAGAGACGTTCGTCCTTCTCGGCAGCCTCCGGCACGCACTTGAAGAGCGGCTCGACGGATTGACCCATCTCCTGACCACGGGCATAGGGCCATACGCTGATGAGACTGCCGGCGCTGCGCAGAGATTCTTGAAGTTCGGGAGCGGCAAACGCTGTCGGCAGTCCGCGCTGCATGGCACCCGGCTTCGCAGGAAAGACGAACTTCAGTCCGTGGACTATGAATTCGCGCAATTGTCGCAGGTTCGGCTTGGGTGGTCCGGTCTTCCTGTCCTTGATTGCGATGCCCGATGCAACACTGCGCTCGATCGAAGCGCTGACTTACGTCTTGCTGATCCCGACCGCCGCTTCGAGGCTGCGGACGGAATATGGATCTTCTCCGGCCGCAAGCCTATTGCGTGGCGGTTGCTGACCGATATTTTGTTCGTCGTCCTCCAAGCTCGCCAGTTTGAGCAAGACGACCACATGCTGGCTCTTCATCATCGCTATCGCGCCTGTCCTTTGTCCTCGGCCTGAGGACGCTTAAGCACGGAGGACGTCGCACGGCCAACAGATGCGCCCAGATGTGGTCATCCGACCAGAACGACCCGTCAGTATTCTCGAGCGTCCGGAGATCCCGTTTATCTCGAAACTCGTCACGGGCCTGAAGGCCGCACCGGCGACTTCGGCGCCGTAGTGATTGAATTTTATGATTTCTCCCATGCAGCACTCACAAACATCGCCAAGCGATAGAAGCGACCCGCGGCAAGGTCACAGCGGGCAACCAACTAAAGGCATTTTCTATTCCGACGGAATCTGGCGATCTGACTTATGTCGCTTGCCGCTATCTAGGCCGGCGCAGTCGGGCGGCCGCCGAGGCCATCGGCCAAAAGCACAGAAGCGCGATCGCTGGTCTGTCATTGTGGACAGCATCGCAACCAACGCGCGGTGGACGCGCTGCTTCCCCGAGCAGCGAAGTGGAAGGAAGATGCGAAGCTAGCCGAACACTCGCGCCAGGTTGATGAAATCTCCAAAACTCGTATGCAACCGCGGACCGTCCCATCACGACGCGGCCTAAGAGCCCGTCTCGAAAGGGTTGAGTAGCTGGCGCGGTCGTGATTCCGAATTGGGTGTCGAAGCCTATTCGGAGAGACCTGATGTGGAC
>NZ_JBZFLJ010000020.1:0-22945 GCF_058448885.1 Mesorhizobium sp. DxT | reverse complement strand
CATCGCCTTGGCGACGGCATCGTAGAAGGCCAGCGGACGCTGGACGACCCTGTCGCCGGAGCCGTGAAGGACGATCTCCCCGGTCTTCGGTCCAGCCGACGCGGACGGGTTTGAGCGATGCGATGACCGGCCAGGACGTGGCGCTTGTGGCGCCCATCGAGAACGGGATGGGTGGCGATCAGCACGCCGTCCTCGAAGATGCGGATCTCGTCGGCGAGCGTGTGCACCTCCACGACCCGCCGGCGGGTGGCATCGGGCACGCTGTAGAAATTGCCGCCGACGCTGACCATCCCCTCCCTGCTGATGCGCCGTTCGAGCTTCAGGGCCGATCGGAACGGCGCCAGAGGCAGCGGCCGCAAAGCGGTCCGCTCCTCGGCGAAGGCTTCGTTGACGACGCGCCTGGTGGTGGCGTGAACCCGCGGGTTCGCCACCGTGTCGAGCCAGTGGCGCAGTTGCGCGTTCAGGTCGTCGAGGTTGCGGAAGGAGCGGGCCAGGAAGAAGTCCTCGCGGATGTAGCGAAACGGCCGCTCGACCTTGCCCTTCGTCTTTGCTCGATAGGGCTGGCAGGCCTTCGGATGAAAGCCGTAATGGCGCGCGAGATCGACAAGTGCGCGGTTGTAGACGATCCCTCCGGCCTCGCCTTCACCGATGACGGCAGTCTTCATGCGATCATAGAGCACCTCGCGGGGAACGCCGCCCAGCGCTTCGAAGGCGCTCGCATGGCAGCGCAGGACCGCCGGCAGATCCTGATGGACGACGAAGCGCGCCCAGATCAGGCGGCTGAAGCCGAGCACCAGGGAAAATAGCCACACGATCCTCGGGGTCGTAGGCTCGTCAGTGAAGACGACATGGAACCGGGCGAAGTCGACCTGCGCCTGCTCGCCGGGTGGGGTCTCGAAGCGGACCTCGTAGCCGCGTTCCGCCGCGACCGGGCGGACGTCGCGCAGAAAGTCGGTGACGGCGGTATAGCCGCCGCCATAGCCAAGCTCCTTCAGCTCCCGGAAAAGCCGCTTGCCGGTGAGGGCGGGATATCGCGTCACCCGTTCACGCAAATAGGCCGTGAAGGGATCGATCACGGCCTCCCTCGGCTTGCGAGGACCATAGACTGGCGCCTCCAGACCGCGTTCGATGTATTTGCGCACCGTCTTGCGGTCGATGCCGCTCTGTCTGGCGATCGCCGACACCGACAGGCCCTGCCGATGCAAATCCAGTATCATCACAATCTCCCCGATCTTGACCACCGCAACCTCTCTCCCGACCATCGGGGAAAGTATCGGCGATGACGCGCCGCCGGTCTCCCGGAGCGCGCTCCGGGAGACCGGCGGCGGTGCTAAACTGGGGAAGATTCAAACGGCACTTCTGAGGAGTATTGATCCGGTATCGACAACCCTGCCGCCCCGGTTGTTCTTATTATCCCCGGATCCGGCCCGAGGGACCGGGACGGAAACAGCCCTATCGGTATACGTGCCAGACCATACCGCCTGCTGGCCGAGGGGCTGGGCGCGAAAGGAATCTCGACGTTCCGGATCGACAAGCGAGGCCTGTTTGGGAATACCGCAGCGCTGCCTGATGCCAACGCGGTAACTGTCGATGACTATGTGGAGGATACCCGCGCGTGGGCAAAGGTCATTCGCGAGACGACCGGCACGGACTCCGTCTGGCTGCTCGGGCAGAGCGAAGGTGGCCTTGTCGAGTTGGCCACCGCTCAAGCGGACGATGCGGTTTGCGGGGAAATCCTGCTGGCGACACCTGGCCGCCCACTTGGCGAAGTGAAAGAGCAACGCCGCGCCAATGCACCTAACGTCCACTTCTGCCACGAGCTAACGCGGCGATCGACGCCCTCGCGGCCGGCAGACGGTTTGATGAAGCCGATCTGCCCACGCCGCTGGCGCAATTGTTTGCCCCTGCTGTTCAAGGCTTCCTCATCAGTGCGTTCGGCCTCAATCCAGTGTGGCTGGCTGAACGCACCTCCAAGCCGATGGTGATCGGTCAGGGAGAAGCTGACCTTCAAGTCGTAATACGGGACGCCGAGATTCTAAAGGCCGCCGCGCCATCGGCCGATCTCGTCCGGTTAGCCCCTTGATTGGCCGCAAGTTTGTCGCGGCATAAACGCGTCGCCCAATAAGGCACAAGCATGGCGCTCATCGGGCCGGTAACTGGATCTCCTCTCCGCTTGCGATCTAGGAATTCGGTAACGTGGTGGGAGGCATAGCCGGCTGACGGCGACGAAGCTGTTGTTGAGTCCGATCAATGCGTTAGATCAGACTCATCATCTCAATGACGATATCTTCGCACGTCCATTCGTGAGTTCATATGCCTTCGGCCACCGCGGCGATAAGCGCGCGCCCGTTGGTTCTTACGCGTGATCGTGAGAAGGACCGCATTTTGAAAGACCTCCCCATCAATATATCTGTGCTTGGTTTGGGCGAAATGGGGTCGGCGATTGCCAGAGCCTTTATCGCTCGCGGATTTCCTACCACCGTTTGGAACCGGACAGCGAGTAAATCTACCCCATTCCTTGAAGCCGGCGCTAAGGTCACACTCAGGGCGGCCGAGGCTGCAGCAAACAGCGATCTCATTGTGCTCTGCCTTCTCAACAGCCGCGCGGTCGACGACGTCGTGCAGTCGCTAGGCAGCGCTGTGTCGGGCAAAACCCTGGTGAACCTCACTAGCGGCGCTCCGGACCAGGCGCGGACTTATCAGCGCTGGGCTCACGATCACGGCGCGGAATATCTCGACGGTAAGATCATGGGCGACCCGTCTTATGTGGGAACGCCAGATGTTAGCTTTACTTACAGCGGTTCCTCCGCCGCATTCTCTTCCCATGAATCAACTCTGAAGATTTTGGGCTCGATTTGGTATCATGGCGAAGAACCCGGTGCGGCGGCGGTGGAATTCATGGCCCAGGTTGCTGTTGGCTATGAGATTTTGATCGGATTTCTCCACACATTGCGATTGGTCAAGTCCGAAGGCTTCAACGTTGAGCAATTCACCAAGCGTGTAGCAGCTTCGATGGCCGGCTATCCTTCGCTCCTGGAAGCGATGGGTAAGGCCGTAGACACCGGTGAATACGGCCCGGATCTCGGTTCGCTCAACGTACAGGCCGCTTTGATGGACGACTTGATTGGGCACCGTGAATCCATGGGTGTAGATGTCATGAGAATGCGTGAGGTCAAGACGCTGATGGATCGAAGGATCGAACAAGGGCACGGGGACCAAGGGTTCTCAAGTCTCTACGAAATCCTTGGTACGTCGAAAACGACATAACCCGCTCTGATGAGTCGGATGTCAATTTCCGGCTCGAGCGGGAGAAGGGACGAAGTCAGCTGATCAACAAGCTGGTCAATTTTTGTGCTACCGGCCCCAGCGCCTCGTCCCGGCGATGGGCAATATAGGCGCTGGATGTGACCTCGCCATTGCGGCCCATGGCGCTGACATTGAGGCGCACGAGTACGCCTTGTTCCAAATCACGTTCAACGAGCCAATAAGGGAGCCGCCCCCAGCCTGCTCCCCCCAGGATGAGATTGAGCTTGGTATCCTGCGTGTTGACGCGGCAAGTCTGCGGCGAAATTACTCCGAAGTCCCGCCCTGCGGATATGTCTGATGGATCAGTGAGAACGATCTGGAGATGATCAGTCATTTCCATGAGTTCCAGTGGACGGCCCGTATGGCCGAGGGCTAGGGGGTGCGTCGAAGCAACGACAGTAACCTGCCTGATAGAGGCCAGCGGCTCAAATTTGATGCGCGGGTCGCGGAAATCTTCTCCGACCATCACGGCAAGTGTGCAGCGGTTCTTTCTAAGCGCATCGAGCGGCCCCCCCATAGGCTCCGCCCATACCCGGATACCAACTGCCGGGAAATCATGCCGGACGTGGGAGATCGCGCGTGCGACTTCCTGCATGGGATAGAGCGTGTCGACGGAAATCGCGAGTTCCGTTTCTACGCCATCCGCAAAGCCGCGAGCCTGCGCCCGCATCATATCGACGCGAAGAATGATGTCTCGGGCCTTGCCCAGCAGCAGCTGACCTTGCGGGGTCAGGACTGGCCGGTGTCCCGACCGGTCGAACAGGGTCACGCCCAGTACCGTCTCCAGATTGGCGATAGCCGCACTCACACCCGACTGAGCGCGCAAGAGCTTCTGCGCTGCGGCGCGGAAGCTGCCGCTGTCGGCAATCGTTACGAAAGTCCGGATCTGATCGAAAGTAAGGGCGTCCAGCATGATCTGTTCTAACGATCATTTCTATCATTTTTATATCACTTATTGCGATCATCCTTTTGATGCAACCTTCCGCTCAATGAAATCAACGCGAGGTCAACGAGATGACGAAGGTGCTCGTGCTTTACTATTCCTGTTATGGGCACATCGAGACGATGGCTTCGGCCGTGGCTGATGGCGCGCGCGACGCGGGTGCGACGGTGGCGATCAGGCGGGTGCCTGAGCTTGTTCCCGAAGCCGTTGCTGAAAAGTCCGGATACAAGGTCGACCAGTCCGCGCCCGTCGCGAAGGTGGCCGAACTCGCGGATTACGACGCCATCATCATCGGAACGCCCACCCGCTTCGGCAATATGGCATCCCAGATGAAGAACTTTCTCGACCAGACCGGTGGCCTCTGGTTCGAGGACAAGCTGGTCGGAAAAGTCGGCAGCGTCTTCACCTCTACCGGCAGCCAGCATGGCGGGCAGGAAACAACGATCCTGTCCACCCAGACCGTTCTGTTCCATCTCGGCATGATCCTTGTCGGCCTGCCTTACAGCTTCAAGGGCCAGATGCGGATGGACGAAATCACCGGCTGCTCGCCCTATGGTGCATCGACGCTCGCCGATGATGGACTGGGAGGGCATCGCGAGGTGAGTGGCAATGAGCTGGAGGGTGCGCGCTTCCAGGGACGCCATGTCGCCGAGATCGCGGCCGCCCTCGTGGCCGGCCGCGCGGCAAGGGGCTCGTGATGGACACGCCATCAACATGGAGAGCAATGTCCACGCACTGGGCTGCCGTGTTCGTTGTCGTTGGCAGCGGGATTGCAGCCGCCTTGCAGGTTGGCAAGGCGACGATTGCAGTGCCTCTGCTGCAGAATGATTTTGGTATCGGCCTGACGGCGATCGGCTGGCTGGCGGGAATATTTGCGCTCATCGGCCTTGTCGGCGGCATTCCGACCGGTGCGTTTGTCGCGCGTTTCGGAGCGCGGCGCATCCTCATCATCGGGCTTTTGGTCACGACAGCCGGCGCGGCGCTTGGCGCGGCGATACCGGGACTGCCCAGCCTGTTTTCCGGCCGAATTATCGAAGGGGCGGGTTTCCTGCTGGTGACGGTCGCCGCGCCCTCATTGCTCCAAGCGGTTGCGCGACCAGCTGATCGTGATCTGGCCTTCGCCCTCTGGAGCTGCTTCATGCCGGTTGGCTTGGCGGTGGCGATGCTGGTGGGGCCTCTATTCGAGGACTGGCGGACGATGTGGTGGGCAAGCGGCGCGCTGGCGCTGGCCATCTGCATCGCCGTTCCACTGGTCATTCCTGCTGGCGGCAAAGGCCAGATCATGTCCTGGAACGGCTTGCGCCGCGACAGCATGACCGTGTCGCGAGACCGGGGCGCCATTGGGCTGGCAGTCACCATTGCGCTCTACAGCCTGATGTTCTTCGCAGTCTTCAGCTTCCTGCCGGTGCTGCTGATGGAGCGGCTGCAGGTGACGCACCAGACGGCCGGATTGCTCAGCGCTCTGGTCTCGGCCGTGAACGTCATCGGCAATCTGACAGCGGGACTGCTCCTCTCTAGAGGCTTCAGCCGCCCGGCGCTGCTGATCGCTGCATGCCTCGTCATGGGACTGGCCAGCTTCGGAATATTCCTGCCTGTGCTGCCGAACGGTGCGGCCTTCGGCCTGTGCCTGTTGTTCTCGGCTGTCGGCGGTGTGATCCCGGCTATCCTGCTGTCCTCGGCGCCACTTGTGGCTCCAGCGGCAGGGTTGGCTCCGATCGTTCTGGGCCTGATCGTTCAAGGCAACAATCTCGGACAGATCCTTGGTCCGACAGCCATCGGCGGCGCACTGGATCGATTTGGCTGGGGTTCAGCCACTTATATTGTGGCGGGCGCGGCGCTGATTGCCGTGCTCGTGGTGGCCTCGACGCTCAGGCGGGTCGGGGCAGAGCGGGTCAGCTTCGGAATTGGAGACCGCTGATGAGCATCGAATTCAACCACACAATCCTGGCGACACAAGACGCGCACGGCTCTGCCCTGTTTCTGTCTGAAATGCTTGGCCTCCAACCACCGCGCCGATGGGGACCATTCTGGATGGTCACCACCGATAATGGCGTCAACCTCGACTACATGAATGTCGACCATGCTGTCGTTGCGCAGCATTACGCGTTCCTCGTCGATGACACGAGTTTGGACGCTTTGCATGACCGGCTCGGAACGAGGGGCTTGCCTTACTGGGCGGATCCGCAACGGCGGAAGCCCGGGATGAACGACCACGATGGTGGCCGCGGGCTCTATTTCAACGATCTCAATGGGCACTTGCTCGAAGTGATAACCCGCCCCTACGGCAGCGGCGGCTGGAACCCATGACCGACGTTCCCGCAAGGACCCTCTCACAGTGGCCGAAAGTTAGACAGATCCTGGAAACCGCTATCTAACTTCAGGACGTCGCGCGCGCAGCCACTTCACGCAAGACCGTGCCGCCAGTGATGATAGCCCCGACATGCCGTCCGGCTTCCCACCCAGACGGCCCAAACAAGACCTGAGCACTCGGACCGTCGCCGACGATTGGCCCGATCCCAACCGGTGACGGAGGCCCAGATCGAAGTGTTGGAGCAACGGTTAAGCGACCTGTTCGACGAACTCTTTGGCTCATCAGATCCTTGATGAATCCGGCATTTTGCCGTATATCTCCATCTAAGGAGATCAGTCATGCCGAGAGCCGCAAGTGAAGTCGAAACCGCCCGCCTTGAGGCGCGCGTTCCCGTCCATGTCTATGAGCAGATGCAGCGCGCGGCCAGGCTACGCGGCATGACGCTGACCGGCTATCTCATCGCCACGGCGGGCGAGGATGCCCGCCGCACGGTCGAGGAGGCCGACGTGCTGCGTCTGGCGGCTGAGGATCAGGTGCGCTTTGCCCAAGCACTGATCAATCCGCCCGCCCCCAATGCACGTCTCGCCCGCGCCGCGAAGCGTCATGCCGATCTGATTGCGCCCCGGTGAATGCAAGGTTTGCGATAGAGGCGCTGACCAAGGCTCACCAGCGCAAGACGTTTTCATGTGGCAACGAGCGGATTGATCGCTATTTCCGCGAGGCGGTCACCCAGGACATCAAGCGTCGATACGCGACGTGCTTTGTCGCCCGAGACCTTGAGACCGACCGGATAGCAGGCTTCTACACGCTTTCATCGAGCAACGTCCCGCTGACCGCCGTGCCCGAACCCCTGGCAAGCCGGTTGCCGCGCTACCCGACCGTCCCCGCAGTGCTGATCGGTTGGCTTGGGCGCGATCAGTCCTACGCCGGGCTCGGGCTGGGCGAGGCGCTGCTGTTCGACGCGATCAAGACCGTCGCAGAGGCGCCGATTGGCGCTCACGCTATATTTGCCGACGCCGTCGACGGGAAAGCCGCAGCCTTCTACGCGGCCTTTGGATTCACGCCGCTGACTGATCGACCCAATACCCTCTATTTGCCTGTTGCGACGGCACAGCGCCTTTTGTCGGGAGAAGCCTCATGACAACTCCCAGCGATGGCAGATCTCAGCCTCGTGTAATGCTGCGCGCCGCCCCATATCCGCGCGTTTCGGGTCGGCGAGGGAGCGATTTCATAAAAACCTCCGTGCATCTTACGCCGACGACTCGCAACTCGGCTGCACAAAGGCTGGAGAGGTATCAAAATCTCAGTGCAAGTGCGCTATGCCCTTCCCGCGAGTCCAGATGCGGCCTGCCCGCGCCACGAAGCCTTTTTCGCAGGCCGTTCCAAGCCAAACGGCTAGGTGCGAACGGTAACGCCTCGCCCGATATGGTTTCTACGGACTGCCTCCAACTTCCGCTTGCAGCGAATTTTGAAGGTGGTGGTAGCGTCTCCATTTAGGTCGGGATCCGGCAAGCCTTCAGAGCCTACAGCTTAGACATACTGTTCGTCTAGCCGGCGCAGTCCTTTCCAATATGAAAGAGCAAGCCCGCTATGTCGTCGCGTGATAGTCCCTCACGGGCCACAATATCGGTGAGCGCTGAGTCACGTTCCTGGAGAAGATTGTCGAAGAAGGGCCGGGCAATTACATCTTCGTAGGGCTCTGGACTAAGCGGCAAGGATAGCGATAGCGGCGTAGCATCCGATTTGGACACGTATTCTTCCCTGTAGGCAAACGCTACCGCTCCTCGATCATCACGGACTAGTACGCCAACAGGATCGTTGTAGCCGTCTAGGCGAACGTCAAGGGCAAGCGGCTCCATCTTAAGGCAGGTTCCGCGCAAATATCGATATGCCGGCAGCGCGCATAACTTTTAGAACCTTTCCTAGCTCGAGGGTCGCCTTGCCGTTCTCCAATTCAGAGACGAACCGGCGTCCCACGCCTGCCAGGTCGGCGAAGCTTTGCTGCGACTTATTTCCCCTTTCCCGGGCTTTACGGATTAAAAGCCCCAAGTCTTCTGGCGTGTTTATCTCGATATTCGGCAACTCCGTGGTGGGAAGACTGGCTCTTGGCGCAGTTTTTGGTTCGCCAACAATCCCCGCGCTTTCATGTCGCGGGCGCAAATACGTGTCCGTAAGGACGCGCGGCAAGGACGCCTGTATCATCCGGGACGTGCCCGGCAAATTGAGGGTCACCTTAGGAAACGTGACACCCTTGGTCAGTTCGTCGCGGGATAACGCCTTGGCGAGGTCAGCTGTTTTCTGATGAGCCTTATTTATTTCGTTGTTTGCAGGCAGCGCCGGAACGACTTTCTTTGGCGATCTAATTGGTGCGTTGATTGCGGCGCGTTGGTTAGCCAAATTCTCGGCCGCTCCCGCTTGTGCTGCCACACGTGCTAACTCAGTCGCGTTGAGCGCGGTCAGGTGGGGGTGAGATTTGGAGAATTTTGCAGCCATTGAATTGCTCCCGCACGGGAACATAATCGAATTTGGAAGGGTATCTAAGTGCCAATGTTCCCGTTCGGGAACATTGGCACAGAGTTGATACTGTACGGGAGCATATATGAGCAAGCGGCGCGAACGGAGGAGGTATGGTCCCCGCTCGGGAACCGCCCCGAACGAGTGCGAACGATGTAGGACGAATCCAAAATGCCGACCCGATCGAGTGATACCGCCTTTTCAATGGCTTAGCGACCGTAGAACAAGACAGGTCAGTTGAATGGCGGGCACCTGATCGGCCGCTTCCCAACTTCGGCACCCGAAAGCCGCCGATCCGCTTTCTACCCACGATGGCCAGTACAGCCCATCGTTGCGCATACCAATAGCGGCCCCATCCGCGCTCGGTCCGGATGGCCGCTCTACGTCAGATCACGGCTCTCTCAGAGCAAGAGAAGCGCGTCTTCCACATCGACGCCAAGATAGCGGACCGTGCTCTCGATCTCGGAGTAGCGAAGCAGGTTCTGGATGGCGCGAATGTTTCCTGTCGTCCCGTAGATGATTGACGCCTTCGTGCGCCTAAACCAGTGCGTGCCATACTCCTCCGCACGCAGATCGATCGCCGTCACCCATTCATCGACAAGGCCTGCATACTGCCTCGTACTAAAGAGAAAAACAGAAAGAGCAGATCTGGAACAATTACGGGAAAAGGTTCCGTGCAGCCTTGGCGCTGAAGCAGGCCGAGTTCTGTAGACATTTCATTCATCGCGACAATGATCTCTCAACGGATCATTTCCTTGACAAGCCGCGGGGCATAACGATACCTTTGCGTGTCTTTTACGTTCATGGTGAAACGTATAGGTATCTCTATGCCTTCAGAATCGGCTGCACTGCTCGAAATAGGTCGCCTGCTCAAGCAGGCGCGCCTTGCCGCGTCGCTGACGCAGGAACAGATTGCCGACATGGCCGGCATATCGCGTCCCCGCTATCGCGACATCGAAACAGGAAAAGCCGCAGCCCGAGCGACCACTCTGATGAATATTGCCCGCGCTTTGGGCTTGGAGATGATGCTGATCCCGCAGTCCATGGTTCCGGCAGTTACCTCTTTGCTGCGGCCGCATGACGATGACGATCTCCCCGCCTTTGTTTCCCAAGCCGAGGGGGACGATCATGACCGAGATGCTTAGGGCACCCAAGACCATCTCGTCCCTCGACGTGCTGTTGAAGGATTTGAAGGTCGGAACGATCGTCAGGACGCCGGGCGATTTCAACGCCTTCAACTTCGAAGAGGCCTACCGCGCGACCGGCGGGTTTCCAGTGCTCAGCCTTTCTTTCAGAGCAGCAGCCGGAGGATTGAGAAAGGATCCGAAGCCTGTCGCTGGTGCGTTGCCCGCGTTTTTCGCGAACCTTCTTCCCGAAGAAAAACTGCGCGAGGCGATGGAAAAGCATCACGCCGGCAATGTGCGTCCAGGAAACGATTTTGACCTGCTGGCCACTTTGGGTGCGGATCTTCCAGGCGCTGTGAGAGTCCTGCCCAGCGACGGCACCCCGGCAATTGTAGAGGATGTCGCAAAAAACAAGCCAAAAGCCCGCTTCTCCCTTGCGGGCGTACAGATGAAGCTCTCGGTGATGAAAAACACTGGCAAGGGCGGCGGCTTGACCTTGCCGATGGACGACGAGCAGGGCGATTACATCGCCAAATTCCCTTCGACGGCCTTCCCCGGCGTTTCGGAAAACGAGTTCGCCAATTTGGCGCTGGCTGCCGCAATCGGCATGGACGTGCCAAAGCGCGAACTTGTGGAGAAGTCGGAATTCGAGGGAATTCCCAAAGAATTCGACACTCTGTCCGACGGCAAGGTTTTGCTCATCAAGCGCTTCGACCGCGGCGGCGGCGAGCGCATCCATATCGAGGATTTCGCGCAGGTTTTCGGCGTCTACCCCGCACGCAAGTACGAAGGTGCCGCATATCACGACATTGCCGCCGCCCTGAGCGCGGCAATTTCTCCGATGGCTGCTCTCGAATTCGTAAGCCGTCTGGCGCTGAGCGTCATTACCGGCAATGGTGACATGCACCTAAAAAACTGGTCGCTTATCTATCCTGGCAATGGCGACAAGCCGGACCTCGCGCCAATCTATGACGTCCTATCGACCGTACCCTATATCCCAGCCGACTCGATGGCCCTCTCCCTCGGCGGCGAGCGATCTTTCAAGGCCCTCGCTGCACCGAAATGGAAAGCATTCGCCCACCGTGCTCGGCTGCCCGAGCCGGCGGTTTTGAATACCGTGGTGGAGACCGTCGAGCGCGTCAACGAGCACTGGTGGGAACTGCCGGAACGGACCGTCATTCCGGAGAAGGTGCTCCAGCGAATTGATGACCATGTGAGAACGTTGACGCCAATACTGATGACCTGCGCCGGGCAAGGAACGCGTTAGCTAGCCCCAGACAGCAGCTTCGGGGCCGACACCGGACAGTCTGGTCTTGGGTGACGACGCCCGAATAGCTGCCATTGAGTGTAAGCTGATTTCAACGACGGATTCCGACCCCGTTGCGGCCGTTCGGGGTACGTGTGTCGGCTCCCGAAACTTGCCGTGGCCTGCTTACGCGAGACGGCCCTCCAGATTTTCCGAGGAACAAACACCGGCTAAACACATTATAATGGTGTCAAATGGAGAGATGTCATGACTGACATATCAATCCGACACCGCCGCGAGCAGATTGGCGATCATCGCCTGTTCCTCCGGGAGGCCGGCCCCGACGATGCCCCAGTGTTGTTGCTTCCGCACGGCTACCCCTGTTCTTCCTACCAGTTCCGTCGCCTGATGCCGGCGCTGGCCGACCGCTGGCGCACAGTGGCTTTCGACTGGCCGGGTTTCGGCTACAGCGAGACCCCTGATCCCGGCCGCTTCGGCTATGACTTTGATTCCTTTCAGGACGTTCTCAAGTCCGTCGCCGACCATCTCGGCCTCGACCGCTATGCGCTGTGGCTACATGACTACGGGTCGCAGATCGGGCTCAGGCACGCGATTGCGCACCCCGGGCGGATCGCAGCGCTGATCATCCAGAACGGCGACATCTACGCGGACGTGCTCGGCCCCAAATACAAGACGATCCAAGCGTACTGGGCCGACAAGACCTCCGAGAACCATCGCCCCTTGGAGGAGGCGGTCAGCGAGGACGGTTTCCGCGCGGAGTTCGTGGGCGAGGTTTCGGACGACATTGGTGCGCGCGTGCCTCCGGATCTCTGGAAGCTTCACTGGCCATTGATGGACACGCCCGTTCGTCGCACCGTTGCGATCGGACTGATGGAGAAGCTGGAGCAAAACCTGTCCTGGTTCCCTCGGTACCAAGCGTATTTGCGCGAGCATCGACCGCCAACGCTTATCGTTTGGGGGCCAGAGGATGGCTACATGCCAGCCGAGTCCGCACTCGCCTATCGTCGAGATCTGCCGGACGCAGAAATTCACCTGATCGAGAATGCGGGCCACTGGCTGCTTGAAACCCATTTCGAAGCCGCGCTGCCGCTCGTCAGAGACTTTCTCTCCCGCCATCACAGCTGACCGCCGCGCTGTGCGGCAGGCGCCGGCACATCCTGTTCGTCACCGTTGAAGGAGACTGTCATGTCGACCAAGCCGACCATTGCCCGCATCTGGCGCGCAAGGACCCTCCGCGACCGCGCCGACGAGTACGAGGACTACAACCGCAGCGAAGGCATTCCGCCGCTTGAGAAGACTGCCCTCGGCGTGCAGCTTTTCCGAGAAGACCGCGATGAGGAAACTTGGTTCACCACCATCTCCTACTGGGCCGACATGGACGCCATGACGGCGTTCACCAAGGGCGATCCGACGGAGGTCCACCATCTCGCTCGTGACCCCGAACTGTTGATCGAGCTGCCCGAGCGCATCGAAATACATCGTATCCTGGTAGACCGGCAGGGCCTGCGGTAAAGGCCTGCGAAGGAGTACAACATGACAACAGAGCCGACACTGGCACGTATCTGGCGGGCTCGCACTCGCCGCGCCGACGCAGACGAGTACGAGCCTTACCTTCGCGCAGGCGGCATCCCGCCTCTTGAGAAGACGGCACTTGGATTCCAACTGTTCCGAGACGATCGTGCGGCGGAGACCTGGTTTACTTTTATCTCATACTGGTGCGACATGGATGCAATGCGCGCCTTCACCAAGGGGGAGTCGACCAAGGTCCACCTGCTGCCACGCGACGACGAATTTTTGATCGAGAAGCCTGACCGGGTAGAGATATGCCGCATTCTCGTTGATCGGCAGGGGCTACGCTGAGGGGATCAGGGCAACACCGCAAGGGACTACAGTGGGATCCAGCATTTATTCTCATGGATGAACCGAAATCTCTTCCGCACCGCGTCGCTGGCAACCTCGCCCTCGACTTTGCCAACACCTTCAGTTTTCGTGGTACGGCGCTCGAAGTCGATCATTTGGCGACGATTGACGATCTGCGGCAATGGGCGGTGGCTGCCGGACTGGTGCAGGAAAGCTGGTCGGCTCCGGCCGACGAGGCTGGTTCATTTCTCGAAAGGGCTCACCGTCTTCGCAGCGCTATCGACACGGTGGGAGCCGCGATCGCTCGCGGCGCCGACCCATCTGCCGACGCGCTCGCCTCGATCCGGGACATGGCCGCCGCGAGCCTCGCGCGCGCCACTCTGGACGGCGCACCCGTCCATCTCACGTTCACCGGTGGCGACTGCGTCATCGGCCCGGTCGCCTGGGCAGCACTCGACCTCCTACGCGGCTCTGAACTAGACCGCCTGAAGCAGTGTCCTCCGGACGATTGCCGCTGGTTGTTCCTTGACCGCACCAAGAACGGATCGCGCCGCTGGTGCGAGATGGCCACTTGCGGCGACCGCGCGAAACGACGCGCACGCAAGTCAGTGCCAACATGACCCGCCGCAAGGTGTCTCTCCTGGTGGCGCTCAATTTTGTCGATCTGATTGGCTCGACGCGATCCGACCAATAGCAGGTGCAAATTGGTACCGAGTATCAGCTTTCGCTGGGATATCAGCCAGAAGCCGTCTTTCCGCTTTCCACCCCGCTCCGGTCGTGGACCTCAGCCCGTGGGCAAGCTGGGAAATGTTTTCCTGCCGACGCCTTCGGGGCCGAAAGCGGAATGTCAGTTTTCAGGGATCGACCCTCGGTAAGCCGCCATTCTGCGTCAGACTTTATAACGGTCGTTCAGCTGAATCCGGTTTGACCTAAACCCCGCCCTTTGAAGACATTGTACAGTACCCGTGGCCGTTCCCCGGCAGACCGCCCAAACATGACCCCAACACTTGGACCGTCACCGACGACTGGCCCGATCCTGTCCCGGTGACGGAGGCCGAGATTGAAGTGTTGGAGGAACGGTTTGGCGACTTGTTCGATGAACTCTCTGGCTCATCCGGTCCTTGATGAATCCGGCATTATGCCGTGTATAACTGTTTCAAGGAGATCAGCCATGCCGAGACCCACCAGTAAAGTCGAAACCGCCCGCCTTGAGGCGCGCGTTCCCGTCCATGTCTATGAGCACATGCAGCGCGCGGCCAGACTGCGCGGCATGACGCTGACCGGCTATCTCATCGCCACGGCGGGCGAGGATGCCCGCCTCACGGTGGAGGAAGCAGACGTGCTGCGTCTGGCGGCTGAAGACCAGGTACGCTTCGCTCAAGCGCTGAGCGATCCTCCCGCGCCCAATGCACGTCTCGCCCGCGCCGCGAAGCGTCATGCCAAGCTGATCTCGCCCCGGTGAATGCAAGGTTTGCGATGCGCTGCGGCCGATGCGCATCGAGCGCTCCGCCACCAGACGGTCCACCATCTCGTTCAGCGTGATGTCCTCGCGCTCATCAATCATGTCGAAGACGAAGTCCGCATGCTCATCAAGGCGCGAGCCGCGCTTGCGTCCCTGTGGGCGTGGTGACAACTCGCCGATCTTCGCCCGTGCGATCCAGCGGATCGCACTCGATACCCCGACACAAAAACGCGCCGCCGCAGAGCGGGCCGATGCCCCTTCCGACGAAGCCTTCAAGACACGCGACCGCAAGTCATCGCCAAGCGCTCTGGCCATCGTTGGGCTCCATCAAGGAAACCCTTGAATCACCATCCAGCCAGCGCGTCACCTCACAATCGATTCATCGATCCCCGGACGCGCTCTAGTGATCGGCTTGAGGACGGTGCCGTTCGAGCGCGTGGCCGTCATAGCGTAGGTCGTTGAATCCGACACCGTCAGGGTCACGAACGTCTTCTATGGTGGTCGCGATTATGAAGCCTTGTACCCGGATCATGACGGGGAGAAATAGGGCCAACCGACTACGTGGCGTGCCTAAGCGTTTGAGGAGCGCCGCTTATAGTAAGTACCCCATGCTAACGCAGTTCAAAAACAGGCCGGCCCGGAGCTCGTTCTCACACGCTCGAACCGGCAACCGAAGTGAGCACGGCGCAGTAGTGACACGCAGCGCCTGCGAGCACGAAGCCGTGCCAGATGGCGTTCTGAAATCTGAGGCTATGCCAAAGGTGAAAAATGACGCCGGTCGAATAGACCGCGCCGCCGAGAATGAGCAGCCATATGATCGTCGGGGAAAAGCTGCTCAGCATGATGTCGAACATGAAAACGCCGCTCCAACCCAGGCCGAGGTAGAGAAGGAGGGCGATCCGATCAAAGCGACCAGGGAATGCGATCTTCAAAAGCATACCAAGGACCGCCACGCTCCACATCCACACGAGCAACCATGCTCCTTGAGTTCCCAGTTGCAGAGCGAAAGGCGTGTAGGTGCCTGCGATCAGAAGATAGATCGCTGCATGATCGAATTTGCGCATTTGCCATTTGCGCGCTCCGATCGGCCACATGTTGTAGATCGCTGACATGGATAGCGTCGTTACCAGTGTCACAGCATAAACTGAGGCGGCGATGGCGCCACTGACGTTGGCGATCCAGAAGGCGGCGGAGACCATCGCGACCGCACCACCCAAGCCGAGGATCACTCCGACAATATGGATTGTGCCATCTGCGACGAGCTCTGCACGATCATAATTCCAGGAAAAGTTGTTCATCGATCTCGTTGAGTTGGAGGACCACGCGATGACATGGGAATGTGTCAGTTCAAAGCCTTGCGTCGATGCCGCCACCAGCAATCGGGCTGCCTAGCTACGAGCGCGCCTGCTCACGGTCTTACAGAGCCCGACAATGAACATCACTCCGCCGATCACAAAGGTCGGCGCGAAATACTGGAGTGCCTCCCAATCGTCCCATGCAAGGGAAAAGCCGGTGCATCCGGTCGGGTTCATCCCGCAAGCAAATGCGTTGAAGAGCCACCAGCCGGCAAAGGTGACGCCAAAAATGATAGCCCCAACAATCATGAGAACTGCAGGTTTCATGGTTGTCGGTCCACAGTCAAATCAGCGCGGCGAATAGACGGCTAGGAAGACGGCGATAATGATCAACAAAGGCCCCATCCATTTGAACTGCGCGACGATCTGCATCCACCATGGCTGTTGCCCGGGTTTGGCCTCGGCGGGAAGCTGGAAGTAGCCAAATCCTGCGCCTGTCATCCACAAGCCGGCGCAGAGCATGATGAATTCGTCGATGTAACTGGCGATCATACGGCCGTCCCTCGCGTGTTTGGTGCAGATAGCCATACGTTTCCCCTGCCGACAAGCTGCATCTCAAGGTTGAGATTTACGCCAACAGCAATGGAAATTGCCTGCATTCGAGGGCGCGCGCGGTTGACATCATCAATTTGAGAGTGACCCCATATTAAAACTCCTCGGCCTTGATTGGCCGGTGGAGCAATGCGGGGCTGGTTCGATCGTCGGGTTGCAATTTCACTCAGTAGGTAATGCTGGTAAAAATCATATAAAGGATCGTGGCGGCCATACCCCCAACCATCAGTAACAGGAGCCAGAGCGACGGTTCCATCCTTATTCGATCAAGATATTTCATCGGATGCTGCCATTTCTGGTAGGACGCGTGCACCTCAGATCAGCCGGTTTTCCTCGGCTGTCTGGCGGGCGCGGCGCCGGGTGCCGTCGGTGTCGGATTTCCGATGCCTCTCCTTTGCAGCCTTGCGGATTTGTTCGAAGCGGTTCTCTTCGCTGTCGACTGGCGCAGGTTGAGGCTCGGCATTCTTTACGAAGGTGATCATCAATCGCACTCCTTATTCAGTTGATCGGATATGTGCGCCGGGACGCATGCCCCGGCGGCGGTCGTTTCAATTCCGGCAAGCTTCAAGCAGTGAGAGCGACCGCGCAGGCTTCGGCGCCGCGCCTGTCGGGACTGGTCTGTCCGGGCATCGTCGCCCAGCCGCCGGCTTCGACAAATTGCCGCTTGGCCGATGTGCTGGTTATCGCCTTCAGTTCGACGAGGCGTGCCGCCGAGTTGGGGGCGGCATTGAAGCGCTCGACGCAGATGTCGCTTGCCAGTTCGACGCGCGCCGCGGTGCCCGCCGTCGAGACGAGGTCGCGCGATGTGCCGCCGGTGACCCAGCCGCCCCACGTAAATCCGACAATCATGGTGGCGACAGCCGCCCCGGCACACGCCCAGACGAGCGTCGATTTTGTCGGCTGGTAGTCGTCCCAGCGTTGGATGATCGATTTCCTGCTATTGCTTTGCATGGCCATGAAATTACTCCTTCCCGATTGCTGTTGAGGATCGACCTTCCGGCCACGGTGACCGAATGGCTCCGGCACTGCTCAGTATCCCATCCCGCCCATGCCCCCGCCGTTACCGGCCGGGCTCGCATCTTTCGGCGGGATGTCGGCTATCATCGCCTCGGCGGTGATCAGCAGGGCCGCGATCGAACCGGCATCCTGCAAGGCGGTCCGTACAACCTTGGCGGGATCGACGATGCCGGCCTTGATCATATCGACATAAGTTTCGGTCTGGGCGTCAAAGCCCTGGCTGCGATCTTTGCTTTCGGTGAGTTTTCCAACAACGATCGAGCCTTCGACGCCGGCATTTTCGGCAATCTGCCGGATCGGGGCCTCGAGCGCCTTGAGCACGATCGAGATGCCTGCGGTGACGTCGGCATTGGCGCCAGTCAGAGTGGCCAGGGCAGTCCTCGCGCGCAGCAGCGCCACGCCCCCACCGGGAACGATGCCTTCCTCGACCGCCGCGCGCGTCGCGTTAAGTGCATCGTCGATGCGGTCCTTCTTTTCCTTGACTTCGGTCTCGGTCGCGCCGCCAACGCGGATCACCGCGACGCCTCCGGCGAGTTTGGCTAGCCGCTCCAGGAGCTTCTCTTTGTCATAATCCGAGGTCGTTTCCTCGAGCTGCGCCTTGATCTGGGCAATACGGGCGGTGATGCCGGCCTTGTCGCCGGCGCCGTCGATCACCGTGGTCGTGTCCTTCTCGATCAGCACGCGTTTGGCGCGGCCGAGCATGTCGAGCGTGACGTTCTCGAGCTTGATGCCGAGATCCTCGGAGATCATCTGGCCGGCCGTCAGCACGGCGATGTCCTCCAGCATGGCCTTGCGACGGTCACCGAAGCCTGGAGCTTTCACGGCCGCGACCTTCAGGCCGCCACGCAACTTGTTGACGACCAGCGTGGCGAGCGCCTCGCCCTCAACATCCTCGGAGATGATCAGCAGCGGCTTGCCGCTCTGCACCACTGCTTCGAGGATCGGCAGCATGGCCTGAAGGTTGCCGAGTTTCTTCTCGTGGATGAGGATGTAGCAATCCTCGAGCTCGACGCGCATCTTCTCGGGATTGGTCACGAAGTAGGGCGAGAGATAGCCGCGATCGAACTGCATGCCTTCGACGACATCGAGTTCGGTTTCCGCCGACTTCGCTTCCTCGACGGTGATGACGCCCTCATTGCCGACCTTGTCCATGGCTCTGGCGATCATCTCGCCGACAGTTGCGTCGCCATTGGCGGCGATAGTGCCGACCTGCGCGATCTCGGAGGAAGACTTGACCTTGCTGGCCCGCGCCTGGATTTCCTTGACGACGGCGGTGACGCCCAGGTCGATGCCGCGCTTCAGATCCATCGGGTTCATGCCGGCGGCGACCAGCTTGGCTCCTTCGCGCAGGATGGAAGCGGCGAGCACTGTCGCTGTGGTGGTGCCGTCGCCTGCAAGGTCGTTGGTCTTCGAGGCCACTTCGCGCACCATCTGCGCACCCATGTTCTCGAACTTGTCGGAAAGCTCGATCTCCTTGGCGACGGTCACACCGTCCTTGGTGATGCGTGGCGCGCCGTAGGCCTTATCGATGACAACGTTGCGCCCTTTCGGACCGAGCGTCACCTTGACGGCGTTGTTGAGCAATTCGACGCCGCGCAGCATGCGGTCGCGCGCGTCGGTTGAAAATTTGATTTCCTTCGCAGGCATGATGTTCGTCCAGTTCGATGTTGAGATTGGTATCGATCAGGCCACTTTTCTTTTGGCCGCCACGGCTTTCTCGACGATGCCCATGATGTCGGCCTCCTTCATGATCAGAAGGTCTTCGCCATCGATCCTGACCTCGGTGCCGGACCATTTGCCGAACAGGATGAGGTCACCGGCCTTGACGTCGAGCGGAATCAGATTGCCGTTCTCATCACGAGTGCCGGGGCCGGCTGCGATAACTTCACCTTCCTGCGGTTTCTCCTTCGCATTGTCGGGAATGATGATCCCGCCTTTGGTTTTGACATCGCTAGCCGCACGTCGAATGACGACGCGGTCGTGAAGGGGTCGGAATTTCATTGGAATCTTTCTGAGGTCGGCGCTTAGGGCGACCACTTCATCAATATAGCGCCTTTGGCACTCGAATGATAGGAGTGCTGGGATTTATTATTGGGATCCGGATAATATCCGTTTCAGTAATTTCCGGCCGCTGTCTATTTTTTATGGTGGGTGGTGGTACATTTTTTCAACGGAAACTTTCCTAGAATACAAGGGCTCAAGGCGTTCAGGGCCGAACTGTAAATAAAACTGGGGAAGCGCCTTGTTTGGAGCTAGATTGAAGCGTATCTATAAGGCACGTTGATTTGGCCGATTTGGCTTCGCGGTGTCAGAGACTTCGACCCGCCAATCACCACCCAGATTCTCGACAGCATCTGCATAGCGCCAATCGGGCGCGCATGCCGCCTGTTCGAACCCTGGAATGAACCCGGCGCTGACCACGGATGTACTGGCAGCATCGGGATTGTTCCGGTTCGGATGGGAATAATGCAGGCGGCGCATCCACGTGCTCCTGCGGAGACATCTAGCTATGACCACACGCACCACGCAGACCGTCGTCCGGTTCTCCTCGCCCTTCCAGTTGCCTGGCTTCGACGCCCTGCAGCCTGCAGGCGATTATCGCGTCGACCAGGACGACGAACTGATCGAGGTCTTGTCCCGTCTTGCCTGGCGACGTGTCCGCGCCTTTATTCACCTGCCCGCCATCGGCATGAATGGCCACACGCATCAGATGGTGCCGATCGACCCCGCCGATCTCGAAGCAGTAATTGAAAAGGACCAACAGCAGCCATGACTTCCAGGAACCCTATCCGACATACTGCCCGCCCGATCCGGCGCGAGGCCCCGACGCATCTCTTTGCGATCGGGCAGAGCGTCCGCCTGAAGGGTGGTTTTGGAAGATTGGCCTTGCCCGCGGACATCTACCACGTGACCGCCACGTTGCCGCCTCTGGGCAGATCACCCCAATACCGTATCCGCAATGACGACGAACGTCATGAGCGGGTGACGACGCAGGACAGTCTCGAGCCGGCAAGCATGTCGCGGCCCGGTGACGGCGCAACTCTCATCGAAAGGACGTTTGGCCATGGCCAAGGGACAGAAACGAAGCAATCGCGAGATCAGAAAGCCGAAGCAGGAAAAGGCTCCGCCCAAGCCTGAAAGCACCTTCGGCAACCAGATCAAGCTCGCCACGGACGCCAACGCCCCACGCGGCAAAGGCAAGAGCTGACGGCGATGATGCTTCTGCGGAATGAAGAAGGATGGCGATGCAGATCGTAGTCGAATTCTATCGCACCCGGGGTACCGACGACGCGCATGCCGTCGTCGGTCGCGAGACCATGGAGGCCTCGGATCTCGATGGCGCAAAGGAAGTCGCGCGGCAGCTTTCGTTGACCCTCGACATGCCGCAACGGCCGGACGCCATGACGATCAGCGACGCGGCCGGCTCTGTGCTCTATACCGGCGCTCTCGACGCCGAGGTGACGAACGAAGGAACTTCGCGATCATGAACCCGCAGGATGATAATACCGAACGTCTGCGCAATCTTCTCGCAATCAGCGTCTGGGAGAATGAAGGTGGCGCTGGCCCCCATGCCCTGGACGAACAATATGGCCGTCGCATCGAAGCGGATCGCTCCTGGACCGTCTACCATGTCTTCAGTGGTGTTCCTGCGAGGGCAGGGGGTCAGAACATGACCAACCTCGATCGGGTCGATGCAACCGAAGGCATGCTGTCCCTCAACCGGAGCAACCAGGGACGTCGCATGGCTCAGGGCAGCCTCCTGTCACGCACACCTATCGAACGATCTCCAATCGGGGATTGCGAGCCATGACGCTGGAGTTTCCCAACAGAAGCCGCAGCTTCGATGAAGCGCGCGACGCCGTTCGGTTCATCGGCCATGACGGCATGTTCGAAGTACCGTTCTTTGTCGAGACTGCCGCCCTTCATCGAGCTGTCACGACCTCGCAGACCGAGACGGATTTCCTGACCGCTTTCGACGCAGCGCGCAGTTCCATCCACGATATCGCACGCAAAGCCTATTCGCGCGCGCGCCAGCCATCCTACACTCTGACCGTCGCGGATTTCCGTTAGGCGGCTCGCGATGCTGATCCGCTACGGCTACGAGATCACTTTGACCTGCCAGCAGCCGACGGCGTTGGTATGCCTGCTTTCGGTCCACGAGGATCGCGCGGCCGACATCAGGGTTCCCGAAACGACATTCACCACTCCCGACGTTACGGTATCGACCTACAAGGACCTTTTCGGCAACCGGTGCCGGCGGCTCGTTGCGCCGGTAGGCGACCTGACGATGTGGGGCGACGCCACGATCGAGGACGATGGCGCGCTTGACAGAATGGTGCCGGGCGCCCGGGAAATGCCGGTATCGGAATTGCCCGACCACTGCCTCGTCTACCTCATGGGCAGCCACTACTGCGAGACCGACCGTCTGAGCCAGATGGCATGGGACACCTTCGGCGCGCTCACACCTGGCTGGAGCCGGGTGCAAACGATCTGCGACTTCGTCCACAACCATATCCGCTTCGACTACATGCAGGCCCGGTCGACACGGACGGCTTTCGAGACCTTCCACGAACGCGTCGGTGTGTGCCGCGACTTTGCGCATCTCGCGGTGACTTTGTGTCGCTGCCTCAACATTCCCGCTCGCTATATAAACGGCCATCTCGGCGACATCGGAGTTCCGATTGTCGACCCAATGGATTTCAGCGCATGGATGGAGGTCTTCCTCGATGGCGCCTGGCATACGTTCGATCCCCGCAACAATACGCCGCGGATCGGCAGGATTGTTGTCGCACGCGGCCGTGACGCGGCCGACATTCCGCTCATCAATTCCTTCGGACCGCATGTCCTGAAAGGCTTTCGCGTCTGGACCTACGAGATTGAATGACCAACCGTGCACTGGGTCGGTGAGAACCGGCTCGCTTTAGTAAAGGACAGTGAGGTGACCAGCCGACCGGCGTCCGAACCGCCACCCCATGCCCCAAAATCGAATTGACTGAAGCGTTGCTAGGATCACGCGCAAGCGGAGTTCATCCGGCCTGTACACCGACGCATCGTGGCGGAGTTCCAGGAGAAAATCGCTGAACTCAGATGCGTCTTTCATCTCCCCATTATCATATTCGATCCGAACTGAAATCTCCTCCTGAATAGCCCCGAGTTTCGTGGACACCCTCGGGTTACATTTCCTGCTGCCGTTCGAACTCAACGGGTGACAGCATCCCGTTCCTGACGTGCTT
>NZ_JBZFLJ010000019.1:0-24451 GCF_058448885.1 Mesorhizobium sp. DxT | reverse complement strand
ATCGAATCCGCCACCGCATTCCTCTACGCCGCGGCCGTCATGATCCTCGTCAGACGCATCGCACGCCACTCATGAGCAGTTTCGGCACGGACTCTTAGGGTCAGTAGTCGAATAGCGGCCATTATCAATTGCGAAGAAAAAGATCGGCATTGCCTCTATCCCACTTGAGACCGGAACCTTAGGTGGGTCGGATCGAACTGCGAAAAGGCGGCAAGACGCGAGAAGATGGGCATGGTAACCCTGTCGCTGTCATTGAAGCCCGACTTCATGATTAAGCTTCTTGATCAGCGGATTTTTCAACGCCCTAGAAGCGCTTGATCCAGGAGCAGAGCCTGATCAGTGAACCGCGCGTGACATTGGGTTCTCGCATCCCGCCATCGTCTTCTGCGCCCTGGGGGGCTTCTGCGCAGTAGTCTCGCACCGCCTCATGTTGCGAGGGGGAAAGCTGAGCCCAGTTGGCGCGAACCTCCGCCTCGGTCCGTAATGTGCCGGAACCGGTATCCAGAAAGAATGCTTTTGCGATCTGAGCGTCCCATTCCGGGGGCACGCTTCCGGTGTCGCTTCCAAGTCCCGAGACGCCCTGTTTGGGGTTCTGGGCCATTTGTTGTCGTTCCTGCGCCTGAGCCTCGGCCCCCACCATCGTCAGGGCCAATCCCAGGAGGCCAACTGCAGCACTCTTCGATGCCATCTCGTTCATCCTCGCGCTTGTTTGACCTCGAACAGCAAGAGGCACACCTTGTTCCCTGGTAAAAAGAGGCGATTTGCCGGAATTCTGTTTTAAGTGCGTGGGGCCATGGCGCGGCCTATTGCGAGATTTGGCTCCCGCTGGGACCTGCCCGGGGCGGATCGGTTGAGGTCAGGTTGACCGATTGACGGCGGCCTTAGAGGGGGTTCAGCCCCATACAAGCACGACCGACACGGCATAGAGCAGCAACACGGCCGCGCTCTCAAATCCAATTCGAGCGATACCGAGGCGCTCCCTGCGCAGCATGCCGAGAAGTAGAACCGTGGTCATGAGTAACGCCATCAACGCAGTTGCCCGGTTTGCCGGGGAGAATGCAGAGTATATGGAGCCCTGATAAGACAGGTCGGCCAGGCTGAGGAAAATCACTTCGAACGCATTCCCGCCGATGATGTCGCCCACAGCAAGGCTCACCGCCCCGATCCGCACGGCTGCGATAGCGGTCACGAGCTCGGGAAGGGAGTTCGCTACTGCGGTAAAGACTGTGCCGACAGCCGTCGCGGAAAGATGGGTCCTGTCCACGATTGCCATGCTCGCTTCGCCTATGACGTAGCCTGAACACGCCGTCAGTGCCGCCAGCAACAAAAAGGCGCGCCAGAGTGCTCCCATGGAACCGGCGCCGGATTCGGGTTGGGTCAGTTCGACTCGTGTCTCTTCTGTGCGGACCGGCTTCCACATGGGCTCGTCCTTGATCTTCGTGAGGAGCCGCAAACCAAATCCGTAAACAAGCACGATGAGCATCGATGCCGGGTGCACACCGAAGACGGCGATATCGGGAAATGTTTCAGCAAGAAGCACTATCGTCAGCAGAGCTGCCAGCAACACACCTTGCGCTAATCCGGTCACGCTTGCGGCAGCGTGTTCGAGATTTGCGCGGCGGTAGGCCAAGTCGGCAATCGCTATAAAGGCGGTTTGCGCAGTAAGCCCTCCCAAAGCATTGCCTATGGCCAGCTCCGGCGCTCCTTGCGCGGCGGTGGAGACCGAGGTGATAGCACCGGGCAGTGAGGTGGCGGCCCCGACGAAAAGAGCTCCAGCAACGACTTCACCCAAGCCGGTTCGGTCAGCCAGTGCGTCGGCAACACCTGCGAGCCGCGCGCCCGCTATCGCGACAACGATTGCACCCGCGACGAAGATTGGCACGACCCAGACCAATGACAGATTTGCAAGTTCCGGCACGGCTCCTCTCACACGGCCGGCAGTTCACAAAAATCACGCACCAGCCGGTCGGGGAACATCTCGGGCCTGGTTCTGTTCCTTGGCCACATGTTCGCGACCGGCGCCGGGTTCACGAATAAGCCCCTTGGTCAGACCGATCTTTGCTGTGTTCCCCGGCGATTGCGCGCATCAGACCATCCGCACTTTGGCGCAGATCCCGACAAAGCGTCCATGTGTGGACAGCCAACAAATAGGAGAAGGACAATGACCCACGAGAAAGGCCAAGGTTGCGAGCAATCCGGTATGAGCCGGCATAGGCCAGAGATATCCAACGAACGGCGCAACGCACGAGCGCGGGCGGGGGAGTTGCGCGATCCGCGAAGCATCTGGGAAAACGCTGAGACGGAGCCGATGCCTCGAAGCGGGTTGCCAGCGCGACCTGGCGGGGGCGAAAGGATCGCTGATGAAGGCGACGTGGGCGCCTGGGAGACCACCGCCCTATGACATTCCATTGCAGGCTGAGGAAGTGGGACGGCAGACGCGACAGCCACGGCGCGGCGAAACTCAGGATACGCGCCGGCCAATCAATAATGTGCGAAGCCGGCGAGGGGAGTGAGCACGCACGATCGAAGCAGCTGCCTGTTTGACCGCCGACCTCCTATCATTTGACATATCGCCTGCTTCAGTCCCGCGTTACGTTTGATTCTACGCAGGAAGGGTCGATGTAGGGAATGAGGGTGCGCACACCGCTGGCTGCTTTTGTTTTGGCGGCCGGCCTATTCGTCTCAGTTTTGGCTAGTTCGGCTCTGTTCGTTTCGCAGGGCTATCGCGATTCAATTCGGCGCGGCGAGGAGAAGGCTGGCATAGCAGCCCAAATCGTCGCCGTGCATTTTCAATGGCTCATCGAGGCGTCAAGGCAGTCCCTTCGTCGTATCGACGACACCTTGGGTTACCGCCCGGAACTGCTCGCAACCGCCGTGCTTGGCGATCTTGATGACGCAATTGAAGGACTGCCGCAGAACGTCGAAGTCAGATTATTCGACCGCAATGGTCGTGAAATTCTCTCCACTGCGCCCAGAGGTGAGATCAACATTGCCGACCGTCCGTATTTTCAGGAGCTCAGAGACGGCGCAGCGCAGATCATCTCACAATTGCTCATCGACCGGATCACAGGCGAACGAAGCTTCATTGTTGGCCGTCGCCTTTTGCGCTCGGGCAAGTTCGCTGGGGTCGCCGTGATCGTGGTTCCCACCAGTCTCATGTCACAGGTGTGGCTGAACCTCGACCTGGGTCCGGATTCCGCGATAAGTGTTGTTCGCAAGGACGGTCTCGTAGTCGCGCGTCATCCTGGTCTTGCAGAGGGATCCGCGATTGGTTCGCAGGTGGTTCCAGAAGGATTGGGCAGGCAGGAGTCCGGGACTTACAGGCGCGTCTCGCGACTGGATGGTGTCGAGAGACTCATCGGCTTCCATCGTGTTTCAAACAGCGAGCTGATCGCGTTTGCTGCTGTCGGCCGCGAGGCGGCGCTTGCGGATTTCAACAGCCGGATTGTCCGAATTTCAGTGATCGCCGTACCGGTGTTCTTGGCATTGCTGGCAATGACTGCCTGGGTTTCAAGACTACTAGTGGTGGATAGGCGGCGTCGATTGGAGGCAGAGGAGTCGCTCGCTCAGAACAAGATGCTGTTGCGCGAGATACACCATAGGGTGAAGAACAATCTGCAGACGGTTGCATCTCTTGTCCGCCTCCAACCGCTGCCCGAAGACGCAAAGCGGGACCTTTCGAGGCGCGTCGCTGCCATGGCGATGGTTCACGAACAGATCTACCGGTCCGACCGGCTCGATACCGTAGATCTCTCGATGTATCTGCGCGAGCTCGTGGGGGAGGTGGTGCAAGCCTTCGGTGCCAATACCAAGGTTGAGCTTGGTCTCGAACCGGCGAAGATCGATGCAGATCGCGCTATGGTGGTTGGATTGATTGTAACCGAGGTGGTTTCCAACTCACTTAAGCATGCGTTTCCCGGAGAACACCGCGGACAGATCAACTTCTCGCTCACTATCGGGGATGACGGCCAGATTCGGTTGACGATAGAAGACGATGGCGTGGGGTTCGATCCGCAGGCTGTTAAGGCAGGGCTGGGCCTCAAACTGATAGATCGTTTTGCCCAGCAGCTTGGAGGCCGGTACGAGATCAGCGGCAACGGAGGCTTGCGTTTCGTGCTTTCGATACCGGTGGCAATGCAACAGCAGTCCGGTCCGTAGCCTTTTGACCCTGATATGATAGTGTTCCGCCAAATCCAGTTGCTGCGCGGCTAGTCATATAGGATCATGACCCGGCATCCACCGACCAACGACGAACTCGCTCATGACGAGCGGCTGACCCCTTTGTTGATCAATCTCCAGAACAGGGATCGACTATCGCCTCGCGAGAGAGGCGCCATCGCCGGCAGCATTGCACGATTTCAGTCTCTGAAGAGCGGCGAAGATATCGTGCGTGAGGGGCAGGAGCCTGGCGAAAGCTGTCTCATGGTGAGCGGCTATTCGGTTCGAACGCACACCATGCGTGATGGCGGCGTCCAGATATCGGCGGTCCATATGGCGGGCGACTTCGTCGACCTCCATGGTTTCCTCCTGGGGCGGATGGACCATAGCGTAATGGCTCTGGGCGATTGTACCGTGGCCTACGTGCCCCATGCTGCTCTCAAAGCGATAACGGAAGAACATCCACATCTCAGCCGATTGCTCTGGCTGTTGACATTGGTGGACGCGGCAATCCACCGACGCTGGATCGCCGCGAAGGGACGTCTTTCCTCTGTGGGACAGATGGCGCATTTCCTTTGCGAGATACGGACACGCCTACTGGCCGTCGGCTTGTCAGACGGCGGCCGCTTCCAGTTGCCCATGACGCAGCAACAGCTAGGCGACGCCATGGGGCTGTCGCCTGTGCATATCAACAGAACACTTCAGGAAATGAGGCGCCGGAATCTGATTTCCTGGCGCGCTCTCGACGTCACCATACTCGATTGGCCGGAACTGAGACGATTGGGAGAGTTCGATCCCTCGTATCTCAACCTGACGGTCAGGCCTCGCTGAAGCTAACGCCCGCCTGACGCACTTGCCGAAATCCAAGGTAGCTAGGGTCGAACTCGGCAATTTCGCGAAGCTTGTACTCGTTCAGGATTGAAACAACCGAGTTCGACCAGGAAAGGAGGCCGTCACTTCTCATCGTTTTCAGCAATCGGTTCACGTGAACGACCGAAAGGCCGAGCGCGTCAGCAAGGTCGGATTGCGTGAGCGGCAACTGGAAGCTATTGCCGGCCGCTTTCCCGACCATGGACACGCGCTCGTGGAGCTCGCAAATGAAATGTGCGAGATGGCCCAGAGCCGTTCTGCGACCCATGGAGACAATGGATTCGCGTTGAATGGCCGCCTCAGTCAGAGTTTCCATCCATAAGATCCGGCCCAGTTCGGTCGAGTTAGACAGGGCCGATCGAAACTGCTCCGCCTCGGCCACAAGAACGCGGCACATATCCAGCGCGAGCACGCTGTAGGGCTCTTGGCCTACAATCATCGAGTGAAGGTTGACGAAGTCGCCGGGGACAAGGATCGACGTGATCTGCCGCCGCCCGTTGGAGAGGATCCGATATTGCGCCGCTACTCCTTCGGTGAGGAGCGCGCAGTTTGCCGGCTGACTGAATTGCCGGGCGAGATCCGTTCCGGCTGCAAAAGAGCGCTCCCGAGAAAACAGCTGCTTGATCAGATCGGCAACCGCCAACCCCGCAGCATTTCTGGCCCTGAATTTTGCTAATAGCGCAGTTGGCAACCGGCACCTGGCGAATGGACGAATCATGTTTCCGCTCGGGCGACGGCCGAGAGCGAAGACGCAATAGCTATTTCGCGGCGCCTCCGCTTTTGCATTTGATAGTCGCCAACGTGGAATCGAAAACTGGAACATTGGACCGATCCACTGGTTGGAGTGGAGATTGATGCGAGGCAGAACGTGGACGGGACACATCATTGTGCAGCAGAAACCGAATGTTGGCAGCAAACAGCTCCGGATCCGAGATATTCGACGACCGTTGTGTCTGGCGGTGATCGACGTTGACGGCGATCTGATGTGGGCACCGCGCGTTTCCTCCGGACCGCGATGTGGTCAGGTACCCAATCACAACAAGAATAGGCGGACGGCTGTTCATTCGGCCGACCTCGCCGCTTCCAGGCAATGAGCACAAATTGCGATCCCGTTGCGCACAGTACGCGCTTCATCCGGCGAGCCACAGGCGTAGCAGTATTTGGAGTTCTACTGGTCGCCGGCTGGTATCTTCGGGACCTTCTGTTGCTGGTTTTTGCAGCGACGCTGTTCGCTTGTCTTCTTGTCAGCGTCTCACAATTCATCGCACACCTCTCCCGCCTGCCTCTTGGAATTGCTTTCGGCCTTTCCTGTCTCATGACGCTGCTCATTGCGATTGGCTTTTTCTGGCTCTTGGGCTCGCAGTTGCGCACGCAGATGATGGAACTGTGGGAGCAGCTGCCGGAACTCTTGAAGCCGATAGAGGACGTTCTCAATATTGGCAGTGTCGAAGAATGGCTGGGCGATCAGCTTGAAACAATGCTCTCCCAGACCTCGGTGATGAGCCGCATCGCCGGGTTGTCCTCCGCGGCGTTCGGTTTTCTCGCCAATCTTGTCCTGGTGATCGTTGCCGGATTTTATCTGGCGCTACAGCCCGATCTCTATGTGCGCGGCATTGTGAAGCTATTTCCGCAAAGCAAGCGGCCAGCGGTTGAGAATACGCTGGCAGACATCGGCGGCAGCCTCCGATACTGGCTTATTGGCCAGTCTTTGGCGATGTTGGTTGTGGCAGGCTTGACCTATATCGGTCTGGCGCTGATCGGGGTCCCCTCTGCACTCGCACTCGCGGTCATTGCCGGGCTGCTGGAGTTCATCCCGTTCTTCGGGCCAATTCTGGCAGCAGTACCGGCGGTGGCGTTGGGTCTGGGTCAAGGTCCCCACGTGGCGGCCTATGTCGCCATACTCTATCTCGCCATCCAACAGCTGGAAGGCAATCTTATCACGCCTGTGATCCAGCAGCAGTCTGTGAGCCTGCCGCCCGCGTTGACGCTGTTTGCCATCCTCGCTGCGGGTATCTTGTTCGGCTGGCTCGGAATCTTGCTAGCCACACCGCTAGCGGTGGCGCTGATGGTTCTGGTGCGCGAGGTATGGGTTGCCAATCTCGACCGCACGCCATGATGCGCCAGAAGCCTCTTTGAACATTTCGCTACGATCCGGCAAAAGCCGCTTGTTGGATTGAATGGTGGAACGCTCGCGGCCGAGCTCGCATATAACCGTGATCGTTCCGACCGATCGCCCTGTTCTCACGATGCGGTGGTCAGTCGGGTTCGACCGGGAAGGAATTGGCTTTTTGACAGGCCGCCGAGGAAAGCGGGACGGACCCGCCATGCTCGCGGTTCATCGGGTTGCACCGAAGCGACGAGAGCCCCCGGCGTTCGATTCCAAGGGTTTTTCCGAAGCCGCCGGATGGTCCCGGCATGTCACCGAATTCCGGTTCGGAACACAGGCCGCTTCTCTCGGTTGGGTTCCAGGATGGGGCTATCAGAGGAGATACAAGCATGAAGATACGGGAAGCCATGACGCGAGACGTGACGATCGTATCGCCGCAAGACACCATACGGGACGCGGCAGTGATGATGTCTCACATCGATGCCGGTTCACTGCCTGTTGGCCAGAGTGATCGCCTCGTCGGGATGCTGACGGACCGCGACATCGCCATTCGGGCCGTTGGCACTAGTCGAGGGCCGGATACAAAGGTCGAAGAAATCATGTCGACAGGGATTTGCTACTGCTACGAAGACGAGGAAGCTGAAGACGTTTGCCGGAATCTGGCAGATCAACAGATTCGTCGCATCCCTGTCGTCGATCAGGACAAGAGACTGGTTGGGATACTTTCACTCGGCGACCTTGCCCGTGTTGACGGTAGCGAAGGTTCCGTCGGCGCGGCCTTAGCCGGCGTTGCAAGGCCGGGTGGGGATCACGTCCAGTCTACCAGCTCGTCGTGATGCGTCCCGGTCATGGAAAGAGCTGCCGGCCAGGCCGGCAGCTCCTCCATCTATTCTATAACAGCACACGCAATACGGGGTCCCGCATCGCCCGAGGGTTGGGTTTTGTAGTCGTCTTGTCCGCCGTGAATTACAAGCGATTTGCCGGTAATCCCAGCATCACCTTCGAGGTTCACCATCGAATTGAAGACGGCCGACTTGAGCATCCCTGTGCTACCGACATACTGGTTCGGCATGTCTCCTGCGTGAGGTCCACCCTCCACAAGCAGTCCGTGGTCGGCGCTCGTCGGGTTAAAGTGGCCTCCAGCTGTTTCGAAATCGGAAGAGGGGTCACACTCACCGGTTTCGTGTATGTGGAACGAGACCCAGCTTTCGGGTGTGAGGCCGTCCACGTCCAACTCGATAAGCACGCCCGAGGGAACGGCGGTGAGTTTTGCCTCTCCGATCGATTCGCCTCGCGTATTCGAGAATGTCGCGGTGGATGCGCCACCTTCCTGCGCGTGAAGGCCGGTTTGGCCTATCAGCACAAGGGCGCCAGCCAAGATCGAAGCTTTCATCATAATCTCCATTCGTTTTGGCATCGAGTGGCCGAAACCGCTGGCGCGCAGCGATGTTCCTCGAACAATGTCGAATGGTAGCCGACGAGGTCGAAGATGACGGCGACACGAACGAGGCTCGCACTGGGTATGGCAGCGTTCGGCTCAGCGACGCCGATCAGCAAAATTGTCACCGACGCCATGCCGATCTTCGTAGGGGGTGGCCTGCGTGTATTGCTGGGGGCGGCCGTGCTGTTGCCGTTTGCACTGCGCAGCACGCAGCTGAAAGAGATCGCTTGGCGAGACTGGTTAGCGATCGGCGCGATTTCGATTTTCGGCATGTTCGGCTTCACCGCGTTCATGCTGTTTGGAATGCGCATGGTGACCGGGGTTGTCGGCGCGACAGTCATGAGCACTACACCTGCTGTAACTGCCTTGGCATCCATGATCGTGCTGCGCGAAAAGCCGACATGGCGCAAACTGCTTGCAATCGCCCTGGCCGTAGCAGGTGTCTTGGTTCTGCAGATCGATCAGAGCGACCCTGACGGAGATGTCTCTTTCAATATGCTGGGACCATTACTGGTGTTCGGCGCGGTCTGCTGTGAGGTTGTCTATACGCTGGTGGGCAAGAAGGTGAGTGAAACGGTTCCCCCGATTGCAGCCGCGGGTCTTTCTGCAGCGCTCTCGGTACCGCTATTTGCCGTGCTTGCCCTTTGGCAGCTCCAGGATTTCGACGTGTCAGCGGTCAACGCTCGCGCATGGCTCGCGCTTGTTTGGTATGGCGTCGGCACGCTCGCGCTGGGGAGCTGGCTCTGGTACTCGGGTATTGCGCGCGCCCAGGGTTCCGTAGCGGCTGCGTTCATGGGCGTTATGCCTGCATCTGCCCTCGTGCTTTCCTACTTCCTTCTGGATGAACCATTCAGGCTCCTTCACCTGGTCGGTTTCGCTACCGTTTTCATTGGCGTGTTGCTGGTCTCCTGGGAGCATGGGCGGTTGGCTCAGCCCTCATAACCTGCGCTGGCGAGCGACATAAGTCCTACTGCGGTGCCGGACAAAGGTTCATGAGATGCCTGCGTCTGCGGGCTGGTGGGAACATTGGCGCCGGCACGCAGTTCGGCGTCTGTGTCACAGAGGCAAGGAGCCGAAAAATGCCCGCAAAATCGAAATCACAGCAGATGGCTGCTGGCGCTGCGCTAGCCGCAAAGCGCGGAGACAAGAAGAAGAGTGAGCTCAAGGGCGCTTCGAAGGAAATGGCCCAATCCATGTCGAAGAGCGAACTTGAAGACATGGCTTCGACGAAGAGAAAGGGAAAGCCGGATCACAAGTCCGACTCCTGACAGGCGGTGAGAGAAACACTATGGCGCCGGACTTTGCCGAGGCACGCCGCAGGATGATCCAGACCCAGCTCATCCGTCGCGGCATCGAGGACAACGCCGTGTTGAGGGCGATGGGCACTGTGGGACGCGAGCATTTCGTGCCCACGTCTCACCGCGCTTTGGCCTATGAGGACACGGCGCTGCCGATCGGAGAAGAACAGACTATCTCTCAACCCTTCATCGTTGCCTTGATGATCGAAGCTGCCGAAGTCGAGCCCGGTGCCAAGGTTTTGGAGGTTGGCGTCGGATCCGGTTATGCAGCTGCCGTCCTGGGGAGCATCGCCAGTCGCGTCATCGCAATCGACCGACATCAATCACTTGTCGAGGTCGCACGAAAAAATCTGGCCGACGCGAACATATCCAATGTCGAGGTTTGCCTCGGCGATGGCACTCGAGGCAAGCCGGAAGATGCTCCATTCGACGCGATCATCGTCTCGGCAGGCGGACCTGACATCCCGCACGCTCTGGTGGAACAGCTCGAAATCGGCGGAAGGCTCATCGTACCTGTTGGCGAGCAGGGCGCCCAGCGGCTGTTGCGGGTCGTGCGCCTGGGCGCGGGACGCTATGAGGAGGAGGATCTAGGCAATGTCATGTTCGTACCGCTGGTGGGGGAGCAGGGCTGGCCGGACCAAGCTGAGGCGCGACGAGGCAAAAGGTCCGACGCCAGAGATAGCACGTTGGAAAGCATAACCGAGACACTGCAGCCTATCGATGCTGAAGGCTTCGCCGTGCCGTTCGATCGCTTTGGCGACCGGCGGATGATTTTGCTTGGCGAATCGACGCATGGAACGTCGGAATTTTATCGTGCACGGGCGGCCATCACTCGTCGTCTCATCGAAAGACACGGATTTACCGCACTGGCTGTGGAAGCCGACTGGCCGGATGCGGCCGCGATTAACCGAGTTCTTCGTGGCATCGAACCATTGCCCGCAGAGGAGCCGCCGTTCTCGCGTTTTCCGCAATGGATGTGGCGCAACAAGGAAATGGCGGCGTTCCTGAGTTGGCTAGGTGATCACAACAGATCTCGCCGCGAGGGCGAAGCTCAGACCGGCTTCTACGGCCTGGACTTGTATAACGTGACTGGCGCGATCGCGAGCGTCCTGGCGCACCTGGACAGGGTTGATCCGCACGCAGCATCCATTGCCCGCGAGCGATACGGGTGCATCACCCCCTGGCAACACGACCCTGCCGCCTATGCACGGGCGGCGGTGACAGCGGGCTACAGAAGCTGCGAGGATGAAGTCGTCTCCCAGTGCCGCGAACTACTGACCAGGCGAATGGCTTTCGCAGCTGGCGACGGTGAGAGCTTTCTGGATGCGGCTCAAAGTGCGCGGCTCGTTGCATCGGCCGAGCAATATTACAGGACGATGTATTACGGGGGCACTGAATCGTGGAACTTGCGCGACGGGCACATGTTCGAAACGCTTCGTGGCATCCTGGCGCAGGATGGTCATCGCAAGGTTGTGGTCTGGGCTCATAATTCGCACGTCGGCGATGCTCGCGAGACTGAGATGGGTCGCGCCCGCAATCAACTGAGTCTCGGGCAGCTCTGCCGTGAGCACTTTGGTCAGGAGGTCGCACTGATCGGGTTTGGAACACACGAAGGAACTGTTGCGGCAGCAAATGGTTGGGACGAACCCGTCCAAAGGATATCGATGCGGCCTTCGGCCCAGGATAGTTGGGAGCGGTTATGTCATCAGGCAGCGCCGGCTTGCGGACTGATAGATTTCACGTCCAGCAACACCGTCGCCGAGCAACTTGCAAAAGTCATGCCTCAGCGGTTCGTTGGAGTGATCTATCGACCTCACACAGAGCGGCAGAGCCACTACCTCGATGCCTCAGCGCCGGGGCAGTACGACGCTTATGTGTGGCTGGACAAGACAACGGCGCTTGAGCCACTCGACGAAAGGGCTCAGGCCGAGGAACCAGCAGATACGTTCCCCTCTGGAATGTGAAGCGCGGGCTGGGAACCGCACGACGCCCTTGAGGTTGACCGTAGCAAGGAGCCTTTACCATGCTTACGATGCCACCACCGCGGCCTGATCCTTCCCGGTTGCCCCCTCGGCCGCCTGAGCCCGGTCCACGCCCCCCGATCCGCGAGCCTGAGCCAAGACGTTTACCTGACGAGCAACCGCTTCCCAATCCCGACGAAAATGACGCGCCACCGCAACACGCAGCGAACCTCGCAACCTTTTAGGAGGACAAGCCAGTGGCTAACGAACCAATGGATATCCGGAACGTTCGACCGCAACGCGGCACAGTGACCGCTTACCTTTTCGGCCGCCGTGATTGCCTCGGGCAAGAACGAGCTTTTCGCTGATTTTGACGACGTTAAGCTCTTCTTCTTCCCGCAAGATGATGTCTATCATGGATTCCTGTCACGCTTTGAAAAACGGCCGACCTCAGACGGTACGCACGATTGGTGGGATGCCGGTGGGGTTAGCGAGGGCTGTGCCCAGCCGGTATGGAGCCCGAAGCAGACTTCTGAAAGTCACTGGCGACTACAAGGCCAACTCAGTTTCGATCAAGGGGCGCTCGGAACCGAAGCAGCCCCGGAGCAACTGGACGAAGACCGCACGGAACGCTTTGGGCGGCTCTTTGACGGGCTACCAGAGATTAGGCGAACCGTGTTGCAAGACAGCTTCTGTGGCCGTTGCTTGGATGGGTGGCAAAATACCGCTGGGGCATACGGTGGCGCCACATCCTCCACGCGCGCAGGAGCACCAAATTCAGGGGGTCAAATGAACATCTTGTGTTGTTCAGCTTGGCTTGAAATCCACGCCCAAGCAACCGATAAGAGGGTGAAGGGTCTATCAAATGATAGGAATGAGAGCTCATGAAACCCAGTTCGCCGCGGCCGGAAGAAATCCGTGGCAGGTTTGAAGATCCTGACAATGCGATACGGGAATTGCTGGCTTCCATTGAAAGTGAACCGGTGCCTGAACGGCTCTTGGTCCTGGCCAAGGAACTGCAGGAAGCTCTTGCAGAGCGCAATAGACGCGTATGTGGGACCGTTGACAGCAGCACCTAGGCGGCCAGCCGGAGCATCGGCTCGGCAAGGATAAGCCTTTGCTGTAACGCAGGCTTCACCACAACGCCCACACACGCCCGGCACACCGGCACTACCGGGAGGTGGTACGTGCCTCACGGCGGCCCAGGAACTCGATCGGTGTCGTCTGATGCTCGCCCGCCGGGACTATGACCTGATCTGCAGGACGTGCGGGGAAGGGCGAGCTAGAGCGGGTTGTTCTGCACGAAACGGGAGAAGAACACGCAGCCGATGTGCTGCGCGCCAGCGGCCGTGAAGACCCCGCCAAGATGTGAGGCATGCACCGCCGGGAAACGGAACGCAGTGCCGGGTGTCGTTCACAGAGCGCGCGAACACGAACGGGAAAATTACGCGATAATCGTAGAAGGCCGCTGGGGGGATATGCCATGCAGTCACTAATGGCGGAAATCGTGCCCAGAACCCGCCCAAGCGATCAGGCGGGTTTTCTGTAACAGCGGGCGCCACTATGCGTCTTTGGTGTGCCCAGCGGGAGCTGGACCGGCCCCGGACGTTTGCTGCTACGTTGGATGCTTCGGGTTGACGCCCTCCGAATGGCGAGTGTGCTCATCGGTGTCGTGGACCGCTTCGCTGTTCCCGATACCCTCGGGCGGTCTGTTTGCGGCCGCGTCTTGTGAGAATTCCGGATGACCAGCGTATTCGGTGTCCTTTGGAGGCGGCGATGATACCGGAGCATCCTTCTGAACTGGTGAACCGGCAGGCTTGTTGCTATGGGCGGGATCGTCAAAGGGTGGAAGCTTTCCCGGCTGCCGCGGCTCCTTTGTTCCAAAATCGCCGAGTGTGCTGCGATCTGGATCATTCAAGTTTTCGCCCGCAGCATCCCGGTCAGAAGCTGGATCGTCTTCTGCCGGCAGATAGCCCCGAGGTCGATTTTCTTCCGGCCCTTCCCAACGAGGCGACTGCTCGGTGGTGCCGGGCTTTCCTTCACGCGGTGGTGTGTTTGCCATTGAACCATCCTCACATTGAAAATGATTCAACTGACTGGAATGTGATGTGTTCCATGTCCCGGCGATTAGCCGCAGTTGCGGGCGGAGGCCCGACGCCCCCCTCTACCGCGACAAGCGCTGGCGCAGCCCGCATGCCGCCCCCAAGCAGGCTCTCCGCTGCGACCTCTACACTCTCCTTGCGGCAGCTGCCGTCGATGCCGTGATTGGGAACGGTTTGGGCGAGCATGAAGAGTTTGGGCAGGATGGCGGGCGCTGCCTCATTGTTCTCCCCGGAGATAGCCTCAAGCGCCCCAGACAGAAAACGCGGCGTGCTCGTCGCGGTGTTCCGGATGCCAGCGGGCGCGCTGGACAGGTGCGTTCGGCGACTGTCGGGTCTCTCGCCCGCCACGAAATCGCCACGCCGTTGTCGCCGTTAAGAAACCGCAGGGCGAAGTGCATTCGTCCGACGGCAGAACATTTCAACCGCCTGCTTGTTCTTCAGCCCGACAGCATGAGTGAGGCGCCGAGATGAGCGGATTCTGGCAATGGCTTTCTGAGAACCACGGAGCTGTGAACGCGTTGGCGGGCCTCATGACGCTGCTTGTCTGGCTGTTCTATTTCCAGCTTCTCTTGAGTGGGTATCGCCACCGGCTGCGCCCGAAGATTCTCATTACGAGAGGAGGCGCACGCACGATAGGAGCCCGTTGCATCATCACGAACATGAGTGTCGAAGCGATCTATCTCGAAGCCATCATGGTGTCCGTTCGCGACGGGGAGCGCCAGTATATCTCGTCATTGAGCGAGTTGGAGGCGGAGCAGACGACAAAGTCGGATCCTCGTCAATTATACCTACAAGGGCCGCTGGCCAGCGGTGAAATGATAGACATCGGCAGCTACGCTGAACTCCTGAAGCGAGCTACGAACGGCAAAGAACAGCCCTCGGCGTTCACATTGACGGTGATAGCGACCTACACGTCGGAAGAAACGTTGGTGGCCGCTGAGCGGGACTTTACGATATCTGGTAGCAGCCTGAATTCCGATGCCATCGTCGCCCGGCAGATCAGATCGCGCTGGCAGAGGATGCGCCTCATGCGATTGATATCTGGAGAGCTCTGACACGCTACGTCCCGGGGGGAACCATAGCTGCCGAGTCTCGTTAGCAATCGGGCGGCAGAGATTTGACCCGTTTGGTGAAGAAGTGAAATCGGAGCAGCAGCAGATTGTCGCGTTGATACCGGCTCTGCGTGCGTTCGCCAGAACATTCCTGCGTGACCGCGACGCAGCGGACGATTTGGTCCAGGAGACCCTGGTTAAGGCGCTCAAGAGCATTCATCAGTTCCAGCCCGGCACCAACATGAAGTCGTGGCTTTTCACGATTATGCGCAATACGTTCTATTCGGAAGTGAAGTTGCGCCGCCGGGAGGCGCCGGGGATCGACGACTGCATTTCCTCAAGGCCGGGCCTTGAGCCGACGCAAGAATGGTCGGTCCGCGGTATTGAGATTGCCGAGGCTATTGACCGTCTGCCACCCGAGCAGCGCGAAGTTCTGGTTCTGATTGGTGTGCTCGGGACCAGTTACGAGGACGCGGTCGGAATTTGTGGCTGTGCGATGGGAACAATCAAAAGTCGTCTTTTCCGAGCGCGGGAACGTCTTCTTCGGGAACTTGGCGAGTCATCGGCTGAAGGTTCGGTAAAAACGCTGGAGAGGCAGTCCCTAATTTCCTCTTGAAAGCTGCAACCGACTCCTCATTCACATCAACTCTTGCCGAAGCTGTGGCGCTGCCTGGCGAACTCGTTTTCCGCTAGGCACCAAGAGTTGTCTATCGTCGCATTTACGGGGCAATAGGGGATTGAGCGCCCGGGAAGGTCGGCCGGTGTTACCGATAATTGTCTGGTCGGCGCAGCGACGGCCATGACCTGCGATGGCTTCGGGCGCGAATAATTCCTTCGATCGGGGAACATAGTGCTGCGGAGGCAGTTGGAGACGCGATGGACATTTACTCTCCCAAGACTCAGCCCCCGTCCATCTCCACGGATGCTTTCCCCCCGCATCCGGGCGGCCGGCCGATAGGCCGGCCGCCATCGGTTTCCATCAACCAGCTACCTTTGCGTCGCCGCCCGAGAGCCGCAGCACTGACGTCCCGGCGCATCGCTCATTAGGACCTTCATAGCGGATCGTTTGCCATGCCTAGAGTTGTGATAGTTTCAAACCGCGTCGCCGATCTCCGCAAAAAGTCGCAAACCGGAGGGCTTGCGGTGGCGCTTGCAGATGCCATGCGCGAACGCGGTGGAATCTGGTTTGGCTGGAGCGGTGAAACGAAGGAGGAAGCCGCGCCCGCGGTGGCTGAGACAATCGGCAGAGTTGCCGCCGTTTCACTCCCGCTATCACGACGCGAGGTAGAGGAATACTACCTTGGCTATGCCAATAGTGTACTATGGCCGCTCTTTCACTATCGGCTCGACCTCGTCGATCACCGACCAAACTTCCTTGATACATACGCAGCTGTAAATCGGCGTTTCGCAACCGAACTCGTTCCATACCTCGAAGAGGACGACCTCGTCTGGGTGCAGGATTATCACCTGATGCCGCTTGCGGCCCGCCTGCGCGAACTGGGCTGCAGAAACCGGATAGGCTTTTTCCTGCATATTCCGTTTCCTCCTCCCGACATGCTGGCCGCCACTTCCAATCACCGAGAGATGGTTGAGTGGCTTTTGGAATTTGACTTGGTCGGCCTGCAAACTTCGACCGATGTCGGGAATCTCACGCGCTACCTTGAGGAGCATATGGGGCTTGAAGAGATAGGTGGCGCCTATCGTCATGGTAGTCGCCAAGTCAGGGTCGAGCGGTTTCCGATCGGCATCGATCCCGTGGGGTTCGCGGCCATGGCCCGTGAAGAGCCGGACGATGTCGCCATCGATCTAATGCGTCGCAAGCTTCTGGGGCAGCGTCAGATCATTGGGGTGGATCGGCTCGATTACTCAAAGGGGCTTCCAGAGCGGCTCCGGGCCTACGGCCGTCTGCTCGTGCAGCACCCTGAGTACGAAAGGGTGGTATCCTTCCTGCAGATCGCTCCACCCACTCGCGAAGATGTGGACGCGTATGCCGAAATCCGACTCGAACTCGAGGCTTTAGCCGGTTCGATCAACGGTCGCTTTGCGGAGTTCAACTGGACGCCGATACGCTACATTCACCGCCCTGTATCCCGGGAGAAGCTGGCGCCACTTCTTAGGGCAAGCGACGTGGGGTTCGTTACACCACTGCGTGACGGCATGAATCTTGTCGCCAAGGAATATGTCGCAGCGCAAGACGTGGAAGATCCCGGAGTTCTGGTTCTTTCCCGGTTCGCCGGAGCTGCTGAGGAGCTGGATGCGGCTCTCCTTGTCAACCCTTATGACGTCGACGAGATGTCACGGCGACTGCATCAGGCGCTCGAGATGCCACTTGCCGAGCGACGACGACGTCATGAGGAACTGTTGGAGAAGGTCATGCGGCAGAATGCGACAGCATGGCTTGAGAGCTTCCTGGAGGTTCTCGAGCGTCCGGACGGTAATCAAGAAGCTGGAACAGCCGACCAGGTTGCTGCGTTTCGCGCCAAGTGATGTGTGACCAGATCTAGGCGAGGGAGCCTCAAGATGGACACGAAGGACAAATCCGGACGCAAGGGGGATCGGCAGGCCAGCGCTAAGATGACCCCGCCAGATGAGCGCGATACCACTGTACCGAAGCGACGCCAGCCCACGCCTGGGCACCCCACCGTTATTCACGATGCCAGCGAGATCTCGACCGCGCAGGTTGGAGCAGGCGGCCTCGGCGATCTCGTTCGACCGGATGAAATCGCCAGTAGCGAGGATGATCGATCAGCTACGGCCGCCCGATCGCGCAGGGCGAGGCATCGAGCCGGGGAAACACGGTAGGGACTTGGGGCGCTCATTGTCTCATAGCGGCTCGCCGCCGAGGTCCGGTTAGTTGTCGGCGACGCTTATGGCTTTCGGCCGACAATCCATTTTCGGCCTCAGAGGTGGGCATGAACAAGAGTGTTTCAATACCGCAAATTTTGGAGCGGCTGGATGGCCGGCGCCCCAGGCTCGAAAGAGCTGATCAGGTAGCCTTTCTCGTTGACGCGGCCGCCTATTTCGGCGCACTGCGCACCTCGCTCCTCACGGCCAGGCGCATTGTGTGGATCATAGGATGGGACTTTGATCCAGCCATCAAGTTGCGGCCGGATTTGGAAGCCGAACCGACACTGGGAACCTTACTTCGCCGGCTCGTGGAACAGAATGAGGAACTTCACGTACAAATTCTGATTTGGGCGATGGGGCCCATCTATTCCAGCAGATCGGGCGAGCTTTATGTCCACCATCCGTGGGCGGATCACCCCCGGATTTCGCTGAAATTCGACATCAGACATCCGCTACGCGCTTCCCACCATCAGAAAATCGTCGTGATCGATCGATCGATGGCGTTCTCCGGTGGGATAGACCTGACCGCCGGACGCTGGGACACCAGAGAGCATCACGTTACAGCCGATTTGCGCAGGACGCCTGGAGGTGAACGCTACGGCCCGGTACACGATGTTCAGATCGCCGTTTCAGGCGACGCTGCCCGGGCGCTGGCCGAAATTGCCGAGTCGCGCTGGGTGGCCGCCGGTGAGAACAGTGGCAAGGCTCCGGCTGAGACGATCGACCGGGGGACATGGCCGAAGCAGCTTCCGGTCGCTCTCGTTGACTGCAAGGTTGCGATTGCCCGGACCCAAGGCGGAATCTTCCTGCGCCGCGGCAGGCGAGAGGCGGTAAGGCTGACGCTGCAGCTGATCCGGTCGGCCCGCAAGTCACTCTACATCGAAACGCAATATCTCGCCTCCTGGCGCGTCGCCCGCGCGATCAAAGATCGGCTCGACGAACCCTTTGGGCCGGAAGTCGTCATTCTGGTGACGAAGAGTTCCAGGGGGATCGTTGAGCAGTATGTGATGGCGCATCAGCGCAACCGCATTCTGCGTTGGCTTGGTGGCGCAAACGGCCCCCGCCTGCGCGTCGTATATCGGATGAAATCCGACGATGGAAATGCGAACAAGGAGGTTCTCGTTCATTCCAAGGTTATCGTGGTTGACGACAACGCCGTGCGTATCGGCTCATCAAACCTCAATAACCGCTCCGAAGGACTCGACACCGAGTGCGACGTCGTGGTCTTCGCTGAGAACGATGAGCACCGACGCGCGATAGCCGCCTTTCGTGATGGGCTTCTGGCCGAACATCTGGAAACTGATCGCGTTGAACTCGGTCAAGCATTGAAAGAGTGCAAAACGCTCGTAGGCACCGTCGACCACTTCGCGGCTATAACCGGTTCGCTTCGCACGTATGATGAACTTAACGACGGGGGAGCACCTATCCTTGGGACCAAGCTTTTTGACCCTTCAAGACCGTTCAGACCGTTCGGTTGGCTTCTGCGTCGAATTTTCGGCAAGAGTTGATCCTCTCCAGCGCGCTGCGATCTCGCTGGCAGCAAACATGCTCAGCCCGAGGATGAGTGGCACCAGAAAGTAGACGAGGCGGAATGCGATAAGGGCGGGCAATGAGCCCGCGCCTTGAAGCAGATAATGTGCGGTTGCCTCCAAGACACCCAGTCCACCGGGGACATGGCTGATGAGGCCGCTCACATTGGCTATCACATAAACGGCGGCGACCTTTGCGTAGGCCAGTTCGCTCACACCAAGCATCAGCTGATGGAGACAGGCCGCAACGCAGGCGAAATTGACCGTTCCCAGCAATAGCTGGCCGCATGCGAGCCGCAGGGATGGAAAGGCGAAACTCCATTTCCAGATAGTCAAGCGACGCCTCACAAAGGTCGCCGCGAGGCAATAGGCGACGGGAACGAGCAGACAAAGGCAGCCGAGGAGAACAATCGAACCCGAACTCACGCCGACGAAGTCAGCTGCATCGGCGGGAACGAAGACCAGGGCCAGTCCACCCAGGGTAGCCAGTCCCAATCCCACTGTCGCGCCGGAGAAAGCGACGACTTTCGCCACCTCCTCGGCATTCAATCCCCAGCGGCTATAGAAGCGATACCTCACCGCGCCGCTGCTGAGCGCGGCCACGCCAATGTTGTGTCCGATCGACAGGCTGACGAAAGACGCAATGGCTGCCCGCGGGTATGAGAGTGGACGTTTCGCGTAATGAAGACCCAGATAGTCGAAGCCGGTCAGCAGCACGTAGGACAGCGCGGCGTACGCTGCAGCATATCCGAAACGGCCGATCCCGATGCTTTGCCAGGCCGAGGTGATCTGGGTCAGGCCGTAACGGGTCAGCGCCCGGGCAATGAGAATGGCCGCGACGAGAACCGCCACGCCAATGAGGATGCGCAGCAGATAGCGAGGACGTATCAAAGTCGATGAAGACACATTGCTGGAACGAACGGAGAGGTCCGGTGTTCCCTCGAGTATGGTTCCTTCGGAGAGACGGGAAAGGTCGCATGGGCGTATTCGTGTCGCGACCTACAATGTTCACGGATGTCGTGGGACTGACGGTCGCGTGGATCCGTCGCGGATCGCCGAAGTCCTGACCGCATTGCGTGTCGACGTTGCAGCTTTGCAGGAACTCGATTCGGGTCGAAGCAGAAGTGGTGGATTGGATCAAGCGCGGGCAATCGCTTCCCATATGCGCATGGATTTCCACTTCCACGCTGTCCATCAGATTCAAGGTGGCGAATACGGTAATGCGATTCTGTCGGCGTGGCCGTTGCGTCGCGTGCAAGCTGCTCCGCTGCCTTCCTTAGGCGAGCCACGGGGAGCATTGTGGGCCTCGGTCGCATTACCGGGCACCAACGTGGAAATCATCACCACGCATCTTGGTTTGCGCCGACGGGAACGCGCGATGCAGGTTTCCGCTCTTCTTGGCCCCCAATGGCTGAACTCTCCAGATTTGCGCAACAAGCCCACAATCCTACTGGGCGACTTTAACGCTGTACCTTGGTCGATGGCCTATCGAACGCTTGCGCGGGATTTTCACAGCGCACCATCGAAGGGAGCGCCGACCTTCCCCTCTCGATTTGCTCTGCTGAAACTCGACCATGTGATGACCCGCAACGGCCCCAGGATCGTTTCGCAAGACGTACCCCAGCGTCCGCCATTTCGGACCGCTTCCGATCACCTGCCACTTTTGGCTCACGTGGACGTCGATGCATCTCAAGGTTCGTCAATCGTGCCTGTTGCACTGGGAGGAGTTTGATCCACCTCGTGAGGCGCATCCGTTTCCATCTCGTGTCGTTCCGGGGCGATGTCGCCGGTGATGGGCGCATCGCTGTCGAAGTAAAGAAAGCCAACAAGAACGACCACCAGGATGATGGCGGCGATCATAAGAGAATATGCTTCGCGTTTGTTTCTCATGGGATTTCCGCCTCCTTTTTGAGAATTCCAGCTTGTTGAGGCTGCGTGTTCAGCCAACCTCCTCCTACCGAAATTGTTCCTGACTGCCGCGCTTGGCGCAAACTCATCTTCCGCGAAGGAGGAGATCGCTCATGGTTGCTGGTTGTGCCAAACGTCGGAAGCCGTCCTCGTAAATGCGTGATGGCTGCTGCAAGTCATCTGACTCATTTCGCAGGTTTTTTGGGGCTGCACCCGGAAGCCTCCTGAAGCCGGCGTTGCCTTCAATTGGCACTGTACGGAACACGTCCGGCTCTACGTGGTTGGGTATGAAAAGGAGAAGTCAGATGCAGGACAACAAACAGCGCGATCGCACACGTGAGCAGGAAACGACGGATGCAACGATCGATAACGAGCGGATGGGACGCAATAGCTTGCAGGGCGACGATCAGAAAAGCGTTCGTAATGAACGACAGTCCCAACCCGACGAGCGTGGACAAGCGGACGATATGGACGAGAGCTTCGACAAGCTCGACAAGGATGAACGGGCTCGGACCGACATGAATAAGGGTGCCCGACGAGATTGATGGTGTGATCCATCCAATTACCGGTCGATGAACTTGCTGAAGCGGCTTATTTGCCCATCGGCCGTGCGATCCTGATGAAGAAACGCCAGTTGGTTTTTCTCGAATATTTCAAAAAACTCTTCCCAGGCGATCTGTGTCAATCCTTCATCGGGTTCGCCAAAATCGATGCGAAGAATTCCCCCCGTCCCACCTGCGGAGACCTTTGCAGGCCTTCCATCGCGGTCGTCGATCCACTTGCGAATGCGGGAATGGTCGGTGGTGGTTTCGGCTTCACTCATCGGATGCTCCTATGTTTCGTTGGCCGCCGAACAAGAATCCCGCAGGGATGTTCCTCGAATAATTCCGTCGGGCGGTGATCGGCAGCCTCCCGATCCACTCGACCACGTGGTCATCATTCGATCGATGATCGTGCGAAGAAGGGGAAAAGCTGCTTGGAGCTGCGGTTGGTTGACGCCCCAACGGCCGTCCGGGCCAGACTAGCGCTCGCGCGCGGCAAATGGCGAGCGCCGTTACGCCTCTCCGGCGCAAAGCTTAGCCGGACCCTCGCCTGAGAGGTCGGGCCTTGTGACGTCACACACTTTCTCGGCCCTTGGGGGAACAATATCGGTTGGGCTCAGGTTCGGTGAATTGGTTCATCAGAAAAGGGGAGAGATCCATGCCGCATATTCGCGCCACACGAACTCAAGAGACTGTCGAACCTGCGGAAGTGGCAGCCCTGATCCCTGCGTTGCGCGCCTTTGCCCGCACCTTTTGTCGCGAACCGTGCGATGCCGACGACCTGGTGCAGGAAACACTCGCCAAGGCTATCGCAAAAATCCATCAGTTTGAAAAAGGTACCCGGCTGAAGTCGTGGTTGTTCACCATCATGCGCAATTCCTTTTACAACCGAGTGGTGATCACGAACCGAGAAGCGCCGTCGGTTGCCGACTGTGCGTCGGCGTTGCCATCGATGAGGCCTTCCCAGGAATGGTCACTGAAGGCGGCCGAGACGCGACGAGCTATGTTACGCCTGCCGAGGCGGCAACGCGATATCATTGTCATGATTGCCATACAGGGAACCAGCTATAAGGACGCGGCACGAAGGTGTGGCTGCGACGTTGGGACCATAAAAAGCCGCCTCAGCCGCTCGCGGGCCAACCTGGTAGCACAATTGGGCGAGACGTCGGCTTCGGCACTTTTCGATCGCGCTTAACGCGCGATCCGCAGTGTGGTCGGCATAGGGGGCCGTCCCTGAGCGAATCGGGGGCTCGAGCGCCCACGATACCACGGGGCAAGCTTGGTCATATCGCCAGCCCGGTGGCCTGGAACATTTCATAGTGGGACGAAGTTCTGCTCGCACTTTCAACGCAAATCCATACGAGGAGCGAGACAGAAATGGCCCAGAACCGAACTCGAGACGTGACCGATACCGCACCCCGGCAGCCGATTTCACCACGAGCGGGAGCTGCGGAGCCCTCCTTGCAGAGACTGCATCCAGACGGTGGCCGCAGCCATAGTCGAAAGCAGGTGCTTGCGCGGGCCAAAAGAATGCTTGCGGCGGCTTTGGAGGAAGAAGCTGCGCATAGCGCTCAAACGCGACCCGACACGCCCACGACACTTCGGCGTCCGCCTGCCGGCAACGGAGCCTGGTGGCTCTTCTAGCGAGATCAAGAACGAGAACTACGGCGACCACTCGCTAGCGGCTCGCCGCAGTTCGATTCAACCCTCGGCTTTGAGCGTGTGAGCCACCTGCAGCAGCTTTTCACGATTATAGCCGTGTTCGCTCACGATCTCTTTTGCCTGCTTCGGCGAGACGTCGGTCTGTTCAGCCAAAAACCGGATAGCACGTGCTTCATCGCTGTCCGACGTAAGCCAGTCGTTGCCTTGTTTGACTTCTTGCATCGCTCGAACTCCTCTTTTCCCTGCCAAACACACGGCTGGAGCCATTGTTCCGCCTCGCCGGAACAATCGGCTTTCCTGCCTGTTGCTCGACCACACGCGTCAGCACAGCACACAATTGATGGCGTCCTACACATATGATCACCTCATCCCCCACCCGCCTTGTTCTCGGTGCCTGTTCGGGCTTTCTGGCAGCGTTTGCGCTTGGCGCGCCGTTTTCGGCAGCTTGGGCGTCGGGCTTCTGTTTGGGCTCGCCCTGGGAGCAATCTGCGGCGCGGCCATAGCCTATCTCGCCGGCAGGAAAAAGTACGGTGACAGCAGATAGGCACGCTTGGTTGCGGAAGCGACCGCCGGAGCCGCTTAACAGGCAACCCCGGCGTCATCCGGTGAAATGTTAGGGGCACGGTGCTATGTACCGGCTTCCATCACGGGCGCGATAGATGCAGTCGCCCGGTTCGCTTGCGCGACCGATGAGGGCGCCAGCCGCTGCGCCTACTGCACCGCCAATGGCTGCACCCTCAACATTGCCAGTTGCTGCAGCGCCTACAGCGGCGCCACCTAGCCCACCGACCGTGGCTCCGCGTTCCGTTGCTGTACAGCCGCCGACGATCAGCAGGGTGCATAGTGGAATGATTAGAAACTTCATTGTTTCCTCCTGTTTGTCAATGCCGCGCGAATTTCCCCCAAAAGTGCCGAAGTAAAATTCCCCAGTTCGGCCGCTCAGCTTGTCGCGGAGAGTTGCGGATTTTTCGGCG
>NZ_JBZFLJ010000018.1:0-47504 GCF_058448885.1 Mesorhizobium sp. DxT | reverse complement strand
CCTGATGAAGTGTTCCGTCAGAAGCTGATGGCCGCAGATCGATGAAGCGACTACATTGCTTGCGCTCGCAAGTCGCACTTCAGCGAAAACTCACACCGTAAAGCTAGAGTGTCCTGTCTGCAAAGTTGGAATGTCATACTCCCCGGGCCTGAATTGCGTCTGGGAGATCGCGGGTGGGAGATCCGTCAGATGGGGCAGTGGCTGGAGCGGCACGGCGTGAACTGAGCTTGCCAGACGGAAATTGCGGCGGGGCTCGGACACCCCGCTACCGCGCCGGGTAGGTTACCGAACCTTCGTCGCCGAAAACGGCGCCGTCAGTCGGGACAGCAGGCTCGACGCGGTGGCTGCCCATCAGATGGAAGACCTCTTCTCCGTTGGCGAGGAGATGGTCCGCGATAATGCGGCGATGGCAGCGCCACCAGACGGCCTCGGAACACATGATCGCGCATCGGTATTCCTGCCCCAAGGCGAGGAGCCGGTCGAACCCTGCTTGGAAGTCCCCGGTGAGGGCATAGTCCGCATAATTGTGGAAGCTAATGTTGCGCCACGCACCGTTGGTTTCAGCAGGTACGGTCTCGACCTTCCTGCGTCGCCCGCCGAGCGGAACGATCAGTTCATAACTTATCTGCGCCTGCGCCAGCGAACCGGCGAGGTTCTCGCTGTCGAACTGCGGATAGGTCCGGGATCCGGGCAGCCTGCGGACGTCAACGATCATGCCGATCCTGGCCGTGCGCAGCAGATCGATGAACTCGTCGGCGGTCCGGTTCGAATGGCCGACCGTGAAGAAGGGCTGGCCCATGATCGGCGAGAGACGGAGACGACTACTTCTTGCGGTCGCCTCGATCTCCCTGCCCGGGTTTCGTGTCGCTCTTCGCCTTCCGCTTCTGGTCCTGGGCGCGGCTTCGCCCGACATCCTCGAGTTCCGTGAAACGGCCTTCGTCGTCGCGGCGGACATAGCGCTTATCGCCGGGTGTCGGTTCGATCAATTCGCGCGTGGCTACCATCGGGTTTCTCCTTCGCTGGATCCATGTGCAACGGATTTGGATTCCTTCTTGTTCCAGATTGCGAAGGCGGACGCCCCCGAGGCCGGGGATCGAGGGGCCGAAGTGACTGGGTTACGATCCATCGATGATCATCCTGTCGAGCGGGATGTCGTGCCATTGCGGATTGATGGTCGGCAATTTTGCCAGCGCGTATCCTACGCCGAATGTCAGCGGCCTGCTCGGCATCGCCGCAAGAGTCCGGTCGTAGAAACCGCCGCCATAGCCGAGCCTGAACCCGGCCTCGTCATAGCCCACCACCGGAGCCACGACGATGTCCGGAAGGGTCGCCACGCCGCCAGTCGGCACCGGGATGTTCCAGACGCCCTTCTCCAGCTTCTCGCGAGGAGACCATGTGCGGAACTCCAGCGGCTTTCCCTTCTCCAGAACGACCGGAAGAGCAAGCTGGCCTCCGCGTCCGGTCACTGTGGAAGCCCATTCGCGCAGGTCCGGCTCGCCGCGGAACGGCCAGTAGATTCCCACCACGCTGCCCTCGACGGTCCCGATCTCCGCGTCGAGCCGGCTGGCGATCCTTTGAGCAGCCTGCGCCCGGACATCGGCCGGGAGGGCCAGACGTTCCGCCAGCAGCCTTTTTCTCTGGGCTTTCCGCCAGCGCGCGACATCGACAGCGGCCTGCGCGTACGGGTGTTCTATCGAGAAAGCGGGATCAAGTTCGTGCATGAAGCACGGGGGGGAAGCATAGCCGGGATTGTCCTCGTCTCCTGGATACATGGCAGTCTCCTTTCATTCGTCAGTTTCGTCGCAGCAGGCTGGCTCGGCGACGCAGAACGAAGTGCGCCGCAGACCTACGGCGGTCATGTGCGTCCACCGTCGGGACATTCGATCACCAGGGAAGAATAGGGCACCGGAGGCGCTTTGCTCCTGAAAATGCGTCGTCGGTCTGCCGCCTTATGGCAGGTTGCCCCGGACTGCTTGGTTAGCTTGACTTTCATCCCGCAAAGTCCCACGTCTGTGGCATGTGCATGACCGACTGCCACTTTCTGAAATTTTACAGGGTCTGCCCCATCGCGGACATCTGACCCCCGGCCAGGTCGCGTCGCGCCCCGGCCGCGGGGCATAGGCTGATTCCGGTTTGACGGAGCTGCCGTCACTAAATCGGTAAACAATTCCAGTTCACAGAAGACAGCGTCACGCCGTGGTTGCGTGCGCGTGTCGTTTACATGAAAGGGCCCAGAGATGGCTCAACCGACCAAGAAGAACCGCAAGCCGGCGATCGCCGTGACGCGCACCGACAGCGAGCGCCTGTGGCGGCTCGCAGACTCCTTCGCCGACCGCAACCCCGCCGTGGCGGAGGAACTGCTCGCAGAGCTCGATCGCGCCAAGGTCGTAGAAGACGGCCGGCTCGCGCCGGACGTGGTTCGCATGGGATCGTCCCTGCGATTTACCAGCGATCTCGGCGAGGACAGAAACGTCACGCTGGTGTTCCCGGGCGAGGCCGACATCGCCGAAGGCAGGGTTTCGGTCCTGACCCCGATCGGCGTCGCGCTCATCGGCGTTTCCGCCGGACAGTCGATCGACTGGACTGCGCGTGACGGTCGCGTTCACCGCATGACGGTGGAAACAGTTCGGGTCCCGATGTCCACTGTGCCTCCGTCAGAAGCCTCGCAGGAACTGCGGACCGCGTCATGACTGAAATCCGCCCGCCCTGCCGCCTCTCGCTCTTCGGGGGCTGCCTCATCACAGGATAGCTGCCCCTGCGCCGCGTCCGTGCGGCCCAGGGGATTCTCCAGTGCGCCACAACGTAACCGCTCGAAGCCGAGCGATGGAGAACAGCTATGAAGAGAGAGACCTGCTTCCTCACGACGAAGGACTTCACGATCCTGGAGGTGATGCGTGACCGCTGCCTCGGCCAGGGCGATCCGCTCGCGCCGATCCTCAAGCGGAAGATCGAAGCGGCGACGGTGATGTTCCGCGACGACATCCCCGTCAACGTCGCCACCCTCAGCAGCCGGGTGACCTTCAGCGTCGACGGCCGCGATCCCGACACGCGCATCATCTCGCATGACCAGATGACGTCGCCGATCGGCATGTACCTGCCGATCACGGCGGCGCGCGGACTGGCGCTGCTCGGCCTTTCCAAGGGCCAGGGATTTGCCCTGCGCAACGGCGACGGCGAGGAGGAGCGGATCGTGCTCCACGAGATTCACTACCAGCCCGAAGCCGCGAGGCGCGAGAAGGAAGCGCTGGAGCGGGCCAGCACGCCGGCCTTCGGCAAGCCGAGCCTCCGCGTGATCCGGGGAGCGTTCTACGATCAGCCCCGCCTCGTGCCGGTCGCCCATGACGGCTTCGACGATCCCGGCCCGCCAGCCGCCTGAACGTCCGCCGCGGCAAGGAGAAACGAGTGACTGAATACCTTCTCCTGGCCGCGGCGGCCTTCTTCGCCGGGATGCTGAACACGATCGCGGGCGGAGGTACGTTCCTGACCTTCCCGGCGCTCGTCTACACGGGCGTGCCGCTGGTTGCCGCGAATGCGACCAATGCGGCCGCCGTGTTTCCCGGCTATCTCGGAGGAGCGCTCGGGTTCCGCCAGGAGATTGCCGCCTTCGACAGGATGCGGCTCATGAAGATCGTCGCCTTCACCGCCATCGAAGGGCTTGCGGGTTCGCTCCTTCTCCTTGTGGGGCATGCGCGACCTCAACGTCATGAACGGGCTGAAGAACGCCCTGTCGTTCGTGCAGTCCGGCATTTCCGTCGCCACCTTCGCGGCGGCGGGTATCGTCGCATGGCCGCAGGCGGTCCTCATGATGGTCGCTGCCACCATCGGCGGATATGCGGGCGCACCCGTCGCCAGGGCGTTGCCTGCCTCCGTCGTGCGCATGATCGTCATCGCTGTAGGCACGACGATGAGCGCCATCTTCTTCCGGCGGACATTCGCATGAGCCGCCCGCCCTTCTCCCGGTCAGGTGCATTGCTGATCCGGCATTGACCCCGGGGACCACCTGTCCGGCGGTCTCCGGGGTAGCCGGCTTCAACGCAGGTAGCACGGTCGCTTCCGCTCGTTGGCGAAGTTTCCGCGCGCCTGAAATCCAGCTTTCGGGCAACCCGCCGACCCCGGCGCAAGGCCCGGCCATATTCGGAGACTGACATGTCTGATCACAACAATCCTCGCCCGCGATCCGCCTTTGCGCGAATGATCGTCCGCAGGTTCGGGAGATGGCAGCGCCAGAAGGCGATGGACCAGCTTCAGGCCCTCGACGACAGGGAACTCTGGGACATCGGCATTTCCCGCAACGACATCCCGCGCGCGGTCGAAGGCCTCTTCCGGGACAAGTAGCTGGTTCCGGCCCAGGTCATTCGATTGAATGGAGATCGCCAATTGGACTTGACGACCAAGGTCATCATCGCGTCCGGCGTGCTGGGCCTGATGCTCATCGCATTCGAGCTGCTCTGACACCATTAATGAAGGCCTGCACGCGGCACAGTGTCCGCGTGCAGGCCTTTGCCTTATCGCCGCTTTCCCGGCATCGCCGCTCGGGCCATCAGTTCCGAGACGGAACCGACTTCGGCCTTCTTTTCCTTCTGCTGCTTGGGCTTGCGGGCTTCCTTGTTGCCCTTCCTCTTCGCCATGACGGCTTCCTTCCTGACGGCGCGCGCACGGCCGCCTGGCAGCACGCGGCGCGGTTGATCAATGGTGTGAAAGGAATGTCCCTGGCCCGCCGCCCGAGGCTGCACGAGCCAGGGCTAGCTGCCGTTTTTCGGGCGCTTCCGGAATGGAAGCCGCATTTCAGAAAGCGTGATCACGGCTGCATCTTGGCCAGGCTGCAGTCGATGTCAAACCTTCTTTGCGTCGCAATGCCGGTGGCCGGGCGACATAAGGTCGCCTCGTAAAGAAGGCGGCGAATGGCTATATCGACGGCATGTGCATGGAGACTTTCATCAAGGTTTCGAGGCTTGCCGGGAACGGTCGCATCCGCCCCCGGAGCAGGCTTCCTCACCCTGATTTCCGCACCTAATCCTGCTCCGGGAAATCCCTACGAACCTGCGGTCTGATCCTGCGGCGCCGAGCGCCGCATCGATGGAGCGTACAATGAGAACTTTCCGTTCACGGCCGGTCTGCCGTCTTTGCAACCACCATCTCCCGCTTTCCGCCAGCCGATGTCCCTGGTGTCTGACTCCGCCTGATCGGCGCTCTCCAAGCCCGTTCCGAATGCCTGCGCTTTCGCTCGCCCTCTCGTCAGAAACGGGGGCGCGGCCATGATGCAGTCCAGCTGCATTGTGGCGGTCACCGGCGACCTCCTGAGAGAACACGCTGCACTCCCGTGGCGCATTAACTGCGAAGGGAAGCTCGATGTCATGCTCCTGCGCCTGCGGAGGGGCGGAAGCTGGCGCATTCCGGCAGCCCGCTGGTCCGGCACGAGAAGAGGGCTGCAGTCGGCCGACCGCGCGGCGTTCCAGGAAGCCGGCATCACGGGAAGGGTCGGTTCCGAACCTCTCGGGCTGTACGTGGCGCCGAGACTTCAGCCATGCGGCAGCCGCAAGGCGGTCGAGGTGACGGTCCATGGGCTCCAAGTGTGGGGCACCTTGGTCAGCTGGCCGAACGACGTGAAGGTGATGCGTCGCTGGATGCTTCCGGACGAGGCGGCAGTATCGGTCGAGGATACCGGGCTCCGCGATCTCTTGGCGTCCCTCGTCTCGGGCACGGCACTGGTCCAGCCGGAACTGCCGTCAGGCAGCCGCCCTTTCGCAGTCGGGAACGCGTCCGTTTCAGGGCGTGCTTCGTCGGCAACAACCGCTAGGTTCGCTCCATGCTGAAAATGCCAGCCTTGGTGCGCCTCGAGGGCGCGCGCCTGCTCAAAGCGGGCATCTAACCCGGACGCGATCTGACCCCTGGCTCAGCGTCCGGGTCCGCCAGGCTTCAGCAATCTCATTTGATCTGCGTGCCCGCGATCGCGGGCGGTCGCCTGCGGCGTTCGGCCGTGGCGGGGAGTCCATCATGGAAATTCTCAATCTCCTGCATCCGCGGGACATTCTGCTGCGCGACCCGGCGCAGGCCAAACGTCCGCTTCTTGAGGCCATTGCGCGCCAACTCTCGTCCCGGACCGGGCTGTCCTTCGTGTCAGTGCTCTCGGCGCTGCTGGACAGGGAGAAACTGGGCGCGACCTACATCGGCCAAGGCATCGGCCTGCCTCACGCGATGCTGGAGCGACTGAGGGAGCCGGCCGCGGTCCTTGCAATCCTTCAACAGTCGATCCCTTACCATACCCCTCACGAGCAGTCGGTTGATGTCGTGCTGGGGGTCGGCTGGCCGCGCGAGGGTGCGACGGACTTCCTCAACGCTCTGGCGCGCTTCTGCAGGCAGCGCTCCCAGCCGCAGGTCTTGAAGAAGGTCAGAGGCGCTGCGTCGGCCGAGGAAGTTCTGGCGCATCTGAGCCGGCCTATGGATTCCGCACCTCTCTCAATTCCCGGCTTGTCGAGCCTCCAGCCTCGAGCCCAGGCAGCGGAGAGGTGGGGGTGGCGATGAGCGCAAAGACGATGGACAGGCCTTCGTGCCGGCTGGACGGTCGGATGTCAGCTCAGGATCTGGCGGATGCGCTCGGATGCGACATCGCGTTCATCCACGGCGTCTTGGCGTGTTGGAGCCGAAACTCCCTTCCCATGGCGCCCGCAGCGCGAACACAGGGCGTGCAGACCTGTGTTCGGCTGACGATAGCCCACGCGCTGCACACGACCGGCGCGCTGACGTTGCCGGACGCTGCCGCCGTGTCGGCTGGAAGCTGGCGGGTTTCTGCTTCGCTGATGAAGCTCCTAGCGTTCCGTCCGTATGGCTGTGGATCCGGCAAAGGTGATCCTGTTAGCGGTGGCGAAACGGACCCGCTCATGCAGTTCGTCCCGCATGCGGCGGAGGCCATCCCGATCGCAGCCGCCGACGAGTATCTGGATGTGGCGGACGGCCGGCGGGTCTACTGGCGCAAGCCACGGCGCGACGCATACCTGCTTGCCTGCGATCTCCACCGCCTGTCACGCGTAAGCCGACGCGAACACACGCCCGCGCTCCAGGAAGAGTACCTCGATTTGCTTGCCCGGCTGCGGGAGCCCGAGGACCATGTCTGCGAATGGATCGGGACGGTCGCTGACGGCCGTTTCCGTCCCGCTCCCGACAGGTTCGCCGAGCGTTCGCCAGCAATGCGGCAGGGAATTGGCGACGCAAGGGGCCGATTGTTCGCCGAGTCCTACGCGAGGAAGGTTTCCGTCAACGTGTCGCTGGCGGCGCGCTCGATGAAGCGACGCGCGCTAGGCCTCGCCGTGATCGATCCGCTGCGGACGGCGGCTACCCGGAAAGGCGATGGCCGAGCATGATGAACACCCACCTGATCGACAAGTCGAAGCTGCTCCTCAACCTCGAGCGGATCGAACACCTGCGCGAGAAGTCCGGAGCCAAGGCGCTGCTGGCGCTGAAACGCTTTCCAGCTTGGAGCGTGTTCGACTTCATACGCCCCTACATGGACAGCGCGACATCCTCGTCCCTCAACAAGGTTAGGCTGGGAAGCACACCCGGTTCGGCGGCGAAACGCACGCCTACGGCCTTGCTTGGGCCGATCACGAGAACTACGAAGCGGCCGGGCTTGCATGGTTCATGAACCGGATGCGGGTCCTCGAGTTCTTCCGGTTTGTCTGCGGCTTGCGCAATCGGTTGCTCGCGGCTGGGTTAGCTGCCAAATCATTGCGGGCGGATTGATCAACTTCAGCTCGCGCGTTCAGGTAGGTGTATCTCGCGGCCTCAATACCGCCCCAAAGATTGCGTCATCTGGCTCGAATTGACGCGCGGGAGAGAGCCGGGGGACCGGCCGCCGAAGGAGCAACCGCCCCGGAAACTCTCAGGCACCCGGACCGCCCGTCGATAAAAGACTCTGGAAAGCGGAGCGGCAGCTCCCGCCGAAGGTATAAGCCGGGCCCGTGCGAGACGGTCCCTGCCAAGCTCTCAGGCCAATGACAGAGGGGGCATGCATGCGAATAGGCATGCATCGCGCCAGAGGTCTGTCATGAATCAGCGCCCTTGATCAGCGTCGCAGTTTTCTGCGTGCCGTGATGGCGCGCAGTTGTCCTGCTCGACATTTCAACTTCGCTCTTCCGGTCGCACGTCCGCTTCGTCGAAGCTGGCGGCGCGCCGCTTTTTCAGAATGCAACGATATGACTGATTTTCCCCCTTCTACCCTGAGCCGTCGCGCACTGCTCGTTGGTGGCGCCGCGTTCCTCGCCCCCGCCGCCGCGGGCTGTTCCACAACCGCTCCCGCGCCTTCGCTGGCTGTAGCTCCACCCCCCGCTCCCGAAGCTTCCTTCGACGTGGATGTGCTGTCGATGTACCGGGCGATGCCGGAGGAGAAGTTTCCGGTGCCGGCCGCCGACCTGCAGAGTCTTGACCCGAAATATGTCCGTCGGGTCGTAGACTACGTAGCCGTCGAGAAGCCCGGCACGGTGATCGTCGATACGGCCGCACGCTACCTGTATCATGTCCTGCCCGGCGGACTTGCGACCCGCTACGGTGTCGGCATCGGTCGTGCGGGATTCGAATGGTCGGGCCGGGCCCACATCGCCTACAAGCGGGAGTGGCCGGTCTGGACGCCTCCTTCGGATATGATCAAGCGCCAGCCCGCGCTCGAGAGGTGGCGTCATGGCCGGCCGCCCGGCATCGACAATCCCCTTGGGGCACGCGCGCTCTACATCCACCAGGGAAACCGGGATACGCTTTACCGCATCCATGGCACCGCTGAGGCGTGGACGATCGGCAAGGCGATATCGTCGGGCTGCGTGCGCCTGCTGCATCAGGATGTCATCCATCTGCACGAACATGTCCGACCCGGGTCAGCCATCATTGTCATGGGATCCGGCGGCGCTGCCGACGTGTGAGGACTGTCATGATCGACCAGGCAATGACTTTCCTCGACTGGTTCGGGGTCGTGGTCTTCGCGACCACTGGCACGCTGGCCGCTGCACGCAAGCGGATGGACCTGTTCGGCTTTATACTCCTTGGCACGGCCACGGGCATCGGAGGTGGAACGATAAGGGACACTGTCCTCGGCGCCACGCCCGTATTCTGGATCACCAGCCCGGAATACCTTCTGGCCTGTGTGGCCGTGTCGTCCGCCGTGTTCTTCCTGGCGCATATCCCGCAGTCACGGGAAGCCCTCTTGCTGCGGTTTGATGCAGTAGGCTTAGCCCTTTTCGCAGTCCTTGGAGCCGACAGGACTCTGGCTATGGCCGGTGGACCTGTGGCTGCGGTGGCCATGGGCATCGTGACAGCCACGTTCGGCGGTCTCGTCAGGGATGTCCTCAGCGGCGAGAGTCCTGCGATCCTCAGCCGGGAGGTCTATGCCTCCGCGGCGCTCGCAGGTGCCTCGACGTTCGTCCTCCTCCATGAGGGAGGTGCCGGACGAGAGATCGCGGTGATCGTCGGCTTCACGGTGGCGGCTGCTATCCGCTTCGGGGCACTGCAGTGGGGGTGGTCGCTTCCCCGCTACAGCGCTCGCGGCGCAGATCGCGCCAACGGGGTGGTCTCCAGCTAAAATGGCATTCTGGATCCGAGATGGCGGAGAGGCCAGCCCTTGCTCCGACCTAGCAAGGGGCGCAACTATCGCCGCCTCGATGGACCTTCGAGGAGAAAGTTCGATGATTTCAGGTTCGCAATGCCGAGCCGCCCGCGCTCTCGTGGAAGTCACGCGGGCCAAGCTCAGCCTTCGTTCTGGAGTGGATGAAGACACCATCCATGACTTCGAGCGCAAGATCGACAACCCGAACGAGCGTGACGTTGAGGCCCTGCAGGCTAGTCTCGAGGAGCTTGGGGCCGTATTCATTCCGGAGAATGGCGGCGGCATCGGAGTACGGCTGAAGTTTACCGCGGCTGAAGCCCGCCAGATTGCACGTCTTGAGGGAGAAGGCGGCGTTGTTGCAGATGATCGAGTGCCATGAGCCAACGGGCCTCCCACCTGCTTTGTTGAAGCAGCGATTATAAGCCGGGGCACGGCGCTTGTCGTCCACGCGGCGCGGTCGCTGTCGTGGCACGGCCCAGCTGTTAACCGCCGAGCGACGCCCTGGGATCGCGCCCCAGATCTCAACTCAAGACGCCCTGAGCCCCCGCTAGTCCACCATGTCGTCAGTGACGACGCGGCCCGTGTGACGCGGAACGATCAGCGCTGTCAGGTCGAATCCTTGGCGTTCCGCCTCCGCGAGGTATTCAGCGCGCGTATCCGCGTCCAGCGATGGAGTTCTCGACAGCAGCCACAGATATCTATGATCCGGCGTGCCGACCAGGGAGACCGAGTAGTCGTCGGCGAGTTTCAAGACCCAGTAGTCGCCGCTCGTGAAGGGTATCCACCGGATGACTTTGGGCAGGAAGGTCACCTTCATTCGGGACCCGCCCTCGTCGACCGGTATGGCCTCCCCCACCGCCTGTGATGGGTTGCCATCCTCGTCGAAGCAGCGATTGTCGATCCTGACCGATCCGCTGTCGTTAAGCGAGTAGCGTGCGGTGATGTCGGTCGCCGTCTCGTCCTCGTACTTCAGCGGAAGCCGACAGATCTCGTACCATTGACCGAGGTACCGTTCGAGGTCGAGTGAAGGAATAGCGGCGACGGGTGTCTGCATCATGGTTGTTCTCCTTGCTCGCACAAACACGCGGTCCAGCTGTCGGGTTCCGATCTGCGATTCTTGTGCTGCTGCGGCGTCCGGTCGATCTTCCGAGCCGTCCGGCAGGGGAAACTCCGCGTGAGGCCGTTCATCCTTCATGCCCGCCTCCTATCGTTCGCGATCGTCGCGATCGCGCTCGTGACGCTGTTCAATCTCGTGTTCGATCTGGCGCAGTCGCGGCACGTTCTGCTGAGGGGGATCGGATCGGTCGGGTTCGGCCGCGGGCCTCGTGGGGGCCTCTTGCTGGCCGTGCCCGTCCCCCTCTTCAGACTCGCGAAGAACGTCCAAATCCGCCTCACGGACCTGATCTGCCTCGATAGCTCCCGAGGGCGATCCGTTTGAATCCTTGCCGTCGCTCACCACGGACGACTGACCGGCGAAATGGTGTTCGCGGTCGACATTTCGATTGGCTTCACGCCGCGCAAGTTCGATCGCCTCGATGGCTCCTTGCAGCTGCTGGTCCGACTTGGCGACCTCGCGCAGAAATTGGTTGTCGCCATCCACGGCCATTTCCGCCGCGCGGTTGATTTCCCGTGCGAGACCATCCTGATAGCTGGCGCCATAGGACCGCGGCAGTTCTCCGGCATTGATCCTGGACAGTCCTTCCCGATAGTGCTCGACCTCGACCAGGACCTCATTCGCCCTCTCAACCGCGTCCCGGCCCGGTCGAGCCACCGCCGAATCCCAATCGGCGTTGGACCTATCCGGCCGTTCGTCCCGGCTATCGTGAGGCAGCTCATTCCGGACCTGATCAGATTGCCTTTCGGTGACCTCGAGATATTCGCGACGAATGTCGACTACCTCGCGAGCCGCGGCGGCGACCTCATCGAAGTCAGCCTGCGCCGAAGGCTCAAGTGACCGCTCCACCGAGGCAAGAACCGCTTCCACGCGCTTTTCGTAGGCTTCGAACTCCGGACGTGTCATCTCGCGCATCTGTCGATCCTCACCGTTTAAGAGTTGATAAATCTCTATCATATTGGCTTGATTTTTGACAGTTTGACCCGATCCTCTCTCGGAATTATGATTGTTTTGATTGATCTCAGCCAGACCTTCCAGGCGTGCCGCATGCAGTCTTGCAAACGTCCCCGCGGACATCCCCGTCTCGGCATTGGCGAGATCGTTCCATGCCTCCGCTGCCCGAGCCGCGTACTGACGGCTGCGGTCGGTGGTGGCGAGGTTGATCTCGTTGGAGCGCTTTGCCTGATAGCGGGCGTGTGAGGCTTCGCTCGTACCCACATGTTCGGTTCGGTCGCGGTAGCTGACCGGGCGGACCTGATTGCGACTATAGGCCGGAGCGCTGGCGAGTTCCCGTCGATCGGTCAGCTCCATGTCGAGGCCTTGTTCCCGCGCCTTCTCCGCCATTACGGAGCGCCATTCCCGGAACAGCTTGGGGCTGGTGACAATGCGATCTCCGGTCTCCGATCGCATTGTAATGATGGCATGGGCGTGGATGTGAGGGCGCTTGCCACCTTCGGCAAACTCCTTCGGGTCGAGCGCCGGATCGTGAACGGCGAACACATATCGATGCCCCGCGAACTGCTCGCCGAGAAACTCCCGCACGGCGCTTTCGAAGGGAGCCGCATCCGTGCCGGCCCGGGCCGAGACGATCAGGTGCATGACGTCCCTGCCCTTTCGACTGTGCAGTTCCTTGCGCCACTCCTTCTGGACGAGATCGCCAGCCTGCGTCGCATCCCCGATCAGCCGGCCGGTCTCGTCGCGAACCTCCCCACCGACTGACGCGACCAGTTCCCGAACCCGCGCGGTACCCCATTCGACACCGTTGCCGTAACCATGGAAGCAAAACCGTGCGTCGACGTCCCTGCCGGCTTCGCTGTCGTGATGGCGCTGCTGCACTATCTCGGCAGCTTTTCGGTCCCCCGTCAGCCGTTCGCCTTGCCCGCTGCGCAAGACAACGACACCGTTCACCTGGATCTCACCCGGATTTCGTTCGCGCACCGAATAGACGAATCGTCGGTCGCCAAACCCCGACACCAGGATATGGCGCAACTGATCGTCCTGGTCGAAGTCCTGCCGCAGCGATGCCGCATCGATTGCGACCTGGAAAACGGCAAGATCCCGGCTTGCCGCCCGATTGTCGAACAGATGTTCCCACTCGGCCCGCTGCTCGGCGAGCGCACCTTTGCCCATCACACGTTCGCCGCGCTCGTTCTCGACGGCAAGCTCCCCGCACCGCGACGTGTAGCTCATCATCGCGCCGGCGCGGGCTCCGCCGCCATAGGAGGCAAGCTTCACCACGGCCGGCTGGCTGCCGCGCGCCAGGGACGCAAACCGCTTCCGCATCGAGCGGCCGCTCGAGCCTACGCCATCGAGCAATCGCCGCGGCTGGCCGTCGCCACGCCGCCGCGCTTGCCCCAAGCCACGTGCGCCCTCGTCCAGCGGCCGCGCTGCCCCTCCCCTTTTCGGCTCATCCCAGTCGTAGCTATCGATTCGATCAAGCTGCATCTCATGCACAAGCATGGCACGGCGGCGCTCCCACTCCGCCTCGAAAGCGCCTGGGAAGAACTCCATCACGCACCCTCCCCGCGTCGATGCGCTGCCGATCGCCGGGTCAATTCCGCGAGCTCGGAAGCGAGAGCTGTCGTCGCCCCATGGGCATCCTTGATGCTGCCTGTCAGGTCTCCTTCATCTGGCACCTTGCCAGTGTTGATGGCGCGGGCGATTTGATTGAGGTTCCCGCCGATCGCACGGATGCCCGCGGCGAGTAGGCCGAACACGGCCCGATCTCCTTCTGCGAGGAAGGGCCGCACACCGGCGCCTTCCATGGCAAGCGACCGGACGAAGGCCGAAACAGTCATGTCTGCAGACCTCGCGGCCGTCTCGAGGGCGTCAAACTCGGCCCGCGAGAAACGGATGTGAACCACCCGGTCTTTCCTTTTCGACGTTGCGCAGAGAACGCGAGCCATCGCTACGCTTGGCCTTTGATCGTGGTGATCGCGGCCGCAGGCCGCGGATCGAGGGCTTGTCCCTCGATCGTCAGGAAAATGTATCACATTTTTCCGTATCCTGCCAACTCATATATAGCATTGATTTTTCTTACTCTGGTTTGTTCGTCCATTTTTCAATGTTAATATGATTGTGTTTTTTTATCCTTCGCGTATTTCTAGTGCGATGTGAATCGACGACCACACCGAGATGGATTCCTGTGCGAGTAGAAACACATTCCATGGAGCTACCGATGACCGTCGTGATCGCCGCCATTAACGGGAAGGGAGGTGCTGGCAAAACGACCGCGCTGATGAACATCGCCGGTGAGTACGCACTGCGCGGAGGACACGTTGCCATGATCGACATGGACGCCCGCAACAACCTGATGCGGTGGTGGACCGACTGTCAGGAGAAGGATGCGCAGCCCGAGGGCATCCACGTCTATAGTCACAAGACGGCACGAGGGTTCGAGCGCTGGATGGACGAACACGGCCCAAAGTTCGATCACGTGCTGATCGACACGCCTGGCGAGGACACATCGATCGTCGACCCGGTGATTGCTTCGTCGGATCTGGTGATCTCGCCAATCCAGCCGTCGAAGCGTGAAGTGCTAGGCGCCATCGATAGTTTTGAAAGCGTTCGGCGTATCAACGACGTTCTAGGCAGCGAATGCAGGCATGGCGTGTTGCGAACGCGGATCACCGTAACCGTTCGCCATACCGAACTCTACCGCAAGATCCGGCCGATCATCGAGGACAAGGTCGGAACCTACTTGTTTCGGACTGAAGTGTTTGAGCGCAACGTCTACAAGGATATTCATAACGGCATCGGCACATTGCAGATGCTGGAAGTGACAGAGGCGATCGCCAAGGCGCGGCGGGAGACCCGGGCGCTTGTCGAAGAAGTTGACGCACATCTCGAAGGCGCGTCGAAGTCGGAGCGTGCGGCGTGAGCAGTAAGGAAAATCTGTCGCTCGAGGAATTTGCCATCGCCCCTCGAAAGCCACGCTCAACCCCGACGCTGTCGGAGCCGGAGCAAGTCGAACACCCGGTTGCGATAGAAGTGATGTCGGAACGGGCGACGGAAGCAGACGACGTGCAGGCGGAGACGTCGAGTGGGGCGAGCAAGGCGTTACGACAAATGAAAAGGGCTCGCATGAAGGGTGCGAGCCACTTCGTGAACGTCAATCTGGATCGGGACACGAAGCGCCGGCTGAAGCTGGCATCCTTCAACCTGGAGACGTCGATGCAGGCCCTCATGGAGAGGGCTATTCAGCAGTATCTGGACGCGAATGGATTTTGAGAGAAGGTGTGTCGCGCGGGGCCTTCCAGCACGTGTCAAGTTGAAGTCGCATCTGGATTCCTGCTAGGACCACTGTGGTTTTGGATCTGATTTTTCGGGTCTGGGGTAATTTCGTGGAATCTCGCGGCTCTTTTTGACGGGGTTCAGCAGTGAGCGGGTTCGAGCGAGCCAGTCTATGGCGATCAAAGACATAAAGACATACATCGACAAGCGCGGCCTCGTTGAAACAAGCGATTCCGAGGTCGACAAGCCGATCTGGCGCAGACCGGGCTTCAACGGGATTCGCAGCCTGCTGGAAATGGAGGAGGAGCTCAGTCGCTTCCTGCGGGAGCGTCGCGATGGGCTGAATCTCAATCGTGAGCAGGTCGGCATGATGGTCGGTCTGCATCATGAGATCTACGCCCGACATGAGCGGGCTGGCGCCAAGCTTAGGGTGACGCGGCTACTTCACCTCGCCGAACTGCTCAACTTCTCTCCGGTGGAAGCGGTGTATGCGGCGGCACCGCATATGTTCGGCGAGAGCGCTGAGGAGGCCGAGGTCAAGATGAAGCTGATCAGGCGAATGCTCGATCTCCCATCGTCGACCGCGCAAAATCTCTTGATGATCATCGAGCAACTGTCGTCTGATAACCGGTCGGACGACTCGAACCGACCGGCGGACGCGAAGCGTCCGGATTGATCGGACGCGGGAGCCTTGCCGCCAGTACCGACGTGAGGTGCGAGGCGAATCGTCACGAAGTCTTCGTCGGAAATCAAGGATTGGTCCGCCCCCTGAAAAGTGGTCCTCGTTGAATTAGGCTATTGAGCCTGAGAGAGGACGTTGGAATGCCCCAGAAGAAGTACAAGCCCGAAGGGCTGCGGGCAGGCCACTTAAACTGCAGTCGATCGCAGCCGACGCTGACTCCACAGCTTCGCCCTCAATCAGGTCGATGTGGACGTGGGAGGTGGGGTCGTCAGCGTTTTCGAGAGAGCAAGCAAGGGGCGCAATATGGGACACTTGCGCTACGCGCCGAGATGGACGCGTTGCCAATGCTCGAACTCAACCGGTTCGATCACGCCTCCATAAACGTCGGCCACATGCATGCATGCGGCCACAACGGTCATATGGCGATGCTCGCCGCGGCAGCTTTTCTTTCCAAGCATCGCGTCGGTTGCATCGCCTTCGTCTTCCAACCGGCTGAAGAAGGTGACGCAGGCGCACGCGCCATGCTCGAGCATGGACTGGTCGAACGCTACGATATCACGTGTGCTATCGCCCTGCACAATCGGCCAGGAGTGCATGCTGGAGCCCTTGCCCTTCTGCCCGGGCCGGTAATGGCGACTGCCGACCGGATCACGTTCCCAATCAACGCTTCCGATTGGCACGCGGCAATGCCGAAATGCCCCATCTAAATGCGGATCCCGTCGTGGTGGGGTTCCATCATTATAGGGTGCCAACTCATCGTGTCGCGGCATGTCTCGCCGCTGCAGCCCGCTGTCCTTACAATCCCCGTCTTCGAGGCGGGGACGGTGTACAATCGCCATTCCAAGAAAGACTGCGCGAATACAATCAAGCGCGATCAGAACTGCTGAAAGGGCTTCGCCTTCGTTCCTAGCCGATGTGCGACAGTGCATCGCTCAAGTCTGCGATCAGGTCACCAGCGGCTTCCTGGCCAACATGAATGCGGATCAACTTCTCCGGCCCATTCCAGGTTTCTGGACGCATCGATTTCACATTCACAGGGAGCGCGAGGCTTTCAAAACCTCCCCAAGACGAGCCGATGCCGAAGAGCTGGAGCCTGTCCACGAATTCCTCGCTTCGGTGATTGTAGTGGTCCGCAAGCGCGAAGGAAAACAGGCCGCTGCTACCGGTGAAATCCCTTTTCCAGATTTCATGGCCATCGCTGTTCTCGAGAGCGGGATGCAGCACGTCCGTGACTTCCGGCTGGTCTTTCAGCCAGTGTGCGATCTTCAATGCAGTGCGCTCATGGATTTCCAGGCGCGCGCAAAGGCTCTTCATACCGCGCAAGGCAAGATAGCAGTCATCCGGACTGACACAGATGCCAAAGGTTCCGCTCAGTTCAAACAGCGGCCTGTACAATTCTTCACGAGTGACGATGGCGCCCATCATCAGGTCCGAATAGCCACCAACATATTTGGTGACGGCCTGCACCGAGACGTCGGCGCCATGAAGGAGTGGCTTGAAATAGTGCCCCGCAGCCCAAGTGTTATCGACTGCCAGACGGACGCCAAGCGGCTTCGCGATACGTGAAAACGCCGGCAGGTCGATAACTTCAAACGTGTTCGATCCCGGCGACTCAAGCAAAGCCAGACGGGTATTTTTCCTCAGGGCCGCTTTGAAGGAATCGGTGTCCGGCCGAAAATAGCTGAACGTGACGCCGCGTTTGCCAAAGTGCTTTTCAGCGAGCGCACGAACAGGCGGATAGACGGAGTCGATAATTGCAACGTGGTCCCCTGGCTCCGTGTATGCAAGGAAAAGTGCAGCGAGCGCGAACAGGCCAGAGGGATAAAGAAAGGCTCTATCCCCCTGCTCGAGTTCGCAAAAAGCATCCTCCAGCGCAAACGCGGTCGGCGTCCCCCTCGCCCCGTAGGTAAAGAGGCGTTCGCCGGTATCGCGCCGTTGACGGTGATCCTTCATCGTCGCCAGGTCTGGATATAACACCGTGGAAGTGCGCACTACAGGCGGGTTTACTGCTCTTGCCTCGGGATAGGATTTGCGGTTCACACCGATCAAGCGCGTGGCTTCATCCATGACGCTTGTCTTCAATGTGGAACTGGCCGCGTTCTGACGAGCTCATTTGCGCGACGAGCCCTGTTTCCCACTCCAGATAGCGGCGCGATGCTTCCAGATTGCCATTGTGCCGGTCATGTACAAAAAACAGGAAGTCTATCGCCTCGGCATCCGCAGGACGATCGGGCGTCTGTTCGACCTCGCCACCCTGGGCGCACCAGGCCTGAAAGCCGCCGTCGAGAATGAAACAGTCGACATTGCTGGCGCTCTCTAGGTCGCTCGCGCACAAATCCGCTACACGGGGGTCGTCCGCGACAAACGTCACAGTTCTGCACGCCGGCGGAACGACAGAGGCTAATCTGGCGCGGGTGGCCCAGATCGAGCCCGGCACGTGACCTTCCCGGAAGGCCATGCTCTTGCGCAGGTCTAAGATCAGGTTCGTGTCACTACACAAAGCCACGTCCGAGGGTGAAACGGTTCGCAGCCGGGATCTTGGCGACCGTAGCGCGTCAGGCTGGGTCATAAGCGCTTTCGCACGACGCATGACGATCGGCTTGTGGCCGAGTTGTTTCAACCATACGGCTGTCGAAGCGGCACGAACGCCGTTATCGTCGATAAGCAATATCGGTGAACGACGCTGGGCAACGTATTCATCCGTGGCTTGCACCAATTGCACCGTCGGCGCATGTAACGAACCGGGAACATTTGCTGCTTCGAATTCGGCCACGGAGCGGACGTCGAACATATAGGCATTCGCGTTCACATGCCGCCAAGCTGCAAAGTCAGACGCTTCAAGGGTTGGTACCCCATATTGAGTTACCAGCCTCTCGAATCTCTCGCTGCCCTGGTCCACCTTGGTAGAGGTCATGGCCGGCAACCCATCTGAGCGATTGCCGCGCATTAGATGTCGACCCGACAGGGCCCAACCTTGTGTTCCGTTCTGCAGCGCGACAACCGGATTGGGTATGCCGGCGTTGATCAGGCTCTGCGCACCGATAAGGCCGCGCGTACGACCCGCGCAATGCACCACCACGGGCACAGCGGGATCGAGGTCTAGCGCGTCCCATCGGTAGAGCAGTTCGCCATTTGGAAGGCTTCGTGCTCCCGGAATGGTCATTTTTTCGAATTCGCTCGTCGGGCGCCCGTCGATCAGAAGTAGAGCCTGCCCAGATTCCTGCATTCTGGCGAGCTCATCGGGCGTGATCGACTTGACCTCCATAGCATGTTCAATCAGTTCTCCCAGCACCTTACTGGGCACGTTCACGCCCTTGAATACGGCGAGTCCCGCAGACCGCCAGGCCTCGATCCCGCCTTCAATTATCAGGACATCTTTATAGCCGATGCGCTCCAGCGCCTGAGCTGCCCGTTCGGCAACGCCGTCAGCGTCGTCATAAATGATCAGGGTGGCTTTTATGTCGGGCACCAAGGCGCTGATTTTGAGTTCGAGGACGCTGTACGGACAGTTCGAGGCGAACAGCAGGTGCCCCTCCCCGTAGAGCCCGTGCTCGCGTATATCCAGAACCGCCAATGGATCGGCCGAAGCGATGAGTTGCTCGGCCTCGTGTGCAGAAACGTACCTCACCTTGCGACACGCGTCCTGACCCCGACGTCCATGACGCGGCAGGTCTTGTCCTCCATGTTGAACATCAGTCGCTGCGAGAGTGTCTCCAGCCCTCGACCATAAAAATGCAGGTGCCGAATGACACTGTCGCCTGGAATGAAAACCGAGTGGATGTCTTCCGGCATCATGCCGATCGCGATGCCCGGTGCTATTGCCACTTCCCGCACGGGCTCGAGTTCAGCGTGGCCTGCTCCAGAGCCTCCGTCGATCCGGCGGTACAGGGTATTCAGCTCGACCCCATCGACCGCTGCCACGCAGGCCCAGGTCGTATGGTTGTGCGGAGAGATTTTCTTGCCCGGCTTCATGACGTTGAGATAGAGGGCATATGTCTGCCCCTCGTCCTGGGCGATCAGATAGCGCGCCTGCTTTTCGTCCCCCTCCGGCGGTGGAAACTCGGCTTCGCTCCACAGCGCTGTATCGGCCGCAAGTTGGCGCAGCCCAGCGGCAACCGCCTCGACATTGGTGCGCTCGATAGCGGATTCGGGAAGCAGCTCTCGCGCCTTGTCCCTAAGGGCAGACACTAGTTCATCGCGCCGGCTCTTCACGTCAGACATCTATCTTCTCCCCTGTTTCTCGCATCGCGAGATGCGCCTCGGTTGGCATTCTTTCTATTCCATTGATCGGCATGAGGTCCTGCGGACACGCTGACAGGACGAGGACTATGTCACGCTCCGCGCGGAACGTGACATAGTCGCCAGGGCGCGAGACCGGTGGCTTCCGCGAGAACACACCCTCGGCATCGACGGGATAATTCATGAAAAGGTTCAGCGGCGCCGGAGTGTGGTCAGATTTGAGGCCTATCTCGTCGAGCGCTGTGTGAAGATTGTCTTCGCAATTATCGTGATATTCGGTGCAACCCATTCGCTTGTAGATGGGGTCTGAGCATGAGCACATCAGAATGTCGTGCACGCCGGGCGAGGTGTCCTCGACCATGGTCACGATGGCCTGATACCTATTGTCCACCAGACTATCGCCAGCCTTGATATAGATTCGGCTGATGCGAGAGCGCGTGTGCTCCATGGACATGTAACATCTCATGTCCATGGCGTCGAAAGCCCACGTATCCAAGACCTGGCTACCGTGGGTGTTGATGACTTTGACTTCGGCGCCAGCGCCAAGTCGGATGGCCTTGCCCCGGCGTGCGGGGATGACGATCTCTGACATGTTTGTCCTTTCACGTGACCTTGTTGCTCTAGCCGGCGGCTTCCATCGAGATGGTCCCGAATGGGTAGGCTGACGCACCGAGCTTCAGGGACAGGCGTCGCGCCGATGCGAATAGCCAGTCCTTGATGCGCGCAGGGTCCTCCTCGTCGAGAAGCGGATCCGGCAACACGATGCCCAGCGCGTAGTCAAGCGCCCCCTCTTCGCCGAATAGAGGGACGGCCAGAGCCGCCAAACCGGGCGCGCTTTCGCCTCTGGTCGTTGAACAGCCGCTGGCCGCGACTTCGTTCAGGACGGATCGGAACCGGGACATATCAGTGATGGTGCGGTCGGTAATCGAGGTCAGATTCAATCCGGCGAGAATGGAATCACGGCGCTGCGCATCCATAAAGGACAGCATCACCTGCCCTGCCGCCGTCGCGTGGATCGGAAGCCTGTTCCCGACGCGCCATCTGCCATCAATGAAGTGCGGGCCTTCCACGGCCATGATGTGAAGTACATGTTCGCCGCGAAGCGTGCTGAGAGTGGCCGAATGCCCGCATAGATCGACCAGCTGGCGCATTATCGGGAGTGCGTCCCTGGCCACTTGGGAGCGAACGATGTAGCGCGTCCCCAACTCGAAGGCGTCCACCCCTACGGAGTAGCGTCGGGTGCGTGGGTCCTGTTCAAGAAACCCCTCCTTGCGCAGCGAACTCAGGATTTTGGAGACGTGGCTCTTCTTCAGGCCACTACGTTCGACCACATCGTTGACGGAAAGGTCGCCGTCTTCAGAGATGAAGGTCTTCAGGACAGACACTGCCGTTTCAAGCGATTTCATTCTCCGGCCCCCCGATATCGGGCGTAGACATCGGGTCGCCTCGACTTGATGTGACTTTGCAGGTCGTCGCGACTGGCGAGTTCTACCTCCGCCACGATTAGTGTCGTTTCATCGAACGGAGCCGGGCCGGCCAAGACCTCGCCCGCGCTTGAAACGATGCAGGAGTTGCCGAGGTATCGCGTTGTCTCTTCCTGCCCGATCCTGTCGGCTGCAACCACGGCAACCTCGTTGACGCAGGCTGTGGTTCGCGCCAGATGGAAACCCATGGCATGACCCTGGCTATCGAGAACCTGCATCATGCGCGGGTTGCCAGCCCAGTTCGCCGGCGAAGCAATGATGTCCGCGCCTTGCAATGCGAGTGCCCGACTGAGTTCAGGAAACCACAGATCGTAGCAGATCGAGAGCCCGACCTTCCCGATGGGTGTAGGTACCACCATGGGGGCGTCGCCTGCCGAGAATATCTCTCGCTCGGCACCCCATAGATGAATCTTGCGATAATAGGCTGGTGCCGCGTCTGGCTGCAGCACAACCGCGCTGTCAAACAGGAGCGGTCCTTCGCGCTCGGCGATCCCGGCAACGACCGTCATACCGGCTACCGCCGCCGCATCGGCAAGACGAGCGAGCCGTGCACTCCCACGTTGCTCTGCCACCGTGCGAAGAGTAGCGGCATCGGCGAACCGATAGCCGGTGAGGCAGCATTCGGGCAGAACGAGTAACGCCGCACCCTCCCGGGAGGCCTGGGTTATAAGGTCGAGCGCTGCCGCAAGATTGACATCCGGTTGTGCGTGCTTGGGCGCGTACTGAGCCGCTGCTATCTTGACCTCTTTAACGCACATCGACCCCGTCCCATTCAAGGCCGACGAAGGCTACACGATCACCGGAGTGCACCACGGGATCCGTTCTGAGGCCGATTATCTTTACGTCGGCATCGAATGAAATGGTTTCGATGAGGTGGCCGAAGGCTGATCGAATAGTTCCCAGCGGCTCGCCTGCCTTAAGCGTTGTGCCCGCCTCCGCGTGCTGACGAAAGAACCCACCCTCCCCGCAGAATACGTGGCGTCTTGCCGTAACGCGCATCACGTTGTCTGGCTTCTGGTCGCCATCGTCGGCGAGCATCTTGAGGTGCCTCGCCAATCTGCTCAGGCCGGCAGTGCCGGCCTCGATATAGGCAGCTTCCTGTCGGCTGCCGCCGCCAAGCTCAATCATGAACGCGAGCTTACCGAGCTTGAGACATTGATAGTCGAGCGCGCCGGAATTGTTGCCGGGAAGTTCTGCACTTGAACTGACCGACATGCGGCATGCCACAAAAGGGGAAAAGCACGACAAGGCGGCCAGCAATTCCGCTTCAGCTGGCGCACCGTCTCCCGCGGTTTTGTAAACTGCATAGGGTGCGCTATCGAAATAGGGGTTCATCGTGTGAAAGTTCACCACGACATCAGCGTGGGTGCGTATCTCCTCGAACAATGCGTACGCCATACGTTGGGACAGCATGCCGCCGCTTACGCCTGGAAAGCTCTGGTCGAGATCCTGATCATCCTGAGGAACACGCTTGGTGCGTGCATCCAACGCCGTCACATTGGAAACTGGCGTAGCGACGATCGTGCCGGCGAGGTTCTCCCATGCGACGGACTCCATGAAATCGAATATGGCCAGGATGCCGTTGATCTCGTCCCCATGAACGGCCCCATTCAACCAAAGTACCGGGCCCGGACGCGTCCCCTTGATGACGGAAACCGGCAAGTCGATCGGCTGTCCGCTGGCCATGGTGCCGGCTCGAATGCTGGACCGAAAGCAGCCGGCGCTCAGCTTGTCGCCGAGAATGTCGGCAAGGACCTCGTGGGTTAAAGGCATTGTCATTCAACTTCCTCCAGACCTGCTGCTGCAGGTTCAGGTTCCCCGCCCAGAAAGGCAGCGCGTATTTTAGGATTGGCCATCACCTGCTTGGCGGGGCCGTCTATGAGCTTGGTGCCCAGATCGAGCACCAAGGCAAAATCGGAAACGAGCAGCGAACCAATGACGTTCTGTTCGGCCATTATCACCGTGACCCCGGCATCGCGCAGCAGAGCGACGTTTTCGAACACGTCCTGCTGCATCTTGGGCGACAGACCGAGAGACGGCTCGTCCAGGAGCAGCAATTTGGGATCGGTCTCCAGCACCATCGCGGTCTCGAGGATCTGCTGCTGGCCTCCGCTGAGATTCCCTGCAAGCGTCGCCAGCTTTTCCTCAAGCATGGGGAACATCTCCAGAACGCGATCCATGGCGTCGCGCTTGGCTGAGCGCGGAAGCGTATATGCCCCCATCTCGAGGTTTTCACGGACGGTCATTGCCGGAAAGTTGCAGCGCCCCTGCGGCACGATGCCGACGCCCGCCCGCATACATTGCTGTGGCGAAAGACCTTCCAAGTGCTGTCCGTCGAAGATGATTTCCCCGGCAAACCACTTGGACATGCCGAACAAGGACTTGAGTAGCGTCGACTTGCCGGCACCATTGCCTCCAAGGAGACTCCACACGCTCTGCCTTTTCACATCCAGGGAGATGCCGCGCACGATCGGGTGGTCGAGATATCCGACAGAGAGATCTTTCAGGCGAAGGATTGGAATGTTGTCAGGCATTTAGCGCCTCCACCGAATGAGCTGCATAGTCGCCGAGATAGGCTTCGAGCACTCGAGGATCGGTGCGGATGACAGCCGGGGGACCCTCGGTCAGCAGCTGCCCCTGCTCGAGCACGACGACCTTGGCGCAGTGCCGCATGATGAAATCGACATTGTGCTCGATCATCAGGAACGTCTGTCCAAGACCGTTCAATTCGTCGATCAACTCGGAGATGCGCCGAATGACTGTCGGGTTCACGCCTGCCAGCGGTTCGTCGAGGATAATCAGCTTGGGCTTGCCCATGAGGCACATTGCAAATGCCACGAGCTTGCGTTGGCCGTAGGACAGTATTCCCGTTGGCGCATCGGCATATTTGCCGATTCCTACGAGCTCGAGGTGGCCTAGCGCTTCTTGGCGCAAATCGTGCTCGAGGCGGCTCACACGACGCGAGGAGACTACCTGCTCCCACCACGGATATCGGCGAAGCGACCGGGCTGCGACAACAAGGTTGTCCAGCACACTCATACCTTCGTAGATGCGCACGTTCTGGAACGTTCGCACCATGCCTAGTTCGGCCAGTGCTTCTGGTGATTTTCGAGAGACATCGGAGCCATCGAAGAGAACGCGGCCACCATCGGCAGCGGTAAACCCCGTGATGCAATCGATCGTCGTGCTCTTACCCGAGCCGTTCGGGCCGATGAGTCCGACGATCGAGCCGGCTTCGACGTCAAGGTCAAGTCGATTCACCGCAGTGATACCGGAGAAGGTTTTGGTCAGGCCTCTCACTTGCAGGAGCGATTGAGTTTCGGTTCGCGGGCTCATGGGCGCATCTCCCGGCGCAGTCTTTCCACACGGCGCGTCTGAAGATATCCGCCAATGCCGCCGGGTAGCATCAAGGCCACAACGATCAGCACAAGGCCGAACAGAACCATGCGCAGCTCCGGGCTGAAACGCAGCAACTCCGGAATGGTGGTGAACACAAAGCTCGACAGGATGACGGTCCAGAAGTTTCCGGCGCCGCCGACGATGACGATGATGAGGAGCATTTCATTGTAATAGCTGTCGAAGATCGTGGGATCGACGATGCTGAGATGGAAGGAGTAGAGGCCGCCCGCCATGCCTGTGAAAAGTGCGGCGATCACAAAGGCCAGGAGTTGGTAGTGTTTTGCTCGAATGCCTTGCGATCGGGCCAGAACCTCGTTCTGGTTGACCGCCAACATGATGCGCCCAATAGGCGAACGGACGATGGCATACATGATGCCGATGGCAAGAACGGCGAAGGCCAGCATTATGCAATAAAACACCGCCGGATCGTGACCATCGGCGATGACCGCCCCCTGAAGACCGAGAGACGGAGCTGGCAGGCCGGGTATGCCCAAGGGACCGCGCGTTACTTCCACCCAGCTGCGTGACAACAGACCCGTCAGCAGAGTGAAGGTCAGCGATACGATGACGAATGCAGGGCGGGAAACGCGCATGGCGGGAATGCCAACAAGGAGTGCCGTTGCCGCCGCAAACGCTCCGCCTGCCGGGAAGGCAAGCCAAGGCGACCAACCAAAATTGACCGTGCAAAGCGCACTGACATAGGCTCCGATGCCCCAAAAGCCGATCTGAGCAAATGACAGCAACCCGGCATAGCCGAAAACCAGATTGAGCCCGGTTGCCAATACCGCGAAGGTGAGCCCGAGGGTCCCCACGTTTTGCACGTAGCTGGAACCGGAGAACAGTGGGAGCAGAGCGACTGCTACCATCAGTGGAACAAGCAATGCGGGGCCCAACGCCTTGCGACGGACATTGCTCGTTACGATCGCGCGGTCGCTCATACCCGCGCTCCTTTTCCGAAAATGCCTTCAGGGCGCGCCATCAGGATCGCGATCATGGCGAAGAACACCACGCTGTCTTGAAGCGCCGATGAACCGAGCCCGCCGACAAAGCTTTCGATCACACCCACCATCAAGCCAGCCAGGATCGCGCCTGGTATGTGTCCCAGCCCGCCGATGATCACGATGGCAAAAGCCTTGAACAGAACGGGAATCCCCATGACGGGATGCACGGTATAAATCGGCGCAAGCGAAGCGCCTGCGAGTCCCGCCAGTCCGATCCCCAAGGCCGTTGCGGTACCCGCGACCACCGCCGGCTTGATGCCGACCATATGCGCGGCCTCCCGGTTCTGAGCAAAGGCACGCATCGCCTTGCCGATGCTGGTATATTGCAGCACGATATAGAGACCGGCGATCGCCACCACGCCAAGCGCGATGGACAGGGCGCGGAGAAGGTCCATTCGAAGACCGGCGAAGGTGAGTTGAACAAAACTGAAGTCGGTATCGACTACGCGCGGCAGCGAACCAAAAAGATAGGCAGTACCGTTCTGGAGCACCATTCCCAGACCCATGGTCAGAATGATGCCGCGCTGGAAGTCGCCTTGCTTCAGATGCCGCAATAGTAGGAAGTGGATCGCTGCACCAAAGACAATGGTCACAAGTGTTGCGCCCAGGATTGCGGGGAAATACCCGATTCCCAGCGTTGTAACCGCGAGAAGCATCAACGTGGCGCCGACCATATAGATCTGGCCGTGAGCGAAATTGACGATCTCCATCACGCCGAAGATCAGAGACAGGCCCACGGCAATCAGGGCGTAAGTCATCCCGATGACCAAGCCGTTTAGAAGCAACTGGGCAAAAAACATTGTGCTCATCGAGCTACCTCAATACGTGGAACGGAGGGGCGGCCCCTCCGTCTGTTGATCAAGTGCCCGACTTGGCTTCGACGACGATTTTTGAGCCCTCGACACGCATGACCACAGCCGCGTTATGAGCCTGATTGTTCTCATCGAACTGAATCTGTTCTCCTGTCAGCGAGGTGTAGTCGGTCGTCTCCAACGCCTCGCGAACTGCCGACGGCTCAGCGGAATTGGCACGCGAAATGGCGTCCGCGACCAGATTGATCGCTTCGAACGTCTCGAAGCTCTGATAATTCGGCAATTCTCCATATTTGGCTTTGAACGCTTCGACGAACGCCCTGTTCGGCGCTGTGTCGAGTTGGGTAGCGTAGGGGAAAACGCTTGTTGCGCCGTCGATCGCCCCTGAACTGACTACGGTCTCCTGCAGTTCGTCGAGCGCGATGCGTCCAGTCAGGTGGGTGTCGAGGGCCATTCCGCGCAATTGGCGCAGGAAATTCAGCTCATCCGCCCCAATAGCATAAAGCGCAAGGGCATCCGGTGCACTGTTGGCGAGCTTGGTCAGAAGCGTGGTGAAGTCAGGCGTGTTCTGCTGATAGAAGTCGACAGACACAACCTCAATGCCCCTGTCTTTGAGTGCAGCCGACAAAGCGTTATGGCCACCGCGACCGTAGTCGGTATCTTCGCCCACAAACGCGACTGTCTTTATCCCGCCTCTGTCAGCGATATAGTTGGCAAGCGCTACAGCAAGGCCGACATCGGACGGATTGATCCGGAATGTCCACTCATTGCCACCGACACCTGACTGGTCGGTGATTGCCTGCGACGTCGCCACACCGACGACGAGCGGCACTTCGGCGCGCTTGATCAGAGGCATGATCGCAAGGGTGACTGAGCTGCACAGAGCGCCCAGGATCGCGACAGGCTTGTTCTGCAGCAGGCTTTCGACACTGGTGATCCCTTGCGAGGGGTTGCACTGGTTGTCCTGAACATCGAGTGCCAGCTGCGATCCCGCGACCCCGCCCTTCGCATTGATCTGCTCAATGGCCAGCTGAGCTCCCCACACCTCGTGCTGCCCTAGGGACGCCACGCCGCCGGTCAGTGGCGTGCTCATCCCGATCCTGATTTCGTCAGCTGATGCCGGGCCGACACTCAAGGTGGCCAGTGCGGCCCATACCACACACTGTCTGATGTTCATTCTTTCCTCCAAAAGTTTCCTATTTGGAAACTTAGTTTCCCATTTGCAAACTATCTGTAGCCAAGCTAAGCGTGCAAGTCAACGGAGCGTGCCGATTGAATGACACTTCCCGCCGGAGACCTGCAAATTGCTCAACGACAATCGAACCAGACGCGGTCTACGACTGACGCCCATAGGCGGCCGCCGCCTACTCGCTGTCCTTCCCGGCTTGCTATTGACCGCGATGGCGGTCGGCGTGTGCCTTGGCGTCGCAGACCTGATGGGCATCCCTGTCATGTTGCTGGCGATGCTGTCGGGATTGGCAGCAGGAGGCCTACGACGGGCTGCCCGCCTTCGTCCTGGTCTCGACGTCGCAGCCAAGCCATTATTGCGGGTCGGCGTTGCGCTTCTTGGCGCACAGATCAGCCTACTGACCATCATAGCCCTCGGACCAGTTACTCTGGCCCTGGTGATCACTTGCCTCGTGCTCACGTTAGGGGTCGGTTATACGCTGGGTCGGTGGCTTCGTCTCGATAGGGATATTGCCTTGCTTCTGGCAGGTGCCACTGCCATCTGCGGGGCATCGGCTGCATTAGCTATCGCGTCCGTCCTGCCGGATTCGCCGAAGAAAATTAGGTGGACCGGCGTGACCATCATCACTGTGACGGTGCTCTCGACGATAGCGATGGTGAGCTATCCGACCCTATTGGGCTTCATGCCGTTGTCCGACATTCAGGCCGGCTTTACCATTGGCGCGTCAGTTCACGACGTGGCTCAAGTGGTCGGTGCGGGATATGCGCTCTCACCAGAAGCCGGTGACGCCGCTGTATTGGTGAAGCTGACGCGCGTCTTTATGCTCCTGCCAGTCGTTCTGGCTTTGGCTCGGTTCACGAGAAACGCGAACTCCACGCATCCCCACTACCGGCTTCCACACTTCCTACTGGGTTTCATTGCTTTGGTTGCGCTGAATTCGCTCGGCGCAATTCCGGATGGTTTGGGTACCGTGCTGCGTAAAGTCTCACAGTTCCTATTGATAGCATCCGTGTTTGCTATCGGTGTCGTGACCCCACTTGGCGACATCAAAAGTTGCGGGCGAACTCCCGTTGTCGCAGCCACTCTAACGACCTCGTTCCTGCTCGTCCTCGCAGTGCTGCTTGCGACACTATTGCCCACCTAGATACGGCCGCGCAACAAAGAGGGGAGCTTCTACCCATACGCCGGAGCTGGTGCGTTCGGTCGGCCGCATAGCGCGAAATGATCCCGCACCGGTCCGCGGGGCAATTTTGGCCAAATTGCATCGCCTCGATCATCACCCTCATATGCGGCTGGCTTCCCGCATAGCCACCTCGCGATCCATCAATCTGATGAATCGAAACACGCCATTCGATTCAAAGCTGTCATTGGACACGGACCCGACGTCGGGCGATTCTTTCATGGATGATCGCGCAGCCCTATCGTGTCTATGTAGAACGCCGAGAAGCGGGCCGGAACATGGCTCGCTTCTACGCGCTTTCGATCGAACAGACACTTTTCGGACAGCCCTGTCTTGTGCGCCGTTGGGGCCGCATTGGAACGTCCGGCCGCATGATCCAGCAAAGCTTCGAGCGTGAAGACGAGGCCGTCGATCTGTTCCTTTGTCTCCTTCGCTCAAAAAGGTCGCGTGGCTATCGACCACCGTCCGCCTTACGGCAAGCTGATGCGGCCTCGCCCGGGGGGCGAGGCCGCTTTCGACCGGATCAGTCCCGGTTGGGTCGGGACCAGATCAAGAAGAGCCCTTCAGCGCCCTCCACCTCAACCAGGGTTGCGTAGATCGGACCGGGGAAACTCGGGTCATCCAACTTCACCGAGAGGTAGTCACGACCACTTTGTTCTGAGTGTTTCTGCCAAGCCGCCCCAAGCTCGACGTTGCCCGAGAAGATGCGGAAGTGCGGGCCGTTCTCGGAAGGGTTGTCGATACGCTCAAAGCGCGCCTTGACATTGAGAGCGAGGGTCTTGATCTGACCGGTGAAGCCGTTCTTGGTGGAAGTGAAAGTGCCGATATTGGCCATTGTCCTATTCCTTTTCGATGTTTCGAGCCGCGCCCATCGCGGCCTCGATGGTTGTCGAAGAGCCCGGGAACGAACGGCGCGCATCCCCCCGGGGTCCACGTTGCGATTGCGCCACGGGGTGGGCTCGCAGGGACCGCAATGAAATGGAGGACGGCGGTACGGGGCTTTCTTGTTTCGCGAGGAGTGGCGGCACAGCCGGCAGGGGGAAGAAAGGCCCGGTCCGCCGTTGCGGCAAGCCGAGCGAGGCGAAGCCGGTTGCCGGTCAGACATGCCAAATCGAGGCCGCGTAGGGCGGGCTCCGCGAGAGACGACAGAAAAAGGAATAGGCCAGAACGTGCCAAGCATGCCCACTGCCACCCGTGACCGGCAGACAATCGGTAGACCGTTCTCGGCAGCGTTCAAGGCAGCTTAACAGCTGGACCGGGAACTCCCACACTCATGGCCGGCCATCTGACTATTTCCAGCCTGAAGACGCGAGACTGGAGCGAACTTGGCAGGCATCAGCCGGAATGCGGCGTTTCACTGACAACGGAGCGGCTGTTGCGGCGGTTCTGCGTTGGCACGGCGTCAGGTGGGCAGGCAGGTGCCGCAGATGCCCTGTTGCTCCGGGCCCTCGTCTCGATCAATGGTGACGGGCATTCGCCAGATTCAGGGACGTGGATCAAGCGTCACACTGAACTACAGCGACAAGCGATAGCGCGTGGCAGAGGGCGATCCGCCCCCTGCTCTTGCATTCAGGAAAGGGAGCGTCATGCTCCCTTTCCCTCTTCGAGGGCTCGCGCCGGCTGCAGGCTGTGAAGATACGTCACCGCTCGTTGGGCATGAGCGGCTGCCTGAAAGATCGCCCGCTTGTCATCCTTGAGCACCCGCAACCACGAATGAAGGTAGCTCGCGTGATCCGGCCGCGGCTCGAGCTCCGGCACGATGCCGAGATCGGCGCACAGGAAGCAGCTCCCGAGCTCCGCAATGAGTTCTTCGCGGGCGCGTTCGGTGCGATCCTTATGGTAGCGCGAAAGATCGCGTCCTACGCGGTGTTCTGGCGCCGTCCAGTGGGTTGCCTCGTGGCAAAGGACAGCCACGTAGGATTCCGCGTCCCGGAAGCTCTCGAAAGGTGGCATCTGGATGTGGTCGCTTGCGGGAGCGAAGAAAGCCTTTGAGCCTCCATGACGGATCACCGCGCGGGTGTGTTTGAAGAAACGCTCGGCATGCTCGATCCGCGACGACGGGTCGATAATCTTGTCGGGACGATGGTAGTAGTGTTCGGGCAGACCGTCGATCTGATCGCAATTGAACACGGTGTAGGTCTTGAAATACGGGATATCCCGCTCGACCTCGTCGCCGCGAGCGTCAGTCTCGGTTTTAGTGAACCGGCTGGCATAGACTACGGTTGCGCCGGTTTCGCCTTGGCGGACCTGCGCACCGATTTGTCCGGCCTGCCGGTAGGTCATCCAAAGGGGCGCCTCGAAACCACGGTTCAGGCTTTCCGACCAGAGCAGCAGCACGTTGATGCCGGTATAGGCCTCCCCGGTATGCCGGAGCGGTCGCGTGATCCGGCTTTCGAGTCCACCCGCGCTCCAGGGTTTCATCCAGGGGCGGACGCCTTTTTCCAGATCCGCGACGATCGTCTCGGTGATCCGCTCGTAGATGTCGGCGCGCGGGCTCTTCTCTTTCCTTTTCATTTTCAGGCCTCCTGATTTCAGGACCGCGCCGATCGCGGTCCGTCACGAGGTCCGATCACGGCGGGGCTGAAGGCAGGCGCCGCACCCAAGCCGGGGCCCGCGCAACGCAGCGGGGTGGCGAAGGGCCGAAACGCAGAGGAGGACGGCGAAGCCGTTGCTGCTGCGGCCGGCTCCGCCCGGACCCTTCTCGGGACGGACCCCGACCGGGGCAGACGCGCAGCGGAAAGGCGGCGCAGGGCGCCGCCGCCAGGGGATGAGAGAAATAGTCGGTCAGTTGACCGAGTGACCGCCGGTGTAGGGGTCGTATTCGAAGAGGACGACGATCTCAGCGTCGTGGACTTCGTCGGCAGGAAGGATGCCGTATTCGTCTTCGGACTTGAAGAGGACGATCGGGGTCATGAGCGTGCGGGCGAGGTTCCAGGCGTGTTTCTGGGCGAGGGAAAGATCGTGGTGCATATGAGGGCTCCATCGTTGGAGCGGGCCAATCCCCCTCTTGATGGCTCCGTCAGTGTGCGGCTTAGCGGACGCGATCACCGCGCAGGCCACAGCCAAGCGGCCGCCGCTTGCGAGCGGACCCTTTAGGGGTTGATCGTGGAAGTCCGCGCCGCACCAGGAATGCCATATCTCCAAGAGGGGGAATGGGTTGCGTCCGAGATGAAGTACCGGTCATGTCCGGTCTAAGCGGCTGGGTCGAGGCTGGACATTCAGGGCGTCGCTCCGGACAGGTGCTCACAGGCAAATGACGGTGCGGGAGACGCTAGGCCAATGTGCCGGCACTTGATTTCAGGTGTATTCAGCGCGAGTTGGCCTTCAAGAGGCTTGAAGAGGTAAGTGCAAAAAAGACGACATCGGGATTGCCGGGCGTCTTGATGACGATGCAGACAGGGCGAGGCTTCCGGCCGGATTCTTCACCCTTCTCCGCTTCGCGATCAGAGATTATGAAATTCGGCCTCGTCGCCCTGTTCAAACATCGTTCTTGTCAGGACCGAGAATGGCATCGATGCCGGAGATCAGCTCCACGTGGACATCGTTAGGGGCTTCATGCAGGGAAAATGACTTCGTCGGGCTCGGTTCGCCGCGCATGCGGTGATAATCGCGGGCGGAGACAATAACGAGCTTTTCCTTGCCATGCTTGGTCAGCATGACCGGTTCGACCATCGCAGCCTCGAGGATTTCGCCTGAGGAGCGGTTCATGTCGGAGAACGTGTACTGTTTCATCGCAAGCCTTCATCATTTTACGTAAATTAGGTAATTTAGGTTGTGGTCCCAATTCGGGGCTTTGCCGCGACGAACGGAGGCGGAGCCGAAGCCCCGCCGAGCGGCTCAGCCAAGCGCCGCCATCTGCAGTTCGGCAGCCTTACGGTCGACGGATTGGCCGGAGGTTTCTACCTGCCGTTCAAAAGGCTTCCAGGCTTCCCCGACGATTTCTTCGTAAGCGGTCACCACACCTTCGGCTGCGCAGCGGAGCGCATGGGCCTGAATGCCCATGTCGGCGGCGAATTCACGTTTGCGTTGGGCATTGCTGTCGAACCCGGCAGGACCGTCGAGGTCCTCGTCGCGTGTATCGTTGGCCGACTTCGCGGTTGCGTCTCGCGCTTCAGAGACTGCCCGGGAATAAAATTGTCCAGCGCCGTGGGCGGAACCGACATAGGAGCCGACGATGCGCTGGAGATGGATTTGCATGGCCCGGTCGCCAAGGCCTTCGTTCAGAGATTCGGCCGTGTCGACGATGATCTTGCGGTGGAGATCGCAGATACCTTCGCTATCGATGACCGGCAGGCCGAAACTTTCGGAGATGAGGGAGGCCTGGGCGCTGTCGGGGCAGGCGAGCCGGACCATTTCGAGGGACGCGCCCTTCCGGAGCTGGACGATCTTGCCGGATTGACGGGAGGGACGAGCGTTGCTGGTCATGTGAGGTCCTTTCCTTCACGATTTGACCGAAGGCTTGAGCCGGCCCCTGCCGGCCCTCCCTTCGGGCGCGGGCAAAAAGAAACCGGCGGAAAGACGGGGGCTTCAGGGTCCGTACGGACCGGGACGAGCGAAGCTGTCCTGCGGGCGAGCAGGGCTTATCAAGCCCTCGCGCAGCCCGCGGGGCCGGTTTGGTGAGGATGGTGCGTGCGGCCGCACCGCGGCGCGTCAGCGGCCTTGAAGGCTCCGGCCGCCGGTTTACGACCGCGACCAGAACCGAAGGGAGGCCGTCAGGGGTGGCATTTCATCGGCGCCCATTGTGAAGGAAACGACCGTGGCCCGCCGCACACGCTCCTGCCGTCACAATGCGGCATGCACATCCGCTTTGGCGGTCATCCCGTTGGTAATGGCCTTTGCCCTACGACGAGAATTGACCACTACTGTCGTAAGAGCTTTCGGTTGAGGGCCTCGATTTCTCCTCGCCGCTCGACGCTCCACTGGTCGGCGCAGGCCCTGAACATGGCTCCATACGACCGTGTCCAGCGCGATCACCCGCGGAGATGTCTTCGGGCCTTCGCCTTGGCTGTCGTGGTCATGCGTTCCGCCCTCGCCGATATCGGACGTTCGATCCGATCAAGATGCGCCCTCGTCTGGCTGAGCGCTGCTTTCATCCGAGAGAGCAGGTCGGTTTCCCTTGGGCACGCACGCTGCTCTCCCGACATCGGGGCCCAGCGCCGTGACTTCCCGGAGCTCGGCTTCGGGATAGCCGTGCCGGGTGAGCCAGTCTTGGGCGGCGATGCGGTTTGCGGCGAGATGGACCAGCTCCCCAAGGTCACCCGGCCGGCTCATGACGACGACCGACCCGGGTACCGGCTGCTCGCGTACTGTAAAGTCCCGCAGTGAGTTCACATCGAAAGTCTTGTGGACCCGCATGACGATTGTGCCGTTGGACCCGTAGTCGCCCTCATGCAGGGTGAAGGATGCCGGAATCGTGTGGGCACCACGTTCGACGGCGGCACGCTTGCAAATCAGCCGGCCGGCCCCGTTGCGGTTCTTCCAGTCGGCGAGCTTTCTGCGATGGTGCTCCGGTGGCCGCGGCGTGCCGTCGGAATAGGTGATGATCGCGCCGATCGGCGCATGGTCGAAGATGAGCTTGGCGGACATGGTGTCCTCCTCCTTTATTGAGTGAAAACGAAAACGCCGCCGGACGATGCCGGCGGCGTGATGTGCATTCGGAAGGGAAAAGACCCTCTATTCGGCGGCTTCTCGGAAACCTTCGGAGACGGCATCCGGGTCGATGTCACCCTCCTCCGCTTCGCCGGTGGAACCGTCGGCATCCTCGGCGTCCTCGTCCTCGGTGAACTCATTGTGGGCCTTCCAGTCGGCCAGTTCGTTGGCGTCAGGCGCGAACAGCGCCGACCCGTGCACGAAGCGTTCGTTCTGGAAATGCTCGACAAGTGCTGCGCGGGTGTCGCGAACCTTGTTGCGCGGCAAAACCGAGGTATCCGCGCATGCGGCCTCGAGCGCCTGCCGGGACAGGCACAGAAGGAAGTCCTCCGTTCCCATATTGGGCAGGAAGCTGTCGGCCCCGACGACGGCGCCGGCGATCCGCGAGACGATGCCGCTGTTCGACATGTTGCGGCGGCACGACAGCACCTCGATCAACACCGAGCGCACGGCAGCCCTGAGTGTTTCCGTGTCGAAGGCGAGATTACCTGTCTCATCGACCAGGGTCGCGGCATGGGGTGCGATCTGGCTCCGGAACGAACCCGAATTGCCTGATCCGGTGTCGACGCGGACGTTCTGACCGGCGAAGGCGATGACGAGCAGCGCCATCAGCGTGTCGTCCTCGATCGGCGCATGGGAAAGCGCTTCATGTAGCGCGTCAGTGCGGAAATCGCCGATCATGTCCTGGCCCTTCTGGGTGACGTCCGGGCGCTGCGCCGGCGCGACGCCACCACCCTCGCCACCCTTGTCTTTCGCCGGCTTCGGTTCGGGCATCCGGTAGACGACCGACTGCACCTTGCCCTCACGGTCGAGATACAGCGCCGTATGGTCGGACTTCTTCGGCTTGCCGTAGACGCGCTCGGCCGTTTTCGGCAATTCCGGCTGACCCCAGTTGTTGGACTCGGTGATCAGGCCGTTCTTCGGAAGATTGTTGGTCATCCACTCCTGCTGAGCGCCAAGGAAAGCCTCGACATCGGTCGTATAGCGGCTGTCCTCATCCGCGGGCGCGAAGAGATCTTCGACCCAGGAGATCCCGTAGGCTTGCGCCAGGTCGTCGTCGAAGCTGGCGTCGCGAGCATACATGCGGGTTTTTGAGAGGCCATTGGCGACCGACCACCACGAGGTGGTTTCGTTCTTCTTTGGCTTGTGGGCTTTCCAGACCTCCTTTTGATCGGCGATCGAGGCGGCGGCGATGGTCCTCAGCTGCCGCTCGTCCGGCATGTCGCCCTTGGCCATCTGGTCCAGCATGGCGGGAAGCACATTGGCGAGAAGCCGGAGCTTCTTGATCTGGCGGACGGATAGGGACAGCGCTGCGGCGATACCGTCCTCGGTCCAGCCGAGCGCGACCAGCCGCTCGATGGCCCGCCACTGATCGACCGGGTTGAGCGGTTCGCGGGCGATGTTCTCGACCATGGAGCGCATCGCGCCGCCATCGTCGGCCGCGTCCGTCACGATGACCTCAATTTCCTTGAGCTCTGCGGCAATCGCACCCCTCGCCCGGCGATGGCCGGCCTGGATGATGAAGCCGTTGCCGCCATCGACTTCGGGTGACACGACGGGCGGCTGGATGATGCCGACGGCCTTGATTGTGGCGGCCAGCAGCGCATCGCCCTGCGGCGTTGATTTGGACTTGCGGGCTTCGTCGGGATTGTCCCTCAGCGCGCGCGGATCGATCTTGATGATATGCATGGGAAGCTCCTGTTCACGATTGCGGGCCCGGCATGTCGCCGGCTCCCTTTTTCGTCTTCTTCTCGAAGACATGTCCTGGAACCGCGGAGAGGGCGGGCCGTGATGGCGCAGGCGGCGGTTGAGCGAATGCGCCACCGGTCAGACCGCTCTGCGAGCGGTCTTTCCTTCCTTCACCTTCTCACATTTTCCTTCGGAGTATTCGCGCGGCCCCGTGACGGCCGCGCCCGGACGTCAGCCTTGTCACGCGGGGTGCACCGGATGTCCCTTGAATGCCACTAATATTGACGCTATATTGCGTCATAATCTCTGGCAAGAAATGGAAATAACATCATGGGCCTCGCGGCATATTCGGATCAGGGCCTGTTCGCGCCGAGCAAGATCGCCAAGGCTTTTCGCACGACGAGCGACGAAATCGCCCGGACCGTGGGACTGGGCAAGGATGCCGTTCAGCGAAAGGACCGGGTGCGTTCCGACAAGACTCAGCGCCGCCTGCGCGAGATGGTGGAGATCATCAACAAAGTCGAGCCGCGCTTCGGTTCTGCGCTGATGGCCTATGCCTGGTATCGCTCAGAACCGCTGCCGGGATTTTCAGGGCAGACGGCCATGCAACTGGTGCGTGACGGGCGGGCGGGAGAGGTGATCGATTTCATCGACGCGGTCGATGCCGGCGTTTACGCCTGATCGTGGCCTCGACCTATTCGGGCAAACTCTACCGGGCGCTCAATCCGGTCTTTGCGCGCGAGCCGATGTCCGGACGCGGGGCGGAGCTTTATGGCGGCCGGTTCAATCCCAAGGGCGTGCCGGCGCTGTATCTGTCGACATCGGTGCTGACCGCCCTGCGGGAGGCCAATCAGGTCGGAGATTTGAAGCCGACCACCCTCGTTTGCTACCGTGCCAAAATCGAGACGGTCTTCGACGCATCCGACATCGCGGCCCTTGAGACTGCAGGTTTCGAAGAGACCGCTCTGGCCGATCCGGCCTGGCGCGACCAGATGCGAACAACGGGAGAGGCGCGCACGCAGCGCTTCGCTCGCGAGCTGATCGCAAAAGGCTTTAGCGGGCTTCGGGTGCGCAGCTTCGCTAAGGGAAGCGGGCCGGATGACATGAACCTGGTGCTCTGGCGGTGGGGCACGACGGCTCCGTCGCGGCTCGAATTGATCGACGACGAGGACCGGTTGTCGTAATGCGCGTAGCGCTTTACACCGTCGCCAAGGCCTTCTTCCCCTTTTCCAGGACTTCACCCGCCAGATCGGCGTCGATCGTTTCAAGCAGCCGGCGTTTCTCGGCGAGCTCCTCCACGAAACAGAACTCGCCGCCCTGCCGGGATTGGTAGGATGCCAGCCGGCGCTTCGCGTCGCCAAGGCGCAACCGGTAGTGCGACCGCTCGTCCTCGAAGCCGGTCAGCACATGTTCGATGCGCGAGACCGCGCCGAGAGGCGTGACCGTCAGCGCGAGATCGATGTCGGTCTCCGCCCCGGTACGTGCGAGCGCGACATCGTATTGGAATTCATCATTTCCAAAGCGCTTGCCCGAAAAGACGAGATCGAAGCCGCCGATCGCGGCAATGGGGTTCTCGTCCTCCTGCCGCAGATGCACGAGCGTCATGATCTCCTTCATCAAAGCACGGCCCGCAGGCTTGCGCTCGGAGAAGGATTGTCCGGCAACGGTCATGGCGAAGGCATCGACCGCTGTCGGAATCCTGCGCTCAATGTCCTTGCCGATCTCCGCGATCCGCCGCCTGTCATGTTCGATATCGCGTTCGGCATTGCGGATCTGGCGACGGACGGCAAAGAGATCGTCGCGATGCGCAGCCCGCAGGCGTTCGAGCCTCGCAATGTCGGCCTCGAGGCCAGCTTTTTGCATCAGGCGCTGATCGCCGGAAGCGATCGCCTTGGCCATGGCAAACTGGTTGGCTTGGCCCTCGCCCAGATCTTCCAGGCTGCGCACGGAGGTGTCGCCGGAGAGCGCCGCGGCAATGAACCGGGCCTTGCGCTCGTTGTTCTGCCACATCTGCGCGTCCATCGAACCTTCGGTGGCGTAGGCAAAGATGTCGATTTCCTCATGCTGATTGCCCTGCCGCTCTATTCGACCCTCACGCTGCTCGATCTGCGAGGGGAGCCAGGGCACGTCGAGATGGTGGAGCGCCTTCAGGCGAAGCTGGGCGTTGACGCCGGTGCCCATCGTTTCCGACGATCCAATCAGGAAGCGGACCTTGCCGGCATTGACGTCGGCAAAGAGCCGATGCTTGGCCTCGGTCTTCTTGTAGTCCTGCATGAAGGCAATTTCTGAGGCCGGAACACCGAGCCGGACGAGCTCGTTGCGGATCCAGCGATATGCGGAAAAGCCTCTGCTTTTCTCGACGCTGATCGTGCCGAGATCGGAGAAGATCATCTGGACTGCGCCGGGCAGATCGAACGGCTTGCCCTCGCGTGTCAGATAGGTGTTGGAGCCGGTCTCGCGCCAGATGCGATAGGCATTGGCGATCAGCTTGTTGAGCTTGTTGTTCGGCTCATTGTCATTGTCGGGATCGACCAGCCGGAGATCGATCGCGGCATGGCGGCCGTCGGTAATGACGGAGAGCAGGATGTCGTCGCCAGGCTTGGCTGGGCGCTCACGCATTTCGATCGCTTTGATGCGCGCCTCAAGCACCTGCTGATAGAGTTTGAAGTCATCCGTCGGTTTGGCGGTGACGATCTGACGCTTGCCGGTCGAGACGGCGGGGATTTTCACATATTGCTTCAGGTCCTCCGGCAAGACGACGTCGGCGAAAGAGCGGAACATGGCGATCAGTTCCGGCACATTGACGAAGGTCGCAAAGCGCGAAACGGGCTTGTATTTGCCGGATGGCTGCAATTCGAGTTCGGTCGCCACGTCGCCGAAGGTCGAAGCCCAGGCATCGAATTCGTGCAGACCGCGTTCCTTGAGCGCCGCAAAGCCGAGGAAACGCTGCACTGAGAACATCTCGCCGAGCGTGTTGGTAATCGGCGTCCCCGACGCCAGCACGAGCGCCCGGCCCGGGTTCTTCGTCTCGACGAACTGGGACTTCACATAGAGGTCCCAGGCGCGCTGCGATCCGTTCGGATCGACGCCTTTCAGGGTCGACATGTTGGTGGCGAATGAGAGCTTTCGGAACTCCTGCGCCTCGTCGACGATGATTTGGTCGACGCCGATCTCGGAAATCGTCAGCAAATCGTCCTTGACCGAGCCGAGCGCCTCGAGCCGGTCGCGCAATCCTTCCTTCAGCCGCTCCAGCCGCTTGCGTGACACCCGGTCATCGCTCTCGACCCGGATGAGCAATTCCTCATAGAGCGTGAGCTCATCCTCGATCATCTGTTTTTCAAAGGCGGCAGGTACAGCGATGAACTTGAACGCTGAATGGGTGACAATGATCGCGTCCCAGGTCGCCGTCGCCGCGCGCGACAGAAAGCGATGTCGCTTGTCTTTGGTAAAGTTGGTCTCGTCGGCGACGAGGATGCGGGCCGTCGGATAGAGCGCGAGGAACTCGCGGGCGGCCTGGGCCAGGCAATGGCCGGGCACAACCAGCATGGCCTTCGAGATCAGGCCGAGGCGGCGTTGCTCCATGACCGCGGCGGCAAAAGTCATCGTCTTGCCGGCGCCGACCGCATGGGCGAGATAGGTGGCGCCCGACGAGATGATCCGCCAGATGCCGCGTTTCTGGTGGTCATAAAGAACAAAGGCGCCAGAGGCGCCCGGTAACTGGAGATGGTCACCGTTGAAGGATCGTGGCGCGATGTTGTTGAAGGTGTCGTTATAGACCCGCGCCAGCCGGTCGGTGCGGTCCGGATCGGACCAGACCCATGTCTGGAAAACGGTCTTGATCTTGGTGAGCTTTTCCTTGGCCGCCTCCGTGTCGACGACATTGAGAACCCGGCGCTCACTGTCCCCGTCCTTGATCGTGTCGAAGATCTGTGGGATGCGGCTGTTGAGAGCATCGGACAGCAGTTCGCCGGCGTGTCGGCGCTTGGTGCCCCATTCGGACGTGCCCTCGGCGCGATAGGCGAGCATGCGGGCATCGACCGTCCAGGTAGCAAGCTCCGGCATGTGACGAATGCGGATGTCGGTCCCCATCGTCTCCTTGACGAAGTCGACGACATCACTTTCCGGAATCCAGGGCGCACCGAGCCGCGCGGTGATATCGGATGGGCTGAGATCGGCCGGCTGCACCCCCTCGAGCGCCTCGACATTGCGCTTGTAAGCCGGATCGATTTCGGCGGCAGCCTCAGCGATCGCCAGCTTGTCGCGCACGGGGCCGGAGAGATAGGCGTCGGATGTCTGCCAGGTGCCATCCGCCGGATCGCGATAGATCGCGCTGCCGAGTTCCTCGATGACGGTGTCGCGGTCCTCATGCAGCAGCTCGGCGATATGATCGATGTCGACATAACCGCGGTCGTTCAGGACCACCGCAAGCGCATCGGCGGCATTGGTGATTACGGGCGGTGACGGCGGGGCGATGACCCGTTCAGAAAAGAGCGGGCCGGGCTTCGCGGTATCCGTATCGAGATCGTAATTCTCGATGGAGGCGACGAGCCAGCAGTCCGGATCGTCCAGAAACGGCTGCAGGTTCGGGCGCCGATGCGTTTCGCGGGTCTCTCCGGTCGCCTCGTTTTCGGCGATCGACACCTTGGTGTGATTGATCGGTCCGAAATCCCGCACGAAGCTCGACCAGGCGATGCGCAGCTTGACCTGCAGATCGCGCCACGGCCGATCGGTCTCCTGGGCCTTGAGGACCGCGCGCACTGTGTCTCGGACCGGGATCAACTTTCTGATGACGTTGATCTGCTTTTCGGAAAACCCGTCGCTCGACCGCCCCTTGCGGACCCGCACCGGCCCGGGCTTGCCGTCGAGAACCTGCATCAATCCTTTCGAAGCATCGAAGTAGAAACTGCCCTCGCGGACATGGGCATCCTCGGGTTTGGCTATATCGGTGAGCGTCCCGCCAAGCTCGAGGTTGAAATCGATCGCGGCGGGCTCGCCGTCATAGATGGCGTTGGGAAGGCGGAGTATGGCAGTGTTCAGATCGGTCTCGAGGTCACCGTCGCCCCGTAAGCAGGTATACCTCTCGCCGTAGGGGCCAGAGGTGTTCGCATGGCGGCCGAGCACATGATCGGGATGATCTGCAAACCAGCGATTGACACGGACCGCTTCCGCGTCCTCGCCGGCGGGAATGACCTCGACCTGGTCCATCCATCTCGCGTCGCACTGCGGCTCAACCGGCTTGCGCTTGCGGAAGAACAGGATGTCGACAACGACATCGGTGCCGGCGTCGGCGCGAAAACTTCCTTCGGGCAGGCGGATGGCGGCGATCAGATCGGCGGATTTGGCGATGTGCTCACGCGCCGTGGCGTCCGCCTTGTCCATCGTTCCCGACGCGGTGACGAAGGCGGCGAGCGCCCCGGGTTTAAGAAGATCAATCGACCGAGCGATGAAGTAATCATGTAGCCGCAAACCCATCGACCGATAGGCGCGATCGGAGCGGACGGTTCGGTCCGAGAAAGGCGGATTGCCGATCACCAGATCGAAATGGGCGGGCAGGCCGGTTCGCGCGAAATCGCCCTCAAGGATGCGTGCGACCGGCTGCAGGAGATGGGCGATGCGCGCGGTGACCGGGTCGAGCTCGACGCCGGTGACGAACGATGCATCGCGAAACGCTTCCGGCATCAGGGCTGGGAAGAGCCCCGTTCCGATTCCAGGCTCAAGGACGCGGCCCCCGCGCCAGCCGAGCCGTTCGAGCCCCTTCCAGATCGCCCGTATGATGAACTCGGGCGTAAAATGCGCATATTGCGTACAGCGGCACAGCGAGGCGTAGTCGGCGTCGCAGACAGCTTCCTGCAATTGTTCGCCGAGGTCTTCCCAACCCTTGCGGAACCCCTCCTCGCCGGGCCGGGTGAAGATGGTGTTGGCGAGGCCGGACGCACCGAAGCCGGTGAATTTGATGAGGCGCCCCTGCTCTTGCCGCGTCGCGGGCCGGTGCTCGGCTGCGATTGTGGTGGCGAGTGAAATGGCGTCGAGGTTATCCTGCGCGCGGGACTTCCAGCCGTTGGAAAGAGAACGGCTGGCGGAAAGATAGAAGTTGCTGCCGCACTCGCCTGCTCCGCCGACATTCTCAGCAGCACACTTCTCGCATGCTGGCGACTTGGACAAATCCACCACTGGCGGAAGGTTGATCTCGCCCGTTTTTGCTTTCGGACTTTCAGAAAAGGTGGTGACGCCAAATCCAAGCCCGGAGGACAAGGCCGAGCTACCGAACATATCGAGGGTGAAGGGATCGTGGTCTGACATTGATGGTTTCTCGCATGATGGGGGCGCACGAAGCCGCGCCGTCGGGAAAGCCAGCGGCGCCGGAGGCGTGCGGAATTGGAAGTGCGGTTAGCGGTTGATCAGCGGCAACGAGATGTCGTTCGCGGTGGCCTGGATACCGAGATGGGTGATCCCGAAGCTCCGGTTGAAGCTCGGGACCAGCAGATCGGCATCGATGAATTCGATGCCGTCATCGGCCCCGAAATGTCGGTGCTTGTAGTCCCACCAGTCGGTATCGCCCTTCGCGTGGCATTCAGTCGAATAAACGACGAGCGGTTTCTGCCCCTCGGCAAGCTTGCCGTTGGAGATGATGTAGACGCCCTCGTCGCCACGAGCCAGATGCCGGGCTTCTCGCCCTCTCCCGGCCGGGTTGCCATAATAGGGATTGCGGAAACCGCCATCGGTGGCGGCATCGTCTTCGCCGCGGCGATGACGTTGCGCACCGCAAGAATCGGAAATGTGCACATGGCCCACCTCACGCGGCTTCAGGCAGCGGCAGGTGGCGCAGATGCACCGGCAGCTTCTCGGAGACCTGCTGATCGGTCAGGCTCTCCAGCAGCTCGAACCGTGTGCCCGGTTTGCCGTAGACGATGACAATGCGCTTGCCCCGATGTTCGGGCCGGAAGTCCGCGCCGGCATAACCGCGATAATCGTCATGGGTGGCGCTCCAGACGTGCTCGATGCGTTCGTCGCGCGTCATGGCCTTGACCGGGCGGCGTTCGCGCTCGACGATCGCATCGCGCATGGCATGGACGGAACGCGGATCGAACAAATCGCAATAGGCGTGGAAGTACCGTTTCACGCCGTTGATGCTGAGTGTGTAGAAGACGCTGGTGATGCTGCCGGTCAGGAATTCGCGCATGGCGAACATTTCGCCGCGCATCCAGAGCGGCGGCAGGATTTCGAGCATGTAGTCATGTTGAGCCTGCGCGATTTCGAACCATTCGCCGGCGTAAAGCGCGCCGTCGTCATCCTGCCAGCGGTCGGGCCGCCCGGCATGGCGGTCGAAGAGCCTGAACGTCTGGTGGCGGTCGGCGATGCCGAAGTAGATTTTTCGGATTGGTGCAAGAAGGGTCATGGCGGGCTCCTGTGGGGCCTGTCTCGGGCTGGAGCGCGGTGCACCCTGTCGGCATCACCATCTTCTTCAGCCCTTCCGGACCCCTTCCCGCGGCCGCCTCTCCGTCCGGCCGGGTCAAGGGCCGGCGTCAGCCGGGCGGAGCGTCACCCTTGAGGCGGACTGCGGGCATGCGGCAGCCGTCCCTCTCCTTCTCCCTTCCATCCTTCTTGGCCTTCAGATCCTCGTTCCAGTCCTCCAGCTCCGGTCGCAGCCGCGCGAACTGACAACCGACATCCCGCGCGAGCGCCTCGAGCCTCGCGGCAAAGATCTCCCCTTGCGCATTGTTGTCGGTGGCGGCGACGAGGAGGGAGTCTGCTCGAATGGCGAGATCGAGCAAGGCCTCGGAACTCGCCGGCGACCAACCGCCCCCGGTGCTCAAATAGCGCGTGTCAGGCCGCTGTTCCTCGAGTGCGGCAAGGCTCATGGCATCGATTGCGGCCTCGGCGACGCACAGGCGCAGCGACGTTTCCGCACCGAACGCAAAGAGCAGTTTGGTGCCGCCGGAGGCAAAACCGCGCCAGTCGGGACCACGCTCTTCCCACCCCGTGACCATTCCTGATGGATCCCGGTGGGCAGCCCACATGCTGCCCTGCGGGCCTTCGCGAAGAAGGTCCTCGGCGACGGCCGCGCGCATTACGGGATCGGGTAGCGCCCGCTCGTCCTGCAGGTAGCGCCATGTCGCGGAGCCGGGCCAAGGCTTGCGACGGCCTGACCAGCGCTCAGCAACTGAGAGGTCGGGCATACGCTCACGCGATTGCCGCAGCCACTGCGGTTGCGAAGGGACGAAGCCGACGAGGTCGGCAACGACATAGAGCGCGGCCGCAAAGGGCAGGCCGTCAAGATGCTCGACGAGGCGGAACACGTCGCCCTTCGCATCCGACAGCGGATCGAACCAGCCCTTGCCGTCATGAATGACAATGATGATCTCTTCGCCGCGGCGGTATTTGACCGCGCGGCGGGTGCTTTCCTTTACGTCGACCGCAAAGCCCGCGGTTTCCAAGACGGCCTCGCAGGCGACCTTTTCTCTCAGCTCTTCCAGATCTGCTTTTTCCATTCCCTCTCCGCGTTTCGCGCGGTCCTCTGTCCGGTTTCCGCTCCCTATTCCTTAGGGGCGGCAACCCGGGGGCCGCGAAGAGCAAGGCAGGACAAGGGCGCGTCTGGCAAGCCGGCATTTGTGCCGGATCGCATGTTTCGCGGCCAGAGGCGGCGAAGCCTCCCTTGCCGGCCGCCGCGCGCAAGCGGCACCAAGGTGTTCTCGCAGTTCTTTCCAATCCCCTCAGTAGCGCCGCGCATCAAGGATGGCAGCCCGGATGGGGGAAGACCGTTTGCGGGCTTCAGCTTTGCCAACAGCCCGGCCCTTAAAGCGATGCCAAACATCGATTCAACGTGGCCGACAAACACGGACACAAGCTTGGTACGATAACTGAGAATTATCAGGGCCTCAAAAGCGCGTAGCAATCGCCAGCGCTCTGTCGGGTCAGGCCTGTTAATAGCCCGTGTGTTCCGGCTACTGATCAAAGATTGTATTTAATCTTTGGTCAGTAGCTGCCTATCGTGCCGTCAACAAACCGCAGGCCAGTTCCCGGTCGCCCCAACGTGTCGAAAAGGTATCGGAGACTTCGAACCAGCCTCCGTCGTTGCCGGCACCGTGGTTAGCGCCCATGCATGAACATTGGCACTCATGACCGAGCGCTTCCTGGCATGCTCTCGCGCTGATCTTGTGATATCGTAAAAGACATCAAAAGAGATAAATGATGCAGAAATAAACATCGATGAAATATGAAACCCAAGAGATCGCGGACCGCCTACGCGAAGCCAGAGAAGCCAAACAGCTCAGCCAACGCGAATTGAGCCGCTTAGCTGGCATCCCGCAAGCGCAGATTTCGCGGATCGAATCCAACAGCGTTGATCTACGCCTATCGAGCCTCGTCGCGATCGCCAGCGCATTGACTTTGGAGATCGCCCTGGTCCCACGCAAGGCAGTGCCTGCAATCAAATCGATCACGCGTCAGACGACGGATCGAACCGTGATCCAACCGCGCGCGATCGGCAAGGAAATGCAGCAACTGCAAAAGGCGGTTCGCGCCCTTCAGATTGAAGCGCCGAGCCTGCCGGAGCTGGATGAGCTGCGCAAAGCGACGGCATCACTCCAGCGCCTCCAGATTGATACCCGGTTTTTAGATAGCCTCCGCTCGGTGCGCCAAACGATTGACCACGCCAAACGGACGGAGCACTGGAAGGGCGTATTGGATGCGATCAACAGCATGAGAGCGCTCCGCAACCAGATCGCCCATTTCGAGCCAACGAGCGAACAAAGGAATGCGAACCGTCCAGCCTACTCATTAGATGAGCAGGACGACAATGCCTGATGTATCCGTTTTGAGTGTGCGCCTCTATGGCGAAGAAATCGGCACGATCACCTTTGTCGGAAACGAAAAGACACTTTTTGCGTTCAACGATGCCTATATTGAGAACCGTGAGAGACCGACCCTCGGCCTGCAGTTCGTGGATAGCCTCGGCGACCTGATCACTGATTTTCGGCCATACAAGATCAAGCTGATGCCCTACTTCTCGAACCTCCTGCCGGAGGGTCATCTGCGCCGATACCTGGCTGAGAAGGCAGACATCCGTATCGACCGCGAGTTCTTCCTCTTATGGGTGCTCGGGCAGGACTTGCCCGGCGCGATCACCGTCGTCCCAGCGGACGGTGAAGAATGGCCCGACGAAGCACACAACATCCTTGAAGGGGAAGCCGCGAAAGAGGCTGCCGAAGATGCCATGCGATTTTCATTGGCGGGCGTGCAGCTCAAATTCTCGGCAGTTCAAAGTGCGAGCGGCGGCTTGACGATTCCGACAAGCGGCGTCGGCGGCAATCGGATCGTCAAACTCCCCTCACGCGAGTTTGCCAACCTCCCGGAAAACGAGTTCTCGATGATGAGCCTTGCCAGGATGGTTGGGATCAACGTGCCAGGGATCGAGCTGATCGATGTGCGATCGATCGGAAACCTGCCAGACGGGATTGAGAAGATCGGGCAACAGGCTTTCGTCATCGAGCGCTTCGATCGCAATGAAGATGGCAGCGTCACACATATCGAGGATTTTGCGCAGGTCTTTAACGTCTATCCTGAGGACAAGTACAAGAAGGCCAGTTACCGCAATCTGATATCGGTGAGCGCCTCCGAATCCGATCAGTATGATGTGGCCGAATTTATTCGCCGCCTGACATTCAATGTCCTGATCGGCAATGGCGACATGCACCTGAAAAACTGGTCGCTGATCTATCCTGATCGCCGCAACGCACGCCTCTCTCCGGCGTATGACTTTGTGTCCACGATTCCGTATATCGCGAATGACAAGTCCGCGCTGACCTTCAGCCGGACGAAGGAGTTCACCGGTTTTACAACGGACGAGCTGGCGCATCTATCCGCAAAAGCCAAGCTGCCCAAGAAGCTTGTCCTCGACACAGCCAAGGAAACCATCTCGCTCTTCATGGAGCGATGGGAGACCGAAAAGGCCAACTTGCCCATGCATAAAGATGTTGTCGAGACCATCGACAAGCATCTTACAACTTTGCCGGTTGTCACCGGCAAAGAGTGAAAGGATGCGGCCTAAGCCGCATCCTCGATATCACGATGATTGGAAGCCAGAGACATCAGCCAATTGCTGGCCTCAGAGGCTTTGGACGCTGCAGTGAAGACCGCCTTCTTGTAGGATTACCGTAAGCGCGAAGTCTGGGCCGCCTGACGTTTCGGTTGGGCGTCTTGTATGAAGGCAGGGATTGGCGGAGGTGTCAGTTTCTGTGTCTACGGTTG
>NZ_JBZFLJ010000017.1:0-50099 GCF_058448885.1 Mesorhizobium sp. DxT | reverse complement strand
AGCTGGCGTCCACATCAGGTCTCTCCGAATAGGCTTCGACACCCAATTCGGAATCACGACCGCGCCAGCTACTCAACCCTTTCGAGACGGGCTCTAAGGGGCTGGAATTCAGGAACGAAGAAGAAGCGTTCCGCGAAGCGGTACAAGCAATAACCGAAATGGCCGTCGATGAGGTGCCGGAGGGGAACGATCGTACGTTCCGTATTGTCGTCCTCAATGCCCACAAACAGTCCTTGTTCGAATGCGAACTCACTTTCAAGGCTCGACGCCTGTCTCCCGACTAGCCGGTCATCTCGCGCAGCTTTATCTGGAACGGACTTGCTATGAGCGGGTTGGTGAACATCGGAAAGGAGGTTTTCAAATGAGCAAGACCGATAAAAAAGAGATTCAAGAACGCATCGAAAAAGTGGCCGAACACACAACCAGCGGCGGTCATCTGGGGGGAACAGATTTCGGTCAGAGCGCAGATGCAAAGACGACGACCAGCATCAAGAAGGGTGACAAGGCCCGCTCCAACGACGGCGGAAAATCGTAAGGCGGCAATCCGCTGAGAACAACTTGCGAGAAAGGGAGCAGACCATGAGCAGGCGAAACTATGACGCCAGAACTGATATGCCCAAGGCCCTTTTCGTCGAAGAGCAGGGTCAAGAAGAAGCAGAATCCGGCCCGGTCGTTTCAGACAGGTTGCTGGACGTTGGGGAGCTTGAGTTCAGTTCCGAAGAATCGAGCAAACCTCTAGAAGAGGATGACGACAACGCCTTCCAGCAGAGTGACGAGGCGTTGCCAAATGATGATGACGAGGCCGCCCTGTCGCGAAGGCCTTCGCGCGAAGGAAGTCGTTTCGACGAAGTGTGATGTCTTCGCCACTTCCCAGGATGCGGTGCAGTAGACGAAATGTCCCAAAGCAAGGATGAGTGGGCACGGTTGGTTGCGCTTCCACGGCAGGAGGGCACTATGGCTAGACAGCAGATCTTGACGGACCACAATGCGATACGAGCTTGGGCAGCGGCACGCATGGGCGTCCCAGCCGTAGTCGATGTGTCGTCACAACCGGGCGTTCAACCGCATCTCCTTATCGCCTTCGATCAAGTGGCCTATGAAGATCAGGATCAAGCGGAGCGACCTCCAAATGCCGGCGGGTTCGAGCTCGTGGGATGGGACGAGTGGTTTCGTCTCTTCGATGACGCGGGGCTGGCTCTGGCTGTCCTGACTGAGAAGCCCGGTGTTCTGGATAACAGCCATCAATTCATTAAACGCGACGACCGTTAGTTATAGCAACACGTCGAACGGTGCTGGGAAGCGTCGATCAGTATCCGAGGCGGCCTCCCGCCAGGGGCCGAAACCTGACTTGGGTGCGCAGACAGCGGTTGTTTCACAAAGCCGAGGTTGCCAGTCAGGGGTCGTAGGCCGCAGAGTTCATATCAGGCGCGGGGGCGGCGAACTGACGTGATATGACCGCAACGCCGATGTCCCCGGCATTTCTTCCAACTGAAGCAGGTAACTCGTCAAGGGTGCGAACCAGCCATCTCAACAGTGACAGAACATAATATCCTGCGTGAACCCCCCAGGCTGCCCGCCGACCGTAATATGAAGTGACTGGCCAGCAGGCCCGCAATCTGTGAGACTGGGTACATCGTCAGCCATTTTCTAAGGGCGCTGACGGCTGTTTGCGACCATCATGCTCTCGCCCCAAAGGTTCGGAGATGGCTACGATGTCCGCCAAACCCGTTAACGATGGTATATTCACACCGCGCGATCTCGCTTTGATGTGCGAGGAGTTACGGCGCTCGGAAGCTCCTGACGAAGGTCCTGCAGACCGTGAAGCGCGAGCTGAGATGCTGGTTCAAACCTGGAGCCGTCAGCGGCAAGCCCGAAACGCAGACCAAAGGGAAGGCGGCGAGAGCCGAAACACCTAAGCGGTGCGATCGACGGTTGTCGGTGGAGGACGAACAAGAACTCTATATCGTCTGGCTGCTGCCTTATCTGCGTTGAAAGACCTATCTCTGTTGCGGCGATAAGAAACACGCGGATGCTTTAGTGCCGAACGCCCTGCAAACCGTCATTGCCCAGGTCCACGCTGCTCCCAGCGGCGGAGTGCGCGTGGCTGGATAGCAGAGCTAGGGGCGAGGCCGGCACCTTCTTAGCAAAGTGGACGCAATTGTATCCTCGGAAAGACCTGATGAGACTGCGGCAATATAGGTGGTCACAAGGCATCCGCTGCGCAGCGACGCACCCTAAGCCGTCTGTCGCTCGGCCTACCGCCGACCTTGTCCCTCAATGAACTGATATGATGCCGTCGACGGCCCTCCATTCCGATGGTCTGATCAGACGGTGGTGGGCGACGCGCACGGAATGAAGCGGCCCTTCCAGCGTCTCGCGCCAGTATTCCAGGAACCCGCGCAGTTCGGGGAAGCCGGGCGCAAGGTCGTATTCCTGCCAGACATAGAGCTGAAGAAGGCTGGGATGGTCCGGCATGTGATAGTGGATTTCTGCCGTGGTCAGGCCATATCCTTCCATTTGCAAATGAAACTCTCTGCTCACCGTCTTGGCCATTCAAGTCTCCAAGTTCCCGTTTGAACGTCAGGCATCCAGTCGCTGCCAATGCCCATCCGGCATCGCCTTGCGCGCCATCGCTCTCGCCTCGTCCGGGTGATCCAGTCGATGCAGGGCATCCATGATGACATTAAATGAGATTGGCTGTGGAGTACCCGGCGGGCGGCGCAGGGTCGGCATCGATTCAACCGCGCACGCATCTGACACCCAGGATGACAAAATGGCGCGTTTCTCGCCCATATTTAGCTCCGGGTCGCGAACAACATCATCGGGATGCTTGTAATGGCGCGATGGGGACAACAGGCGATCAAGCGCGACATCCTCTGCTTCAGGCGCGAGTGACGGAATGATCGTTGAGAAATCGGTTCGGCCCATAGCTTACCTCCTTTCGGATTGCCGTTCCAAACTCCAGTTGCGACCATTTTTTGTTGGCGCGTTTCAATAACGCGACCATGGCGAAAATTTTGTCGTCTCCTTCGAAAAAATCAAGCCTTTTTGTGTTCCGGGTGCCGTAGAAAGTTGCACGATTTCAGGCCCCTAGCACTCGTAACGACCAAGTGCCAAAATTTTTCGCCAGCCCTCTTGAAACGTCAAATTTCTCAAACTAGCTCCATGTGCGCGCAATGCCGCAAGGGTTGCGCACCCCGTACCGGACCCGGTCCGGTGCGGAGGAACCTCTCAAAATTTGTTTGTCCTGAAGGAGAACGAGATGACGTTCCGTCCATTGCATGACCGTATCCTGGTCCGCCGCATCGAAGCCGAGGAAAAGACGGCCGGCGGCATCATCATCCCCGACACCGCCAAGGAAAAGCCACAGGAAGGCGAAGTCATCGCCGTCGGTTCCGGCGCCCGCGACGACACCGGCAAGTTGGTCGAGCTCGACGTGAAGGTTGGCGACCGCATCCTGTTCGGCAAGTGGTCCGGCACCGAGATCAAGCTCAACGGCGAAGACCTCCTCATCATGAAGGAGAGCGACGTCATGGGCGTGATCGAAGCGACCGCCGCACTGAAGAAGGCCGCGTAAGGCTTCTTCCATTGCTCAACCAGTCAACGAAAGCTGCCTACTGAAGGAGTGATCCAATGGCTGCTAAGGAAGTCAAGTTCCATTCCGACGCGCGCGAGCGCATGCTGCGCGGTGTCGATATCCTCGCCAATGCGGTAAAGGTCACGCTCGGCCCCAAGGGCCGCAATGTCGTGATCGACAAATCGTTCGGCGCCCCGCGCATCACCAAGGATGGCGTGACTGTCGCCAAGGAAATCGAGCTTGAGGACAAGTTCGAGAACATGGGCGCCCAGATGGTGCGCGAGGTCGCAAGCAAGACAAACGATCTCGCCGGCGATGGCACCACGACCGCAACCGTCTTGGCTCAGGCGATCGTGAAGGAAGGTGCCAAGGCCGTGGCCTCCGGCATGAATCCGATGGACCTGAAGCGCGGCATCGACAAGGCCGTCGACGCAGTGGTCGCCGAGCTCAAGGCGAATGCTCGGAAGATCTCGAAGAACGACGAGATCGCGCAGGTCGGTACCATATCGGCAAACGGCGATAAGGAGATCGGCCGGTTTCTCGCGGAGGCCATGCAGAAGGTCGGCAATGAAGGCGTGATTACGGTCGAGGAAGCCAAGACTGCCGAGACCGAACTCGAGGTTGTCGAGGGTATGCAGTTCGACCGCGGCTACCTGTCGCCCTACTTCATCACCAACCAGGACAAGATGCGCGTCGAGCTCGACGAACCCTACGTGCTGATCCACGAGAAGAAGCTTTCCAATCTTCAGGCACTGCTTCCGGTTCTCGAGTCTGTGGTCCAGTCCGGAAAGCCCCTGCTGATCATTGCTGAAGATGTCGAGGGTGAGGCTCTGGCGACTCTTGTCGTCAACAAGCTGCGCGGAGGCCTCAAGGTGGCTGCGGTCAAGGCACCGGGCTTTGGCGATCGCCGCAAGGCTATGCTCGAGGACATCGCCATCCTTACCGGCGGTACCGCAATCAGCGAAGATCTCGGCATCAAGCTGGAAAACGTCACCCTCCAGATGCTGGGCCGGGCCAAGAAGGTGGTCATTGAGAAGGAGAACACCACGATCGTGGACGGTTCCGGCTCCAAGGCTGGAATCGAAGGTCGCGTGAAGCAGATCAGGGCGCAGATCGAGGAGACGACCTCGGACTACGACCGCGAGAAGCTCCAGGAGCGTCTCGCCAAACTTGCTGGCGGCGTTGCTGTTATCCGCGTCGGCGGCTCGACCGAGGTCGAGGTGAAGGAGCGCAAGGACCGGGTGGACGATGCGTTGCACGCTACGCGCGCCGCGGTCGAAGAGGGCGTATTGCCTGGCGGTGGTGTCGCTCTGCTGAGGGCGGCCAAGGCACTGGAGACCATCCAGGTCGACAACGCGGATCAGCGGACGGGTGTGGAGATTGTCCGCCGCGCGATCGAGGCGCCGGTCCGCCAGATCGCCGAAAATGCCGGTGCCGAAGGCTCGATCATCGTCGGCAAGCTGCGGGAGAAGGCCGAGTTTGGTTGGGGCTGGAACGCCCAGACCGACGAATTCGGCGATCTCTACAAGCAGGGTGTGATCGACCCGGCAAAGGTCGTTCGTACCGCATTGCAGGACGCAGCCTCCGTAGCCGGTCTGCTGGTGACGACCGAGGCGATGGTGGCTGAGAAGCCGAAGAAGGACACCGCGCCCGCCCTGCCCGCCGGCGCAGGAATGGACTTCTAGATCAACTGCGAGGCCTGCGCCCGATTACGGGCGCAGGCATCATCGATCAGGGAGGCTGTCATGAACATGGTCCCCAATATCGGCACGATCGCTCCACCGAATTGTCCGCCGAGCGATTTCGTTGGCCATCAGGCGGAATGCCGCTCAACGTTCAAGCCGTGGCTTGAAGGGTTGCTTGCCAAGGCGGAAACTGCCGGGTGGAACCGCCGGACAGTGGCTTCGACACTGATGTTTCTGTCAGCGCAGAGCGCCTCACGGCCGTCACCTACGCGTAACCGCGAGGGATGAGCCCATGCCGCTCACAGCGGCTGGACGATTTTGACACCGACGAAGGCGGTAGACCCGACTGCCGCCTTCCGGAGCAGGGAGAAGGACGTTTCGGGAGACTGAAGATGATCGTGTATTTGCCACCGTGTGTGCAGCGATTCTTCGCCGTTTTTTGTCACCACCATTTTCCTGGCCTTCTCGGGGTGCGCCGTGGCCCCTGTCGCGGCACAATCTCCATTTGCGGAAACCGTCGAAGCGCGTCCCCTTGCCGAGGGCTGGATGATGTGCCGCAAGCTGTCAACAACATTGCCGTGACCTCGCGCGCCGGCAGAAACCAACCCGCTTTTCAACGCCCCTTATTATCGCCGCTTCTTCGACCTGCCGCAGATGCCGCAGTAGCGGCAGAAGATGAGTGCCGGCTCCGGCGTCAGCGCAGTGTGGGACCGCCCACAAGGTAAGCCGAATTTTTCCAAGGGCCGAGGCCGCGCAGCAGCGTCACGATAACCCGTTCGCAGTTCTCTGTGACCTCTTGTTTAAAGCCGCTGGCCTGAGCGGGTTTGTTCATCGGAAGCCAATCCTTTCTCGCCGCAGGTGTTCGGCCATTTCCTTTCCGGGCCCGCCGCTGCGCAGCAGGTCCAGATAGACCTGCACGGGGCTTGCGAGCCAAAGGTTTCCGGCCCGTTCCCGAAACAGAAACTCTCCGCGCGAACGGGTCTCTATGACATCGAGATTTGCGCCTTCGTTCACCGGCCTTACTTCCAGTTCCGCATAAAGGTCGTTGGCCCGGCGGCTGGAGAGCAAACGGCAGGTCACGCGCGATACAGAGGTAAGGTGCGGTGCATAGGCCTGTGCCGCGCTTTGCTCAGTCAGGACGTACTCAAGATCGAGGTGCTCGCAGGTATCGGCAAGCCGGTGGGCTATCGCCTCAGGATCGTGCGAGGACAGATAGAACCTGCGGTAGCTTTGGCGCCGCGCTGCGAGCCTCTGTTTCTGCCACTCGTCCAGCAGTGCGCCGGGATCGGTGAGCCTGCGTCCCTTGGAAGGGCCTTTCCCTTTCACGGTGAGCCGTTCAAAGCGCTCAAGCGCCGTGAGCGTCTCGGAAACCCTCGCGGGCGACACTTCGGCCAGCTCCGATAGCTCCTTCACGCCGAACCAGTCTTTGTGCTGCATCAGCAGCGCATGAAGAACCTGCGAGCGCTTACCCCTGAACAGGCCGCGTATCAATGCATGTTCAGGGAAATATAGGCATTACGCCACGCCGTCGAAGAAGCGCTTGCGATAAAGGGGATTGAATACGACGAGCTGAGAACTTCCCTCGTTCCAGACCGTAAGCGCAGGGAAATGGCCCTGGTCTTCGACACCCTGGTCATCGAGAACAGTTGGTACGGGCTGGAGGTCTTCCGGAGGCTCGTTGCGCTTTTCAGCCGGGACAGCAATCATTCCGTGCGGGCAGGCTATTACATCGATACGGGCGCAGGACAGGAGCTTCTGCTCGGGGCAATGCAGGATCGTAGACAGCAACGAGCGGTCGAATCGAAGCCCCTAAATGCAAATTTGCCAAAGTGCACAACGTGGGCAGGCGTGATCGGTCTCGATCTTCCCGTCAGATGCAACCTGGCAACGGCTATAAATCCTTGTTGCGCCGCCTGGCCAATATCGCGGAATGTGGGCCGTGTGATCCTGCCCCCTCATTGATTTTCCATGCAGCTCGCCAGCGTTTCCGAGAATATGCGGATGCCGATCGGGATCAACTCGTCTCGGAAGTCGTATTGCGGCGTGTGCACCCGCGGCCAGTCGGGCCCCGAGCCAAGGAAGAGCATCGCTGCTTTTGCACCGCTTAAACCGAACTGTCCGAAATCTTCCGACCCGACAGACGGTACAGTCTGGTTGATCCGCGTTACACCCGCGCGCTCGATACCATCGGCAAGAATGGCCGTCGCCTCTGCATCGTTGATCGAGGCGGTGAAGACATCGTCGTAGCTGACGTCGAACGACAAGCCATGGTCCCTAGCAGTATCGGCGATCAGGCCCTCAACATGTGAGACGAGATCTTCCATGTCGTCGTCATAGACGGTACGCAACGTCGCCATGATCTTCGCCTCCCCCGGCGCAACGCCGAAGGACTCCGCGCCCATGGATGCATGCGTTACGGTGACCATGGTGAAGCCCGGCCCGAGTGGCTTGTCGCTGCCGCAGCCTACCAGGGCGGGCATCAACTCACAAACGGCCGGCATCGGGGAGCGGCCGTCGGCGGGTCGGGAGGCATGCGCAGTGCTGCCCGTCAAGCGAATGCGGATACCGCGCGACGCGCAATTCGCCGGCCCGACGCCGAGCTTTGCAGAACCGAACTCCACCTCGGGTGCGTTGTGCAGCGAGAATGCCCAGTCCGGCTTGAATTCCAGATAGCGGGGATCGGCCACAACGGCGGCCGCACCGGCACCGTTTTCCTCCGCCGGCTGGAACATCAGCACTACCTTGCCGCTGGTCGGCCGCGCCTGTGACAGGATGCGTGCCAGGCCGAGCAGAATGGTGGAATGGCCATCATGCCCACACAGATGCGCCTTGCCTGGGACTGTCGAACGATGCTCTACGTCGCCGAGTTCCTGGATCGGCAGCGCGTCCAGTTCTGAGCGAAATAGAATTGTCGGCCCAGGAGCGCCGCTGTCATAGATCGCGGCGATACCGTGCCCGCCCACCCCGGTCAGCAGCTTGTCGGGTTTAGTGCGGGTCAGCATGTCGCAGACCCGGCGGGCCGTCTCGCCTTCTTCTCCCGAAAGTTCCGGGTGGCGATGAAGCTCCTGCCTGAAGGCGGTGAGTTCGCGCAGGTCCTCTTCGGAAGGCAACGGGAAGATGAGTCGGTTTGTCATCTCAGTGGGCGGACCGTACTGAAAAAAAGATTGACGGGCGGCCAAGTGACCTTCTTAGCAAAGTCGCAGGCAATTATGCCCCCGGAAGGATGGGAGGAAACGGTACAAGTTGATCGGCGAGGCTTTTTTCGCGACGAAGCCACATTCAATTAGGCGCGCTGTCTTTCGACCAGGCAGTCGTGTATAACGCATGGTGCAGGAGAGCGAGGTCCTGGGGTACCGTTCAGGTGGTCGTAAAGCTATGGGTCAAAACTCCCCAAGATCAACAGAATCAAGATTCAGTTTCGGGTAATTCTCAACCGGCAAAGAGCATATCATATCCCGATATTGCTCATATGTATCCTCGGAAGGCAGTATCATCTGGGCGCCCTGATACAGCACCTCATAATGAGGCGGATGAGTGCCGCCATCGAAATTGTGTTGGTAGCCGTTCGTCGCAAAGCGTGATTCACCTAACCCCTCCGGGTCCCGCACGAGCCGGTCGTCGAAGTATTTCGTTTCCTTCACCTTCTCTAGGAACCGCCTCGTGATCGGGCTAGCATCCAGCCTCCCCCTTTCAATACTGGAAAGATGCGTTCCCTCAGTCACCAGAAAATAGCCATATTCACTACCACCCGACGATAGCCACGAGTTGGGAATCCTGTCTATAGTTTCACCATACGCTGCGGCTTCTTCCAGCGGAACCTTGGTGTAGCCGCAATAGTGGACTTGACGATGTGCGAACGGGCTCGTGTCGTACTTGTGCGTTGTCGTCAGGATCAGCGAAGTAAGGACGAGTCGTGTGTTTTCGCTGTATGAAGCCAAGCTGCTTTTCTGTGTCGTGTTGCACCCCCACACACGAACGACACAATTACCCGTTCCGCCGGCCCGTTCTCGACAGAATGCCGTGGCTTCGTCTCTGACGGCTTCGGCAGTCTCTCCACGAGCCCATCCCCACGCACTGGAGCCAGGTACCTGATCAGCAGCCCATGCTCCACACCCGTCGCGAAACCCCATTACAGCATCACAATCTTCGCCGCACTCTTGCTTGGCACGCGCCATTGCTTGAGAGAGGGTCGGATAATCGACTGCCCAGCCCCATTTCTGTCCCTGACCGCCGTCAATATACAAAGCGGAATCGGCCTGCAAATCGCCGCTGGCTGCAAGCAAGAGCGCTAGCGTGACAAACGCATATCGGCTCCCAGAGGAGGATTGCCACGTCACCATATATCTCCCACCAGTTCTGCGTCACCGGGGATCTCCAACATTGGTGCGGGCTCACTCGGGTCGAATACAATTGCCTCTGGCGAGTGGCTTGCAGGATTGACATCACGTTCGGTCGGCAGCTGGACTTCAAGTTGAGGGGCCTTGGACAATGCGTTTGCCTCATAGCCATTCAGCAGGTGCGATATGCGCATGTCGACGTACTCATTCTGGGCAACAGCGTCGTAAGCGCGTCCAAGAAGACCAGAAAACACATATGCCAGCATGCCGCAGATGAAGCCCCAATACGCGAAGTTCTTTAATCCGCTGTAGACTCTATTCGCCCGGGGACTGCGACGAGACATGGGTTTGTTCCAGCCAAATCTCGGCATTATCGAAAAAAGTGGCTGCAGGGCCTTAATTTCTTGACCAGCCGATACTTCGAGATAGAGCCGCCCAGCGCGGGGGGCAAGGATTGTTGACACGCCTGTCTTTCCCTCAAGTGAGAGAATGTAGTCGCCCGATGCGACCGTTTCGCCATCCAGTTTCGGTCTGGTGACAAGGACGCGGGCGGGAAAAAACGCTTCTGGCGCGTCGCAGCAATAGCTATTTGATCCCATCGGTCCCCCCAATGTCTTTGCCTAAGCTAGCCACCCAGAAAGGGGCACACAAGAAGAGAGGCCTGTCGGTGGCCGAAGACCGGAGATAACCGAGGTAGGCGGGACACCCGCTACCTGCATTGAATCCCGGGTCCATGGAAGTGCGGGATGCGCTCGCCGCGATGGGGCGCAAAGCAAGCTCCGTTGGCTGATGAACCGATTGTGTCCAAACGATCGATGGTAGCCCAAGTAGCGGCGCTCGAAAGGCGTTGCACTCCCCGATTAGATGAATTGCAAGCGAGAGTCCGCCTTAAGCTCGGAGCCCGCATACTGCTGAATGGGGGTCAGCCGCGTGCGGGCTTTCTGCTTGGATCCACACCCTCCGACTTGCGGGTCTGCGCCTGCGTTTGGTCGACCGGTTCAGACAGACCGAAACGCCCGGCAGGTTTCCGGTTTTCTGCCGCCTCCTGAGAAAACTCGTGGGAGGGATCGTCGCTACGCACAGGCTTCGCGATCCGCTTTCCGGTCTCTCGCCTGTTCGCCGTCTGTTTCGCAGTCATCCGTTTTTCCTCTTCCTTCCATAGAGCGTTCGTAATTCGTCCTTCGCATCCTCGAGCACGCGGCGTTGTCTGGCGCGCAGGTTCTCGCCCGCACGGTTGATGTAGAAAGTCAGCATCGACATCGCGGAGCGAAACGGCTCGGTATTACGTCGGTCGCTTCGTTCAGCGGATCGTTTCAGCGACCGCGCGACGTCCTTGGGGTCGTCCCGCAAAAAGACATCTTCTTCGAGATCGAGCGCGTCACTCTCCTCGTTCACCTTTGCAGACCAGTTTTTTGTCGATCTAGCCATGGTCCTCTTCCAAATGTTTGGAACGGGTTCCATCGCCCGATGTTCCATACTGGGCGAACCCAACCGTCGCTCAAGCGTTCCGGCAGTACGGGTCGATCAGCCACGGAGGCGGGACCGTGAGAACCATCACCGCACATGAATTTCCGCAAGAGATAGCCGACGTCTACGTGCGGGCTCGGCGCCTAGAGTGGATCACGGTGGGATACATCGCCACTTCCACCACGTTTCTTTTCTTGGTGATGGGCAGTTCGCAGGCAATGCGCACGAGCTTCTTCGAGGACGCGGTTAGCGTTGTGCCGGCACTCGCATTCCTCGTCTGCACCAGGCTGGCGCGCCGCGCGCCCACTCACAACTTTCCCTACGGCATGCACCGCGCAACCTCGATCGGCCACCTCATCGCAGCATTGGCACTGTCGACGATGGGGCTGTTCCTCCTGATCGAGGGCGGCCTGAAACTGATTTCTCAGGAGAAGGCGACTATCGGCACAGTCACATTCCTGGGGCATTCGATCTGGGCCGGTTCGCCGATGCTGATAGCCCTGCTCTACACGGCGGTACCCTCCTTTTTCCTCGGGCGCATAAAGACGAGGCTTGCGCCCCGCCTGCACGACAAGATCCTGCATGCGGACGCGGCGATGATGCGCGCCGACTGGATGTCGGAAACCGCCGCCGCTGCCGGCGTGATCGGCCTGGGCCTTGGCATCTGGTGGCTCGATCCCCTTGCTGCGATGGTTGTCTCGGGCAGCATCATGCGCGACGGCTGGACCAACTTACGTGTCGCCGTAACCGACTTGGCGGATCGCAGACCAATGAAGACTGATGGATCAGACTGGGAGTACCTGCCGGAAGAGGTACGGCAGACGCTGGAAAATCTCGCCTGGGTGCAGCAGGCGGAAGTGCGCATGCGGGAAGAAGGTCACATCTTCATGGGAGAAGCCTTTGTTGTACCGAAAGCTGGTACGTCAGGACTCACGACCCTGATCATGGAGGCAGCAGCGAACGTGAAAAGACTGGACTGGCGCGTGCATGATACTGTCATCATGCCCGTGGAAAGCCTGTCGCAGATGAAGGCGGGCGAGCCTTCTCAACGAAGGGAAACGCAAGCCTGAACAATAAGCGCGGCCGTGCCGGTCCATATCGCGGCGACGAGAGAAAGTGCTCCGATGAGCCGCGCAATTAGAATGATCGCCTTCGTGTCCTGCCTCTGCCGTTCCAATCGAGTTAAGCGCGACACGTATGCAGGGGCGATGACGATTGGCGCGATTAATACAATTGAAAAAGCCGTCGCGATGCCGACAAGAATAGATGACGCCTGCTCTTGCCAGCCCAGCGCGCACAGCCAGGTGTGGCCAACATAGACGAGGGAAAACTGTAGTCCCCACACGATCAGGCCCCAAAGCAGAAAGCCGATCGTTGCGATGGTCGAGGGGCCTCGCCGAGGTGCAGGGAGATGTTGTGTCACGAGATCACTCTCGGAAAGCCGTGGACGAGAAGAAGACCGAACAGCATCTGCAGTAGTGCGTACCCGAAAAGCAGCGCTACGTTTTCATAGCTGACCCGGCGGATGCGATCGAGACGCCCGGCTAAACATCGCGCAGCGGCAACAGAAAGCATCATGACAAGAGCAAATGCGAGCTGCCCATCGAGCACGCCTGCCATATAGACCATGGCGCCGTAGGCATTTTCGGTCGGGCGCAGCCCGCTCTGCCAGTGACCCCAGAGATTGGTGGCAACAGCCGCCACGAGGCAGGCAGCCGTGAACACGAACAGCAGCGGGGCGGCAACCCCGCGTTGGCCCGGTGCCGGCAGCACGGCGTTGGCAGCCATGAGCGAGACACCACCGGCCAAAACAAGCCCCGCCGACGTCCATGGCCAGACGACATCAGGAAGCGATGGTGAGCCACTCGGCGCCCATACCTCGGGTGAGACCACCCAAAGATAGAGATAGGAAAAGACGTATGCGAGATAGAGCGAACCGGCGACCAGAACGAGGACGACAGTCGCCCACCACGCATGCGAGGATGGCCCGCTCATATAGGTCGGCAGCTTGACGCCCGCCCCGATGTCGACCTCGCCTGCGCCCGGCCCCTTGTCCAGGCACCAGGTCCAAACCAGCATCGCACCGATCGCGACGACGCTGCATATGGCCGCCATCGTGACTGCCTTGATGGTGAGCAACAGGAAGAATGCTGCGGTGAAGATCGCCGCAATCACATGCGCGAATCCCGGTCCCGGCATGCGGATGATATATTGTGGCCGTCCTTCGATGGCGCTCGTCACGATCGTCTCGCGGCCGCCGGTCGGGGCGTTCGGCAGGAAGTGATGTCCTTTCTCCACCTCTTCAGACAGATTGGGCTGGTCCCACAGCGGGTCGCGGCTGGTGACCAGGGGAATGCTGCGCGTTGAATAGACGTCGTTTGGAAGCCATTCGAGTGTGCTGGCGCCCCATGGATTATCCGGTCCCGCAGACCCCGTGATGACGGGACGGAAGCGTCTTGCCAGGTCCACAACGAAAAGGGCGATGCCCGCGGCAAATATATAGGCGCCTATGGTGGAGATCATGTTGAGCGCGTCCCACCCGACATTGCCGGGATAGGTCCAGACACGCCGTGGCATGCCCCGCAGTCCTGTAATGTGCATTGGGAAAAAGGTAACGTTGAAGCCGATGAACATCAGCCAGAACACCCAACGCCCTACGCGCTCGGAAAGCATGTTCCTGCTGGCCATTGGAAGCCAGTAATAAAACGTCGCGAACAAAGGGAAGACCATCCCGCCGATCAGCACGTAATGGAAATGGGCAACCACGAAGTAGGAGTCGTGCACCTGGAAATCGACCGGCACCAGCGCCACCATGACGCCGGTCAGCCCGCCGACAGTGAAAATGAACAGGAAGCCCAGAACGAATAGCGAAGGCGTGTTGATCCGGAAGCGCTCCTTGCTGGCCGCGATCGTTGCAATCCATGAAAACACCTGAATGCCGGACGGTACGGCAACGGCCATGCTCGCTGCCGAAAAGAAGGCGAGACTCAGCGACGGTATCCCCGTCGTGAACATGTGGTGAATCCAGAGGCCGAACGAGAAGAAGCCGGTGCCTATGAGGGCGACGACGATAAGGTCGTGCCCCACCAGCGGGCGTCGCGCCATCGTCGATACGATCATCGAGACGAGGCCAGCCGCCGGCAGGAAGATGATATAGACCTCCGGGTGGCCAAAGAACCAGAATAGATGCTGCCACAGCAGTGGATCGCCGCCTCGGTGGGCTGAGAAGAAGGGCCAATCAAATGACCGCTCGATTTCGAGGAGCATGGTGCCCAGGATAACGGCGGGAAAAGCGAAGATGATCATCGCCGCAAAAATGAGCATCGCCCAGGCGAAGATCGGCATCTTGGCCAGCGACATACCTGGCGGCCGGGTCTTGAGTGTGCCCACCACGATTTCCACGGCGCCGGCAATCGCCGATATTTCGATGAAACCAATGCCGAGCAGCCAGAAATCAGCGTTGTCGCCTGGTGAGAATTCCTTGAGTGTCAAAGGCGTGTACATGAACCAGCCGCCTTTGGGCGCCAGATCGTAAAACACGGTCGAGAAGAAGACGAGGCCGCCCACGACATAGGCCCAGACTGCGAAGGCGGAGAGCCGTGGGAAGGGCAGGTCACGCGCCGCAAGCATCTGAGGCAACAGCATCACGCCAAGGGCTTCGACCGCGGGAACGGCAAACAAGAACATCATCGTGGTGCCGTGTACGGTGAATAGCTGATTGTAGAGATCCTGACTGATCAGATCGTTTTCCGGCACGGCAAGCTGCGTGCGCATGACGAGCGCCAGTATGCCGGCAAGAAGGAAAAACAGGAACGCAGTGCCGATATAGAAGATGCCGATGACGGTGTTATTGACTGCCGTGATGATCCTCCAACCCCTCGGTCGTGCCCAAATCGATAGCAATTCCTCGACCTCGCCATCCGAACGAGGGTCCGGATTGGGCAGATCGTATTCGGCAGGCGGGCGCCCATTCGCCAGCGTATGGGTCATTGATCCGGTCTCAACGTGTAGAGGATGGCAACGCCGACCGCATACGTGACCATTACGGCAATGGAATCATAGCCCATGCGCAGCAGCGAGCGGTCGCGTCGCTCCGACAGACCGGCCAGAAACAGGGCCGTCAGCACGATGGCTAGCAACGCGCCAAAGATGGCGAAATCGTCCATCCGGTTGAGGATCACCTCCTCATTTGTATCGAGCAGGTCAACCACGAAGAGAAGCGCGACATTGATCAGGTTGGTCCCCAGAATGTCGGAGATCGCCATGGTGTAGAGACCACGCCGTGCCGCCGTAAGCGCCGTACTCAGTTCGGGCAGCGACGTTGCCAATGCCACCAGAACGAAACCGACAAAGCTCTGGCCGAGCCCGCTTGCCTGAGCGATGGCGTCGCCGCTACGGGCAAGCACGAAACCTGCGGCGAGGATCACAGTGGCAGTGGCGCCTGTTTTGATGAGCAGCGGACGCAAGCTGGCACCTTGTGCATCGTCGGCTTGCCGATGTCTTTCATCGGCGTGGATCAGCCGTTCGTCGATGCCGCCGTTGCGCGCGGCAAGCCATGGCCGCTTGCCGCGCACTGCAGCCAAGCTCCATACCGCAGCCACATACAGAAAGAGGCAAGCCCAGGCCCATAGTCCAACACCGAATATGCCGACGTCGCCGGCAACCATCGCCGCCGCCGCGACGGCCAGCAGAAGGACGTTCAGCGCGCCCTGGAGCATCACCGTGGGGTCCGGAACCACGGCGGTGAGCGCCTCCCGGCCAATCATCAGATCGACCACTGCAAGCAACGCGACCTGCAAGGCGATGCTGCCGAACAGATTGTTGACGGCAAGCTGGGCATCTCCGGCAATCGACGCGGTTGCGGTCACGCCGATTTCAGGCAGAGAAGTAACGCCGGCCAGAAGAATGATGCCGATCACGGCCTGCCCCAGCCCGGTTATGCGGCTGATCGCGTCGGCATAGCCGGTGAGACGGGCACCGGCGAACCAGACCGCCACCGCGGCGACCGCAAACAGCAGCATATTAATGGGAAGGCCAAGCTGAACGAAATCAAGCATGGCCTATTCCAGACCCTCGAGATAAGCGGCGATGGCGTCCAGTTCGGAATCCGAGAAGACGTCATACTCCGGCATGAAATTGTCGGGCTTGATGTGCTGGTTGTCCGTCAGCCATCGGCGAAACGACCGCAGGTCGTTGGGCAGCCTTGCGGCGGCGAGCGAGTGCCTGCTGCCCACATGGGTCAGGTCCGGCCCGATCGTTCCGGCTGCCGGCGTGCCACGAACCGCATGGCAACCTGCGCAGCCATGCTCCATGAACAGCCGCTGCCCTTCGCGCCTGATCGCATCTGCCGGTTCGGTGGCGGGCCTCGCCTCGGCTTCAAGCCATTGCCGATAAGCGTCCGGCTCCATGGCGACGACGTACATTGACATAAGGGCATGCGCGCCGCCGCAATACTCCGCACACTGCGCCCGGCTGACGCCGGGCTCAGTCGCTTCGAGCGTGAGCGTGTTCGTGCGCCCGGGAATCATATCAAGCTTGCCGCCGAGCTGCGGCGCCCAGAAGCTGTGGATCACATTGTCGGACTGGAGCCGGATGGCTACCGGTCGCCCGACCGGCAGACGCAGTTCGTTGGCACTGACGATCTCTTCGCCCCCTGGGCCATCATAGATCACCCGCCACCACCACTGCTCACCGACGATCGTGATGCCGGGCCCCTCGGCGGACCTTGAGCGCGCCGAACCCGCCTGCATGACGAGGAGCCCATAAGTCAAGAGACCGCTGAGGACGAATACCGGCAGGAAGATGCCGAAAGCGACGACAAATCTCTGGGACGTCAGGAGACGGCGCCAATGAACCGGCGCAAGAATTGCGATTGCCGCGACCGTAATGACCAACACCGTCACGGCCACGGCAATCCAGGTCACCGTCCAAAAAAGTGGCATGATCTCGCGAGCTTCGGCGCCGCTGGCGTCGAAGACCGATTGCGGGCCGGAACACCCCCCCAGTACGGCGCCGGCGCCTAAGGTGAACCCAAGAGTTGGAAACCCGTGCCTGGTCATCTTGAGGAACTCGCGCGCGCGGTAGCTTCAATGGACGGCAAGGCGCTCACCCGGGCGAGATAGGTCGTAACATCGTCGATCTGTTCATCGGTCAGCTTCCGCGCCACGGTCTGCATAATCTGCCCGTAGGCCGAGTCACCGCGTGTCCCCTGCCGGAAAAGACGGAGTTGCGTCGCCAGATAAGTCTTCGATAGCCCGGCCAGCCTGGGGAAAGTGGCTGCCGATGTCTCACCATGGCAGCTCGCGCAAGCCGGCACGTTTTGCCGTGGAATACCTCTCATTGCTATGTGGTGCCCGCGTTCGCGCTGGTTATCTCCTCCTTGTCCGGTCGGCGTCTGCTCGAGCGGTCGCCGGGCCATCGTGGCAAAACGTTCGGAAAGCACTTTGATCTGCTCGCTCGTCAATGCAGCCGCCAGCGGCTCCATCATGCCGCTCTGACGCATGTCGAGCGCATATTCTTCGAGGGCACGGCGAAGATAGGCCGGTTTCTGTCCGGTCAATGACGGCACCGTCGCGGAGACTGGTTTGGATGCGGCATCGCCGTGACAGGTAATGCACTGTGCGAATAGCTCTTCACCGGCAACGTCCAGCGCGAATCCGGACCGGGATCCTGCAGCGCCTGCAAGCTCGTTGTAACGTTGCTCCGACATGCCCGGTAACTCACGCAGGAAGGCGACAACCGCCCAGACCTCGTCATCCCGTCCGTCGCCGATCCACTGCGGCATGCCTGTAAATTTCAGGCCGTGCCGAACGATCCAGAAAAGTTCATCCTGTTCCCAATCGCCTACCTTTGCGCCCAAAGGCGGAGGGGACGGATACATTCCAGTGACGATCGGGTCCTGGCGAGATCCGGGCGCTGAATGGCAGGGCTGACAGCCATTGGCGAAGTGGCGCGCTCCAAGGCGTACCAGGTTAGCATCATCAACGTCTGGAACTCTAACGAACGCGCTGTGCGTATCGATCGAGCGCCGGAGAGTCAGTTTGATGAGCTTGTTGGTAATGTCGAAATGGCGGGCCGAGGCCGCAACGCTATAGCCGCCCGAGAGAACAAATGCGGCCCCGAGTGCCAACCCTCCCGCAATGACCATTATTGCGCCGAGTGCGACAGCCCGGCGACGTGGCAGAAAGATCGCCATCAGCGCAACTCCGGGTGCGGATGCCAGCCATTAGCCAATTTTGCGGACTGGAGCCACCGTTTGGCAGCAACGATTGCGGCGCCGACAAAAACTGCGGGACACGCAACAAGCATGAGCAGGCCGGCGAGCTGCTGATCGACCAGGGGAGCGGCCTGGGTGCCGAAACAGGATTGCATAAGTGCTAGCTGCCAGTAGATGGCGCGCGGCGAAAAGGTGAGCAGCACGCCGAGCAGGCAGAAGAGCTTGCCGGTGACGAGGAGCGCCGCCATCGAGGACCATTCACCCTGTCTGATACCGCGGATGACCGCTGCCCAGAACCAGAACGCCACCGCAAAGAGCGAACCATGCATTGTCAACATCAAGGATGGGCTCTGCAGCGCCGCCCCGAGCATTGCCGGGATATGCCAAATCCAGAGCAGGGCAGTCTGAAGGCCGGTCGCAAGAGCGAGACCGCCCCCTCCCCCTCCGGCCAGCCGAACAGCGGACTGCGGGACCGCTAGTACTACGCAGGGCGCAAGCACGTTCATGGCCGTGATATGCACGACCATATGCTGCGACAACATCCCCTCGAAAATCGCCATGGATCAATAACAAGTGTTGGAACCCTATGTTCCATTCGACTGTCGCAGAAGGGATAGCTATCGCAAAACGGCCCTCCAATATCACACTGTCAGCTGGAGACGGGCTATGGTTGGACTTGGGAACAAAGTGCCTCGCCGCCGATTAGGCCCCGAGGAGGTTCTCCATGACGACCGTGCTCGCAATCGTGCTTCTGCAGCTGGGATTTCTCGTTGGCGGGGGCGGAATCTGGCTCATCGCACTGGGAGGGTCGTGGTACTACCTGCTTGCCGGGGCCGGCTTTGCATTTACGGGCTTCGCCCTTTGGCTGCGTAATCCGATCGCTCTCTATGTCTACGCAGCCCTCGTCCTGGGATCGCTTTTCTGGGCTCTCTACGAAGTTGGAATGGACTGGTGGGCGCTGGCGCCCCGTGGTGGGCTGATCGTTGTGCTTGGCATCATCCTGCTGGGGTTGCTCATCGGCAGGCGGCCTCGGAGTGTGGCTGGCGCGTGGAGATGGGGCGGTGCGACGCTGGGCGCGACTTTGGTTGCAACGATCGCGGTCGCTGTCTTTGCGATGCTTGGCGAGTCTCACACCGTCAAGAGCCAGGTGGCGGAAGCCGGCGAGATTTCCTTGCCGCCCAGCGAGGCGAGCGTGCCGCCCGAGCAATGGGTCGCCTACGGTCGAACAATCGGTGGCAGCCATTATTCGCCGCTTGCAGCGATAACGCCCGCAAATGTCGGGCAATTGGAAGAGGCCTGGGTGTATCGCACAGGTGACGTTCGCGACCCGGAAGTCGACCCCGAGGAAACGACATACGAAGTTACACCGACCATGGTGGACGGTCTGCTCTACCTGTGCACGCCCCACCACATCGCAATCGCCCTGGATCCCGTTAGCGGCGAGGAACGCTGGCGATATGACGCAACCGTCGGCCACAATCAGATGCGGCAGCACCAGACGTGTCGCGGCCTCACCCACTACCGTGTGGAGGCAAGTGCCGATGCCGACTGCGCCAGCCGCATCCTCCTGCCGACGGCGGATGCCCGCCTGATCGCGCTGGACGCGAAAACGGGGGCAGAATGCGTCGGTTTCGGCCAGGACGGTGCGGTCGACCTGAGCGCCAACATGCCCCATTTCTACGCTGGATCGTATTATTCCACATCCCCGCCGGTCGTGGCGGACGGGTTGATTGTCATCGGCGGTGCGGTCAACGACAACGTCTCGACCACGGAGCCATCCGGTGTCATCAGAGCATATGACACCGAAACCGGCGAACTCGTCTGGAACTTCGACAGCGGTAATCCCGAACAGACCGAACCGTTGGCTGAGGGCGAGACTTACGTCGGCAACTCGCCCAACGCCTGGTCCATGCTATCGGTCGATGAGGAACTGGGGATCGTCTATGCCCCGATGGGCAACGCTCCGCCCGACCAGTATGGCGGCGACCGGACCGAGGAAACGGAACGGTTCTCCTCTTCCGTTACCGCGCTTGATCTTGCGACCGGCGAACTACGCTGGGTGCGCCAGCTCGTCCACCACGACCTGTGGGACATGGATACGCCCTCTCAACCCCAGCTCGTCGATATCCGGCGCGACGGCGAGGTGGTGCCGGCGCTGGTTCAGGCCACAAAACAGGGTGACATCTTTGTGCTCGACCGACGGTCCGGCGAACCGCTGCTGCCGATCACTGAGGACCCAGCGCCGCAAGGTGCGGTCGAAGGCGATTTCACCGCCCCCACCCAACCGCGCTCAGCCATGAGTTTCGCGCCCGAGCCGCTACGCGAGAGCGATATGTGGGGAGCGACCATGCTCGATCAGCTCTATTGCCGCATTCGCTACCGGGAACTCAATTACCAAGGCCGCTATACGCCACCCTCGGTCAACGGCACCATCGTGTATCCGGGTAATTTCGGGACCTTCAACTGGGGCGGGGTGGCAGTCGATCCTGTACGCCAGGTGGTAATCGCCAATCCGGTCTACCTGGCGTTCATCGTCAAGCTGATTCCTCGTGCGGATGACACAACCAGCTACGTGTCGGAACAAAAACCGGGCTTCAACGAGAATTATGGTGCCCCCTATGCTGCCGAAATGCGCCCGTTCTGGTCGCCGATTGGTCTCCCCTGCCAGCAACCGCCATGGGGTTATGTCGCTGCTGCAAGCCTGGAGGACGGCAATGTAGTTTGGCAGCATCGTAACGGTACCGTTCGAGATCTGTCGCCCTTGCCGCTGCCGTTCGAAATGGGCGTCCCCGCCATAGGCGGCCCGATTGTCACCGCGGGAGGTGTCGCCTTCCACAGCGGTACATTGGACTATTACGTCCGGGCATTCGACGTAACGACCGGCGCCAAGCTCTGGCAGGACCGACTTCCGGCCGGCGGACAGGCGACGCCGATGACCTACGAGGGAGCTGACGGGCGGCAATATCTCGTCGTGGTCGCCGGGGGGCACGGCTCGACAGGCACGAAGCCGGGGGACTATGTAATCGCGTATTCTTTGCCGGAATAACGCTCCGGAACCGAACTGATCTGGCAGCGCGCCTCCTACGTTCAGAGTTAGCGATTGGCGCCGTTCTCACTGCTTCCAATCCCGAAACTGGTGAGGCCGTTTGTTATCTGCATCGACACGGGTCGAGCTCAACTATCGCCCCTGAGTAGCGCGAACAACGCTACCGCCCCAAGCACAGCGATCTGAGCCAAGCGCTCGGCGACCTGCCTTCGCGAGGCTTGCGCATCCGGCCCGACAGAGGCTAGCCAGATCGCTGCCGCTGCAAATAGCATGGTCACAGCGAGCGTTGTGGAAATGGCGAAATCGAACTGCATCATTTTTGATCTCCAACAAATCATCTGGAGGCCATGATGCATCGAGGCTGATGGAGGTGGATAAGCGAGTAACAAGCGACGAGCTATGCAAGGCGTGTCGCGGCAACTCGCAACAGAAACCCTTTGCGAGACAACGCCGTCCCACCAGAGCCTTGCGATGCACCGCAACAATCGACTTTCAAGTCATCGGAAGCGATGGGTGGCTAATGCTGTCCCCCTATGCCCCGGGGGCAGCATTAATCCGTTCAGCTACTGGCGCCTCCAGCTCTTTTCAGCTTCGCTGGCGCTCAGCAGTGACAGCGCCTCCCCAATGGGATCCCTGACGTCGTGCATGTTGCCGCAATCGACTGCATTGATTTGGATGAGACACAGGAACGTCTCGACCAGCTCGTGAGCTGAAGCAGGATCAGCCAGCCGCCCGGCGGCTGCTTCGATCAACCGGCGCGCATGGCCTATATCGATTGCCGCATCCGCCAGAAGCAACGCTCGTAGCTGCACGACAGCCGCTCGCGCATCAACTGACATAGTGTCCCTCGCAAGTCGCCTATCTCAATGATGTCGCAGAACACAGGTAGATTGGCAATCCGCCCAGACTCCACGGAAGCGGCGCGTCAAAAGATTGTTGGAACCTCTTCAGGCGTTGGCGGTTGTGTCTCAAAGAGGGAGGCATATCGTGCATTCGTTGACGCGGCGCCATGTAATGAGGCTCATGCTTCTTGGCGGAACCGCACTGGCAGTACCACACGCATTTGCTAAAGAGTTTGGACGCGGCGCCGGTGTGCCATGGGAGCCCTCAAGGGGCGAAATCCCATATTACGGCACCTCGAATGACAGGTTCTTCACACCTGAGGAACGCGAAACGGTCGCGGCGATCTGCGCCAGGCTCATTCCAAGCGACGAGGATGGTCCAGGCGCGACGGAAGCGGACGTCGTTACCTTCATCGACCGCCAGATGGCTGGATTCTACGGGCGCGGACAGCACTGGTACATGAAGGGGCCCCATGGCGAGGGGACTGCCACACAAGGCTATCAAAGCGAACATCCGCCGGCGACCCTTTACAGATTGGCGCTTGCGGAACTCGAGACTTACTGCGCGTCCCACCACAAAGCACGCTTCGTGGACCTGACCGACGACCAGCAAGACGCTGTCTTGACCGGTCTCGACGACGAAGAAATCGAATTCGACGGGGTTTCCGGAAAAGTCTTCTTCGACTTGCTCCTCAAGAACGCGATCGAAGGCTTTTTTGCAGATCCCATCTATGGCGGCAATCGCGACATGATCGCGTGGCGCTACGTCGGTTTTCCAGGAACCCGCTACGACTACCGCGACTTCGTGAACCATGATGGCAAAGCCATACCGCTTGAGCCGGTCAGCCTGATGGGCCGGCCCGGCTGGGACCGACCATAAAGCATAGTGTTCAGAGGTTTCGATGACCAAGCAATTGCCAGGCGTCGACGTCGTTCTAGTCGGTTTTGGCTGGACGGGCGCAATCTACGCCGAGAAACTGACCGCTGCAGGGCTGGAAGTGCTGGCACTGGAGCGCGGGCCTTGGCGCGACACTCCAAATGACTTCGCTACGACGTTCGCGCAGGACGAACTACGCTACTACTGGCGGCACGGTATGTTTCAGGAGGCATCCCAGGCTACCCTGACCTTTCGCAATAACAGTGCGCAAACCGCCCTTCCGATGCGCCACTGGGGATCGTTTCTTCCGGGAAACGGCGTTGGAGGGGCTGGCGTTCACTGGAACGGGCAGACATATCGCTTTCTGCCATCGGACTTCGAAGCCCGCACCCATAACGAGGAACGGTACGGTCCTCTACCCGAACACCTGACAGTTCAGGATTATGGCGTCACATATGACGAGCTCGAACCGCATTTCGACTACTTCGAGAAGATCTGCGGCATTTGCGGCCAGGCCGGCAATTTGAATGGCGAGACCGTTGAAGGCGGCAACCCGTTCGAAGGCCCGCGCAGCGACAACTACCCCAACCCCCCGATGCAGATGACGTTTTCGCAAGACAGATTTGCTGCCGCGGCACGGGAACTGGGGCTGAGCCCGTTCCCGGTCCCTTCGGCAAATATGTCGCGGGCCTACGTCAATCCCCTTGGTCTCCAGTTGGCTCCCTGCACCTATTGCGGATTCTGCGAAAAGCATGGCTGTGGAAACTACTCGAAATCGTCACCGCAAACGACGATCATCCCGGTGCTGATGCAGCGTCCGAACTTCGCTCTGCGCACCAATTCGGCGGTGTTGTCGGTCGAGAAGGCTGCCGACGGCTCCCGGGCTTCCGGTGTCACCTTTATCGACGCCAACGGCGACACCTTCTTTCAGCCGGCAGAGGTGGTCGTGCTTTGCGCATACCCGCTAGAAAACACCCGTTTGCTTCTGCTTTCGCAGATCGGGGAGCCCTATGACCCGCAAAGTGGCGAAGGGGTTGTCGGAAAGAATTACTGCTATCAGGTGATGTCGTCAGCCACGGTGTTCTACGACGAGGAATTCACCAACGGCTTCGTCGGCGCCGGTGCACTCGGTATGGTTGTCGATGATTACAACGGCGACAATTTCGATCACTCGGGCCTCGGTTTTATCGGAGGCGGCTATATTGCCTGCCACACGACCAATGCGCGGCCCATTGAGAGCCATCCGGTTCCCGACAATGTGCCCAGTTGGGGCAGTCGCTGGAAGAAAGCTGTTCGCGATAATTTTTTGAAGACGACCAGCGTCGGCGTGCACGGCGCATCGATGGCCCATCGCAGCAATTATCTTGACCTCGACCCGACCTATACCGATACCCACGGTCGGCCGCTATTGCGCATGACCTATGATTTCACGCTCAACGACCGGCGGCTCACGCAACACCTGACACCCGTTGCAGAGCAGATAGCAAACGGCATGGGTGGCCGCGAGGTCAAGGTCAACATTCGCCGCGGCTCCTACGACTCGGTGCCCTATCAGACCACCCACAATACCGGCGGCACGATCATGGGTGCAGATCCGAAGTCCAGCGTCGTCAACAGATACTGTCAGAGCTGGGATCTGCCGAACCTTTTCGTCGCCGGCGCGGGACTGTTTCCCCAAAACGCCGGTTACAATCCCACTGGTACTGTCGGAGCGCTGGCCTACTGGTCGGTCGATGCGATCATCAACCAGTACCTGCGGCAGCCTGGCCCGTTGGTGCAGCCATGAGACCGCTGTCTCCCACACTCTTAAGCATCGCGGCGCTGGCTCTCATCGGCAGCACAACACTCACGCTCGGATCGTCCCAGGCTCAGGAGTTGTCTTATTCGCAAGTTGAGCGTGGCCGCTACCTGACCGTGGCAGGAGACTGCAAAGCGTGTCATACCGATCTGGAAAATGACGGCGTGCCGTTTGCTGGCGGGCGCGGCCTGGGCACTCCCTTCGGAACCATTTTTTCGTCCAATCTGACGCCCGACGACGAAACCGGGCTCGGCCGCTGGACACGGGACGATTTCTATCGCGCCCTCAACGAGGGCGTGGATCGTGACGGGCACCACCTCTACCCGGCGATGCCGTACCCCTATTTCACGTTGATGACGAGAGAAGACACCGATGCGATCTTTGCATATTTGCGAACGCTTGACCCGGTAACGGCCCAGGTGCCGGAAAACGAACTTCCATTCCCCCTGAGCGTCCGGCGGTCCGTGTGGGGTTGGAAACTGCTCTTCTTCGATGACGAGGAATTTGCGAGCGACCCTGACGCGTCGGATGCGTGGAACCGCGGCCGATATCTCGTCGATGGACCCATGCACTGTGGAGGTTGCCACACCGGAAAAAATGCGTTGGGCGCCGACGATTCCGACGAATACCTTCGTGGCGGAGTGCTGGAGAACTGGTACGCCCCCAACATTCGGGGCGGAGAGAACGGTGGGATTGCCGACTGGAGCCCGGACGATATCGTCGAGTTCCTTCGCGACGGGCGTTCGCGGCATACCGCACCAATGCAGCGCATGGGCGAGGTTGTCGCCCTTTCAGCTCAGCATTTACATCAGGAAGATCTAGACGCCATCGCTACCTACCTAAAGAGCCTTGATGACCAACCCCGAGAAAACCAGGCCGAGCCGGATGCAGCGCGCGTCGAGATCGGCGAAGCCATCTACTTCGACAACTGTGCCGCCTGCCATGCATCAGACCGGTCGGGTGTTCCTTACCTGTTTGCTCCCCTTAGAACTTCAAACAAGGTGCTGGCCGAGGACCCGTCAACCGCCATCCGCATTATCCTTGGCGGAGCGCGCGCCCAACCGACGGAGGCAGTCCCAAGCGTCCTCGCAATGCCGCCGTTCGACTGGAAGCTGTCCGACGACCAGATCGCGGATCTTTTGACCTACCTTCGCCATTCCGGCGACAGAAATGCCGGGCCGGTCTCGGCCTCGCAGGTCAGCGAGATGCGCGAATACCTTGCAGGTGAACACTGAGGCCTTGAGATGATGCGTGTATCCACGTGCTCCTTTTTGCTGCTGGGGTCCATCGGTGTCGGCTTCGCACAGCCGATTTATCTCGGCGAGGCGAAGTTCGAGACTGAAGACCGCAGCGCCATGGCTGCCCTTATCGACCACTGCACCCAACTCGCCTCGAATGAACAAAGCGACATCGAAAGCTCTGAATCTCGCGCGCAGGATGCGTCGGAACGCGCTGACGCGGAGCAAGGTGCCGTCACACCACCTGTACCGCCTGGCACCGAAGCAAAAACACGCGACGACCCTGCGACCCTGTCGATCGACATTGATGGGCTTGCCTCGGTCAGTAGCGAACAGGCTCCCGCGGGAGAAGGCGCAAATGCAGCCGCCCCGCCGGGGGAAACGTCGGAGGCCGAGACGGAACCGGATGTCTCAAGCATTACATTGCAGTCGTGTCGGGAAGCGGGTCTTGTCTATTAGCCGCCCCGCCCGGGTATCTGCTGCCGGGCTGACCGGTGATTGTGCAGACCGTAACACCTTCACAGCCACCAAGAACAGCTATCATGTCTTGTGGCATCAGTCTTGAGAGGATGAACAAGCCATGGTCCTTACGCAGTGCTAGAATGGCTGGCGTCTACCATTCCCTTGTGGAAAGCCCTGCATGTGACCGCACTCTGTGTCTGGTGCGGCGGGCTCATCACGCTTCCATTAATGCTGACAAGGCACGATCCCGCCATCTCGCAGAACGACTACCGCCTCATCCGACATGCAACCCACCTGACCTATACGATCGTGGTCACGCCGGCAGCAGTCATTGCTGTGGTCGCCGGGACCTGGCTGATCTTCCTGCGAGAGGCTTTCGTTCCGTGGCTTTTCGCCAAGCTGGTTTTCGTCGCGTTGCTGCTTGTGCTTCATGTATGGATCGGCAGTAGCATCGTGCGCATCGCCGAAGAGCCGGGCGATCACAAGCCGCCGAACCCATACGTGCCTGTGACAGGCATAACCGGTTGTGCCATTGCAATATTACTGCTTGTTCTCGCAAAGCCCGAGCTTGACTGGATCGCGTTTCCGGACTGGTTGACGGAACCGCGCGGCGGTCAGCTGCCTTTCGCTGTGCCCAACCGATAGTCGAAGACGAGCTTGCCGCCATGCCAGCCCGTGAAAGCCACGACCGCGACACACACTGCCGAGAGCAGTATGCCGTATGGCAGCACCGCGGCTTCGTAGCCATACAGCCGGTAGCCCCAGTTGGCTCCGAGAAGCGAGAGCAGGGTCACCGCGATGATGAAATGGGTCCATGCGGCGGCACGGGCTCGAATGCCGGACACGAGCAGCAGCTCTGCGGTGCCCGAAAAGCCCGCGAACATTCCGAGCAGAAAACCACCCCCGACCGCCCACAGCGCAGCACGCGCCCAGAAAGAATCGCCGGTCCACCAGTACAGCAGGTCAGCAGCGAAGGTGCAGAAAGTCAGTGCCACGGGGAACGCGACGCTCATGGCGTGGATAGGGTGACCGAGAATGGCGATGCGCGACTCGGTGTCGTCAAAGCCGGGTTGCTCCGCAACCGGGTCGATAAGCTGTTCGTTCTCGCCCTCGAATTTCTGGTGGGCCATTCCGCACCCCTCCTCAAGGTCTTTCTGCTTTCCACAACGGCCGTCGTCGTGTCCGGTTGCGCCGGTCCGCTGTCGACACTTGACCCAGGCGGGCCAGCCGCCCGCATCATTGCCCACTTGTGGTGGGTTATGCTGGTAGGCGCAACGGCCATCTTCGCCCTGGTGATGGCGCTGCTGGCGCTCGCATTCCGTAGCAAGCGGCTACAGGGTGAACCGGCTGCAAGCGAACGCGTCTGGATCGTGGGGCTGGGTCTCGCCTTCCCGTCGGCGGTGCTTCTGTCGCTTCTCGCCTACGGTCTTTGGGCGGGTGAGCGACTACTGCCACGCGAGTTTGCAGATGTCGCGCGGGTCAACGCCCAAGCGGAGCGATGGTCATGGACTTTCTCGTATGAAGATGCTCCGGGCCGGACCACCACCGACATACTGCACATACCGGCCGATCGGCCTGTCGATGTCGCCATAACGGCCGCCGATGTGATCCACAGTTTCTGGGTGCCGCGTCTGGCCGGAAAGCTCGACGCCATCCCCGGCCATGTCAACGTGCTGCGGCTGGAAGCCGATGTGCCGGGCACCTATGCGGGCCTGAGCGCGGAATATAGCGGGCCGGGCTACGACAGTCATTCCTTTACGGTCATCGCGCACACCCCCGACTCCTGGCGGGCATTCCTGGAGGTTGACGAATGAACGCGCTGGCCCGCCACCGGCGGCTGACCGCGATATGGTCTTCTGAACCTGGCTGGAAGGGCTGGTTGACCACAGTCAATCACAATGACCTGGGGCTCATGTTCCTCGTCACGGCCTTCTTCTATTTCCTGATCGGCGGCGTGCTGGCCATGCTCATAAGGGCGCAGCTTGCCACCCCTGATTCCGCATTTGCCGGGCCGGAAATCTACAGCCAGCTTTTCACCATGCACGGGACCGTCATGATGTTCCTGTTCGCCATCCCCGCAATCGAGGGCCTGGCAATCTATCTGCTGCCGAAATTGCTTGGCACCCGCGATATGGCGTACCCGCGCCTGACCGCCTACGGCTACTGGTGCTACTTTTTTGGCGGCGCCATGCTGCTGGTCTCGCTGCTGCTTGGCGTCGCGCCGGACTCCGGCTGGTTCATGTACCCGCCCCTCACCGGGCGCATCCATTCACCCGGCATCAATACTGACTTCTGGCTCATCGGCATAACCTTCGTGGAAATTTCGGCAATCTGCGCCGCCGTGGAGCTGACGGTTTCGATCCTGCGATACCGCGCGCCGGGCATGTCGCTTGACCGGATGCCGATCTTCGCATGGTACATTCTGGTGGTGGCGCTGATGATCCTGACGGGGTTCCCGCCGCTGATCCTGGGCTCGATCCTGCTGGAGCTGGAGCGCGCCTTTGGCATGCCCTTCTTCCAGGTTGAACTGGGCGGCGACAGCCTGTTGTGGCAGCACCTTTTCTGGCTGTTCGGCCATCCAGAGGTCTACATCATCTTCCTCCCGGCCGCCGGTGTCATCTCGACCATCCTGCCTGTCATGTCCTCGACGACGCTGCTTGGGTATCGATGGGTGGTGGCTGCGACCGTCGCACTTGCGATCCTCAGCTTCGGGCTTTGGGTCCACCACATGTTCACCACGGGCATTCCCCATATGGGTCTCGCCTTCTTCTCGGCTGCTTCGACACTGGTGGCCGTTCCGACAGCCGTGCAGGTGTTCGCCTGGATAGGCACGATGTGGAAGGGCACGCCTCGGCTACGCCTGCCGATGCTCTACATTCTCGGCTTCTTCGTCACCTTCGTCATTGGCGGGCTGACGGGGGTGATGGTCGCCGTCGTGCCGTTCGACTGGCAGGTGCACGACACCGCCTTCGTGACCGCCCACCTCCATTATGTGCTTTTTGGAGGCTTCGTCTTCCCACTGCTGGCCGGCGTCTACTACTGGCTTCCGCTCGTTACTGGCAGCAAACGGTACTTCCGATTGGGACAAGTGGCCTTCACGCTGATATTCGTCGGCTTCCATGTGACCTTCCTCGCGATGCATTGGGTGGGCCTGATGGGCCAGCGGCGGCGCATCTCGACCTATACGCCAGAGGACGGTTGGACTGCGATCAACCTGATCTCCTCGATCGGAGGCTTCGTGCTCGCGTTCGGTCTCGTCATCGTGCTCTTGGAGGTGGTGCTCAACGTCATCGTGCGTCACAGGTCACTGCGCAACCCATGGCGCTCCGGGACGCTCGAATGGGCAACGACGATGCCGGCTCCCGCATATAACTTTGCCAGTCTTCCGCAGGTTAACTCGCGCGAACCGCTGTGGGACGATCCGAACCTGCCCACACGTATCGCGCGCGGCGAGTTTTATCTCGGCGATCCCGCCAGTGGACAACGCGAAACGCTGATCGTGGACGTTGCCACCGGCACGCCGCAGCAGCATGTCGTCTATCCCAACAACACGCGGCTTCCGATCTGCATGGCTGCCGTGACCGGGATTTTCTTTCTGTCCATACTCCTCAAGGTTTTCTGGCTGGCCCCATTCGCGATGGCAGGTGTCGCCGTGCTTGCCATGCGTTGGGCCTGGACGCTCGGTTCGAAGAAGGACCTCGGCGACCAGCCTATCGGTCGCGGGGTCCGGGTTCCCAACATCGCCGAAGTCGACAGACCGCCGGGCTGGTGGGGTTCAGCTTTCCTGCTGGTGGCGAACGCAACCCTGTTCGGCTCGCTGCTGTTCGGATACGCGTTCCTCTGGACTATCGCGCCGGGGTGGCCGCCGCCATTCTTCGTGACTCCATCGGCTCTTGTCTTGATAACGGCCATCATCGGTACGGCTGCGGCGGTCGCCGGCATTGGCCATGCCGTCAGCAGCAATCGCAGAGGCGCGAAACCGATGGCCGGCCTCTTGATCGCACTGGCCGGCATTGCCGCGCTCGGAGTCTCGCTGTTGGCCTTCCTCACGATGGCTCCATCTCCCACGTCGCACGCCTATGGCGCGACGCTGTGGGTGCTGGGCAGTTACGGTCTCGTGCATGTGCTGGTGGCAGCGCTGATGCTGGTCTTCCTTCTGTTGCGTCTGCGGGCCGGCTACATGTCTTCGCGGCGACGTGCAGAACTGGCCGTCGCGCCGCTCTGGATCGGCTATCTATGCGTAACGACCGCCCTGATCCTCTTCTGCGCTTATCTTCCGGGCATGGTGGCATGAGGGACCTGCTGCGCATACTCGTATCGCCCGTTGTCTGGCTGGCAGCGTTCAGCGCGGTTTACGGCCTGCATGGCGTTCTTTGCGAAATCGATCCCGGCGCGGCATTCGCCGGTGCGTCGTGGCGGCGACTATCGCTCGCCATCGCCTTTTCGCTTACCATCCTGGTTCAGGTCGTTCTGCTGATGATGCTCCACTCCGACCGGTTTGGAGCCGCGCCGGGATTTTCGCGAGTGGTGAGCCGGGCTAGCGGCTGGGTTGGTCTGGTGGCGGTGGTGTGGACGCTGTTTCCCGTGCTGACCACAACGACATGCGGATAAGCCGCGGCTGGCCGCTTGCAGCCGGGCTGGCGCTGCTCGCCTGGCTGTGGATGGGCCCTCTGCCTGATTTGGCCCGCAGAGCCTTTTCCCCGCACATGATGCTCCATCTTGCCGTCGCGGTGGTCGCTGCGCCAATGATCGTCATTGGCCTGTTGCGGCTTTTCCCAAACATGCGAGCGCCGCGCCGCCTGCTGCTGGTCGCACTTGCTGCTTCGGCTTTGGAGTTCGCTGTCGTCTGGGGCTGGCATGCGCCGGCGATGCATGAAGCGGCCGCGCGTTGGCTCCCTATTTTCGTGGCCCAGCAGCTCACCTTTCTGCTTGCGGGCATGGCCCTGTGGTGGGTCTGTCTTGCCGATCGCGACCGGAGAGGCCTCGCGATCGGCGCCGGCGCCATGCTGTTCACGTCGATGCACATGGCAATGCTAGGCGTGCTGCTGGTGCTCGCACCTGCGCTAATCTACGCACCGCAATACTGCCTCGGCGCTTTCGGTCTGGATCCCCTTGCCGACCAGCAGTTCGGAGGCGGCATGATGGCATTGTTCGGAACGATGCCGTTCGTCATCGGCGGTTCCTGGCTGGGCTGGAGACTCGTCGGCGAGTAGGTGAACGCCGTTTTTTTTGCAGGCTGGAAAGCCGGATGACGTCACGAGGTCGCGCGCAGACAGGCGGAAAATGAACGTATCGCCGCGTGGATCGAAAGCGACGGCAACGTCGGCGAAGTGGCTGGGCATTTCGCGAACGAAGCGCCGGGCAAGCAATTAGCGCGGTCAACGAATACCGGGCCTGCCGCCATACTCCGCAAAAGATGCCAGACGGTCGCGAAGAACCGATAGTACGTGCCGGAGCCGTTCATCGCCGCGATGGTCAAGCCCTGACCGACCTCAACGGCATACTTCCGCCCCCGACATCGCGGCGAGAGAATGTGCGTGCTAGGCTGCACCATGTGCATGCCTCGAAGGACTTGTTGTTGATGGTTACCGAAACACGCTCTCCCCGCCTCGCTGTGCTGATCGACGCAGACAACACGTCAGCAAAGATCGTCGATGGCCTTTTCGACGAGATCGCGAAGATAGGTGAAGCGAGTGTTCGGCGCATCTACGGGGACTTCGCCTCCCCAAGATCGAAAGGGTGGACCGACGTGTTGGCGCGACATGCCATCATCCCACAGCAGCAGTTCGCCTACACCACCGGAAAGAACGCCTCCGACATCACGCTTGTCATCGATGCGATGGACCTTCTGCACAGCGGTCGGTTCGATGGCTTTTGCCTGGTTTCTTCCGACAGTGACTTCACGCGGCTCGCGGCTCGTATTCGTGAACAGGGCGTCGATGTCTTCGGGTTCGGAGAGCAGAAGACGCCTGAGTGCTTCCGGCAGCCTTGCCGCCGCTTCACATATACGGAGAATCTGATGCCCGACGCACCCGCCAACGTCGAGTCTGCTGGTAGCAGTACCAAACCGCTTCAGTCGCCGAACGCCGCTGCGCCGATCATCCGCCGCGTGCTCGACCAGATGGAGACGGAAGACGGCTGGGCACCACTTGGTGCTGTTGGAACCCAACTGGCCAACCTGTCGTCGGATTTTGATCCGCGTAATTTTGGGTTTCGCAAACTTAGCGATCTCGTTCGCAAGACCGACGCGTTTGAGATAGAGCACCTCGAAGGAGGCGGGGTAAGAATCCGAAAGAAGCCGGCGCCGACGAAGGCCTCGGCAAAACGGAGATCATAGTTGGCCACGGCTGGCTGACATCGGAGAGCCCTGACTGTCAAAGGTCTACCTTGGCGTTGTCCCCGAAATCTGGCTTGGTTCCGGTCACCGCAGCCAGCGCCATCTTGGCAGCAGCGACAAACCTGCCCGGGCTGTCCCAAAGCTCCCCTTCATCCGGCGTCACCGTTATGAGACGGATATCGGGATCCTGGGCATTATCCCACCACGCCTCGTCCGTCTTCTCCCAAAGTTTTGCGATCTTTTCGCGATCGTTGGAGACCATCGCGTGCCCGGAGACGGTGACGAACTTGTATCTGCCGGTGTCCGCCCAGGCCATCGTGACTTTCGGATAGCTGGCCAGTTGCTCGTTCTTCGGGCTGTCATCATTGACGAGGAAATAGATGGCATTCTCATCACGATGAACGCGTGCAGAAAGTGGTCTCGCTCGGTTGTACTCGCCATCCCACGTCACGAACATGCAGATGTCGATCTCATTGGCGAGCTCCCATATCCGATCCTCGACTTCGGCAGGTGAAAGGTCGGACTGTTGTTCCCGCTTGTCCATTGGAGCCCCTTGCGGCTGGTTGATCCGCAAATCAACTCGCGGGCTAGCGCAACGTTCCTCACTCGAGCTGAATAATAGACGTGAAAGTCAAAACGCCGAAAACAGCGACCAACACATCAGACCAACGCCCTGCCCGAATAACCGAATTCGGGCCTCTCTGGGTTCATTCAATTGCTGTTGCCGACACAATTCCTGCCGGACACAGGCAAGCAGCAAAGGGTTCGACCGTCGCCGGAAGGAACACCGGGCATCGATGAGGGTTCTTTAGGCAGAGGCGAAGATATGGGAGGGTTTCAATGGCTGCGGCGCAAAGTCTCGACCGTGACGATCAGGGACGATCAGCTGCATCGCCTTCCGATATGCCGGCGGGTGGATGGTGGTCGGTCATCAAGAGGGTTTATGCTGAAGTCATCGATGATCGCGTCATGCTCACCGCGGCAGGGGTCACTTATTACCTTCTATTGGCCCTGTTTCCTGCCTTGGCCGCATTTGTCTCCTTGTACGGGTTCGTGGCCGATCCAACCACGATCGCGGACCACATCTCTTTCTTGGGCGGCCTGCTTCCGTCCGGCGGCGTAGAGATTATCGAGAGCCAATTAGACGCATTGTCACGGCAGGATACGGATGCCTTGAGCTTCGGATTTGCGTTGGGACTGTTAATTGCGATCTGGAGCGCGAACAGCGGCGTCAAAGCGATTTTTGACGCAATGAACGTGGTCTATGAAGAAGCCGAGAAACGCAGCTTCTTGAAATATAATTTCATGGCCTTCGCATTTACCATGGGAGGCCTGATGGTCGGCACCCTGTTCCTCATCACTGTCGGCATCGTCCCCGTCTTGCTGGCATCTCTCAGACTGGAAGACTGGACCGAAATTCTTGTCCGTTGGTTGCGCTGGCCGGTTCTGTTGTCGGCTGTGGCCTTGGCTATATCAGCAATCTATCGGTGGGCCCCCAGCCGCGCTGAAGCCAAATGGCGCTGGATTACCTGGGGTTCCGCTGCTGCCACAATCGTGTGGGTCGCAACCTCCGTCTTGTTCTCTTGGTATCTTGAGAACTTTGCGAACTATAACGCCACATACGGCTCGTTGGGCGCGGTTATGGGCTTGATGGTGTGGACGTGGATATCGGTCACCATTTTGCTGATCGGAGCCGAGATCAACGCGGAACTCGAACACCAAACCTCGAAAGACACGACAACGGGCCCCGCCCGCCCCATGGGAAAGCGCGGAGCGGAAATGGCGGATAGAGTCGTTCCGCCAAAGCTCTGAAGCAATGTTGCCGATGAGCGTAACGGTTGGTGCGGGGGGGACAGACATGCACCATCGCGGGCGCAGATGCGGTGCCCTGGCGATCGGCCCACTCCATTGATTGATCATTCGCTTGGCGGGGGGCAACCGTTCCCGATCGGTTGCGTTGATGCAAATTGCAACCGGGGAGCATGTGATGAAGGATTGGTGGGATGAGCCCGTTCGCGTGGCGATCAGTGACGGCGGCATTCGCAACGTGGAGCGGTTGGAGAAGGCGGCAGAGAAGCTGCTCGGCGCGTGGCCGAAACAGAATGGCCCTGCCTACGCTAATGCCAAAGAAGCGCTGGCAAAGGCGCTGCAGGACCCCTCAAGTGACAGCGCTCGCGTAGCGGCGCGCATGGCCTTCGCCGCCGCTGCGGATGAAGCAGGGATACTTCGTGAGTGACATTAGGAAAGCAGCTGGAACTATTTGCTGTTTTCAAGGTTTAGAAGCGCTGCCGCGCTCGCGGCACCCGCAAAAAAGACGTCACAACAAGAAGGGCTTCAATATGCGCAACGACACTTTTCAGAATCCCGTCGCAATTCTGGTAGGGCTCGGTTTTCCCCGCTCCATCACTGGTGTCCGTGACGCGTTCGCATATCTGGAGGAAGTGCCCAAGCTCCTCCGCGACGAGGTTTATCACGCCACCTGCGATGCCTGTCGCGATGCGCTGACTGAACGTTGCTCCCCACAGGAAGCCCATGACGTCTTCGTCGCCTACGCGCGTCGGCGAGGCGTATTGCTTGATGAGCCGCCTGCAAAAGCGCCTCTCCTTGCACGCGACCAGCGGCTTCGCGCCTGACATCCATCGCCATCACTGGCGATGCGCTGCTCTGGATGCCGGGCCGGGGCAGCGCGACCATTCCATCCCGCCTCCAGCTTCGCACATGTACTCGCGTGAACCGCTCCGTCAGGGCTTCTAGCTAGTCCGCCAGGGTGAGCCAGGCCGGTGCATGATCACTGGCGGCCTCAAATCCTCTGACCTCACGGTCGACGCCCGCTCCTACCAGCCTCCCGCGAAGATTGGGGCTGACCAACAGATGGTCGAGACGCAGGCCAGCATCACGTTGCCATCGCATACGCTTGTAGTGCCAGAACGTGTAGATCCGCTCGCGCGGATGAAACTGCCGCACCGCGTCGGTCCATGTCCGTCCAATGAGGCGGTTGAATGCTGCGCGACTTTGCGGGTGCACGAGCGCATCGTTATCCCACGATCTGGTCGGATAGATATCGAGGTCGGTCGGGGCAACGTTGAAGTCCCCGGCGAGCACGATTGGCGCGCCCGTCTTGCGCAGAGCTGTGGCTCGCCTGTGCTGTCGTGCCATCCAGGCGAGCTTGTAATCGAACTTGGCGCCCGGTTGCGAATTTCCGTTGGGCGCGTAGATTGACGCGACCAGCACCCCCGCGACTGCCGCCTCAATGTAACGTGCCTGTTGGTCGGACGGGTCGCCTGGAAGCCCTTTAAGCGTAAGTATAGGCTGACCAATGCGGGAGAGGATAGCAACACCGTTCCAGCTACGCTGCCCCACCCACACGGAGTCGTACCCCCGGGCTGCGATCTGAGCCTCGGGAAAGGCATCATGCTCAGCCTTTAGTTCCTGCAGACACACGATGTCGGGCCGGGTGGCTTCCAACCATGCCAGCAAATTGGAAAGGCGACGGTTGATGCCATTGATGTTGAATGTTGCGATCTTCACGGGCCGATACGCCGCTGGATCCAGTCCTGAACTGTCCGCGCAAGAGTTTCGAGATGATCTGCTGGCGAAAAGCCGGAGAGCTTCTTGCGTGGCTTGAGGTCATGGTCGCCATCTTCGAGCCAAAGGATCTCGATCTGATCCGCCAGCCTGTAGCCCTGCACCTCCCCGCGGGTGCCAAACTGATCGCGGGTACCCTGGCAGATGAGCGCAGGCGCTCTCAGTTCCTCAAGATGCCCGGTACGAAGCTCATGCGGTTTAGAGGGGGGATGAAAAGGATAGCCAAGGCACAGGAGACCGGCCACCTCCCCTTTGTCGAATAGTTCATCAGCGACCATCGATGCTACGCGACCTCCCATCGACTTGCCGCCAATTACGAGCGGGTTGCGACAATTCAACTCCGCGACGGCCAGACGATAGTTCGCTTTCAAGAGTTCCGCTTTCGGTGGAGGCTTGCGGCCACCGCTGCGTCGGGCTGCCATATAATCGAACTCAAAACGCACGATTCGAAAGCCAGCACCGGACAAGGCACGAGTGATGGCATCCATCGCGGTCGAGTCCATCGGTGCGCCCGCGCCGTGCGCGAGCATGATGGTGACCAGCGCGTCCTCACTCCCGTCAATCAAAAACCGCATCGACCGTTCGCGTTTGCTTTGCTCATCTGCTGATGGATTGTCTGCCAAGTTGCGGCAGAAGTGGCCTCACAATCAGCTTTCCCGCTCGGAAAATCCCATTCACGCCTATCGCCCTACTCTACCGAGTGGCCGGAGGTGAGAGAAGTGTTTGATCAATTGTCATCGGAAACCCGAGCACACCGGCAGCGCCGCGATGTCGACATCGAGGCGAACTTGCATTCCGGCGGTGACGGGCTGAATTGGATGCCTTCCACACATGTTTACTGGATGGGGAGTACTTCGGAACGTTTGACCTGACCAAGAGCGAAACTCGTCTCGATCGAGGCGATGTTATCGAGGCGTGTCAGCTTGTCCTTGATGAAGCGTTCATAGGCAGCCAGATCCGCTGCAACAATGCGCATGAGATAGTCGCGCTGGCCCGTCATCAAATAGCAATCCAACACCTCCGGCCAACGCGAGACCGCGTCTTCGAAACGATCGAGATCTTCCTCACGCTGGCGTTCGAGCTTGATCGAGGCAAAGGCATTAATCGGCAGGCCGACCTGTTCCTGGTCGACAATCGCTGTGTAGCCCTTGATGGTTCCGCCTCGCTCCAGCAAACGGATGCGCCGGGCACACGGTGACGCGGATAACCCAACCTCGTCAGCAAGCTCGCTCAATGAGACTTTCGCATCAAGCTGCAGTGCCCGGAGAATTTTCCGATCGATATCGTCAATTTTCTGATTTGGCACAATTCACCATCCTGCCGGCGGAAACGCTCGCTTCCTGCTAATCGCGGCGATTGAGGAACGCAACTATGGCAGCACCTGCTCCGGCCATCAATGTACCGTCGGCGTCTGTAGCGGGAGAATGACATGGCCGACTTAAAGATGCTTGGTGAACTTGAACGCAAGGCATTGTGGCTAGCCACATGGACAATCCATCACGCCAATCATCTGCGCGAAAACGCTGATGGTCTCAAGGTCGGCGGCCATCAGGCGTCCTCGGCATCGCTAGCGACAATCATGACCGCCTTATACTTCCATGCGCTCCAGCCGCAGGATCGCGTCGCGGTTAAGCCTCATGCAAGCCCCCTCTTTCACGCGATCCAGTACCTGCTTGGCAACCAGACTCGCGACAAGCTGGAGAACTTTCGCGGCTATAAGGGTGCGCAATCCTATCCGTCTCGCACCAAGGATGTCGACGACGTCGACTTCTCGACAGGCTCGGTTGGACTGGGAGTGGCCCAGACGATCTTCGCTTCTCTGGTGCAGGATTACGTGTGCGCCAAAGGATGGGCGGATAGGCAACCGGAGGGCAAGATGGTGGCCCTCGTCGGTGACGCTGAAATGGACGAGGGCAACATTTTCGAAGCACTGCTGGAAGGCTGGAAGCACGGATTGCGCAACACGTGGTGGGTGATCGACTACAATCGCCAAAGCCTCGACGCTGTCGTGCGAGAGGACCTTTGGGCCCGCTTCGAAGCGATTTTCCATAACTTTGGCTGGGACGTTGTCATACTCAAATATGGAAAACGGCAACAGGCTGCCTTTGCGGAGCCGGGCGGCGAAAAGCTGCGCGAATGGATCGATGCCTGTCCCAACCAGCTCTACTCCGCCCTGACTTTCCAGGGAGGGGCAGCGTGGCGAAAGCGCCTGCTGGACGATCTTGGCGACCAGGGGCCGGTCTCGCAACTGATTGAGGGGCGCAGTGACAGCGAACTGGCGCAGTTGATGTCCAATCTCGGCGGCCACGATATCGAAGCACTGCTCGCAGCCTTTGAGAAAGCCCGCTCACATGACCGTCCCGTCTGTTTTCTTGCCTATACGATCAAGGGCCACGGATTGCCGCTTGCCGGACATAAAGACAACCATGCCGGATTGATGACGCCCGGCCAGTTGGAGACTTTCAGGGAGTCCATGAACGTTCGGGAAGGCCACGAGTGGGATCCGTTCGAGGGCCTGTCTGTCGGCGAGGCTCAGGCGCGCGCCTATCTTGCCCGGGTGCCATTTACCCAACGCGGCCGCCGCAGATTTGTCGCCCCCGATGTTCCCGTGCCCGAACGGCTTGCCCTTGGCTACCAGCCCACCATGTCAACCCAACAGGGTTTCGGTCTGATCATGCATGAGATTGCCAAGGCCGGTGAGCCATTGGCAGATCGCATAGTCACGACGTCGCCAGATGTAACGGTTTCAACGAATCTGGGCGCCTGGGTCAATCGCCGTGGTCTTTTCTCCAGGCAGACCACTCCCGATCTTTTCAAATCCGAGCGCATACCCTCAACCTACAACTGGACATCCTCCCCGCGCGGCCAGCACATGGAACTGGGCATAGCGGAGATGAACCTGTTTGTTCTGCTGTCGGCACTCGGGCTCTCACATTCGATTTTCGGCGAGCGAATACTACCAGTTGGGACGCTCTATGACCCGTTCATTGAACGCGGCCTCGATGCTCTGAATTATGCCTGCTATCAGGACGCAAGGTTTATGATCGCCGCCACGCCGTCAGGCGTGACTCTTGCTCCCGAAGGAGGAGCGCATCAGTCGATCGCAACGCCTCTCATCGGTATGTCTCAAGACGGATTGGCGAGTTTCGAACCAGCATTCGTCGATGAACTTGCGACCATCATGCGCTGGGGCTTCGAGTACATGCAGCGGTCTGGCGAGGGCGAGCGAGATCAAATGACATGGCTGCGTGACGCGATCGGCGGCTCCGTCTATCTGCGCCTGTCAACCCGCACGCTCGACCAACCCAAACGGGAAATGACCCCAGAACTGCAAGCAAACATCATCAACGGCGGCTATTGGATGCGAAAGCCAGGTCCCAATGCTCAAGTCATCATCGCCTACACCGGCGTGGTCGCGACTGAGGCAATAGAAGCAACCGGGATGTTAGGTGAGGACCGACGCGATGTAGGTCTCCTTGCGATAACTTCGGCAGATCGCCTCAACGCCGGATGGACAGCGGCACAGCGTGCGCGCGAAGCGGGCCTCGCCGACGTGACAAGCCATGTCGATAGACTACTCAGCGATATTCCTGCTCACTGCAGCATCGTTACGGTCATAGACGGTCACCCCGCAACGCTCGGCTGGCTCGGTTCGGTGCACGGTCATCGCGTGAGGCCCTTGGGTATCGAGCATTTCGGTCAGACCGGATCGATAGCCGAGCTTTATCGCCACTACGGGATCGACGCGCTCGGGATCGTTGCAGCAGCCGAGACGCTCACGCCGGGCAGACCGATCAGGCGGTTCCGCACCATCTAAAGCCTAGCGGATCGTCGAAAATCGCTGATCTAGATCATGCGCTCCTTTCCCCAGTCCTCCGGATTCGAAGAGCCACAATTCTAGCCTACGCCAACCAAGCCTCTTTCGCTTGACGTTTCGATCGTTCCGCCTTTACGTCGCGAACATTGTTTGGGGGCGTGGGCCATGCATTACTTCATCTACGAGAACCGGGCACAAGGCCGTGTTCGGATCCACATCGCTGACTGTGGCTTCTGTGCGCCCAAAGAAGGGTTTCAGCAACTCGATCCATCCAGAAATGGCCAATGGCACGGCCCTTTGGAGCGCGAGGCTGCCTTTGCCAAAGCGGCTACGCTGGGTTGGAGTGACGTGAGGTCCTGCCCTACCTGCCGACCCTAGCGAATAGCCGACTGGTTGAGGCGAGCCATCTGATGCTTGGGATCTGTTAGCGAAGCGGAAAGCAGCTTAAGCCCTTCGATTGCCATTTGGCAGAAGGATTGCACTGCTCGATAGACAGGTCGCGCCGTTGCCGCCCCCAAAAGGGTACCGGCCCGCCACTTGCAAATTGGCCATGGGCTGCCCTAACATTAGGAATGAGTAAATTGCGTTTCCACAAGCCGGTCCGCGTGCAGCCCGGTCGGATCGATCGAGACAAGGTCGTGCTCTCCACCAAGCACGCCGCGGAAATACTCCTCAGGGATTGGCCGGACCGGGGCCAAAAGAAGCGGGAGAGAGCCATGCGGGCCTGTCTCGAAGTCATAAAAGGTCGCAAGCCTCCCAGCTATGCGCGAAACGCATTCATATCTGCCGCACGCGACGCCCGAATTCTGTTGGATGACTGGACGTCCCCCCGGGTCTGTTAACTGCGCTGGCACGTCTTTCTTTGCCGATCGAATCTGGTCGTTTCCAAAACGCGGCCTCTGTCGGCGCAGTTGCTTGAGGCTCGCGTCTGTCGGTCCTGTGAACGTCACCAGTCCCTGGGGCCGCTGCACCGGGGGGCGCAAGCCAGTATGACATAGTGCTACCGAATCCGATGGCAGGTGAGTTGATCGCCACCCCGTCCGGGCCAACGCGCCGGCAATGATCGCCGCCGATCGACGTTGGAAAGGACGTGCCTATTCCGCCTCCGCTGGCTTCGGTCGGCGCTCAGCAGAAGATTGGGTCGCGATAGCGCGGCGATGGATCGGCGACCGGGCAGCGGGCTCAGACATGCCCCCTCCCCTCCTCTATCCGCTGATCAGGGGAGGTGCCGCGAAATAGAGGGTAGAAGTTCCTCGAATCCGTCGTCTCCTATCGTGAGTTCGCCTGAAACAATGGGGCGGCTATCGTCGGCATGGGCATCGAGCACATGTGCGTCACATCCAATTACGATCTCCGCTGCACCGGTAGTCAGCGCCCCAGTTTCTCAGATCGTTGACCGAGCCTTTCGATAAAAAGGCGACCGTCGGGATTGGACATGATCTCGACCACGTCAGGATCGGAGAAAGCGCCGCAGATGTCCCGGTCAAACGCATCTTCCAGTTTCGTGTGCAGTCGCCGCCGCGAACTGGTGAGAGGCAGGCTTGTTGTCTGTGATCGGTCAAGTGCGGAACCGAGCATGCTTGGCTTCCCGCAAACGATGCAAACAATGTGGCCTCGGCCGCGGTCCCGGATCACCTCATCGAATCTGAGAGGTGTGTGAGTCGCTGCGATTCTCAGCGAAACCGCTCCGTTCTACGCGCCCTAAGGCATCTGCGGTTGCGGTTACCCCCTTGAATCCGCTGGGGACCCTCACAGGCATACGCATTTTCATGTTCATCATAAGTAGCGGAAAAAACGGGATAAATGGCCAAAAAACCGCGAATGGCGCTCGGCAGAGCAGTTTGCGGCAACGAGTCGTTAACCATTAAGTCCTTGCAAGGTAACGCACCTTAGGTATCGTCACGGAGAATTTGCGCGAAATGCGCTTCCACCGTGATGAGATACTATGTCCGTGACTGAAGCCGTCAGTGTGAACGCTGGCACGACATTGGCAGCAGATGAGGCCATCGGCGCGCATGCTGAGCTGTTGAGCTCGCAATTGCAAGCGATGAGCGAGATGTTGTTTCCGCCGACGTCTCACAAGACCCTGCGCCTTTTCACCTCGGGTGAGGCGGCGAAGCTCATGGGAATTTCGGACTCTACGCTACGCAAGATGACGCTCGCTGGCGAAGGGCCTCAGCCGAAGACCACTACGAACGGCAGGCGGCTCTACACTCTCGGCCAGATCAACGAGATCAGGCAGATTCTGGCCAGCGGCACGCGAGGACGTGACGCAGGAGATTTCATTCCCCACCGACGCCCCGGTGAGCATCTCCAGGTTTTAGCGATCACCAACTTCAAGGGCGGGAGCGGGAAAACCACCACCTCCGCCCACTTGGCGCAGTTCCTCGCTCTCCAAGGTTATAGAGTCCTGGCTGTCGATCTCGATCCGCAAGCGAGTCTGTCGGCGCTTCTTGGTGTGTTGCCTGAAACGGATGTGCGTGCGAACGAAACGCTATACGCCGCAATTCGCTACGACGAGCTGCGCCGCCCGCTCAACGAAGTAATCCGTCCCACCTATTTCGATGGCTTGGACCTGGTTCCTGGAAATCTGGAACTGATGGAGTTCGAGCACACCACACCTAAAGCCCTGACCGACGGGTCGAAAACTAGGGATGGAATATTCTTTGCGCGTGTCGCGACCGCGATCGACACAGTTTCTGACAATTACGATGTGGTCGTCATCGACTGCCCGCCGCAGCTAGGCTTCTTGACGCTGTCTGGCCTGTGCGCGGCAACGTCGATGATCGTGACCGTACATCCGCAGATGCTGGACGTCTCCTCGATGAGCCAGTTCCTGCTGATGACGCGCGATCTCCTGAGCGTGGTCCGGGAAGCTGGCGGACGACTGGAGTACGATTTCATCCGCTATCTGCTGACGCGCTTCGAGCCTCAGGATGCTCCGCAGACCAAGGTCGCGGCTCTTTTGCGGAACCTGTTTGACGACCATGTGATGACCAATCCCATGGTGAAGTCTGCGGCGGTCTCCGATGCAGGCCTCACCAAACAGACGCTGTACGAGATTGGCCGGGAGAACCTTACCCGTGCCACTTATGATCGGGCGATGGAATCGCTCGATGCGGTCAACTCGGAAGTCGAAGGGTTGATGAAGGCAGCATGGGGGCGAACCCGATGAAGGCTTCAAACTGTCAGTTGGGAGCTCCCAACTCGGTCGTAGCAGAACGAACCGGGGTCGCCTTCACGCACTTAGCGACATCACCTGCGCGCCACTGTGATGATCACGAATGGGGGGTTGATCGTAACCCCGCCGCCTGGCCAGATGACCGTCTCGACAAGCAGCCTATGCTTCATGGATCGACTGTTGGGAGCTCCCAACACGCACCGCTGTTGGGAGCTCCCAACACGAGCGGAGCCGAGGTGGGCAGATGAGCCGAAAAGACGCCATCAACAGCCTGTTCCTCAAGAAGGCGGACGCCCCTGCCCCGCATGGCTCGCCAGCGAAGGATCCTGAGCGCGTTCGCACCGGTGCGATTGGCGCCATGGGTACGTCGCTGCAGGAACTGACCCAAGGTGCCCGTGCCGCAGCGAAGCTCCAAGAGCAACTGAGTGCCGGTGATCACGTCGTCGAACTCTCACCAAACCTGATTGATCCGTCGCCGATCGCCGACAGATTGCCCGCAGATGGTGATCCTGGATTCGACCAGCTGAAGGCGAGCATAAAAACACATGGCCAGCAGGTGCCGATTCTGGTGAGGCCGCATCCAACGTCGGAAGGGCGTTATCAGATCGCCTATGGCCGTCGACGCCTTCGCGCGATCGCGGAGTTGGATCGCAACATCAAAGCGATCGTTCGCAAGCTTTCCGATGAGGAATTGGTCGTCGCCCAGGGACGCGAAAACCTGGATAGGGCCGATCTTTCATTCATCGAGAAGGCTCTTTTTGCAAAACATCTCGAGGACGCCGGCTACGATCGAGCCGTCATTATGGCGGCGCTCTCAAGCGATAAGGCCGATCTAAGTCGCTACATCGCCGTCGCCAGACGTGTGCCAGAAGCCTTGGCCCGAAAGATAGGGCCGGCAACGAAGGCCGGCCGTGCGCGATGGGTCAAACTCGCCGAGGAACTTGAGAAGCCGGGGCAGTCGCGTCGTGTTGACGACGTTGTCGAGTCCGTCGGGTTCCGAGAGGCGGACAGTGACGGGCGTTTTTTGCTTGTCCTGAAGGCGATATCGCCCGGTACGCGACGCGTGGCGAAATCCCAGCCCTGGTCTACACCTCACGGGCGCCAGGCTGCGAAAATTATCAGGCAGGGAACGCAGACCGCAATCACGTTCGACGAAAGGCGCGTCCCCGAATTCGCGAGCTTCGTAGCAGCGCGGCTCGACCGACTTTACGACGAGTTCTCACGGGCAAAGGAGGAGGATGATACAGACAGCTGAAAAGCCGGGCCATTTGCGCGGCAATATCTGAACGCAAAAGAAAAAGGCCCCCAAAGCGAACCTCGGAAGCCCTTTCTCATGTGTAGCAACTAGAGAATCGCACTTCCCAGAATCGCAGTCAAGCCCGATTTGGGCTGAACCGCTCAGGGCGGCCGGATTTCTTTTGCCTGATCGTAGGTGAGGGAAATGCAGACACATGTTGCAACGACGCCCTTTGGGCGGCGATCAATGACGCTTGGCCAGATATCTAGCCAGGTTTCAGCGAAAGCCATGCCGACCGAGGCTATGGTTAACAAATGGGAAGTGTTCCAGCATATCCGTGAGGCACGGGAAATGCTGGGCGCCACGGACCGGGCTCTGGCGGTCCTCAACGCACTTCTGTCTTTTCATAGGGATGCAGAGCTCCGTGCGGACGGCGTAATGATCGTTTGGCCGTCGAATGAGCAGCTTATGGCGCGTGCCAATGGCATTTCCCCGGCGACGTTGCGGCGGCACATCGCCATACTCGTCGACTGCGGACTGGTGATCCGGCGGGACAGCCCCAACGGGAAACGCTTTGCACGGCGCGGGGCGGGCGGAGAAATCGAGCAGGCTTATGGATTTGATTTGTCCCCCATCATCGCGCGAGCACAGGAATTCAAGGACCTTTCTGATGCTGTGCAGGCTGAAAAGCGCGCCTTGCGCGTCGCAAGGGAACGCCTGACACTGCTGCGTCGTGACATCGTGAAGATGATCGACGCCGGCATTGAAGAGAATGTGCCTGGGAATTGGGGCAGGGTACTCCAGATCTATCAAACGACAGTGTCACGGCTACCGCGCAGCGCGCCGCGTCAACACATCGAGGATATCTGCAACGAGCTGCAGGAGTTGCATGCAGAGATCCGACACACGCTGGAATCGTTCGTCAGAACGCAGAAAATGAGCGCCAATGAGTCTCACTCTGAGCGCCATATACAGAATTCAAATACCGAACCACATACTGAATCTGAAAAACGCTCTCGAGAAGAAAAAGAAGCGAGCGCCAGCGGGGCGAATAATCGCAACCTGCACAGCTTGCCCGCACGGGAACTGCCATTGGGTATCGTGCTTGACGCCTGCCCGGACGTGAAAGCGTTGGCGATAGGGGGCGAAATTCGCCACTGGCGGGATTTTCTGGCCGCCGCAGAAGTCGCGAGACCGCTCTTGGGGGTCAGTCCCAGCGCTTGGCACGAAGCCTGTGAAGCGATGGGCGAGGTCCAGGCTGCGATCACGCTCTCCGCAATCCTCCAGCGATCGGACCAGATCAACAGCGCCGGCGGCTATTTGCGCAATCTGACCGACAAGGCAAGAGAAGGGAAGTTCTCCACCTGGCCAATGGTCATGGCGCTTTTGCGCGCCAAACTTGATGCCAGCAGATCACCTGCACACAAGGCATCTGATCCACGAAATGAAGGGGAAAGTCAGGGCGAGCGTTTGGAGGTATCAGATGCGCTATTGCGATCATTGAAGCGGCCGAGGTGAGGCGGAACAAAGATCGTAATAGCGCTGTCGAGGCTGGCTCTCTCGAGGTGCCGAGGCCGATAAATTGAACCTCGGATTTTGGGGGCGCGGAGAGGACCACCTCATCAACTAAGGGATCTCCGATCCGCGTCTGTCATAGCGGTGAGACTTCCTGAAGCGCGAGGAGAGGGGACTCTCAAGCTCCCGCGGTTTGTTTCCCGGAGGGAGGTGACAAATGGCCGAACCACAACTCTGCGTCCGGAGCTCCAAGGCTAGGGATTTGGCCCTCCGTCTGGCTCTACGGGAAAATCGATCTATCGCCGATATCGTCGAGCGCGCTCATGAGGCTTATAAAGTCCGCGAAACCGGTCGCGAAGCCGCAGCAGAATTTCTTGCCCGCCTTGCGGCACGATCCGGCACGGATATCGATCTGGAGGCGGCCGTCCGCGAGAGCCAGAGACCGCATCAGGGCGGTCAGCTTTGATATTTCTCTACAATGTCGTGGCGGAGACGCTGAAGAAGTCCCCTATCGAAGCGGTGGTTGCGTGGCTGGTAAGGCACGACGCCGAGCTTGCGTTGCCGACAGTGACGATCGCGAAAATTGCCTACGAATCTCAGAAAATCCAGCCGGATCACCGCGCCGGACGGCATGATTGCTGCAATCGCACGCGTAAACGGCAGCCAATTGGAAACGCGCAACCTTGCCGGTTTCGAGACGACCTGCTTCGAACTCATCTCTCCATGGGATTATTGACGGGGCAGGGGAGGGGCCTTTCCGTTCCTCTACAGGCCACTTGCTTTGGTGAGATTGATACGGAAGCGGTCGCGCCGCCGTTGATACTTGCGGGTCATCTCGGCGCTCGCATGGCCGAGATGCTTTTGCACGTAGCGTTCGTCGACTTCGGCCGAGGAGGCCAGACCGGAACGCAGCGAGTGGCCGGCAAATATCATCCCTCGGTCGCCTTCCGGCAGGTCGCTGCGTACACCGGCCGCCAGCGCAGTGCGCTTGACAAGGCGGGCAACCTCCTGGGCGTTCAACCGATTGGCGCCAACCGCCTTGCCGCGGTCGGTGACGCGCCGGAACAGAGGGCCGTGGGCGATGCGTGCAAGATGGAGCCAGGTCTCGAGCGCCACTAAAGGGCAGGTTGCGTCGGATGAACCGCGTCCGATTTCGACCTCGCGCCACCCTGTCTTGCCACGCAGCCGCAAAAGCATGCCCTTGTCGAGGATTTCTATCCAACCGGAAGAATCTTCAGTCTGGTCGCGACCACGATCGAGGCCTACAATTTCCGAACGGCGCAGACCTCCGGCGAATCCCAGCAACAGCATGGCACGATCTCGAAGCCCGCGCAGGGTGCCGCGATCGAGCGTTTCCAGCATGGCGACGAGGTCCTCCGGCAACACCGCCTCCTTCTGCCGCGGCGGTGAGGCGTGCTTGTTACGGATGCCGGCCATAACGGTGGCGATATGGCGGTCCGTCCTGTCGAGCGGCTGGCCGCGCTGTCTGTAATTCCACGTCAGCGCTGAAATCCGCCGTTCAATCGTCGCAACCGAGTTGGGTTGCTGGCCGTCGGTTACCGTTCCCGATGCGCAGGCGGTTATGTAGAGGCCGACCAGCTGCGGATCGGGCGGAAATATCTCGATACCCTGGCGTCGGCACCAGCTTGCAAAGTGCTTCCAGTCAGACGCGTAAGCGCGGCGCGTGTTTGTGGAACTGGCCGCTTCGACATAGTCGCGTGCCCGGTTCGCGAGCGCATCGAGTTGCGATGGTCGGCGCGACGGCGCGACGGCGGGAAGGGAAGGTGCGGGGGCTTTGTCCTCCTCGCCTGGCTCGGACTCCAAGTCCTCCCTGAAAAGCACGTCCAGTTCGATATCCGGTAAGTCGTTTGCGGAGCCGCTCGCTTCGGCCCCGCCGTCATTAGAGGAGGCTCCCTGTGGTCGAGCGGAGCGTCCGTCAGCACGCTTTTTGAGGTTTTTATCGACTAGAGAGGCCATTTTGTGGGGTTCGCACAGAATGAACGATAATGCAAGATTATCAATCGTATTTCTTTGTCGACATGTACGGCGCTTTTTGTCGCTAATGCTGGTGCAAAGCGCCGCAGCGTGATACCGGTTTGGGATGAAGCCAGCCGCTGATTTGCTATTTGACAACCCGCCTGCCGTGCCAAAGGTGCCGGCGTGGGCGAGGCCGCATCGCGACATTCATCACGACGTTGACGCGGGCTATCTGGCCGGCGCAGCGTTGAATTCACTGGATAACCTTGTACGCAGCGCGCCGATCTGGGCCGGGGTGTGGCGGCAGCGGCTGGCCCTGAAGTCCGCAGCGGCGGCGACGCGTTTGCACGGGCGGACGGAAGAGGAATCGGCGCTCCGCGACGCGCAGCTGTTTCGCGCCGATGGCGACGATCCAGGACCCGCCGGAAAGGTGTTGTTGGCTTGGCGGCGCCTTGCGAGCCGATCGACGACATTGGACGAACACGTCGTGCGATCCATCGCCGACCTGCTCGATCTCAAATGGGACGATGCGCTAGCTGAGGTCGTCGCCAATGCCGAGGATTTGGCATCGTCGTCCCGACCGGCGCCTGTCGTGGCGGTTGAGCTTGCGGCCGAACTCTATCGGGCGCGGCCCGATGCGGAGCTCCTGGCGTTCTGGCTCGCTGATGCGGCGCTCGCGCGGAAACTGCGCTGGCCTATGCCGGTACCACTGCTGGCCGGGCAGGTGGCGTCGTCGCAGTTCAAGACCGGCGAGCCGCGCCGTCGCATCCGGCCAGGAGGAGAAGGCTGGGGCAGGGCAGTGCTGCTCGCCTATTCACAAGCGGCGGCCGAGGCTTGCGACATCGCCGCCGATCTCGCGAGGCGGACATCGCGCCTTCTCGAGGTCGCTCCGAAGCTACGGGCCAAGGGCTCGGCCGAGGTTGTCAAACTGCTGCTCGATGACGATGCGCTGCCCGCCTCGTGGTCGAGCGCGAAACTGTCGGCACGTGGGGCAAGGCGGCTGTTCGAACGGCTGCACGAGCTGGGCGCGGTGCGCGAGCTCAGCGGCCGGCCGACCTTTCGGCTCTACGGATTGTGACGATGGCCAGGTCCGCGAAACAATCCCCAAGCCTGGCTTTCGATCCCGAGCTCGCCGAGCTACCGCCCGAGATCCGTTGGCGGGAATGGATGAATCGCATCGAGGCGGTGCTGTTCGCCGCGCCGCAACCTGTCGAGCGCTTGGCCCTGGCGCGCATCGTTGGTCGCCAGGCCAGTATCGAGCTGCTCATCGACGACATCCGCGCCGAGCTCAAGGGCAAGCCCTATGATCTCGTCAGCGTCGCCGGCGGGTGGCAGCTGCGTACGCGGCCGGCCTATGCCGACGCGATCAACGCCTCGATGGCCTTGCCCGAGCGACATATCGACTTTACCCAGACCGAGCTCATGGTGCTCGTGTCGATCGCCTATCATCAACCGATCACACGGGCAGGTGTGTCCGACATCATCGGACGCGAGGCTACGCGCGACACCATTGGGGCGTTACGCGACAAGAACATGATTGCAGCCGGGCCGCGCAGTCCAACACCCGGCGCGCCCTTCACCTATGTGACGACCAAGCGCTTTCTGGAGCATTTTGGGCTGGAGACGCTGCGTGACCTGCCGGAGCTCGAAGCACTTCAGGATGCCGGCTTGCTGGCGGAGGGTGGGGCCGGGTCAGAACGCGGGATGTTTCCAGAGACCCACGCTGAAGCGCCGGGTTGGCGCGAGGAAGAGATTTCGACTTAGAAGTCTGCGCTCATCAGACCTGGTCCCAGGGCTATGTCACGTCCCGCTTAGAGTCCGTGCCGAAACTGCTCATGAGTGGCGTGCGATGCGTCTGACGAGGATCATGACGGCCGCGGCGTAGAGGAATGCGGTGGCGGATTC
>NZ_JBZFLJ010000016.1:0-57061 GCF_058448885.1 Mesorhizobium sp. DxT | reverse complement strand
CCTCGAGCGCCTCGCCAACGGCTGGCCTGACAGCCGTATCGACGACCTCATGCCCTGGAACTACCAGCCCTGAACGGCTTCGGCTGCTCGCTTACTGTGATGGCCTGGGGCCGGATAGCCCGCTCGACGGCATTGGAGTCGATATCGAGGCGACCATCGTCCAGGAAGCGCTCGAGAGCCTCGCGGCGGCTCCTGGCATAGCGGATCGCCTCGGCGAGTTTCGACTTGCCGGAGATGCGGCTCAATTCCTTTTCCCAGAACAGCCAGAGATCGGCGATGATGGCGGCCGACTGCTCCTGTCGCGCGGCCCGGCGATCCGCAGGTCTCTGCCCGCGAATGCGCTCCTCGACCTTCCATAGCTCGGCCATCCGCTCAACGGTTTCGCTGGCCACATGCGAGACGCCGGACACGTGCAGTTCGTAGAACTTGCGCCTCAGATGCGACCAGCAGGCAGCCAACGTCAGTGGGCCATCGGCACGCCTGGCATCGGCGAGACGGTTGTAGGCTCCCCATCCATCGACCTGGAGCAATCCGGTGTAGCCGGCGAGATGGCGCTCTACGTTCTCGCCGCCGCGGCTGTCCTCGAACCGATAGGCCACCATAGGCGGCGCCTGGCCGCCAAAAGGTCCATCGTCGCGCGCATAGGTCCACAACCAGGCCGTCTTCGTCTTGCCCGATCCCGGCGACAAGGTCGGCAGCGTCGTCTCGTCGGCATAGACCCGCTCGCCCTCCTTGATCAGCGCCAGGACACGTTCGGCGAGCGGAGCGAGATGGAAGCCGACATGCCCCATCCAGTTGGCCATGGTGTTGCGGCTGATCTCGACGCCATCGCGGGCATAGATGCCTTCCTGGCGATAGAGCGGCAGGCCATCGGCATATTTGGAGACGGCGACATGGGCGAGCAACGCATCGCTCGGCACCCCGGCCTCGACGATGTGAGCGGGAGCCGGCGCCTGACTGACACCCTCCTTGCACTGGGCGCAGCCATATTTGGGGCGGCGGGTGACGATCACGCGGAACTTCGCCGGCGTCACGTCGAGGCGTTCCGAGACGTCCTCGCCGATCCTGACCGGTTGGCAGCCGCCGCAGGCGCAGGCGACGGTCTCGGGCTCGATGACGATCTCCACGCGCTCAAGATGCGCCGGGAACGCCTTGCGCGGACGAGCTTCGCGCTGCCTGCGCTCGCCAGCCGGCCTGGTCGCCGCGAGTTCGGCCTCGATCATGCCAAGACCGGTCTGGACCTCGTCGAAGGCGAAGGCCTGCTGGTCGCCGTCGAGCTTCTCGGAGCTGCGGCCGAAGCGGGCGCGCTCCAGCTGCTTGATGATCATGTGCAGATTGGCAATCCGCTCCTCGGCGCGCTCGTTGATCGCGGCCATGCGGACGATCTCGGCTTTGAGGGTGGCGGTTTCGGACTGGAGTTGCCCCGCCTGTGATTGCAGCTCATCCTCCCGGGCCGCAGCAGCGATCAGCATCGCTTTCAGCGTGTCGATATCGTCGGGAAGAGCCGAAGCATGGCGCGTCATGACCTCGAGACAAGCACATCCGGGCCTATTCCGGCACCGGTTTTTGCTGCCTGAGTCACTTCGCCACGGGCTATCCTGCTGAGGTCGGGCGGCGTCTTCGTTCAGCCCGCACGCGCGTCCAGTCCATGCCCTCCACCAGCGCCATCAGTTGCGGCGGGGCTAGGCGGATCACCCCGTTCTCCACTCGCGGCCAGCGGAACTTGTCCTCGTCCAGACGCTTGGCGAACAGGCAAAGCCCGGACCCATCCCACCACACGATCTTCACCCTGTCGGCCCGCTTGGCCCGGAAGACGTAGAGCGCGCCGGAGAACGGATCGGCGCCGGTGTCGCGCACCAGTGCCGCCAGGCCGTCCGGGCCTTTCCTGAAGTCGACCGGGCGCGTCGCCACATAGACCTTGGCTCCCGCTGGGATCATGCCGATCGCAACGCACGGATCGCCTCGACCAGAAGGCTTGACGACACATTGGCAACCACGCGGATGGTCGCATCGCCGATGACGATCTCCAGGCGGCCCACGCGATCATCTTCGCCATGCGCCACCTCCACCGTCGCAAAGCTTTGCGCCTCCGCCAGCGGCCGTTCCGGCAACATAGCAATGGCGCCTGAACGGATCGCCTTGCGCCGCCATGCAAACACCTGCTGCGGGCTCACGTCATGCGCACGGGCAACCGCCGAGACATTCGCTCCCGGCGTCATCGCCTCTTCCAGTATCCGAGCCTTCGCGTCGTCCGACCAGCGACGGCGAGGGACAGCAGGGCTGGCATCAAGGCGGTCCGGCACCGCCTCGATGACTGCAAACGTTCCGTGTCTGGACTTGGGTGCAGACTGCAAACAAACCTCCCGCGAGAATCATCACGAGAGTGTCGCTGCCTTCATCAACCCGCGAAACACGGGGTCAGCTTGGCGCTTACGTTCATGGACCAGGGCGCCATTGTTGAGCGCGCAGCGCCGGAGCCGCTTTTCTCAAGACCGGGACATCGACGTGCAAGCGAGTAACTGAACACATTGCATAACCGAATTCATCCTCCACCACATCTGACACCGGATGCATCTCAGGATCATGCTCGACGCCGCGAATGACAGGCGAGGTCTCGATCTTGATCTCGCACTGCCCAGACGAGCGAGAATGCGGATGGTACCGCCTACCCCACCGTGGGTGCGTTGCATCTTCGCGCCGGTTATACTGTCCTCGATAGCGGCCGCGATGCCATTCATTGCCTCGTTGATTTCAACGAGGCTCTCATGGCGATCCTTGATCGGCACGTAGGTGAGATCGATATCGACTGACAGGCGGGGCACATCACGGTAGAACAGGTTGATCGGCGTGCCGCCCTTGAGTGCGAATACCTTTTCCTTCGCGACATGCGGGAGTTGGCGTCTCGTAGGCGATGCCACGCGCCGTCAGCCATGGCGCATCGACCACATACCCGGAGGGCACTGCATCAAGGACTTGCTTCAGGTTTTGTGTTCGTTCGGTGGCCATGACGCTTATGACGGCATTTTTCAAAGGATGCGGCATAAGCTCTTTAAAAAACGCTCAGATCGAGCGCTCTAGGCACCTTAAGCAGGGATTTTTCAAGGACAGCTTGGAGCGTACCCGCAGGCCGGGACATGTCGAGCTAGGTCGCAAAGATCGACGCATCTCCCCGACATGTCGATCAGATGACACGGGTCGCCGATATCTCGCCGCCCCGCCGACCGTATGACCAAAGAGGATACTCTGTGTGCTGCGATGCCATGTCGCTCACGGTTCAACGCCGCCCTTAACCAAAGGCCCCTTGTCGCTGCACAACCCGTCGAAGCGACCCGTTGTTGTGAATGCAGCATTCCCAGCATTCCAATGTACGCCATCGTTGGTGGACGGGACGGCGCGGACGTGGAATGGCCGGGCCTCACTGGAGCGCGTGGAAAATTAGGGGGAGAGTTGGATCTCACATTACGGCCGAAGAACCGCGATTGACCAGCCCACCGGCATTGGTCCTTTGCCGCACGCCGTATCCGCGATCAACTGTGCTTTAGCATAGCTCCTGTTAAGCTTATCCATGCGCTACACGCATGACCTTATCGCAATTGGCCATTTTCCCGATCACTCGGCGGCCGGTAGTCTTGTCTCCAAGGACATATGACGAGCCGCGTAGTCGATGTTGACCTCGTAAGGCTTGCTGGGGATTTGGAGTTATTTTTCTAATGTTTGCACGAAATGTCGTCACCTGCGTCGACCACCATCATGGCCAGGCGTCGCGAACAATTCTCTCCGGCTATCCGGCCATTCGCGGCACAACCATGCGCGAGAAGGCGGACTACTACATCGCGAACATGTCCTGGCTGCATGAATCGATGCTGCGCGAGCCGCGCGGCCATCGCAACATGCTGGGCGCCGTGCTCACCGACCCTGTCAGCGACGAAGCCGCCTACGGCGTTATCTTCCTGCATCCATCGGGCATGTTCGACGGGTGTGGCGACAGCACGTTCGCCACTGCCGCGGCCTTGATCGAACTGGGCATGGTTCCCGCAACCGAGCCGGTAACACGGTTTTCGCTCGATACGGTCCTGGGGCCACTTGAGATCGAGGCCGACGTGACAGACGGCATTGTTCGCCAAGTGCGTTTCCGCAACGTCCCATCCTACCATGTCGGCGACTTCGAGGTCGCACTGCCCGACGGCCGCACCATCGGTATAGAAATGGCCTTCGGCGGGCTGTTCTACGGCTTCGTCGACGCCGCATCGGCCGGCATCGAGCTTTCCCAGAAGGTCGAGCGGGAGATCGTCAGCACCGCGCAGGCGCTGTGGGAAGCGATCGGCGAAACGACCGCTCTGGCAGACCCCGCCACAGGCAAGCCGGTGCCTGTGGACCTGTTCACTTTCGTGCAGCGGCAGGAGGCCGATCGCGGCAGTAGCTATCTGGCCGCAAACGTCTACCGGCCAGGCCGGATGGGCCGCACGCCGTCCGGCACCGGCAGCAGCGCCCATTTGGCGCTCCGCGTCGCCAAGGGCATTCACGACCCGGACGAGCCTTTCGTGCAGCACAGCTTGCTGGGCACTCACTTCACCGGCACGGCCACACGCTCGACGCTGCCAAACGGCCATCCCTGCGTCGTGCCGAGCATCGGCACCAAATCCTTCATGATGGGCATGAACCAGTTCGTGATCGATCCGGCGGACCCCTTCGCCCACGGTTTCATCGTCGAGTCCTGACGCCGACGCCAGGCCGGCGACACGTGCCTCCAATCCGATGAAGGTTTGTCCATGACGTATGCTTGGGACTTCAACGTCATCTACACCTATCGCGAGGTGCTCCTCGTCGGTCTCGGCAACACTTTGCTTTACACGTTCGCCTGTATCGTCGGCGGCCTGCTCGTCGGTTTGCTGGCGGCATTCGGCAGGCTGTCGCCGTTGATGATCGTGCGGTGGCCAACGCAGCTTGTGGTCGAAATCTTCCGCTGCACGCCTCTGCTCGTCATCCTCATATGGTTCTACTATGCCCTGCCCGCCTTGTTGGGCGTCCAGATATCGGCGCTCACGGCAGGCCTGCTCGCACTCTCCCTTTATGGCGGCTCATTCTACGGCGAGATTATCCGCGCCGGCATTATCTCGATCGACATCGGCCAGCGCGAAGCCGCCCAGGCGCTGGGCATGCGGCGCGGCGACGCCATGCGTCGGATCATCTTGCCTCAGGCTCTGCGCCGCATGGTGCCGCCCCTGATGAACCAGTCCATCCTGCAATTGAAGAACACATCGCTGGTTTCCGTCCTGGCGCTGCCTGACCTGATTTACCAGGGACAGCTCGTCACGCATGAGACCTACCGGCCGCTGGAAGTCTACACCACGGTGGCGATCGTCTACTTCGCGATCCTTTTCCCCGCGACGCTGCTGGTGCAGCGCCTCGAGCGTCGTTTCGACACGAAAGCCTGAACCCATGTCGAAGACGCCCGGCGATCCCATCATTGAAATCTGCGGCCTCAGCAAGGCCTTCGGCTCGCTGCAGGTGCTACGCGACATCAACCTGTCCATCCCGCGCGGCGATGTCGTGGCACTGATCGGCCCGTCCGGCTCCGGCAAGTCGACGCTGTTGCGCTGTCTAAACCTGCTGGTGGTGCCGGACGGCGGAAGCGTTTCGGTCAATGGGCGCAGCTTCACCTTCGGAATCGGGCAGAGGCTACCCGGTGACCGCTCGCTTTCGCAGTTTCGCGCACGCACCGGCATGGTGTTTCAGCATTTCAATCTGTTCCCGCACATGACGGTAATCGAGAACGTCATGGAAGGGCCGCTAACCGTCCTCAGGCGACCGCGGGACGAAACACGGGCAAATGCTATCGCATTGCTGGAAAAAGTAGGTCTCTCAGACAAGGCGGATTCACCGCCTTCGCGCCTTTCCGGAGGCCAGAAACAGCGCGTGGCGATTGCCCGAGCGCTCGCCATGAAGCCCGATGTAATGCTGTTCGACGAAGTAACCTCCGCGCTTGATCCGGAACTGGTGGGCGAGGTGCTCTCGGTGATGCGCGAACTCGCAAGGGAGGGCATGACCATGATCATCGTCACGCACGAGATCGCCTTTGCCCGCGACGTCGGCGACCGGGTGGTCTTCATGCGCGACGGCGTCATCGTCGAGAACGGGACGCCCGAGCAGGTTATCAGCAACCCGACCAATGCCTCCACCAAGGCATTCCTGTCCCACTTTCACCGATAGGCGCGCGAACCATGGCCTGCGACTTTCCGGACGCTGATCCCGCCATTCTCGAGCTGCTCGATACGGTACTGCCTGACGAAGCATCGGAAACGGAACGAGCCGATTTTGCCCGAGGATTGACGCTGCTCGCCGACTTGCTGGGCGAGATTGAGGCCGGTGCCGACGCCCTCATCCCGTCGGGTGAGCAGCGATGAAGGTCCAGGCTGAGCAGGACGCGCGTTCCTACAGCGAGGGTGCTGCCGTAGCACTCGCCGCAAATACGACGACAGTCGTTGAACTGGTCGAGGATCATCTGGCGCATATCGCCCGCCACGACGGCACAGTGTCCGCGTTCATCCACGTTATGGCTGACGAAGCCGGGCAGCAGGCTGCGATGCTCGATGCGCTTGATCCAGACAGTCGCGGTCCGCTCCACGGTATGGTCCTGTCGGTCAAGGACATCATCGACGTCGCCGGCACCCCAACGACCTGTGGATCGCATAGCCGCCTCGACAGGCGGGCAGAATGTGATGCGCCCCTCGTCGAGCGCCTGCGTAAAGCCGGAGCCGTCATCATCGGCAAGGCCAACTGCCATGAATTCGCCTTTGGCGGACCGGCATTCGACCTGCCCTTTCCGCCCGCGCGCAATCCGTGGGACAGCGATCTGTTTCCCGGCGGCTCCTCCAGCGGCTCGGGCGTATCCGTGGCTGCGGCGTTCTGTCATGCCTCGATCGGCTCGGACACGGCAGGCTCAATCCGGCTGCCAAGCAGCCATTGCGGCATCGTCGGCCTGAAATGCAGCAGGGACAGCGTGCCGCTCGACGGCGTCACCCCCTTGAGCCCGTCGCTGGATTCCGTCGGCCCCATGGCCCGCTCGGTGGCGGATTGCGCGGCGATCTACGAGGCCATGGCCAGCAAAGAAGCCACTTCGACAAACGCAGACAGCCCCCCTGTGCTTGCCGTGCCCGAACGAGCATGGATGGCTCGCCTCGAGTGTGAGCCGGATGTCGTTGCGGCATATCAGAAAGCCTGCGACGCCTTCCGGGCTGGCGGCTTCGAACTCCGCACGGTATCGATGCCGCCTCTCCCGGCGATCCACGCAGCCAGCGCCGTGGTTATGATGCGCGAGGTCGCCGATCTCTACGCAGACGAGGTTCGAGGGCACTACTCAGGCTTCGGCGAGATGTTCCGCAACCGCGTTCTTCTCGGTGAGAAGATCACCGACCGACATTATCGGATGGCGCTTGCGCAATGCGAGGACTTCGCAGGCCAGCTCGAGGCGACTCTGTCCGGGACCGGCGGGATGCTGTTGCCCGCCTATCCTGTCGGCCCTGCTCCGCTGGCGGCTGTCGACAAGTTCTACTTCCTTGCCAGACCCAATCTCAACGCAATCGCCAACTGTGCCGGCATGCCGACTTTGTCGCTGCCGGTGCTGCGCGACGCCGCACGCCGTCCGCTGGGCATCCAGCTCATGGCAGCGCGTGGAACCGAGTCCGGCCTGCTGACGGTCGGCGAACGCCTCGAACGGCTTCTCGCCTACCCTCATCAGATTCCGTTCGCAGAAGGCCGTAACGGCCATTAAGAAGAAAGGGGAATGAAAATGAGCAAAGACAGTTTCGACCATCACGTCTCGCGCCGGCGGCTCGTGCAACTTGCCGCAGCGGGTTCGCTGGCCGCCACCACACTAGGCGCCAGCGGCGGTTCTGCCGCAGCCCAGGATGCCTCTGCCGGCTCCACGCTTGCCCGCATCCGCGCCGCCGGCAAAATGCGTGTCGCCGCGTTGGTGGGCGAGCCACCCTACTTCGCCAAGAGCGCGCTGACCGGGGAATGGGCCGGGGCATGCGTGGACATGGCCAACGACATCGCCAAGCTGCTCGAGGTCGAAATCGAGTTCGTGGATTCGACCTACGGCAATTCGGTTATCCAGTTACAGACCGACAAAGTCGATATAGCTATGTCGCTGACGCCCACTCCCGTCCGCTCACTGTCGATCAACTTCTCCAAGTCGTATTTCCTGCATGGATACGGGCTGGTCGCGCCGGATTCGCTCAAGGTCTCGACCTGGGCGGAGCTGAACAATCCCGATATTCGCGTTGCCGTCGACCTTGGCTCGACGCAGGAAATGGCCGCAAGACGCTTCGCGCCAAAGGCCAATATTACGGCTTTCGCGACAAGAGACGAGGTTATGCTGGCCCTGCAAACGGGGCGCGTGGACTGCGCCGTCTTCGCCGCTCTGCTTGGCATGACCGCCGTGAAAAAGAACCCTGCCATCGGCAAGTTCTCGATGCTGACAGAGCCAGTCATTGGCCTGCCGGCATGTCTGGCGATCCCCAAGGAAGACAATCAGGACTGGAAGACGTTCCTCGACGTTTGGGTGGAATACAACCGCGGCATCGGACAGGTGACCGAATGGCTCACCAACGGCATGAAACTCGCCGGCGTCGAACCCGACGACATCCCGTCCGACGTGAAGCTTTGAAGCTTCGCTAGAGGGTCTTCCACTGGGTCTCGAGAGAGATCTGCGTGGTGATCCACGTATAGAAGCTTTCAGTCACATGGTTCTGCGGTTCGTGATCGGGAACCACGAGATGATAGCTGGCCTGGGTGGGAAGCTGGTGGTCCGAAAGGATGACCAGCTCTCCGCCGGCCAATTCGTCTTCCAGAAGGTATTTTGGTGCAAGCGCCACGCCAAGGCCAGCGACAGCCGCGCTGATAAGTGACGAGATGTGCTCCAAACGATGACCCAGGCCGGCGGGTTCGGCATCCAGGACATGCTCGAACCAGAGTGTCCAGTCGCGCGCGCGCGTCGACAGGTGCAGCAGCGGCGCACGCGCAATCACCTCAGCCCCAGACAGGCCCGCAAGATCCGGCTGGCGCAACAGCACGGGACTGGCCACAGGCACAACCACCTCGCTGAACAGGTATCGACAGGTCGCCTTCGGCCAGATCGGCGTTCCATAGTGGATCGCCGCATCCAGCGCATGCTCGGCCAGATCGAACGGACCATCGCGGGTCGCGAGGTTGAGCGAGATGCCCGGATGCAACGCCAGGAAACTCGACAGGCGCGGTATCAGCCAGCGAGAGCCGAAGGTCGGCAATACGGCGATGCTGAAAATTGACGTCGCGTTAGCCGCCGTCACCGTCTGGATGACCAGTTCCTCGGCGTGTTGAAGCAATCGCAACGCCTGCGGCCGGAATTTGCGACCCGCTGCCGAAAGCTCGATGCGCCGGCGTACGCGGTTGAACAGGACGACCCCGAGCTGGCTTTCCAGCTCCTGGATTTGCCGGCTAACCGCGCTTTGCGTGAGGTTGAGCTCCTGTGCGGCGAGCGTCACGCTCTGGTGGCGCGCCGCGCACTCGAACGCCTGCAGCCTCTCGATGTTGGGCAGCATGCGCCTGCTGAATTTCATCGTAGCTCAGTCTCGGGGCTTGATTGCATGGCATCGACAAAACGGCTTGCAGGCCCGGTTTGCAACCCGGTAGCCGCTATTTTGCGGTGCGGAACGCAACGGCGAAGCCACACGGCAGCTCCCGGTCGGCCCACTTTGCTGAGGGGGCTCTGAATTGATGCTGAGGCAATCGGTGTGTAATCGACCCATTATGAAACCAAGGCAATGGATCCGCGCTCGATAAAGTCCGCGCGCATCATGACCGCCCGGGCAGGCGCTTGCCCCCCCTCAATGCGCTCCAGAAGCATGGTTGCCGCCGTCTCGCCCATCGAGAGGCGCGGTTGGGCCATGGTGGAAATGCCTGGCGACAGAAAGCTCATCCATTCCAGATCGTCGAAACAGACGAGCGAGACTTCTCTCGGGACAGAAAGACCGGCGGCGGAGATTGCGCCCATGACGCCTTCCGACATGGTGCCATCCGTGGAGAATACCGCGGAGGGCCGGTCGGAGCGACCAAGCAACTCACGCGCGACAGCCTGTGCGGCCTCTGCCGAATATGCACCCACGCGCCGGACCAGCGATGCGTCGATCGCCAGTCCCGTTTGCCGGTGCGCGCGCAGATATCCGAGCAAACGCTGCCAGCTCGGAAAGAGCGTGTCGGTGGACAAAACTTCACCTGCGAGGCCGCGCTGCAGGAAGGCGTCGAGCCCGCCTTCCTGGTACTCCATCATTTCGCCGACCAGGCCGATACGGCGGTGACCGGCGGAAATCAGGGCGGAGACGGCACGTTCGGATGCCGCGATGTTGTCGATGGCGACCCGATCAACTTCCAGTCCAGCCACGCTGCGGTCGAGCAGAACGAGCGGCAGGCCGGCTGCCTGAAGGTCGCGCAGATGGCGCGAATTGCGTGTGTCGCAAGGCGAGACAATCAACCCGTCGACCTGTTTTTCCATCAGCAGGTTGACCGCGCGGATTTCCTTGTCGAGGTTTTCGTCGGAGTTGACGATCAGCAGTCCGAAATCGCGACTTTCCACAACGTCGGAGATGCCGCGCAGGATCGAAGCGTAGAACGGGTTCTGGATGTCGCCGGCGACCACGCCGATGGTACGCGTCTTGCCCGTTATGAGGCTGCGCGCGAGCGCGTTAGTGCGATAGCCGAGCTTGCGGGCCGCCTGAAGCACCTGCTCGCGCGTTTCTTCCTTCGTATAGCCGTAGCGACCGAGGACGCGGCCGGCGGTCGCCGTCGACACGCCGGCTAGGCGGGCAACATCCGCTATCGTCGCCTTGGACTTCTTTGCCACCGTCTATCGCTCCCTATTGTCGCTTGATGGCAGGATACGCTCCTGGGCGGCGCCTTTTTTTGCGTCACGCCGCTTCATTCAGGGCGATCGCCGTGAAGACGTCGAGATGGGCGCCACCGACATTCTTGAAGATGGTGATTTCGTCGGGCGACCGCCGTCCCTTCACCTTGCCTTGCGCGAGATCGAAATGGTCGCCGGCAATTGCGTCTGCATGCAAAACCCCGGAGGCGAGCGCGGGTCCCAGATCGCCGGTATTTTCCATGCCGCGCCGTGTATCGACGAAGACGCGGCCACGCCTCAGTGCGGCCTCGTCGGTCTCGCGCAGGCTCGTCATGTATGCGCCGACGAGGTCGAGATGAGTGCCGGGCTTCAGGAGCGTGCCCTTGACCAGCGTGCGGTCGGACATGGTCACGCAGGTAATGATGTCGGCCTGTTCAACTGCCGCATCGATGGCGATCACAGCCTGCGCATCCACGCCATCTGCCCGCAGGCCTCCTGCAACCGCTTCGGCCTTGGGGGCGGTGCGGTTCCAGACCAGAACGCGCTTCAGTGACGGTCGCGCGGCCATGTGCGCGGCGGCAAAGTGCGGCGCGAGCGCGCCCGCGCCCACGACCAGCAGAACCTCGGCGTTCTCCCGAGCAAGGAGTGATGCGCCGAATGCCGAGTCGCCGGCGGTCTTGCGCGCCGTCATCGCAGCGCCATCAGCCACCAGAAGCGGCGCGCCGGTCGTCCCGTCGAACATGGCGACCAGCCCCTGCACGTTGGGCTGGGGCGGCGACAGCTTTTCGTTACCCGGGAACACGCCGACCATCTTGACCGCGACGGGGCCGCCCGGCACCCAGCCCGGCAGGGTGATGAACTGGTTGCCGCTGCCGGCAGGATCGTCCTGCACCATCACGTCGGAGACGGGCATTGCGCCGCGGTGGGCCTGTGACAGGGCCGTGATCAGATAGGACCAGGGCAAGGCAGCATGCACCGCGGCGGCGTCGAAGACTTTCATGGGCATTTCCTTTTAGCGCTTCGGCGTGGCTCAGTTCTTCATGGTCAGCGTGACGAGACGGCACGGGGTTACAGTCTGCGACAGGGCAAGGGGAATGCCATCGCCACCAAGCACCAGCTTTTCGATCCGGTAGACCGGCTCGGTCGGGGACACGCCAAGCAGATCCGCCTGCGCGCTTCGCGCAAAGCCTACGTCGATCAGTCGTTCGGCCCCGGCGGGCACGATGCCGTAGACGCTACGCAAGGTGGCGAAGAAGCTTTTTCCCGCCGCTACGGGATCGAGCGCTTGAGCGAAGCGCGTGGCGTCGAAGTGCAGCGATTCCAGTGTCATCGGCCTGTCGTTCATCTCGAGCAGCCGCACGAAGCGAATCAGCCGCGATGCTGCGAGCCGGGAGGCGATGGCCGGCGCGTCCGCATCGTCCTCGCGCTCGATGATGCGGTGACCGGCCTTGTGTCCCTGCCCTTCCATCACATCGGAGAAGCCCGACAGCGAGATGGTTTGTTGCAACTTGCGCGGCGCGACCAGAGTGCCCCTGCCCTGCTGGCGCACAAGCAGGCCTTCCGCGCACAGTTCGCCCACCGCGCGGCGCAACGTTATGCGACTGACGCCGTAGGTGGCGCACAGCTCGAGTTCTGGAGGCAGGAAGCTTCCCTCTGCAAGACGGCCGGCCTCGATCTCGGACAGGATCTTTCGCCGGACCTGTTCGTAGAGCGGCAAAAGGCCGTCTTGCACCATCATGACCTCAGTAGTCGGTGAGCTTCTTCATGTAGCGGCGGCCCTCCAACATGACCTGCTGGCGGAAACCGGCCACCTTATAGATGAAGCGCCACAACGTGTCGAAGAAGATGAGCGGCACGACATTGCCCTGAAAGCGCGGGTCGATGCCTGTCAGGTCGAGTTTCTCCGCATCCAGCACCAGCACGTTCGCGGCCTTTCCAAAGCGGTGCAGGAACGTTTCGGCGCGCTCGTCTAGCGCGCGGGTCGAATCGAGCCCCTTCATCAGGACAAAGCAGCGCGTCTCGTCCAGCACCTCGAACGGGCCGTGGAAGAACTCATTGGAGTGGATCGCCTGACTGTTGATCCACTGCATCTCCATGAGCACGCAGATGGCGAAGGAATAGGCCGCGCCGTAGCTCGCGCCCGACGCCATGGTGTAGACGACGTCCTGCTTCGCGAAGTGCTCCGCATAGCGGTCCCACAGCGGGTCATAGGCTACTTGCGCGCGGTCGATGGCAGCCTGCAGGTTATACAGACTGTCGATCAGTGGTTCGGTCAGGTCCTCGCCGCCAGTGGCGGCCACGAGGCCCATGACGATCTGGTAGATGATAGAATAATTGCTGTCGCGAGCGTCGATCGGCACGCCGGTCGTATAGGGTGCCTCGAACTTGACGGGATAGTCGACGGCGGTGCCGAGCGGCGAATCGGGCTCCACCGTGAGGCCGATCGTAACCGCCCCCTTCTCCCGCGCGAATTTCGCGGCAGCCGTCGTTTCCTTCGTCGTCCCGGTCATCGAGCACAGCACGACCAATGTGCCCGGCCCAAGGCGTTTCGGCGCACGGGCGACGAACTCGGCAGCATTGTAGACGTCCGAAGGCAATGCCCCGTGCTGGTCGAGCATGAATTTTGCCGGATGCATGATCGACAGCGATCCGCCGCACGCCACGAAGAAGACATGACGGAGCGCAGCAGCATCGATGGCCGAAAGCGCAGCCGAGACTGCTGGATGGAAGCGGTCTGGAAGGGGCATTTTCTATCACCTTTCGAATATGACGACATAAGACATATTAATTTCATCGCTCGGGTGTCAAGCTGGCCGTTGACAAGCCATGCGATTTTCTGCGAACGTTCTCACATTGCCACAAAGATGAAAACCAGATGTCACAGACTGTCCCGAGAATCCTCGCCTTCGGCGATAATGTGGTGGACTGCTACCGCGACCAAAAGCGCATGTTCCCGGGCGGCAACTGCGTGAACCACGCCGTATTCGCTCGGCGCTTCGGTGCAGAGACTGCCTATGCGGGTGCCGTTTCAGACGATGCCGCCGGCCGCGCCATCCGCGACGCGTTCCTGGCCGAAGGTGTGGAAACTTCGTTGCTGCGTTTCCTGCCGGGGCAGACGGCCTTTTGCGTGATCGCGACGCAAGGCGGTGAGCGCGTCTTCGTCGGGGCCAATCTGGGTGTCTCGATCATCGCGCCTTCGCCCGCTGATCTTGCCTGGATGAAGACGGCGGATGCCGTCCATACCGGGCGTTCAAGTCATGTCGATGCGTGGCTGGCGCATTTTGCATCGTTGACCCGCGTATCATACGATTTCGCCACGATCCGCGATGAGGATCGCATCGCAGCCGTCGCCCCCCATTGCTTCCTGGCGGGATTTTCAGGTGGAGGAATGACCCGCGAGGACGCGCGATCACTTGCAGCCACCGCGCTGAACCACGGGGCGCGGTGGGCGGTTATCACGCGCGGTCGCGACGGCGCGCTGCTGGCGGGACCGGACGGCATCTTTGAGGCTCGGGCCGTGCCGGTGCAACCGGTGGACACGCTCGGCGCAGGTGACACCTTCATCGCCTGCACGCTCGTCGGCCTGCTGCGTAACGATCCGCCGGAGGCGATCTTGCGGTCGGCCGGCGAAGCTGCCGCGCAAACATGTCTGTCGTCAGGTGCCTTCGGCTACGACGCACCGATGATGGTAGACCTTTCGTCCGCGCTCACGATTGAAGAGATATACGCCCGAACCAGACCCGTGCCCGGCCCCGAGGTCGAGCCGGCGGCGGCAGGCGTATGAGAAAAGGGGAAAGAAAACGTTCTCATAAACACGCTCCCTTTTCATTCTGGAACTGCCGGCAACAACCAGCCGGGGCCACTATGGGATCAACCCGAACAGGAGGACTCGCAATGAACCAAATCACTCAATCCCTGCGGCGGCTGGCCGCCGCTGCGACCGTGACAACGATGCTGACAGGCCTGTCGGATGCGGCCTTGGCGCAGGAGCTGACAATCCGCATTGCCACCGTGAATGCGCCCACGAGCGAATCCTGGAAAGGAGTCATGGCGACCGCCGAACGTGTGACCGCACGCACCGAGGGCCGCGTGAAGTTCGAGGGCTTCCCGTCAGGCCAACTCGGCACGACTACTGATTCCATCGAACAGGCCAGCCAGGGTCTGCCGGTCATGACATTCACCTCGGCGTCGTTCCTGTCCAGTTTCGGCGTGCCGGAACTGTCGATCGTGGAGGGGCCGTTCGTCGTTTCCAACACTGATGAGGCGGAAAACCTCGCATTTTCCGACCTGATGCAGGGCTACTATGACAGCCTCGCCGAAACGGCCGGCATCCGTGTCGTCGCCCTAAACTGGTTCGACGGCCCGCGCCATATGATCGGCAATGCAGGCTATCCTTCGCCTGAGGACCTGCAAGGTGTGCGCATGCGCGTGCCGCCGGTGGAGACCTGGTTGAAGACATTCGAGCCTCTGGGCGTGGTCGCGACGACCGTCGAGGCGGCCGAAGTCTATTCGGCGCTGTCGCAAGGGGTCGTCACCGCGGCAGAAAGCCCGCTTACCGGCCTGCGCGCTTCCGGATGGCCGGAAGTCGCCAAGGAGATTACACTGACGGGTCACTTCAACCTGTTCACTGGCTGGGTGATGAGCGAGGCCGCTTTCCAGCAGATCGGCGAGGACGACCGCGCCATCCTGCTGGAAGAGTTCCGCAAGGGTGGCCAGGACCTGACCGAGATTTCCGCCAATCTGGAAACCGAGATCCGCAAGGAGTTCGAGGCGTCGGGCGTATCCTTCCACGAAGCGGATCTGGATGCCTATCGCAAAGCGACCGCGAGCTTTTACACGAGCTTCCCGGACTGGCCGGAAGGGCTCTATGATCAGGTTCGGGCCGCGGCGGCCGGCAACTGATGGCATCGGCCGGGCAGATTGTGAGGGTCTGCCCGGTTCTTCCCTGAGACCGGAGGAGGCGGTTGAAGTGATGAAAGCGTTGCGTGCGCTGTTGGATTTTCTGGGCATGACCTTGCCCGCGCTGTTGCTTGCGGCGTTGGTGTCGGTCGTCATGGCCGATGTGGTTGCGCGCAACTTCTTCGCCATGTCGATCATGTGGGCGCAGGAGATGGCTGTGATCCTGCTGGCCGCGACTGTGTGGCTCGGCCTGTCCGGAGCGGCCATGCAGGGCCAGCTGTTCGGAATTTCTCTTTTCGTCGACAGGCTGCCTGAGCGCGCTGCTACCTATGCAAAGCTTGTCGCCGATCTCCTTGTGCTGCTTATCGCGGCGCAGGTGATCCGCGCGGCGTTTGCCCAGATATCGACGGCGCGATTCACCACCTTTCTCACACTCGGCTGGCCGAAATGGATCATGGCCGCAATTCTGGCTGCGGGAATGGGCCTCGTCATCGTCGGCCGCCTGATGCAGATCACCGATCGTCTCCGGAAACAGCGCCCGTGACCGTCGTCGCCATCGTTTTCGTTGCTCTGCTCGTTCTCGGGCTGCCCGTCGGCTTCGTGATGCTTGGCGCATCGATGGCCTATTTCGCCATCAATCCGATGATGACGAGCCTGGTCGCGCAGCGCATGTCGTCGGGCCTCGAATCCTTTCCCCTCCTGGCTATCCCGCTGTTCATCGTGGCCGGCGCGGCCATGGCGCGCGGCGGCATCGCCGACCGGCTATACGCCTTCTGCGAGACGCTGGTGGGCCACTGGCGCGGCGGGTTGGCGCAGATCGCCGTGTTGAATTCCGTCTTCATGGGCGCAATGTCGGGATCTGCCAATGCCGATGCGGCCATCGATGCGCGCACGATCGTGCCGGTGATGCGCGCGCGCGGCTATTCGAACGCATACGGATCGGTGGTGAGTGCGGCTTCCTCCATCATCGCTCCGATCATGCCGCCGAGCATCGCATTGATCGTCTATGGGCTCCTGACCAACACCTCGATCGGCCGGCTTTTCGTCGGCGGCGTCGTGCCGGCCTTCGTGATCGCCGTCGCGCTGATGCTGACCGTGCGCTGGACGGCAAGGCGCATGGACCTTGCTCCCGCACGCGAGACCCGTGCGCGACCGCGCGAGATGATGAAGAACGCGCGCGCTGCGCTGTGGGCACTGGCGATGCCGGTGATGCTGCTGTTCGGCTTGCGCAGCGGCTGGTTCACGCCGACGGAACTGGGGGCTGTCGCAGCCGTCTACGCTTTTTTCGTCGGCGTGCTGGTATATCGCGGGCTGACTTTCCGCGAGACGCTGTCGCTGTTTTCCGAATCGGCCGTCACCACGGCCGGCGTGCTGTTCATCATCGCTTCCGCCTCGGTGTTCTCGCTGATCCTCAGTCTTGAACAGGTCCCGCAACAGCTCATCACAGCGTTGCTTTCGATCTCCGAGAACAAATACGTGGTGCTGCTGGTCATCAACATCGCTCTGCTGCTCCTCGGCACCGTGTTCGAGGGATTGGCCATCATCGTCATTCTCGGACCGCTGCTGGTGCAGGTGGCGCAAGGCCTGGGCGTCGACCCGGTGCATCTGGGCGTGGTGCTGGTGTTCAACACCGCCATCGGCTCGCTGACGCCACCGGTCGGAACCGTGATGTTCACCGTCTGCTCGATCACCCGCTGTTCGGTGGAAGATTTCACACGGGCCTTCCTGCCCTTCCTCGCCGCTGCAATCGGGGTGTTGTTGCTGCTCACCTACGTTCCGGCGCTGGTGACCTTTCTTCCCAATCTGTTCTTTTGAAGGAGGAACATCGTGACGGGTAGAGCAGACGGTAATCTGTGGCGTGCCAGCAGCGCGGTGCACGTCGAAGCGCCGCCGCTGACGGCGGATGCGGATGCCGACCTCGTCATCATAGGTGGTGGGTTCACCGGGAACGCGGCAGCCCTTGAGGCGGCGCGGCGCGGCGCTTCGGTCATCGTGCTCGAGGCGGAGACGGTCGGCCATGGTGGCTCGGGCCGCAATGTCGGGCTTGTCAACGCCGGCCTGTGGTTGCCCCCGCACGACGTGGTGGCACAGATTGGTCAGGAGGCGGGCCAGAAGCTGATTGGTCTACTGGCCGATGCACCAAGGCTGGTCTGGTCGCTGATCGAGCGCGAGAATATAGACTGCGAAGCGACACCGAACGGTACGCTGCATCTGGCGCATTCGCCCGCGGGCTTGCGCAATCTGGAAGAGCGGCATCGCCAGGGCGTGGAACTGGGAGCGCCTGTCCAGCTAGTCGACGCGGCCGAAACCGCGCGACGCACAGGCAGCCGCGCATTCCACGGCTCACTCTTCGATCCGCGCGCCGGCACCATTCAGCCGCTGTCCTATGCGCGCGGCCTTGCATGCGCCGCGATCCGCGCCGGCGCCCGCTTGCATGAACAAACCGCGGTTAAGCGCGTCGAACGCATCGGCGACCGCTGGCAGGTCACAGCCAACGGTCACACGGTCAGGGCCAGATCGTTGCTTCTGGCCACCAATGCGTACTTCAAGGGCATCGACATCGCCGTTCGGCCGCAATTCGTTGCCGTCAACTATTGCCAATTCGCGACCGCTCCCATGCCGAAGCCACTGCGTGCTGAGATTCTTTCCGGGGGGAAGGCTGCTGGGATACCGCGCTGGTGATGTCGTCTTTCCGGACAGACAGGGAGGGGCGGATGATCCTGGGCGGCATCGGCGATGCCGGAGGGCGGGGCGCTGCGGTCCATGCCGGCTGGGCCCGTCGCAAGCTGCGGCAGGTATACCCGCAATTGGCAGGGCTTTCCTTCGAGTATTCCTGGCACGGGCGCATTGCCATGACCAGCGATCACATTCCCAAGATCGTCAGGCTTGGCCCTTCGGCCTATGCCTGCTTCGGTTATTCCGGGCGCGGCATCGGCCCGGGAACCGTATTCGGCACGCGCGTAGCCGCTTCACTGCCGGACGGATGCGAGAACGGCCTGCCGGTGGCACCCGTCGACAACCATCGGGAGCGATTGGCAGCCATGCGCGCTGTGTATTACGAAAGCGGCGCGGTGTTGGTCCACGCATCAATCGGCGGAGACGCGTAGCCTTTTTCGCGCGGGCCCTGTGCTCCGTGCCACTCGAACGCGCCATAGTTCACTTTAACAACTTGATTATCTGTGTATCCACAGTACCCCTAATCTGATTTCTTCAAAGTGACCGTGGCGACCTCTTTGAATATGTGCTATAATGTGTACTATGAGTGCACAACGGGAAGAAAAGCTTAAGAGCGTGCTGGAAGCTGTCCCTGCCGGCTTCCTCGTGGATGCACGCTGGCTGGAGGCGCACGGGGTCAGTCGCTTTCTCACCCGCCGCTATATAGACAGCGGCTGGCTGGAGCGGCTGGAACGCGGCGTGTTCCGCCGTCCCGCGCCCCAGCCAACACCGCTCGACTGGCAAAGCGCCATCCTTTCGCTCCAGCACATAATGAATTATCAGCTCCATGTCGGCGGCATATCCGCCCTCGGCCTTCAGGGCTATCGCCACTATCTTCCCCTCGGCGCACCGCCCCCCGTCTGGCTCTATGGCGACGACACGCCGCCTTGGCTAAACCGCCTGAAACTCGACGCAGAACTGAAAAGCCGTCCTCTGTCGCTCCTCGGCGACCCGGCGCTCGGCCTGACAGAGAACAAGTCTGGCAGCAGCACGACACTGCCTTGGGGTTGGGCGCTGCGCCTGTCCTCACCCGAGCGCGCGATCCTCGAAGCGCTGGACGAGTTGCCGGAACAGGAGAGCTTCCACAATCTCGACATGGTGTTCGAAGGGCTGACGACGATGCGACCCCGCCAACTTACGGCGCTGCTGCACAGCTGCCGCACGATCAAGGTAAGACGCCTGTTCTTCGTCTTCGCTGACCGCCACAAGCACGCCTGGCGCGAGCGTCTCAACCCGGAGGATTTCAATCTCGGCACGGGCGACCGCGCCCTGATGAAGGGCGGCAAAATCCATCCGCGCTACCGCATCATGGTCCCCCCGGAATTTGCCCTCACGACAGATGGAGCGACCGATGTCCCGTGACGCCTATGCCGCACAGGTCTCGCTGCTGGTTCGCCTGCTGCCCTTCATCGCAGACGAACCGGTGTTTGCCCTCAAAGGCGGAACCGCCATCAACCTGTTCTACCGCGACATGCCACGCCTGTCGGTCGATATCGACCTTGACCTACCTGCCGGTCAAAGACCGCGCAGAAAGCCTCGCCGAGATCAACGAAACGCTGGACCGGATCAAGAATTCCGCCAATGAAGGCATCCCACGCCTTCAGGCGCAACGCATCGAGGGCGGTGGTGGCGGCGCCACCCGCATCCGCGCCCGGCTGGACGGCGCGGAAGTAAAGATCGAGACCTCGCCCGTCACCCGTGGTGTGGTCCATGACCCGGAGCGCAGGGGCGTCTCTCCGGCCGTCGAGGACGAGTTCGGCTACGCCGCTATCAACGCCGTCTCCTTCGAAGATTTGTTCAGTGGCAAGCTCCATGCAGCTGTCGACCGCCAGCATCCCCGCGACCTGTTCGATGTGAAGCTGCTTTACGAAAATGAAGGGTTGACCGACGCGCTGTTCCGCACCTTCCTGGTCTATGTGGCCAGCTCCCCGCGCCCCGCGCATGAATTGCTGTCACCGAGCCTGAGCGCTCTCGCCGAGCCCTTCGCCAGGGAATTCATCGGCATGACGACCATCCCGATTACCCTCGTTGAGCTTGTCGCCACCCGCGACCAACTGATCGCTGATATCCGCAACCGCCTTGACGACACCACGCGGCAATTCCTGCTGAGCCTGCATGACGGCGCTCCGGATTTCACCGCCATCGGCGTGCCGAAGGCGCAAACCCTGCCGGCCGTGCGCTGGAAGCTTCTCAATCTCAAGAAGCTCAAGGACGAGAACCCCGCCAAGCACGAAGCGCTACGGGCGGAACTGGAAAATCTCTTCGGCGGCTAGGCGCGGGAGACCACCACCAGGGACCGGGTTTGCCTCGTCTTGGTCAGCAAACAGCTTCGTCGTAGCCAGCATCCGCAATATCTCTGGAGTCGCGGTTTCGGTGCTGGCTCCTGGCTGGGCCAGCACAACCTCAAAAGCGACCTTTGCGCACCGGGCCTTATCCTTGATGTAAGAGAGCAGCTTCATATCGCCCCTATGGCATGCGGCGGATGCGAAGACGAACGGCCAGGCTAGAATTCGTCCTCAGAGAAGTGGCGCACGGGTGACCCGCGCACCGGAATCCTCCCGCGCCATGATGCCGAAGAGCGGTGCCGCGCGGCGGGATGCTCGGGCGAAGACATGCACACAACGAACTAAGTAAGGCCGCTGCTTCTCAGACTGAGCGGGAACGTTGTCCGCATTTCGGGAGATCACGTTGCGGAGTTTGCGCGACTGAGACACAGGCTGAAACACAGCAGGTGCCCCATTATCAAGCCCGACACTACCGGTTTGGAGCCGCTATGACTGCACGAATAAACGGTTACTCCGGTTAAAAGGCCATTTGGAGACCCTAACGCCGCACCAATTTGAACGCGGATCGGCCAGCGGTTCGGGATGAGGGAAATCGGTACACGCGCGTTGTCATCGGGGCGTCCGTCTACGGTTTGATCAGCCCGATCAGAGCGGTCTTCACGGTGGCGATGAGCCCAGAGTACTAGGCTTCCGGGTCGCTTAAAGATCGCTTAAAGGGCGAAGATCGCGCTTGCGCGGCAGTTTCGCACCTTGTCGACGCGACTGCCATCCCAGTGATAGTCGAAATGGTCGGATTGCACGGGCAGGCCAACAAGATCTGGCCAAAAGATGCCTGCGCATTCGCCCCCCGGACAGCGCACGCTGCGATAGACAACGCCGTTTGATCCTTCGCCTCGCAACCGACGGCCAAGTACCTGCGGTGTAGAATAGTCGTCTGGCTGATGGCAGGCGTCGATGGCGCGCACATCGTGCAGGTCCAGGGCGAGCCTGCCGACAAGCAGGCGGAATTGCGAGGTCCAGCCGGGGACCTCGCGGCTTGCGGCCATCGCCTTGGCCTGATGGTGAGCGACCTCGCGGATCGCCACCTCTTCGCAGTTACCGGCGCTGTAGACGCCGTAGCGACCGTCGGTGAAGCGCCCTGGCCGGTCGGTACTGACATGGACAAACGGGGCCATCACATAGCTAGATCCTGGACCACTGACGCGGCGGTGCGGCGGCACCAGGTCGAGACGGCCGAGATGCTCCCAGATGCGCGGATTGGTCTTCGATTCCGCCGATGCGAGCGCTTCCCAGTCGCGTGGATCGGCGATGTCCTCGAATAGGTCGATCGGCGGATGGATGGACCGAATGATGCGGAAGGCGTGCGGCCACTGCACAGATGTCGTCGCGATGGTGTCGCTCATCAGCCGCCACGATCCGCATCGAGCCAAGATCGCACACGTGCCAGCGAGAAGATGTCACCCTGCGCCATCACATCGATCGGCGCGCGGTCGCCAAATGCGCGGTTCGGCTTCGACACCCACGCATAGCCGCGCGCCGGATCGGCAAACAGATAGCGCAGGCCTTTATGAATGCCCATCAGCAGCGACAATCTTGTAGCAAGATCGCGGTCGATGCGTCCCGTCTCGCCGGCCTTCCATCGCGCATAGGTGCGCGCCGCCAGTCCGCCGAGGATTTCACGTGCCTGAGCGTCCGAAATGCCCCAATGCTCGAAAAGCCGCAACACCGCACGCGCCATTGCTTGCGCCTCACTGGCGGTGATCTGCGGCGTTTCAGGTATCGCGTGTGTGCGTGGCAGTTCCTGAAGCATGAGCGTCTCCGTGTCTCAGAAGATAGGTGCGATATTGCCGTTTGGCAATATAGGCACAACTACTGCCAAACGGCTGTATCCTTTAGCCGACCATCTGCGACGTTGCGATTGTTGCGGCATGATCTCCGTCATCGGTCGATGTCGGCCGTCGTCATCACGGCGGTCAGCGGCAGGCCGGGGCCCGGCGTTTTCGACAAAGGTCACGATGGCGGGCGTCACGCCATCACGCTGGAACGCGAACATGTGACGGTGGGGCCGCCAACGCATTCGCTCTGCCATGACGATCGCCTCGCCAGGGGTGTTATTCTGCGCGCGGAGCAAATCGAGCAGATGATTCAGGAAAGCCCAACCCGGTCCGTGACGCAGTAAGTCGCTACGCGCGAGATCGCGTGCTCCGCACGCCGCAGCAAGTCAGCCATCCGACCGGGGCCAGTCGCATAGGCTTGCAGGGGTGAAGAAGATGATATCCCGGACGTAGTCGAGGATTTTTCAGCCGTCTGGACATCTCGCCTAAAAACCGACGCCGAGGCGCCAGGAAAAGAAGGCGCACATCCTTGCGAGACCTCCTAGCGGTCGCATAGCATTCGTTGTGACTGCTGATCGATTTGACTCAAATATCATGATCAAAACCGTGGAAATACGGCGGATCGGACGCCACAGTTCACCAAATAGGTCGGACATCCGGCGGAACTTTGACGAGAATGCGGCGTTAAGCTTTCCGCAACGCAGGAGGATTCTATGCACGGAATCATATATCTCGTCGGGCTCGTGGTCGTGATCCTGGCGATCCTGTCCTTCTTCGGTCTACGCTGAGGGAGGATGACATGGCAATTGTCGAAGAACCAATCGTAACACCTCAGGCAGACGAGGGCCGGTCGTATGTGGATTGGCCGGCAATATTTGCCGGTGCCGCGGTTGCAGCTGCCATCTCGCTGGTGCTGCTGACTTTCGGCGGGGCGCTCGGCCTGTCGCTGACATCTGCTCACGAAGGCCAATCCGCATCCGTCTTCTGGATCGCGGTCGTCGGCGGGCTCTGGCTCTTATGGGTTCAGATCTCAGCTTCGATGGCGGGCGGCTATCTTGCGGGGCGCATGCGGCGACGCGTCGGCGATGCGACCGAGTATGAATCCGACCTGCGCGATGGCTCCCACGGAGTTATCGTTTGGGCTGTGGCAACTCTCCTTGCAGCCACCCTCGCCTATTCCGGAGCAATGGGCACGGCGACGGTCGTTGGTCAGGTAACGGGCGCAGCCGTGTCGGCTGCCGGCACGGCCGCTGGCGCGGCGACCGATGCTCTTGATCCGAATGAACTGCTGGTGGACAGAGCGCTTCGAGGCGCACCGGGCGCGGACCCGATCGACGATGGCACGCGCGACGAGGTCGCTAGAATCCTGTTCTCGGCCGTTACGACCGAGGACGGGCTTGCTGACGCAGACCGCCAGTATCTTATCGCAGTTGCAGCTGAGCGTGCAGGGATTCCTCCTGAGGAAGCGGAGCAACGCATCAATGAAGTGGTCGCCCAAGCAGAAGAGCTCGAGCAGGACGCGCGCGAATTGGCTGATCAGGCTCGGCGTACGGCAATGCTCGCAGCCTTTATCGCAGCGGCGTCGCTGGTTGTGAGTGCCGCAGCGGCCTACTTCGGCGGCACGCTTGGTGGAAACCATCGCGACAAACAGACTGTCGTCGCCGGCTGGTATCGTCCCTGGTAGCCGTCATCACCGCAAAGAACAGCCGCCCCGCCCGATCGGGGCGGCTTTCTCAACTGCGGATACGCTCCGCGATGATCTGGGAGGCGTGGGATTTTGCACGCAGAACGGCACCTTGGGGAAATAGGAGCGCGAGCATCAGAATAGCAGCCGAGGAACTATGCGTAAGCTCGATTTGAGAACCGGAAAGCCCGTCTGGCAAGCCTATCGGTCACCAGCTATCCAGCAATCAACGCTCACGCGAAACCTCAATACCGATGTCCTCATCGTCGGCATGGGCATCACGGGCGCGATGGCTGCGGAATTGCTCTCTGCAGAGGGTCACAAGGTTATTTTGGTAGACCGGCGTGGATCGACGTTAGGCTCCACGCCGGCAACGACGGCGTTGGTGCAATTCGAAATCGACGTACCATTGTCCAAATTGCAAAAGGCGATTGGAGCCGAAAAAGCGTTTCGTGCGTGGCGTCGCGCGCGGCTCGCCGTTGCAAACCTGCGCGGACAGATTGAAACCTTGGCGATCGCCTGTCGGATGAGGGATCGCCAGACGCTCTACCTTGCGGGAAATGTGCTCACCGGGAGCAAGCTGCGCGACGAGGCCGAACTTCGAGCCTCGGCGGGTCTTCCGGCGCACTATCTTACCGTCGGCGAACTCGCGCGACAGTTCGGCATAGACCGTGATGGCGCGATTTTCTCAACCGGCAATTTCGTTGTCGATCCCGTCAAGCTGACGAAGGGTCTGTTGCTGCAGGCACAGGCGCGAGGTGCTCAACTCTTCGCACCCGAGGAAGCTTCGAAATTCAAGTTTCACAAATCGTCGATTGAGATGACCATGCGTTCAGGCCACCGAATCGAAGCAGGTCATGTCGTTCTCGCGACTGGCTACGAACTGATGGATGTCGTGCAGACGGATCGTCATGACATCATTTCGACTTGGGCGATCGCGACCAAACGGCAGCCCAAGGGCCGGCTCTGGCCGGGCGAGGCCATGATTTGGGAAGCCTCCGATCCCTATCTGTATCTTCGCACCGCCCATGACGGCCGCATTATCTGCGGTGGGGAGGATGAGGATTTCCAGGACGAACAGTCCAGAGACAGGCTGATAGCAAAGAAGACGCAACGGATTGTCGACAAGCTTCGCAAGCTCTTGCCGGACATCGATCCAACGCCTGAATTCGCCTGGGCCGGTAGCTTTGGCACCACTCCAACCGGCCTGCCTCTTATTGGTCCGGTCCCCCGGCGGCCACGGCTCTTCTCGCTGATGGGGTATGGAGGCAACGGCATTACCTACGCCCGCATCGCCGCAGAAGTCGTGAGGAACAAACTCGCCGGACGGGAAGACTCCGATGCCGACCTGTTCGCCTTGTGAGGTCATGTCACGTTTATGACCACTATCCATTGACTGGGTGCGAGGCAAAGGGGCCTCAGGCTGATGGACACGAGGAAGGCCCCAAGCCCCTGCTCTGTCAAAGTCGACCATGGGTGCTCACGCGTTACTAAGCCGAATCCGAGAATCACACTTGAGGGAATCCAAATATGACAGTCGTACTCGCAACCGTTTGCCGAGATGGGGTCGTGCTCGGCTCGGACTCGCAGATCACGGACAAAGGGCGCGGCATGACCTATCCCGCTGAGAAGATTCACCCCTTGGGCAAATTGGCGGCGTGGGGTGGCAGCGGCGCCAGATCGGTACTGTTCGAGGTTGAACGTTGCTTCAATGAAAACAGTGCTGCGATCCTGGAGGCGCCGGACATTGGACGAGCTCTGCAGGAACAGGTGCTGCCGATCATGCGGCATCATTACGACACGTTCATTCCCGATGTGCCAGGCGACGAAGGCGGGGGCACACCGTCTGCCTACGTGATGGCCGCCGGATGGCGAGACGGCGAACCGTGGATTATCGAGATAACGCCGTCAGGCATGATCGGTCACTATGCCGAGATTGGTTTCCACGCAATTGGCAGCGGCGCGGCCATGGCGCAGCAGGCTGGTTCGCTAATGTCCCATTTCCATTTGACCGAGCGGTCGGTGCGTTTCGGCTGCGCTGCCGTTCTGCGCGTCCTGCAAGCGCTCGACCTGACGTCTTCGAGCGTAGGTGAACCGTTCAGCCTGTGTTGCATCGATAAGGATGGCGCCCACCACCTGAGTGACAAGGAAATCGAGAAGGTGGGAAAGGATGTGCATCGTTGGGAGAATGCCGAGCAGGCGGCTATTGGCGAAATATTCGATTGACGCCACGGCTCCGGCTCTACCTGGCGGAACGGATATTGCGGAAGCTGGGGTCCGACACTTGCGCCGTCTGGGTGGCCGCTAACGGACAACCAGATAGTGAAGCTGAACACCCTTTTGCGCGGCAGCGGCCTGACTTAGGGGGCCGGCGCCGATGCGCACGCTCTGCACCTCACGCCCTTAGCGGCTCCGACACAGGCGCCAACGCGCTACCCCTCCCGGCTTGTGCACGGGACAGCAATCTCGTTGCTCTCCGAGAACGCTTAGGTGAAACTTACAGAATATGCGATCTGGGAGGGAGCACATGCCATATCATTGGGCGCAACCGTCATTAGCCGAGGAAGCTATTCTCGAAGCAGGTCATTATGGCCGTGCCGTAAGGGCGGCAGGTCAGCGCCACAGAAACGCACTGCGTGAAAGTGTCCTTGAAGATATTCGGCTGAACCACTTCGCTTTCATGCCTTCACGGCTCACTTCATCATTCTTCTTTCATACCAGAGACCAGGCAGCGCAATATGCCGATGTGAAGGAAATACGCTCACTGGACCTTTATGAGGTCGAACTGGTCGACGCTGATGTGGTCATTGCAGACGTCGATTTTCGTCGCGTCAATCCGACTGGACCATTCGGTTTGGGCTGGGCGCGAGCATACTGGTGCGGAGACTTGATGCCCCCTGTTGGCAACGATCACCTGTTCAGGCAGAGATTTGCACCGAGCAACTTGCGAGTCCTAAGGCGTCTGCCGGTCTAGCTGTCCAGATGTTGTTGGCGTGTGGGCCGTGCCGTCCCGTGCTGCGCACCGTCGCTCAACCAATCGAGCTGCCCCTGTCAATGCGCGACAGAATGGGGTGGTTTGCGCGCATTTCACATGCGCCAATTGAAACTGCTTCCATCCCTGGACATATGACCGCGATTGCGCGAACCGATCCTGCGCAGGCTTATTACGAGCCGAGCTTCGCCTGTAGGCGTTTGCGCAACTCGGATTTCAGTACCTTGCCAACTCCGCTTTTGGGGAGCTCATTCGTTTCGATATAGTGGCGTGGGCGCTTGAAGGCCGCGATGCGGGACCTGCACCACGCATCCAGATTGCCGGGATCAAAACCACCTCCCTGCGATACGATGAATGCGACAACGACCTCGCCCCACTCTGGATCCGGCCTCCCGACAACGGCAACTTCAGAAACATCCCCATGTTGGAGCAGCACCTCCTCGACCTCGCGCGGATAAATATTCGACCCGCCGGAGATAATGACGTCTTTTGAGCGGTCGGTGAGCGTCAGGTATCCATCTTCGTCCAGAAAGCCCAGATCGCCGGTGTGCAGCCATCCCTCCTGCACTGCGACAGCGGTTGCCTCTGGATTGCGCCAGTAGCCTTTCATGACTGTGGGGCCCCTCACCACCACCTCGCCCGTCTCACCCGCAGGAAGGGTTCGCCGCTCCCTGTCGACGACTGCAATCTGCACGCAAGCCTGTGCATAGCCGACCGATGCCAGGCGCTCACGCCAGCGGGGGGAAGTTCGTTCTCCGATCACGTCCCGCGGCAGGACAGTGATCGTCATGGGGGATTCGCCCTGGCCGAAAATCTGCACGAATTTCGGCCCAAACACCTCAAGAGCGCGCTCAATATCGGCCAGATACATCGGACCGCCGCCGTACACGATCGTCCGGATGCCATCGGGACAGACTGAATCTTGCTGTTCAGCCGCCTCGATGAGGCGTCGCACCATCGTGGGCACTGCAAAGAAAGACAGATTGCCCACCTCCTCGGCCAGGTTGAGTATCTCGGAAGCAGAGAAACTGGCGGAGGCCGGCACGAGATGTCGAGCGCCGGCACGCACATGGACAAATGAATAGAGGCCGGCCCCGTGAGATAGCGGCCCGGCATACAGGCTCACAGTGGACTGGTCAGGTTGGTCGACGTCAAGCGCGTAAGTCGTCGACATGGAGATCAGGTTGCCGTGGGTAAGCTGCACTCCCTTTGGCCTGCCTGTCGTGCCTGACGTGTAGAAAATCCAGGCGAGATCGCCATGGTCGCGGTGCAAAGGTACGTCCTGAACGCGACCGGCATATTTGGCCGCCTGCTCGCACAGGTCTCCAATCGCCGCCTCGGCGAGATCGGGTGATGGAGTCGAATGGCGTGCAACCAATCCCGACGAAGAAAGCATGAGTTTTGCATCGACGTCTGCGGCGATCCATAGCACCTCGTCTTCATGCAGTTTCGGATTGACCGGCACGATGACTGCGCCCGCCCACAATATTCCATACATCGCTTTGAGATAGTCGACGCTGTTTGACGCAAACAGGAGGACCCGGTCCCCGGGGCAAATTTCAAACTGGCTTGATAGGAAGGCGGCAATACGCGCTGCAGCGGTAGCGAAATCAGAATAGCTTCCCACCTCACACGCCCCAGACAAAAGAGCAGGCGATGAGGGCGCACGCCGGGCCGCAGCATAGAGCCAGCTGCTGATATTCATTCGTTAATCCTCCAGGGCGCGCCCGCAAAACTACGGGCACGCGATCGTCCTTATGGAACTTCGGCCGGTGAACAGCCGGGCGTCCGCTCCGGCACCAGTGGTTCACCTCATGGTGTAAGGCAGCACGAGCGCAACGGCCGGTATGAAGATGAGGATCGCGAGCCGAACCGCATCAGCGGCAAGGAAAGGAATGATGCCCCGATAGATGGCTGATAGCGGGATATCAGGCTGAATCGACCGGATAATGAAGAGATTCATCCCGATCGGCGGGGAAATCATCCCCACCTCAATCGCAACCGCAACGATGATCCCGAACCAGATCAGATCGAAGCCCATCCCAGCTACGATCGGAGCAAAAAGAGGAACGGTCAGTAGCATCAAGGCAAGGCTGTCGAACACACAGCCCAGAACGAGATAGATCAGCACGATGACCACGATTGCGCCGTATGGCGGAACACCACTCATGGTGACGACGTCCACAAGCGCTTGCGCCAGCCCTGAATAGATCATCACATTCGAAAGAAGTGTCGCGCCGATAAGCACAAACAGCAGAACCGCAGTCAGAACCACCGCTTCGTAGGCGCTGCCGGCGATGTCAGCGAGGCTCAGATTTCGCCGCAACAGCCCAATCAGCAACGCGCCCACGGCGCCTATCGCGGCCGCTTCAGTGGCACTGAAAACGCCGCCATAAATCCCCCCCACAACCACCATGAAAAGCAGCGCGACCGGCCAAATTCCCCCAAGGGCCGCCCACCGTGACGGCAGCGCCGAGATGTCCGGGTCGGGTGCCTTTTTCGGATGCACCCGGACCGCGACGGCAATGGCGACGATATATAAGACCGCACCAAGCAGGCCCGGCAGGATGCCTGCCATAAACAGGTCGCCGATGCTTTGCTCGGTCATTTCCCCATAGATGACGAGGAGAATACTGGGCGGAATGAGTATGCCCAGAGTACCGCCCGCTGCAACCGAACCCGCCGACAGTCCGTCATCGTAGTTGTACCGCTTCATCTGGGGCAGCGTGACTGACCCCATCGTGGCCGCTGTCGCCAGGCTCGATCCGCAGACCGCTCCAAATCCCGCGCAGCCCGCGATCGTGGACATCGCAAGTCCCCCACGCAAGCGGCCAAGAAAGGCCGCCGACGCATCGAACAACGCCCCCACTATCCCGGCCCGTGAAATGAGATTTGCCATGAAGAGAAAGAGTGGCAAGACCGCTAGCGTATAGCTATGCGCGATATCGAACGCTGTCTGGGCAACCATCACCCCGGCTGCCTTCGGGCCGATGATGAAAAACAGGCCGAGCACGCCTGACAGGCCGAGCGAGACGGCCAGGGGTATGCCGAAACCAAGCAGCAAAAATACGCCTAGGAACGTGAGAACCGCGACCAGCATCAGCGATCTCTCCCCAGGGCATTCAGTGCGTGCAGCAAAAACGCCACGGCCGCGACAGCAAACGCAGCGGCAGCAGCCCAGGCGGCGTAATGAAGCGGAAGGCCTAGCGAAAAGGTGCGGTCCCCAAACCTCATGAGACGTTCGGCAAAGTCGAAACCATACCAGGCAAAAAGGGCCATCAGAGCTGCCGAGGCGAGGCTCGCCAACGAAGCGGAGACGGTCTTCATTCGGCCGACGAAACGACGAGACAAGACGTCGACCACGATGTGATCGCTTCTGATCGAGGCGATTGGCAAGGCACTGAAAAAGATGATTGACATCAGGAACTTCACCACTTCTCCGCTCCAGGACAAAGGGCGCGTAAACACATACCTGGCTATCACGTCGGCAGTCATGACACCGCACAGCATGGCGAGCGCTGCCACTGCGACCGTCCCGCAAGCGACGGCCGCCAGCCGGGACACGCCTGCCAGTCGTACAGGTGCACCCGGATCAGCGGGCGGTTCGCTCATTGACCCGGGTGCGCGCTTCGTGTGTGTGGAGGGGCGCATGACCCTTACTGAGCTGCCGACAGTTCACGCAAGCGCGAGAGCGCGGCCGCACCGTCGATGTTCTTTTCAGCAGCCAGCTTGATCCAGTCCGCTTCCAGAGATTGCAGGCGAGTCCGGATCTCGTCGAGCATCTCTCCCGAAGCGGTGAAGCGGTCGACGCCGTTGCTTTCCATCAGTGCAATCGAGCTGGCGTCTGCCTTGTCCCAGGCTTGGCCGCCCATCCTTGCGAGCGCCTCTCCAGAAACCGACCAGATCGCCTCGCGGTCTTCCTCCGAAAGCAAATCCCACTTCTCTTGGTTCATGATGATGTAGACGGCGGCGTTATAGGCGCCATCGGGAACCATGAACTGGCCTTTGATCACATCGTCGAGCTTGTAGGATTCATAGGCCTCGTGGGTGAAGAACGCGCCATCCACGACATTACGGGCCAGCATTTCCGACACTTCGCTTGACGGCGCGCTGACCGCCGCAGCCCCCAGCGCCTCGGCGACGCGCAAGGGAATTTCACCCCCGACGCGGAACTTCTTGCCGGAGAATTCCGCAAGCGACTTGGGAGGGGTTCCCGTCGTGTAGATGGTCCCGGGGCCTGTCGTATAGACTGCCAGAACCTTCACGCCGCTGAACTCGTCGGCGGCGTCGAAGAACTCCTCGTGGACGTTCCAGTAGGCAACCGAAAGCTTCTCGGCGTTGTCACCCAAAAACGGCAGATCGAGGGCTTGGGTCAGGACGAAGCGCCCGGGCGTATAGGCGGGAACGCCCCAAGCGATGTCGGCGCCCCCGCTTTCGACAAGGTCGAACATGCGCGGCGGCGCGGCTAGCGTAGAGGGTAGCATTTGCACGCGCACCCGCCCCTCTGTCACCTCCGCCACCTTGTCTGCCCAGGGGACAAACACGTCGACGGTTTGACCGTGCGTTGCGGGCAGAAAGTTGTTGAACGTCAGGACGGTTTCAGCGGTGGCCGGAAATGTCGTTACGGCCATCACCGCCGTGACTGCGCATAGTCTTCCTCGGTAGCCCATATCGAGTCCTCCCTCTTGTTAGGCAGGGCGAATATGCCAAACAATCGAAAAAGTTGCAATGGGAAATAATTTCATTTAGAAATCAATTTATGAACACGTTCCCGCTGTCACTCATTGAAACCGTCACCGCTCCCGCCCCCGGGCCGACGCTGACAATATCTGTTCTTATGCATGGAGACGAAGTCTGCGGATTGGCAGTCCGGGACTTCGTGCTGGGCCCGGAACTTCGGTTGAAGCGCGGGCGTCTCCACATTGTCGTTCTGAATAAAGAAGCCCACGAGGCTCAAGGTGGTCCCAGGCGTTTTGTGAACGTGGACCTCAACCGTCTGTGGGGGGATGAGCAACTGCCGGACAGTTACGAAGGCAGGCGCGTTGCCGAGTTGCTGCCGCTATTACGGCAATCAGACGCCGTCCTCGATGTTCATTCCATGCCTGAGGATGAATCTACTTTCGCGCTTGTGTCCGAGGAGCGCCCGGCATCGCTGGCCGTAGCGCGACTGCTCGCTCCCGCGGTCGAACGCATAGTGGTCGCTCCTGCGCCTGCAAACCGAGGTCGCGCATTGTTCCAGACAGCAAAACTGCCAGAGTCGATACCCATCGTGGTTGTCGAATGTGGACGGCACGGGTCCAGTGAAGCGAGCGCGATTGCGCGTGCAGCAGCAGAAGCATTTCTCGCCAGCTTCGATATGCTTGAGGGGCAGGATCCTGCCGCGTCTTTGCCGCCGGGCCGCTACTATCGGATAGAGCGCGAGCACAGGTCCGCGCACGGCGATGTTACCTTCATCGGTTCCATAGACCAGTTCGATACACTGCCGACTGATCACCCGTTCGCGGTGGACGGCGCTGTGCCCATTTTTGCCGAACGAGGGCAAAGTTTGCTTCTCAGGCGTCCTGTGGGCAAGCCGGGTGACGAAGCGTTCGCTCTCGTTCGGGAGCTGAAGAGCGGCGAAATCGAGAAACTATTTCCTTGCAAATCGCAATAGTTTCTGTTTGAAATTAATTTCAGATATAAGCGGAGATAGATCATGGGCGTACCCGTGGAACTCGAAATTCGGAAGACTTACGAAAATCCCGTAGGCACCGATGGCATTCCCTTCATCGAATTCAGCGCGATCGATCCCAAGCCGATCGCAGATGTTTTGATGCGGTCAGGGTTTGAGGAAATCGCCAGGCACCGGACAAAGGCGATTACGTTCTGGCGTCAAGGCGATATCGACGTCCTTCTCAACAGTGATTCCTCGACTTACGGCTATGGCTTCGCAGAACGACATGGACCGTGCATCTCTGCGATCTCTTTTCGCGTTGCCGACGTCCAGCTGGGCCGCGATCGCTCGCTGGAGAACGGTATCGTCGTCTATGACGGTGACCGTGGCGAATTGCCTGTCGATACGCTCGCGATGGATGGGATCGGTCATAGCCTGCTCTACCTGATGACCCGCGAACAGGAGCAGCGCATCAAGGCGAACGAATTCCTTCCGCACCAAGGCTCGTCGCTGCGCGATGTCAAAGGTGCAGGCTTCTATGAGATCGATCACCTCACGCACAACGTGATGGAAGGAAACATGAATCGATGGGCCGACTTCTATCGAAATGCCTTCAACTTCCGTGAGGTATTTTACCTCGATACCAAGGGGGAAAAGACTGGCCTGCGCACGCGTGCCATGAAGAGCCCCTGCAATCGTATCTGCATCCCAGTCAACGAGCCGACCGACAAGGAATCGCAGGTGCAGGAGTATATCGACCAGTACAAGGGCGAAGGCGTTCAGCACCTCGCCTTCTCGAGCGACGATCTCAACGGGTCGATCGAACAGATCGCCGGGAACGGCATACCGTTCATGAAGATCCCGGACTCCTATTACGCCGGTGTCGAAGACCGGATGCCCGGCCACGGCCAGGATCTGGCGCGGCTGCAACGGAACGGAATTCTCATCGATGGCGACCGGGAGCCGGATGGCACGTGGTGTATTCTTCTTCAGCTGTTTTCCAAGAACCTGATCGGGCCAATCTTCTTCGAGTTCATCCAGCGCAAAGGCAATGAAGGCTTCGGCAACAACAATGCCAAAGCGCTGTTCGAAGCCATCGAGCGTGATCAGATCGAACGGGGCGTCGTCAGAAAATGAAACTGGCAACTCTACGAGATGGTTCGCGGGATGGAAGGCTCATTCTCGTAAGCCGTGATCTCCGGCAGGCGGTAGTCCCTCCCGAGGGCCCCGCCACCGTTCAGGGACTTCTGGATGACTGGGAGCGCCATAGCGGCTATCTCGAGACGATTGCGCGCGACATCGAAGGTGGCCACGTCGCCGCGGCATTTCCGTTCGATCCCACCGCAGTGCTCGCTCCTTTGCCACGTGCCTACCAGTGGCTCGACGCGAGTGGTTATCTGAACCATGTCGCGCTGGTTCGGCGCGCACGCGGGGCCGATATGCCGGAGGACCTTTATCGGGATCCCGTAATGTACCAGGGCGCTTCAGACGCGTTCCTGGCGCCGTCCGAGCCGATTCCCGTGATCAGTGAAGACAGCTGGGGAACCGACTTCGAAGCGGAGGTCGTCGTGGTATTGGGCGACTGCCCCATGGGTGCAGACCGCGCGACTGCCATCAAGGCTATTCGCCTGATCGGCCTGGTGAACGACGTCTCCCTCCGCGGGCTCATTCCTGATGAACTCAAGAAGGGTTTTGGCTTCATTCACGGCAAACCCCAAAGTGCGCTTTCTCCGGTCCTCGTCACGCCCGACGAGCTCGGAAGCGCCTGGGACGGAACCAAGATTTCGCTGCCGCTTCTCGTGCATCTGAATGGTGCTCGGTTTGGCAATCCCAACGCAGGCGTCGATCTGACTTTCGACTTTGCCGCGCTCATCATGCACGCGTCAAAGACGCGGCCGCTCTCGGCTGGCACGCTTTTGGGTTCCGGTACAGTGTCCAATGTAGATCCTGCCACCGGAAGCTGTTGCCTCGTTGAACGCCGCGTTCGCGAAATCATCGAGTCCGGTGCGGCTACCACACCCTATCTGCGCTTCGGTGACCGTGTCGAAATCGAAATGCGCGATCCAAGCGGCAGCTCGATCTTCGGAAAGATCAACCAGGTGGTGGTGCCGCACCGGGCTTCGTTGGCTCATCCATGATGGCTCGTCGTCCTATGTCCTGGCACTCGGTCGAAATGGCCCGCCGCGCAGCACGAAACGTCCTTCCGCGCGCGGTATTTGATTTCATCGACGGCGGCGCCGATGGCGAAGCCGCTCTGCGGGGGAATTCGGACCAGTTTGAGGCGTACCGCCTGGTTCCCCGGGTCGGTGTGGATGTGTCTGCACGCGACCAATCCGCCATTCTTTTTGGCCGGCGCTACGACTCGCCGCTCGGTGTCGGCCCGACCGGGCTCGCCGGTTTGGCAAGGCCGAAGGCCGAACTGATGCTCATGCAGGCCGCCGAGGCCATGAATGTCCCCTTCACCCTTTCAACCGTGTCATCGACCTCGATAGAAGAGGTTGGTGACGCCGCGCGCAGACCTCACTGGTTCCAGCTCTACATCTTGCGCGATAGGGCGATTTCCATACGGCTGATGGAGCGAGCCGCAGATGCAGGTTTCGAAACCCTTGTAATTACAATGGATTGCCCGGTTGGAGCGCATCGGGAGCGGGATCTCGTCAATGCATTCTCACTGCCATATCGACCATCGGCAGCCGCCGTTGCCGACACCTTGCGGCACATGCCTTGGCTTTTGCGGCTCGCCTTCAACGGCGCACCACAACCGGTCAACATGGTCGAAGCAGCCGGTGCGACCGGAGCTTTGTCGCTGCTTGCCTTTATGGACAGCCAGCTGGACCCGGCGGTTACGTGGCAGGACGTGCGCGAACTGCGTCGGCTCTGGAAGGGGGCCTTGGTCATTAAGGGGGTTCTGTCGCCCGATGATGTGGCTCAGGCCATAAATGTCGGGGCCGACGGCATTGTCGTTTCCAATCACGGCGGTCGGCAGCTCGGCGCATCTGCCTCGCCGCTGTTCCAACTTCCGGCAATTGCCGAGCGCGCAAGTGGCAAGCTGACCGTTCTCTACGACAGCGGCGTCAGACGAGGCATGGATGCAGTTAAGGCGTTGGCCCTAGGTGCCCAGGGTATTCTGATGGGACGTCCGACACTGTTCGGGGTCGCAGCCGGTGGTGCGGACGGAGCAAGACGGATTCTTGAACTCTTCAGAGCCGATATCGATCGTACCATGGCCCTGACGGGCGCACGCACGCTTGCGGAGATCGGCGCGCACTCCATCGTTACAAACCAGCCGGGGCAGAGGGTTAGCGGCTCATTTGGTTGCCCGGCAATCGTGGCCAACCAACGGCTTTCGAACAACATTCGGGAGAGACATGATGGGTAGCTCGCACAATTTCAATTTCCCACGCATAGAGGGCAAATCCTCTCGCCAGGCACACGCAGATCTGCCTGAAGGCACGTTCGAGCGGGAGTTGGGACGCGAGGGGTTTTTCGGTCCCGCCACGATGATGTACCATCGCAATCCGCCTACCGGATGGACCCATTGGACCGGGCCGCTTCGTCCGCGGGCATTCGATCTGACAAAACTATCTGATCTAGGAAAGACTATTTGGGACGCACCTCTCATAGTCTCGAACCCCTTTGTCCGAATGCGCATCTTCAAGATCGAGCAGGACATGCCCTACCTCGCTCGAAACGGTGACGGCGACGAACTTCTTTTTGTCCATGAAGGCGCTGGGCATCTCTACTGCGACTACGGACATCTTGAGGTGACACGGGGCGATTACATCGTCATTCCGCGGTCGACAATGTGGCGATTTGAGATCACGTCGCCTCTGACGCTCTTGCTCGTGGAGTCCACCAACGGGGCGATCAAGGCACCTGACCGTGGAATGCTAGGCCGCCATGCGCTCTACGACGAGGCTCTGTTCGACACGCCCAAGATAGACGAGGCGTTCGAAGATCAGCGGCAAGGAAATTGGGACGTCTTGATCTGGCGACGCAAAGCCATCTCCAGCGTGCAGTACCCGTTCAATCCGTTGGATGCCGTGGGTTGGCACGGTGACCTTGCACCTGTTCGTCTCAACATCAAGGACATTCGGCCCGTATCCTCGCACCGGTATCATCTGCCACCCTCAGCTCACACGACGTGGGTCGGCAATCGATTCGCAATCTGTACCTTCGTCCCTCGGCCGTTTGAAACAGACCCGGCTGTCCTGAAGGTCCCGTTCTTCCACAACAACGACGACTACGACGAGGTGGTCTTCTACCACGACGGCGACTTCTTCTCCCGTGACAACATTCATCCCGGCATGGTGACCTGGCACCCCTGCGGTTTCACCCACGGCCCGCACCCCAAGGCATTACAAGCCATGTACAAGCCGAAGAATGACTTCACCAAGGAGTACGCCGTCATGCTCGACACCCGCGACGGGCTCGATTCGAGCCCTCAGTCCGACAGCGTGGAGTTTGAAGGTTATGCCGAAAGCTGGAAAACGTCGGGGCCGGTTGTGCCGCCTTCAATTCCCGACGCGTGATGCGCTGTAATCGGTAGATGCATTTTGCTAGGAGAGATCGTGAATGAGTGCATGAACGGGAGCTGCGAATGGCCGGCAAGCGCGTTGCCACAACAGATACTGAAGCTGACCTACACAACGGGGCGCTTCGTTTGATGTTGGAACACTGGCTTCCATATCAATTGTCGTTCGTGGCCAATCGCGTTTCGCGAGCTCTCGAAGCCATCTACCGCAGTGAATACGGGATGACCGTCGCGGCATGGCGCGTTATGGCAGTGCTTGGGTTCAGGGCGCCCCTCTCGGGGCGCGAAGTGGCCGAACTCGCTGCAATGGATCAAGTACAGGTCACGCGCGCCATCAACCATTTGCGCACGCTCGGCTTCGTTACAAGGCGAACCGACCGTGGGGACCGTCGGAAGGCCCTTCTGGGCCTGACCGCTAAGGGACAGGAAGTCTACCTGCAGATTATTCCACGCGCCCAAGAGATTGAAGATCAGCTGCTGGCCTCAATGTCGACCGCGGAGATTGAAAGCCTGCGCCTTGCTGCGACGCGTCTCGTTGAGAACGCAAAGAAGCTTCCATGAACTAGTCGATCTTCCCTTAGGTTCGAGGATCGCTGGTGTCCCCACCGGCCCGTGACAGCAAGACCAAGGGACTGGAAGCAGCAAGGTAAGATGCGGCCCTCGACAACGTCATCCGAATATGCAGGGTTGGCAGCCGCGCGTGATCGGTGCTGTTCGTCGTTGAATGTCGCTTCAACTGCGCTCGCTCGAGACGCCGGATAATGAACAAGACTGCAGCAGCAGGTCCTTCCGATTTTGCGCTATCGTCACGATACCCTCCGTCCCGCCGTGGCGGCCGACGAAAGCGGAGGCACAACGTCTGCGTCGTTGATGGCAGCCGGATGGCGCGACGGAGACGCTCCACCCTTCGCCACTCGGACGAATAAAATTCGCCGCAACGAGAGAAATTCTGAAAAATTGGTGAAGAGGAAGTCGTACCTGATCATCGCTCACCCAAATTGGACTGCCCCCTGAAAAGTAGTCCTAACTGAAGTAGGCTAGGCCGATACACCAAAACAGGCCTGCTCCCTTGTCCGAACGCGAAGATGTAGTCTGCGAAGCAACACCGAACGGTATGCTGCATCTGGCGCATTCGACCTGTGAGGCGATCGGCGGCAGCGCGACACTAGCGAACGGACAACTTTAGCAGGCGGCACGCAATCGGCCGGTTTCCTTGGATGAAGATCGCCCGCTAGCTCAAGCCGTTGCTATCAGTGCCTCTGATAGCAACCAAGAGGACGTCTAAAGAAGGCGATCTGGTCAGCGACGATCGTCTGGCGCAAAGGCTCTTCGTAAATGTCGAAATGAGAACAGTCGTACGACAGTACTTCGCCGCGGGGTGCGCGCTCGGCGATTTCGCGTGATAGTTTCGGCGGCGTATGCGCATCCCGCTCGGCCACGCAGACGAGAAGCGGCATCTTGAGCCGGTGTGCTACCGAACCTGGGCGATGCCCGACGATCATGTCGAGGATTACCCGAGGCGCCACACTGTTTTCCCAATGGGTACCCTGCAGGGCAGCCACGATCCTGTCAGCCCGCTCTGTGGCGATGATCGCACCCTCTCCCGGTTGCCCGACGACCGGAACATAGAGTGGCGGACGCCCCAGCAGTGCCTGCGCCCGATCTTTCACAGCAGCCCACATCAGTCCGAGGCTTTCAGTCGCCCTGCGCCCTTCGACTCTTGAAGGAAACCCGTTGAATGGCACCTGGGCAACCACAGCAGCGATTGTGGGATCGCTAGCAGCGACATGGACGACATGCGCGCCACTGAGCGAGCTGCCCCACAATCCGATGCGACCGCGATCGACGCGCTCGAGCTCTCGGGTATACGCCACCGCAGTCTTCCAATCCTCGAGCTGATCGGCAATCTCGATAACCTGCCGCGGCGTCCCGTCGCTTTCACCGAAGCTGCGATAGTCGAAGGTGAAGACCGTGAAGCCAGCGTCGGCAAAATCGTGCGCCGTGCGGGCGAGCGATCCCTGCTGCGTTCCGCTGAACCCGTGCGCCATGATGATCGCGGGAAGCTGACCGGCCTGTTTGCTCTGATAGAGATAGCCGACGCATCGAGTACCAGCTACCTCGAACTCCTTCCTGCATGGCTCAGTCACGTCGCACTCCTGCGATCCTGATGGTCTCATCGAAAACGGGCCGATGTCTTGAAGGCGGCCCGATTGGCCCAAGATGCCAAAACACCACCGCGATCAGTTGGTTGCGAAGTAATCGTGATCCGGGTTCGAACGAGTCGTAATCTTCGTCAATTGTTCGGCCAACTCCACCACCTTCAAGGCAGGCCGCCGCCGTACCGGGAGCCGGTGCCCAGGCGCGACGCGATGTATCTATGCGCGCGTGGCTTATGCAACCAGATCGCGCCGAGCCAAGAATGACTCCGGAGTATCTGCGGCCCGGACCGGTGGCGTGACCCATGCCCTCCACACAATCGGGCGGGCAGGAAGTCATCGCAAAACCTACCCATTCCCAACGGGGCTTTCCGCCACGCGTTCTTCGACAAAGGAGATGGCATTGGCGATGCCGTTCTCCTTTTCCACCTCCTGGCCAATGACTGAGGCTCGCACCCGCATTGTCTCGTCATCCATCGCCCGGAATGCATCGGCGAGTTTACCGGCGGTCATGCCCCGTTTGTCGATCGGAGCCGGTCCGACACCCAAGTTCGCAACGCGGCGCGCCCAGAAGGACTGGTCTCCGATAAAAGGGCAAATAGTTGTCGGCTTGCCCGCACGGATCGCCGCCCCTGTGGTCCCCGCACCTCCATGATGCAGCGTCGAATGGACGAAGGGGAAAAGCCGGTCGTGTGGAGCACCTGCAATCACGTGAATATCTGGCGATCGGCATGCCGTTCCGAGTGCTCCCCCGGCTGTTGCGATGAGGCCTCGCTTGCCTGCTTGCCGCAGACCGTCGATCACGATGTCAGTCAGCCGCTCAGGATCGATCCCTGGCATGCTGCCAAAGCCGACATAGACTGGGGAATCGCCAGCCTTCAGAAACGCTGCAAGCTCAGGATCGGGGGTCCAGTGGGGCATATCCAGAAACCAATAACCGGTCACCGCGATGTCCCGCCCCCAATCTGAAGGCTTTGGAATCACCTTCGGACTGTATCCGTAGAGCGTCCCGGCAAGCGGCGCTGCTTGATCTCTGGGAGCAAGTGAGAGTGTCTCGACGCGCCAGCGGCGCAGTGTTTTAGAAAAGATGATACTGCCGCCATTGATCATCAGCCAATGGCTCAGGCGATTGAGCGGTCCGAGCGACCCGAAAGGCAGAAGTGGCGTCGGAAAGGCTGCGGTGGGTGTGAAGCCGGGCAAAGGGGACGCAAGAAATAGCGGCACGCCGAGCTTTGCGGCGATATGGGGAGCACCCAGTGCTTTGGGATGATGCAGGATCGCATCAGGATCAAAGTCACGCGCAGCCTCCCATTCCGCATCAAGCAAGCCGCGCATGAGGTGCCTGTAGTGCTTGAGCAATCTGAAACCTGCTGCAAAGCCCGCACCCGAGCCGCTTATGATCTTCTTGGTCTCCGGGCTCTCCAACAATGCGAGAAACTCGTTCGGAAGCGGCGCAAAACCCACGCCTTGCGTTTCGACCGCATCGGCAAACTGGGCAGGTGCAACGAGAAGGACCTCATGACCGCGCACCCTCAGCCCTCGAGCCAGCGCAAGATAGGGCTGAACATCGCCACGTGTGCCAAGAGTATGGATGGAAAAGCGCATCGTTGCTGCTTCACCCGCTCGGAGGCTGGCGCGGCCGTGTATCGTCCAACAGCTTGTCAGGATTGAGGACACGCATGACCGACAGAATTCGCAACCCGTCTGACGCGAAGGAAGTGACGGCATGAATTCGGCCATCCGCTCTGCCGATCATGCCAGCCTGCCCGTTAACATCTACCCGTTCCAAGGCGAAGCTTTGCGGAAGCTTTGTCAGCACTCCGACTTCCATGCGCGCGATCCGGTCGGAGCCCACGATAGGGCGAAGCGCTGCCCAGGTCTTCCCTCCGCCGTCGCTAACAAAAACTGCATCCTGCGCCAGCAGTGCCGCAATGCGTTCGGCCTTTCGCTCCTGCACGGCCTGGATGTATTTCTCCACAAGCTGACTGTGTGCGTCACTGGACACCTCAAACCGAGGCTTGTCCTGCCTTATGCGTTGACGCGCGCGATGCACGAGTTGGCGGCAGGCCGTCTCGCTTTTGCCAAGCGCGATGGCCACCTCTGAATAATTGCAGTCGAAGACATCGTGCATCAAGAATCCCACCCGCTCCTCGGCAGACAGCCTTTCCAGGACGACCAGAAGAGCCATGGAGAGATCGGAAGCCAGTTCTGCTTTGTGGTCGGGCGATTCTTCAACAGAGAGCAAGGGCTCCGGCAGCCAGGGTCCAACATATTTCTGGCGCTCTGCTTGAGCAGCCCGGAGCCGGTCAACGCAGAGCCGCGATAACACGGTGACGAGCCAAGCCTCGGCAGAACGAATTTCTTCCGTGCCGGCCTGGTGCCATCGCAAGAATGCCTCCTGCACGGCGTCCTCAGCCTCTTGCCGGGAGCCAAGCATGCGATAAGCCAGGCCAAACAGTCGCGGTCTCAGCCTGTCAATTTCCGCGATATTTTGCACGTCGGTCTCCCGATTAGCATTGCGGTCAAGAGATTAGACGGGGCCGCACAGGCCGCTGTGACAGGCGCCCGTCAATTTTTCTCGAAATAGTTTCCATGGAGCTGTCACAACGGAACAGCGCCTCCGTCTTTGTTGATAGCGCCACGGGCAATCCACACCCCTGGCCCGAACTCAACGAGGAGCCACACATTGGAACCCAGATTGAATTTCTACAAAGAAGCCCCTGATCTCATGGGCGCCCAGATGGAGCTGAAAAAGGCGGTCGATGATTGCGGGCTGGAAAAGCCTCTGCTGCACCTGATCAACCTGCGCACTTCGCAGATCAATGGCTGCTCCTATTGTGTCGATATGCATAGCCGGGAAGCTCGCGAAGATGGCGAAAGCGAGCAGCGGGTGTTTCTTGTCTCGGCATGGAAGGAATCTCCCCTTTTTTCCGCTCGCGAACGCGCTGCGCTCGCTTGGACCGAGCAGGTGACGCTCATCTCGCAGGGTGGCGTTGCCGACGCGTTGTATGAGGAGGCGCTCAATCATTTCAGCAAGAGCGAGCTCGCAAAGCTCACGATTGCTCTGGGAATGATGAACATATTCAACCGGCTCTGCATCGCCTTCCATGCGATCCACCCCGTTAGACCCGGCAACGAGGCGTAAGGAGCGCCGCATTCGCGACCTCTGATATGAGCTTGGTCAACCGGCGTTGGGTGATGACGACCATACGTCGCGCATCCCCCACGCCGTCACCAAAGGCGCGGTCCAGCGCTTTGACGGGTGGTGCCATGGCGGCCGGATCGGCTTTCTACTGATTGGCACGGATCGTCGCTAGGGATCGAATTATTCGGGACTGATTTGAACATCCACAGGGATTCTTGGGAAAAGATCATGGAAAATTACCACCACTCCTCTCAGCAAGTGTTCGACTCACAGCCCTTCTCAAGGTTCCTTGGAGCTGAGCTTGTCCAGGCGACTCCCGATGGCGTTACCCTGTCCCTGCCTGTCGCGGATCATCACAAGCAGCAGCATGGATATGTCCATGGGGGCGTGATCAGCTACCTCGCCGACAATTCACTCACCTTTGCTGGTGGCCTTGCTTTGGGTGGCGATGCACTGACCTCCGAGTTCAAACTCAACTTCGTCAAGCCTGCGAAAGGCAGCCGACTGGAGGCGAGGGCGGGAGCGAAAAGTGTCGGTCGGCGCCAAGCTGTCTGTCTCTGTGAGATCTATTCGATCGAAGGCGAGCAAGAGATACTCTGCGCGCTGGCGCAGGGAACAATTGTCGCTTTGGGCAAATGATGACCGACCCGAGGCGACCGGTGTTCACTCATTCGTCTCATCGCCGCCCTGGTTTCCAAGCGCCCTGCCCCATTCCTTGGCCAGAGCTCCCAAAGGTACGAGCCTGTCATAGATTGCCCGACCCAGTGGTGTTACTCCGTAGCCTTCCGGCACCCGGTGCACCAGCAGGGCCTCCTGCAACTCCTTCAGCCGCTGGTTCAGCGCCGCCGGCGAAATGCTTTCGCACCGCTCCTGCAATCCGCGAAAGGTTGTCGGCCCACCTTCCGACAGCGACCACAACACGCCCATGGCCCAGCGCCTGCCCAGTAAGTCGAACAGTGCCATCACAGGCGCGCCAGATCGCGATCCACGCACAGGTTGTCCCGGTTTGGGGATCGGTGTTCCGCGTTTCTGGTGCATGCTACAAATTCCATAGCAATCGAGCTGATCGCGTGCTATTTAATTTGTAGCACGCCACCAGCGACCGGAATAGACCATGAATGACAGAAGCTATGAGATACGTGACGCCCGCTTCAAACGCTCGGTTCAGCTTGCCGAGCCGGTGGAAAAGATATGGACCGGCGGGCGCTGGACCGAAGGGCCGGTATATTCTGCGCCATGGCGTTCGGTCATTTTCAGCGACATTCCAAACGATAGAAGGCTGCGCTATGACGAACTGACTGGTGTCGTTGCGGACTACCGCTCAGGCCTCGGCGCATACACCAATGGAAGCACGCTGGACCGGGAAGGCCGTCTGGTGATGTGCAATCACGGCACGCGCTCCGTAACCCGCATCGAGCACGACGGTCGCCTGACCGTGCTGGCGGATCACTACGATGGCAAGCGATTCAACTCCCCCAACGACGTGGTGGTAAAGTCCGACGGATCTGTATGGTTCACCGACCCGTCATATGGCATCGAGACCGACTATGAGGGGTTCGCCGCCGAGGCGGAGCAGGATGGGCAGCATGTCTACCGTATCTCCTCGACCGGGGCGGTGACGCGGGTCGCGACAGACTTCGTCTGCCCCAATGGCCTCGCGTTCTCACTGGACGAGAGCATCCTCTACATCGTCGATTCAGGCGGAACGCGCTTCCCGGACGGTCCACGCCACATTCGCGCGTTCCGCGTCGCGGGTGACACACTCAAGGGTGGCGAAGTCTTTGCCACCTGCGAGGCCGGCGTTTTTGACGGCTTCCGGCTCGACGCTCAGGGACGCATCTGGACATCAACGGGAGAGGGCGTGCACATCTACCACCCCGATGGAACTCTGCTCGGCAAGATCTTTGTGCCGGAAGAGGTCTCCAACCTGACATTCGGTGGGTCGAAACGAAATCGCCTCTACATCACCGCCAGCAGCAGCCTCTACACGGTCCTGCTCGCCTCGTCAGGTCCCATGCGTTGAGGCGCTACAAATCCCAGCTCAGATATGATCCGTTCCGAACATCCGGAGGAAAAGGTGGGTCCGTTGATACACCCCGAAGAACTGCCCCAATGGATGGCAGGGGATCTGGTCGTCAACAGTACGCCTCTCGATTGGAGCGGCATAAAGGTCAGGCAATACCGCTCGCCCCCTCAGGAAATCAGGGTTCCGCCACTCACGGATTTCTCGGTCGTGGCCTATGTCAATCGTGAGGCGATAAGCTGGCGACGCGGAAGCAGTTCATGGGAAAAAAGAGCAGTCGGCCCGGGCTGCGTATCGGTGCTTACACGATCTGAAACGTCTCACTGGCGATGGGAGAAGGAGATCGAAGCCCTGCACATCTATCTGCCTCTCGAGGCACTCACGCGAACCGCACGGGAAGTCTTTGACCGCGATATTGAAGACATGGAGCTTGATAATGTCCTTGCGGTCGATGACCCGGTTCTTACGGAAGTGGGTCTCCGCCTCGCCCGCGAGGCGAGGGCAAGAAGCCTCGGCGGCCGTCTCTACGTGGAGGCGCTACGCTGTCAGATGTCCGTCCACATCCTTCGAACCTATGCGACCGTCAAGTTCCGCGAAAATCATCACCGCGATGGATTGTCCCAAGCCCAACGTAAGGTGCTGATTGACTACATTGAAGAGAACATTGGAAGCAGTATATCGTTGAGCAAACTTGCCGACATCGTGGGAATGAGCATCTTTCACCTCAGTCGCCGGTTTCACACTGAATTCGGCTGCCCGCCCTATGCCTATGTGCTACAACGACGGCTGGACTTCGCCAAAGACCAACTGTCCCGAAAAACCATACCGTTGAAGGCCATCGCTGCAGCGAGCGGCTTTTCTGATCAAAGCCACATGACACGGCTTTTCAAGCGCACATTGAACCTCACGCCGGGCGAGTACCGCCGCCAGTTCACGTCGGTGGAATGAATTGCCGCGACGGCGGGAGAGCCAGTGTTCCGAACAATTGCTTCGAGCATTTGCGGCTGTTCTTCGCCAGAGTGCCGGCGTCACGTCAGACCCCGAAGTTGAGTAAGAATGCGCTCTTTCATTTCCTGGGCTGTGTACCATGCATCCGTTTGACGAAGATGCAGATCATCAGCACCGCTACCGAGATAGCTATCGCGCGCGATCGTGAGCGTCGCTTCCGCCTGACCAGATAATTGCGGAAGCGCCCAGTCCGCAGCCGCATTCTTGGAAACAAAATGGCCTGTGGTGACGGTTCGCCACATCCTTGCCAACGTCAGCAAAACATTGCGTTCGTCCCCTTCAATAGACCGGACGAGGTCCGGCAGCAGATCTCCGATCGCGCGACATACAGTCGAAAAGGGTATATCTGGCACCAGATCGGTAACCTTTGGGCCGATCAAGGATATCGCCTCTTCTCTCGCCTGTGCGAGAAGCAAGGTATACTCCGGGCTCGTTTCGGGCTCCGAAACAGCACCCTGCTCCAGAGCCTTCCGCAGCCATTCTCCATAGATGAACTGCGCATGCGCCGGATAGGCCAAGCAAGCAAGGTCGTCCCGCCACACGATCAAGACTTCAAGTGGACGTCTGCCCGTTCGATCGCATGGATAATGCCCGGATATGGCCATGAGATCGACTGTCAGGAGGGCGCGCGTTGAGGCGCTTGGCGCCTCATTTACGATAGCGAGCAGATCGACGTCGCTTCGCCTGCGCAAACCCTCAGCTACGGCGGAACCGTGCAGATAGACCGCCGCAAGCGCATCACCGAGCCGCCGCTGCAAAAGCGCTAGCGCTTGCAGTGCTTCGGAGGGAATTTGAACCATTCCGGTAGAGACTATCATCAGAGCGCCGATATCGTCCAGCTTTCAGGCTTGAAGTCGGCCTGTTGATCGCGCCACGAGGTTCGACAAATGGGCAGTTTGGCGAGACGCGAAACTGCGTGGCACCGGCCAGAACAGCGGCTGCGACCGTTGCAGCAATATCGTTCTACATTTCGTTTCCCTTCATTCAATACTCCGCTCGTTCCGCACGAAAGAATGCCCCCTGGCTGCCTGCCAGATATCAGCATCGTGTAGCGGGAGACGGATATGAACGAAGGACGACTTCGCACAGTTGTGATCGTCGGCAGTACCCGCGCAGGACGTTTTGGCGAGACCGTGGCACGCTGGTTCCTCGGCCGCGCTGCCCTGAACGAGATGGTTGATCTTGACGTCATCGACCTCGCGGAAGCCAACCTTCCTGCACGGCTGACGAACACGCCCGTACCTGCTGTAATGGCCATGAAGGCACGTCTCGCGGATGCGGATGCCTTCATCATGATCACGCCTGAATACAATCACGGCTATCCGGCCTCGCTGAAGACGGCACTCGATTCAGCCCGGGAAGAGTGGATGGGCAAACCAGTCGCCTTCGTCTCCTATGGCGGGATGGCCGGGGGTCTCAGATCGGTCGAGCAACTCCGGCAGATCTGTGCGGAACTCCACATGGTCTCCACCCGTGATTGCGTGAGCCTGCACAATTGCCATGGGCTTTTCGATGAGCGGGGGCTTTTGAAGGAGCCGCAGGGTCCTGAAACGGCCGTCAAGGTCATGCTGGATCAACTTCTGTGGTGGGCAACGGCGCTGCGCGATGCACGTGCTCGCCAACCCTATGGAGCGTGAGGCCACCAGATGCTGTCAAGTTCAAACGCACCGGCCACAACACCACACGGCGCCCATGCCGGCATGTTTGTGTGGACGCTGATCGTTGGCCTGTCGTTCCCCTCCGTTGGCTTTTTGAACGAGGGGCTGCCGCCGCTGTTTCTGACGGCGATCCGATTTGCCATCGCTTCCGCGGCCCTCGCCACACTGGTCTGGCGCGCGCCGGACCGTCGGCCCAGCCGCTCGGGGGCCATCCTCTATGCGGTAATGGGACTTTGTCTCGCCGGCTTCTTCGGCGCGATGTTCTCGGCAGCGCATCAGGTCACCGCCCTGTCGATGGCTACCTCCTATGTGAGCGTCCCACTGCTTGCCTATGCCTTCGGACGGATGGTCGGGGTTGAACGTGCCGACATGGTGCTTCTGGCGTCTCTGGTTCTTGGTGCAGCAGGTGCGTTGGCGCTGGCATGGGTTGGTAGAGCAGACACGGCGGCAGGTCTGGAATTTGGTCTTGCGGAGGGGTTGTTCTTCCTCGGCTGCGTCGCCTCCGCCCTTTATCCCGTCTTGAGCAAATGGGGAATGAAACACGGCTGGTTGTCGGACAGCGCAGCGGTAAGGACATTCTGGAGCCTCGTTGCCGGCGGGCTGCTGATCGGTATGCTCGGACTGCTCTTTGAGCCAGTCCATGCACTCAGCAGGATAACGGCAACCGACCTTCTGCTCGTTGCCTATCTGGGCATCTTCTCAAGCGGCGTCACATTCTGGCTTCTGCAAAGAGGAACAGGGATCCTGAGTCCAGGTACGGTAACGGCATACACCTATCTCATCCCCTTCGTTTCCATGGTCATCCTGTTCGTGACCACACCGGGATCGTTCGGCTGGCAGTGGTTGCCGGGCAGCGGTGCGGTGATCCTTGCAATTTTTCTCCTGCTGCGCCGTTCGACAGCGAAACGGCGTGACCTCGAGGTCACGCGAAACACACTCGGCACATCCGGCGGAACTGGAGTCTGAAACATGCGTATTCTCGTCTTTGGAGCTGCAGGAAGTGTCGGAAGTCGGGTGATATCCGAGGCTCGGCAGCGTGGACACGATGTCACTGCGGTCATTCGTGACGCGGCGCGCGCACCCAGATCTCTTGCTGACGCTACCATCATCGCCGGCGATGCAGCCGATCCGAGAGACGTTGCCCGGCTGAGCGCCGATCAGGATGTCGTGATCAGCGCCACTCGCCCGCAACCTGGTTCCGAGCACGAGCATCCGAATATTGCCAGAAGCCTCCTGGAAGGTCTGAGTTTCACAGACACGCGGCTTATTCTGGTCGGCGGGGCCGGCAGCCTCATCGCTCCGGATACGGGAAGTGCGATTGTCGATGACCCCCGATATGTGGCTCCGGCCTGGCGCGGCATCGCCGTCGCCTGCTGCGAACAATACGCGGTCTGCCGCGAAGAAACGCACACGGACTGGACCTATCTCAGCCCTCCCGCCCTGCTGCAGCCGGGCAAACGCACAGGGCGCTACAGGAAGGGTACAGACCAACTCCTTCTCGACGATCAAGGCATGTCGCAGATCTCGATGGAGGACCTGGCTGTTGCGTTGATTGACGAGGCAGAAGAGCCCACGCATCGGCGAGCGCGCTTCACGGTTGCGTATTGATCCAACACTTTTCCAACCAGACCGGCCTTGGGATCGGACTCTACGATGACTGTCAAAATAGCGTCAGTTCGCAGCACGACAGATCAGCAGAATGATCTGGCCCTGATCGCGCAGGTCGTCGCAACAGTTGAGAAGACCCAACGCGATCGTGATCCAGAAGGCTTCATGCACCTCCTTGTACGAGACGCCGTCTGGGTCACGGCCCTCGGCAAGCGACTGACCGGTTGGGACGAGATCAACGCCTTCACGCGGAAAATACTGACGCCTGCCCTGGGCGAACGTTACGCCTCTTATGAGATAGCACACGTCACGTTCCTGACGGACATGGTCGCAGCGGTAAACGTGGTTCAAAAGCCAGTTGACGGGAGCGGGAATCCCAATGGGGACGAGCCTGAAGGTCGACCGCTCTACGTCGTGACGAAGGTCGACGGGAGTTGGCTGATCGCGCTCGGCCAGAACACACGCTTTCAGGCCGATGCAATCGAGACACAATCAAAAGCTGTCGAGGTCCAAAAATGAAATCACTGCCGCAGAAGGTGGATGTCGCCATTGTCGGCTCTGGCCCCGCCGGCCTTGCCCTTGCGATCGGTCTCGCGCAACGGGGCGTCGACTTCGTCATTCTCGACGCCCTTCCGGAAGCGCAAAACACATCGCGCGCGGCAGTGATCCACGCCGGCACACTGCAAGCCCTCCGCGAGCTCGAGATCGCAAACGATCTGGTGGAGAAGGGAATCAAGGTCCGCAACTTTCGCATCCGTGAACGCTCGAAAGTCTTGCTGCGCGCTGACTTCGGCGTTCTGAAGTCGCCTACCCCCTTCGCCCTGATGATCCCACAAGATGAATCCGAAGCGCTGATGACGACAAGGCTGCTCTCCCTGGGCCATCAGGTGCAAAGGCCATGCAGGGTCGTAGCCATCGCGCCTGGTACCAGCGGAGCCATCGTCACAACCGACGATGGTTCGCAAATTCACGCCAAGTTTGTCGTGGGCGCCGATGGCGAGAAAAGCACCGTGCGTACTCAAGCAAACATACCGTTCCCGGGCGAGACCTATGGCTCGTTCATGCTGGCGGATGTGCGGATGGAATGGCCCATCGCCAAAGACGAGGTGACGCTGTTTTTCTCGCGCGAGGGCACGCTGGTTGTCGCTCCCATGTCGGGGGAGCGCTACCGTGTCGTCGCGCAGCGGCAGAATGCGCCTTCCGATCCGGCGATTGCAGACGTTCAGGCCGTCATCAACGCACGCGGACCGGAATACGGTGCGCGCGTGAGTGAAGTGCTCTGGGGCTCCCGCTTTCAGGTTCACCACAAACTGGCCGACCGGTTTCGCGAGGGGCCTATCGTTCTGATGGGGGATGCCGCGCATGTCCACTCGCCGGCCGGTGGCCAGGGAATGAATCTCGGCCTCAAGGATGCTGTCGCCCTCGCGGACGCCCTGCAGCAAGCCTTATCAATCGGCAGTGAACAACCGCTTGACGCCTATGCCAGCACACGCCGTGCAGCGGCCAAGGATGTCCTCCGCATGACCGATCGTCTCACGGCGATCGCCACGCTGAGAAACCGGTCTTTACGTGTTGCCCGCAATGCTTTCATCCGCACGGCGTCCGCGTTTCCGTTCGTCCGCCGCCGAGTGGCCAGAACGCTGTCGGGCACAGAATGATGGCTTTCGACCTCCTCAGATTTGAAGCAATGACGCTCCTGGTTTGTGGGCTATACAACTTAGCTTTTGCAGGTTTTCATGCGTCTTTCTGGGCCCTGTTTCAATGGCCTGGCAGACTGCGACCTTCAGGGTCGATCAATGTTGCGATAACTCAGACACTCAACATCGTTCTGACATATTGCTTTCTGGTATACGGTGGGACGCTCGTGTGGGCCGCTTCGGGTTCTATGCAGCCGCATCCATCCGTTGTGATTTCAGGCGCAGGGTTTTGGCTTCTCCGCGCGATCTTGCAACCCGTTTTGTTCTCGACGCACGACCGACGATCTGTAGTGATCGCAATTATCTTCCTTGCAGGCTTTGCAGTTCATGCTGCCGGGGCGGTTCTTTTGTTGGGTCGAGGATAAAACTGCGCAGAACCCTTTAACTGACGCTGCCTGATAGGGGCCTTCTGCCACCGGAAAAATCTGCGGGTCCGGTCCAGTTACGGCTCAATTCCTCGTAGCAATCGAAATGTGCCCTCATCTTCCACCAGATAATCCGCCAAGCTGTAGCAGTGGCTTGCTTGATAGGCGTTTCGCCCCCGGTTCATGTGCGTGAGATTGAACCTCCTGATGGCGCGTACCACACGTTGGCTGGCGACAAATTGGCGGATCGAGGCGAAACTCCGCACATTGATGCCCAACATATCCTCGCCCCGCGGGAGAAAGTAGCTGACGTCTTCCGGCATCGTGACGCAGCGCTTGAGGAAAGCCTCGTCAACGTCGTTCTGCACCGACGAAGAATCGCGGGCGAAATCGGAAAGATGCACGAGGAACCTTGCCCTGACGTCCGCGTCATCCGCATAAAGCGTGAAAAGTTCCATCCAGCTTGCGTTGATGCGGACAAGCGGCTTGTCCGAAGTCGAAGGCAGGCAAGAGATCGACCAGTAATGGCGTTCGGTCCTGCGCGGGATCGGAATACAGTTCCGACCGTAGAATTTGAGTATCCTCAACACGTCTTCAGCCGGGGGCTGAGGAAGGAATTTCTGGAACCGGGCGGCGTATTTGAGGCGCAGCCCGATGGACTCCGCGCGCTCCTCAGCGTCTCGCAGGCTAGTTCCGTTTTCTAACCAATCCTCCTGCTGCGCGGGGTCCAGGAATTGGCGCAGTCCTTTGACCCTGTTGTGTTTGGGCGAGTTCACTTCAGGTATCCCGTGCGGAAGAATACGCACGACGGCAGTTCGCTACAGACAAGTCCCCTCGCCTGGCGTCCGCGTCGCGATCTGCCAGTTCGGATCTGCCCACTCCAGTCAGAGGTCCGAAGCCCAGGGCGGGTGGCCGCGCGTGCGATGCCAACATCGCTTACTCTCACGTATCCCAGACCCTCGACAATCTCGCCCCCTGAACGTGCATGATGTTCACTCCGCGAATTTGCTCCGCCTCGTTCCGGCCCCAGGGCAACTTCTACCGGATGATGCCGTGATCCTCGCTGGCCCATTTATCCTCCGATTCGTACACGAGGTTCGCGGAGGATGCGATCTCCTTTCAGAATGCGAGGCGGACTGTATCAAGGTTGTGGGCGAGCTATGACAGACTTGGCTGCAAGACTACGCAATACCTCAATCTCGTCTATTCTTCTTATGCGCTAGACGGCATAAAGCGATTTTATTCGCTGACCGCGATAAAGTGACTCTATGGTCTAACTCCGATGTTGTCATTTTATCGGAATTAGACCATAATTACCGAATGGCAGATTTGGCACGAAATCCGAAGCAGATCGGAAACATCGTACAACGCGCCCGCAAAAAGCGGGGCCTTAATCAGACGGAGCTCGGCACCAAAGCCGGACTACGGCAGGAGACCATATCCCTTATCGAAACCGGCAATCCTGCGGCGAAGATGGAGACAATCCTCGCCGTCCTCGCCGCCCTCGATCTGGAATTCAGGATCGTACCGCGATCGAAAAGCCATCCCTCGGATCTTGACGACATATTCTGATGGCGCGACGCCGCACATACGAGCCGCTGCGAGTTTATCTTAACAACCGGCTGGTCGGATTTCTAAGCAAGGAAACAAGCGGTGCGATCGACTTCCAGTACGATCAACGCTGGCTCGAATGGGAGCATACGCTTCCTATTTCACTATCCCTGCCCCTCCGGGAAACGCCTTTCCGAGGCGAACCGGTTATCGCCGTATTCGATAACCTGCTCCCCGACTCCGATGCGCTGCGCCGCCGTGTGGCCGAAAAAGTCGGCGCGCGGGGAACTGACCCCCATAGCATGCTCGCGGCAATCGGCCATGACTGTGTAGGAGCGCTGCAATTCATCGCCGGTGACGACGAGGCGATCGATGCAACCGGCACGATCAACGGCGAAACCGTTGGTGATGAGGCTATCGACGAGCTGTTGCGCGGCCTGGCGCAAGCACCGCTTGGCCTGACTCGCGATGACGACTTCCGGATATCGATTGCAGGTGTCCAGGAAAAAACCGCCCTGCTCAGGTATGATGGTCGATGGCTAAAGCCGCACGGTACGACCCCTACAACGCATATCTTCAAGACACAGATCGGCACCTTGCCCAATGGCATCGACTTGTCGAATAGTGTCGAGAACGAATTCTATTGCCTGAAGTTTCTCGAAGCGTTCGGGCTTCCGGTCAATAAAGCCGAAATCAAGTCATTCGGGAAAACGAAGACGCTCGTTGTCGAGCGCTTCGATCGCCGCTGGACCTCAGACGGCAGATTGCTCCGCCTGCCGCAAGAAGATTGCTGCCAGGCACTCTCAGTTCCTCCAACGCTGAAATACCAGAGCGACGGCGGCCCCGGCATGGTCGCGATCCTCGATCTCCTCAAAGGCAGCGATACACCGGCAGAAGACCAGTCTGTATTCATCAAGGCACAAATCCTGTTCTGGCTCCTCGGCGCGACGGATGGCCATGCGAAGAATTTCAGTGTCTTCCTCGGGAGCGGCGGCACTTACCAACTGACTCCGTTTTACGACGTCCTGACCGCACAACCGAGTCTCGACTCCCATCAAATCCAGCGCAGACAGATGAAGCTGGCGATGTCGGTCGGCGATAGCCGCCACCACCGCATCGACCAGATTCACGCACGGCACTTCATTCAAACTGGCGCTGGAGCCGGACTGCCGAGATCTCTAGTACCAGATGCAATCGAAGCAATCGCCACACGTGCGAACGATGCGATCAAGTCGATCGAAAAGTCCTTGCCCAATGGTTTTCCCGCCGTGATTCACGAGTCGGTCTCCGAGGCGGTCGCTGACCGGCTACGGAGTATGATACTATCGTAGTCAGGGACGAGCGATGGGATCGAAGCCCCCACAAATGCCAATTTGCCAAAGTGCACAAAATAGGCAGGTGTGATCGGTCTCGATCTTCTCGTCACATGCAACCTACCAGCGGCTATCAATCTTTGTTGCACCGCCTGGCTAAGATCGCGGAATGTGGGCCGTGCCCTCCGTCGAATTTGCGGTTCCTTAGCTTACCGCCGAGAGCGTTGCGACAAGTTCGGCGAACGCCGGTGCCACGCAGACAACACGGCGCTCGGATCGGCAGTCACTTATGGCTCCACGTAGCCGTGAACGTGAAGGCGAATATCCTCCGCGATTACCCCCGGCCCCTCGATCATGAAGGCGCCCCGACGCACGGCATGAGAGGGAACGTAATCGAAGCGAATTTCCTTCGGCGGGAAATTGGTGCCAGTGGCTTCCACGGTGATTTCGGCCGCAGCCTGATCACCTCGGTTCATAAGCGTTACAACGAACAATGTTCCACCCTCGATGTCATCCGCGCTGTCGATCGTCGCAAGAAGGTCTGGCGGCCGCGCCTCGCCGAAGAGCGCCTCGTAGCCCAGAAAAGCCAGGATACCCAAAACGACAATCGCGGAGAGGACCCCGACGATCCACTCCAGAGCAGGCCGACCATTGCTACGCTTGTTCTCCTTCTTGTTCATGATCAGCCTCTACAGGATAAGCCGCGCTGCTGCGGCACCGATCGCCGAGGGAAACGCAAGCACCACAGTTGCCATGACAATGCTGTCGATGTGCAGGCCATCGAGCCGCGCAAAGACCCAAAGGAGATACAGGCTGACCGAAATGGCGATTACGTAGCCGGGCAGAGTCAATCGCAAAAAGGGACTCCACCATGGCGCGTTGGGTGACACTTCCGATCCGCCCGCGAAGGCAAGCGCGAAGACAAACCCATGCATCAGGCCGACGGATAGCGCTACCAGGCAGAGCGAATGCCACTCCGTCATCTGGTAGGATATCAGCATCATCTCCTCCGTCGGCGCGACATTGAACCCGAGGAACAGGGCTCCCACTGCCATAAGGAAGAGCTCACCACCATAGGATTCCTCCGGATCTCCAGGATCCTCGTGGTTTTCGTCTTCTTCCGATCCTGCTTTGAATTGACTCTTGGCGAGCAGCGCACCGATCGATGCCGGCACCATCTGGATGACGACCTTTCCCATCGTTTCGTCGAGTGGTGTCTCAACAGTGATTGTCCCGAAGAGGGCAAGCGTCAGGATGCAGACCAGCCCGGATATTCCCAGCGCGATTAGCGCATCAACAACATCATCCAGCCAATAACGGGTCTGCTCGAACCCTACATGACGCGAGAGCACGACCAGTAATGGCAGCGACGTCAAGACCAGAACTAGCAGCCGCAGGCGATCCAGGTAGAACCCCAGCCACCACAGCTCCATTGTCATCAGCATCGGTAACGAAAAGACCAGAGCGCCTCCGGCCGCGCGGCCCAAGTCACGCACTGCACGGCGCGTACCCGGGATTTCGTTGTGGGCCCTGCTCATCCTGTCTCTCCGTGCTCCCTACAAGCTCTCGAGGGGGTGATCAGTTCCAGGTTGGAGCACATTTGAGGCAGGCGAAGTCGCCTCACACCGAGATTCTTGGCGGCGCATTTCAGGCGATCTGCTTGCTGGAATGCCTCGTGACATATGTGACAACGGCCGTTGTCGTGTGTCTCCGGTATCGTGGCCAGAGCGATCTCGCCGCCGCAGTCGAAGGACCTCAGCAAGCGCTTCTTAAACGCAAAGCCACGCCAGCAAAAACCACAGGACTGCGAATACCGGCGGAGCCGGTAAGGACCTTTGAAGTCTCCCGGCACGAACCGGCCCGGTTTCGACCATAGGACCGCAGGTCGGAACAAATCGATAGGTGAGCGGTTCGATAGGCGGCAGATCGCACTCTCCCGCGATCTTCCTGACTTGTCTACCTGCACCAACTGGCCGGCCTCGCGTCGGCCTTTTTTCAGGCCTTGCAGGGGCTCCTCCTGCCCAATCTCTTCTCCCCGATGCGGCAACATCCGCCAGAACACCCCGCATTGGAGGCAACGCGGGTGGAACAGCGACCGAGCCTTCGCACCCCTTGGAGGCCCAATCAGAATGTCCTAGACCTGTCGTCCGCTAACAGCCTGCAGCCGACAGAACGTTCCGACAGTCAGGTGCGAGCGAGATCCGGCTGGATCAAACTGTCGCGTCGATACTAAACCCATAGGGCGAACAACAGCGCAGCCAGAACCAGCAGCAGCATCACCGACAGGAACGGCCACAAGAAACCGTGCACCGGGGAACGCTTAGCGCCAGGCATGTTTCGCATCGCATCGCCATCGCTGTCTTGCATGTGTGACCGTCCAGTTCGCCCTGAAAGCCCGTCATCGAGCACACCCACGGACTCGGGCCGTGTGGTCCCCGCCTCGGCGTCCGTTTCCATCGGCGCTGCGGCTGGATCGAAACCTTGCTTCTTATCGCCTTGCAATCCCGCATCAATGGCCCCGCGGACTTCGGCTTCCTGTCTAGCTGCCATGGATTTGTCCTTCGTTGAACCTGTCTTTCGGTGCCTACGAGATCGTCTGTCCGGCAGTTCGGGTCTGCGTGTAGCATCGCGCCAGATCGATGCCGGGAAATGCCCCGGTAACCACTGCTGGGCGGTCTCTGGCTGCCATCTTGTCATTCCTCTCGATCGATTCATTGGCAGCCCCTGCCAATGGAGCCGCGTTTTGCCCCAGGCCAGGACCGCCATTCGCTCCGCCGAACTTGATGGAGGCCACAATGTTCCCGCCCGACGCTACCGATGCCTTCCGTAAGCGTCCGCGACGTTCATCGCATTCACCTCGATAATGTTTCCGCCGCCTTCCTTCCGGCAGGATGGAACAACACGTGGTGCTGCCTGTTGCGTCAGCGGGACGAACAGTGTCGATACCGGATCAATACTCCTCAGAAGTGAATAGCCCCTAGATTTGTGGACGCCTTCTTCCCTAAATTTGAGGCAAGGAGGCCATGATGGGGACCGGCAATTTCAGTGACGAGTTCAAGCG
>NZ_JBZFLJ010000015.1:0-102856 GCF_058448885.1 Mesorhizobium sp. DxT | reverse complement strand
AGTAGGGGCGGGACAGAACGGACATGGCGAAAGTTCCTAAGTGACTGGAATCTTTCTAACCCGTCCGAATGGGTTTGTCAAATATATAATCGCCCGTTGGGGCAGCTTTGTGCTTCACTGAACGCTGGCTGGTTCATTCCGGGACAGGGGATCGTTGCTTGGTTCGAGCCGGCGGCGGGAAAGGCTGGGGCAGCATGGTTTCGCGCGTAACGACAGTCGCATTCGAAGGTATCGAGGCCGTGCCGGTCGATGTCCAGGTGATGGTGGCGCCGGGCAAGGTCGGCATGCAGATCGTCGGGCTCGCCGACAAGGCGGTGACCGAGAGCCGTGAGCGGATACAGGCTGCGCTGCATGCGTCGGGACTGTCGATGCCGGCCAAGAAGGTGACCGTCAACCTTGCGCCGGCCGACCTGCCCAAGGAGGGCAGTCACTACGACCTCCCGATCGCGCTCGGCCTGATGGCCGCGCTGGGTGCGATCCCGCATGATGCGCTCGCAGGTTATGTCGTCGTCGGCGAACTGGCTCTCGACGGCACGACGGCGCCGGTAGCCGGTGCACTTCCGGCGGCCATTGGGGCCAATGCGCTCGGCAAGGGTCTGATCTGCCCGCATGGCGTGGGGTCCGAGGCGGCATGGGCCGGCGCGGATATCGACATTCTCGCGCCGCGCAGCCTGATCGCCATTGCCAACCATTTTCGCGGGACGCAGGTTCTGTCGCGACCCGAGGCCGCCGTTCATGCAACTCCCGGCAACCTGCCGGACCTTGCCGATATCAAGGGCCAGGAAAGTGCCAAGCGGGCACTGGAGATCGCGGCTGCCGGCGGCCACCATCTGCTGTTCTGCGGTCCACCGGGTTCCGGCAAATCGATGCTGGCACAGCGCCTACCCTCGATCCTGCCGCCGCTGTCGCCGCGCGAACTGCTGGAAGTGTCGATGATCGCCTCGGTGGCAGGCAGCATTGTCGGCGGCAAGCTGTCGGACAGACGGCCTTTCCGCGCGCCGCATCACTCGGCAACTATGGCCGCCCTGACGGGCGGCGGCTTCCGCGTCAGGCCCGGCGAGGCCTCGCTCGCGCATCACGGCGTGCTGTTCCTCGACGAATTGCCGGAATTCTCGCCGCAGGCGCTCGATTCGCTGCGCCAGCCGCTCGAAAGCGGCGAATGCGTGGTGGCACGCGCCAACGGCCGGGTTGCTTATCCTGCACGGTTCCAGCTCGTGGCGGCAATGAACCCGTGCCGGTGCGGCATGGCCGGCGAGCCGGGCCATCGCTGTGCCCGAGGACCGCGCTGCCAGAGCGACTACCAGGCGCGCATTTCGGGACCAATGCTCGACCGTATCGACCTGCGGGTCGAGGTGCCGGCCGTCACCGCCGCCGATCTGATCCGGCCGGCCCGCGCCGAATCAAGCGCCGCGGTTGCCGAGCGCGTGGCCAGAGCGCGCGCTGTCCAGGCCAACCGCTTTACAAGCCTTGGTCTGGAAGGGGTCACGGTCAATGCAGCGTGTCCAGCGGCCTTGGTCGAAGAAATCGCGGCTCTCGATTCAGGTGGCGCAGCACTGCTCGGCGAGGCCAGCGAGAAACTCGGCCTTTCGGCGCGTGCCTACCACCGGGTGCTCAAGGTCGCACGAACGCTCGCCGACCTCGATGGCAGCGACACGGTCGGCCGCCTTCATCTGGCGGAGGCGATTTCGTATCGCATGGCCGGCGAAAGGATCGCGCAGGCGGCGTGACGGTTACATGGAATCGTCGCGGAGGGGTTGGCCGCACTCTCAGCGGCACGGCTGTGTTCACGCCACTCCCCTCGGCACAAGGAAGAGCTTTACCGGCCGATGCCGGGAGCTTGGTGCCAATAGCTGCCTAATCCGCAGCGCCTGACAGGCTCGGTGGCCGCTTCATGGTCACGAAGTGGCGGCAAAGCATCCCGAGTTGAGGAAGCGCTACTCGAGTGCGCCCACCAGCATGTTCTGGTCTTCGCGCAGCGTTACCCAGCGGCCTGTATGCGTGCTCGCCTGGCGCTTGAGATAGCGATAGCCCGTCTTCTGCCAGGGGCGCAGTTCGTCGCTCAGATTGTCGAGGATGAAGTCACCACGGTCGGTGCGCAGCGTCAGCACGGCATGGCCCTCGCCATCGGGCTTGCGGACAACGGTGACCAGCAGATTGGAAAGCGGAATGCCCTTGGCGGCAAGCTGCCTGCGCTTTTCCAGCGCGTAGTCCTCGCAATCGCCAACGCCCTGGTCAGGATACGCCCACACCTCGTCCTTCCCGTAGATGTCGAAGTCGCTCATCGGCTTGACCGCGCGATTCACGTCCAGGTTGACCTGAATGACCACGCGCCTCAGCGCGTCGGTCAGCACGATCGGTCCGCGGTCGCGAAGGCGGGAGGAGCACTCGGACGGATTGGCGCGGCAGAATTCGTAGTGACCGATTGGCTGCGAGGTCAAACCGCCCGTTGCCATTGCGCCGACGCCGGATGCCTCTGACATCGTTCCGGTCGTTGCCGCAAGGAACATCACCACGGCCGCGAGCGGCCACAGCCGCCACCTCCCAAGTGTGGCATTCATATCGCCCAAGCCCCTATCACCGATTCTTTTGCTTGTTAAAGAAACGTTAAGCGGGGTTTTTCGACCCGTCAATTGACGGGATCGTGAGGATTGGCGGGATGGTTACTGTAGCTGCGACAGTGTGGCGTCTCGCACACAGTGCGAGACGGGCTCAGCTCTTGGAGCTGACGAGGCGCGGCTTCGCGGCCGGCTTCGCCTTCGTCTTGCCATGGCTTGCCATGAAGTCGACGATGCGCGGAACGATCTCGGCGCGGAAACGCGAACCGTTGAAAACGCCGTAATGGCCGACCTTCGGCTGCATGTAGTGCGCGCGCATCTCTTCAGGGATGTTGACACACAGATCGTGCGCGGCCTTGGTCTGGCCGACACCGGAAATGTCGTCGTTCTCGCCTTCGACTGTGAACAGCGCCACGTTGCGTACCGCGCTCAGGTCGACCAATTCGCCGCGATGCTTCATCCGGCCTTTCGGCAAATCGTGCCGCACGAAGACTGTTTCCACAGTCTGGAGATAGAACTCCGCCGTAAGGTCCATGACGGCCAGGTATTCGTCGTAGAAGTCGCGGTGCTTTTCCGCCGAATCGCCGTCGTCCTTCACCAGATGCATGAAGAAGTCCTTGTGGGCGATCAGATGGCGGTCGAGATTCATGCTCATGAAGCCCGAAAGCTGGAGAAAGCCGGGATAGACATCGCGCATGAAGCCGGGATTGGGCCACGGCACCTGCATGATGACATTGTCGCGGAACCACTCGATGCCCTTTTCCTCGGCAAGCAGGTTCACCGCGGTCGGGTTGCGACGCGTGTCGATGGGCCCGCCCATCAGCGTCATGGAGGCAGGCGCGAAGCGATCGCCGCGTCCCTCCATCAGAGCTACGGCTGTCAGCACCGGTACCGATGGCTGGCACACGCCTATCACATGCGTTCCCGGTCCGATGTGGTGCAGCATGTCGATGACGTAGTCGACATAGTCGTCCAGGTCGAAACGCCCGTCTGCCAGCGGCACCATGCGGGCGTCCGTCCAGTCGGTGATGTATACGTCGGCATGCGGCATCATCGCCTCGACCGTACCGCGCAGCAGCGTCGCATAGTGGCCCGACATCGGCGCGACGATCAGCAGCTTGGGATCGGGCCGGCGGCCGGCGGGCAGCTCGCGCTGGAAATGGAGGAGATTGCAGAACGGCCGCGACCAGACCACGCGCTCCGTTACCGCCACCTCGGAGAAATCGACCTTGGTCGTCTCTAGCCCGAAAGCCGGCTTGGCGTAGCGCCGTGTGGTGCGCTCGAACACCTCGGCGGCAGCCGCAGCCGAGCGACCCAGGGGCGTCGCGGCGAGCGGGTTGAGCGGGTTCTGATAGAAAAGCCGCATCGCGTCGGCATAAGCACGAAAAGGCTGCAGCGCAGCATGGTTCAATTCGTAGAGCTGATAGTACATCGGCGCTCCTGACGGCTGCGGCCGGCAGCGGGACACAAGATCGCCGGTCGAAGCAGATGTTATGCGGCAAAAGCTAACAGTCTTTTGCTGCATTGCAATAGAATACAGCCTTGGCGCGTGTTTACGATGCGTCCTTCAATTTCAGCATGGATGCACCATCAGAACGCGGGACGCGGCAGCGATGCCTTCGGGCAACTCCTGATGGAAGACGTCGCGCAACGGCGCCGACGCCTGTTCGAGCGGCAGTTCTACGAACCCCAGCGCGGCATAAAAGGGGGCGTTGAACGGGACCGCGCGGAACGTGGTCAGCGTGACGCCGCGCAGTGCCCGTTCACGACAGCGTGCGATCACCGCGCGTACCAATGCGGAGCCCAGGCCCCGGCGGCCATGATCGGGATCGACCGACAACTCCCGCAAATGCAGGCAATCGCTCCGTGCTCCGGAAACGGCATAGCCGACAGGCCTGCCCTCGCCAGCCACCGCCACCAGCACCTCATGCCCCGTCGCCATAGCGCGGAAATCGGCCACGCTGGCAAACGGATTGTCGGCGATCTCGGGATAGCCATGCGCCCGGAAGAGCTGCGCTGCCCGGTTCTCGATTCTCAGCAGCGCTGCATCGTCAGCCGGGCGATGCGCACGGATACTGTAGCCCGGCGGCGCTTCGAATGCCGCCACGAATGCCTGTTCAGCCGTCATTGCCTTCCACGATAGTGATCTCACCGTCGGCGACGGTGACCCGGATCGCCTTTGCGGCCTGATACTCTGGCGAGTTGTAGCAGTCGAGCGCCGCCTGCATCGACGGGAACTCGATCACCACGTTGCGCGCGCGGCCGGCTCCCTCCATGGCCTGCGAGGCGCCGCCTCGCGCGAGGAAGCGTGCGCCGAAGCGTTCGAATGCCGGTTTGGCAGTCGAGACATAGTCCTTGTAGCGCTCGGGGTCGCGTACATCGACATGGGCAATCCAGTATCCTTTTGGCATTTCATCCTCCCTGGTTTGACTCAGGCTGCCTGCATCTCGGCCACAATGGCCTGCGCGGCCGCGCGCTTGTCCGGCGCGGCAACGATCGGTCTTGCCACTACGAGGTGGCTTGCGCCGGCGCGCAGCGCGTCCGCCGGCGTCATCACGCGTTTCTGGTCGCCATGGTCGGCACCGGCCGGCCTGATGCCGGGCGTGACCACTGCAAGGTCCGCGCCCACGATCTTGCGCACCGCCGCCGCTTCGGGGGCAGCGCAGACGATGCCGCCCATGCCGGCCGCAAGTACCTGCTCCGCGCGGCGCAGCACAAGCGTGTGCGGATCGTATTCGTAGCCGGCCTCCACAAGATCCTTCTCGTCCATCGAGGTCAGCACGGTAACGCCCAGCAGGCACAGATCCGACCCCCTGGCAGCGGCAACCGCCGCGCGCATGGCCTTTGGATAGGCATGCAGCGTGAGCATGGTTACCCCCATGTTGACGACGCTCTCGACGCCCTGGGCCACCGTGTTGTCGATGTCGAGCAGCTTCATGTCGAGGAAGACGCTCTTGCCGTCGGCGACGAGGTCGCGGGCGAGCTCCAGTCCGCCGGCGAAGGCCAACCGGTACCCGATCTTGTAGAAACTCGCGACGCCATCGAGGTCCCGAACCGCCTTTTCGGCGTCAGCAACATTCGGCAGGTCCAGCCCCACGATCAGTCGTTCGGTCATGTTTTCAGATACCATCGAAATCCTCCATCGGTGTCCAGTCGCAAAGCAGGCCGCCATCGGCCAGGGTGAATGCAAAGATGTTGCCGCCGCCGGGTGGCTGGTCCCTGTCGCGCGCGATGGCCGTGCCGGTCAGCCGACACTTGAGCAACGTTCCCACGCCGCCATGGCCGACGAGCAGGACCGGTTCCGTGGGCTCGTGGCGTGTCAGCGCGCGTTTCACCGCGCGTTCGATGCGATCGGCTGCGTCGACGGCGCGTTCCCAGCCGTTCCAGCTTTTGTCCGGTTCCGCGAAAAACTGATTGGCGGCTGCCTCAAAGGCGGGAGGCTCCAGAAAGCCTGTCGAAGAGCGGTCGTTTTCGCCCATCTGCGGGTCGATCTCGATCGGCACGCGCAGATGCGCGGCGATCATGGCGGCCGCCTCCACCGCCTTGGTCTCGTCGCTCGACAGGATGTATTTCACCGCGCGCAGCCATGGCCTGTCGAGCACCGCTTCGACACGGGAGCGACCAACGCCTGAAAGTCTCCAGAGAGGAACGGGAATTTTCGAATCTATCTCAACCTGGGGATGGGTAGTAGCCGATCACCGCGCCACCCTGTCGGAGGCCTGCCAGGCGCGCTCGATCAGCGCCGCGCAGACGCGATGCATCGACTTGCGCAGCCGCTCCTCGCGGAACGCGCCATCCTCGTCAAAGGCCTGGTCGGCGTTGGGCACCGAACATTGCGGCGCGATCACGTCCATCTGGATATGCGCCAGAACGGCGCGCAGATGCGCAGCACTGCGAATGCCAGCAAAGTGGCCGTCCGAGGACGAGCAGATCGCGACCACCTTGCCCGGCAGCGGACGCAGCGACCTGCCGTCGTCGGTCTTGACGCGACTTATCCAGTCGATGGCGTTCTTCAGAAGGGGCGGCATCGAGCCGTTATATTCGGGCGTGGCGATCAGAATGCCGTCATGGGCGGCAAAGAGGCGCGCGAGCCGATAGGCGTTCTCGGGGACGCCTTTCTCCTTCTCGAGGTCCTGATCCATGATCGGGAGCGGGTAGTCGGCAAGCGAGATGCGCGTCACTTCCGCGCCCTGCACCGCCATTTCCTTCTGCGCCACGTCCGCCGTCTTGCCGCTATAGGCTCCGGTGCGGATCGAGCCGGCGAAGACAAGGATTTTCGGCGTCATGTCGGGGGGTGGCCTCCCGTTGGGTCGGCACCGCATAGTCCGATCCGACCTGCTTGTCAAAGGTGGCGGCGTTTTATCGGCCGCGCTTCATCAGGAAGCCTTTGGCCTGCTGTAGAGCCACAGCTGGGTCGGCGGCAGATTCCTGATGATGAAGTCGAAATGCGCCACCGTATAGTTGCCCTTGCCCGGAGGAACAGGCGAGAGCGGACCGTATGTGAGCTGCACGATCGGCCGGCCGGCGGGGATGCGATCGAGCAGGCTCTCTACATATGCAATGCGCTGGACAACGGGGAAATTGAGGAGCGGCACACCAGAAATGACGGAATCGAATACGGTGTCGCGCTTGTCCCCCAGCGTCTTGTCCAGATCGAAGGCGTCACCATGGATGACGTTCACGCCGGGGTAATTCAGACGCAGATGCTCGACAAAGTCCGGCGAATATTCGATTGACCACAGATTTTCGGGCTTCACGCCAGCTTCGAGAATGGCCTTGGTGATAACGCCCGTGCCAGGCCCCAGCTCAAGCACAGGCAGTCCGGACTCGGGATTTACGACGGTCGCCATCTTCCGCGCCGTGACGCTGCTCGTGGGCACGATGGAACCCACTGCACGAGGCTTGTCGATCCAGCCTTTGAAGAAGCGCAGTTCTTCATCGAAGCGGCGCGCAAGCGACCTGCGAGGGGTTTCTGCCATGCGATGTCGCCTCCCGGGTAGGAAATGTCGCTTACTAAACTAAAGTGGCGTTTTTACGTTGCAAGCGGGCCTGCAAATTTTACCCTGAAATCAAGGCGCGCCAAAACCACTACGCCTTGTCGCCAAACGATTCGAAGAAGTCCTTCATGCGGGTGAAAAAGCCCGTCGATTGCGGGTTGTTCTCCTGCGAGGAGATCTTTTCGAATTCCTCCAGCAATTCCCTCTGACGTTTCGTCAGGTTCTGCGGCGTCTCGATCGCCACCTGAATGTAGAGATCGCCGATCGTCGGCTGCCGCAGGATCGGCATGCCCTTGCCGCGCAGGCGGAACTGCTTGCCGTTCTGGGTACCTTCAGGAACCTTCACCCGGGTCTGCGTACCGTCGAGCGTGGCCACCTCGAACGAACCGCCAAGCGCGGCAGTGGTCATGGAGATCGGCGCCTTGCAGAAGAGATCGGCGCCGTCGCGCTGGAAGAACTCGTGCGGTTTCACCGACAGGAATATGTAGAGGTCGCCGGAAGGGCCACCACGCAGCCCCGCCTCGCCTTCGCCCGCGAGCCTGATGCGGGTGCCGTCTTCGATGCCTGCTGGAATGTTGACCGAGAGCGAGCGCTCCTCGGTGACCCGGCCCTGGCCCGAACATTTCGGGCAGGGGTCCTCGATGGTCTGGCCGCGGCCCTGACATTGCGGGCATGTACGCTCGATCGAGAAAAAGCCCTGCGAGGCGCGCACGCGGCCGGAGCCCTGGCACATCGAGCAGGTCACCGGCTGGGTGCCCGGCTTCGCGCCGCTTCCCGTGCACTCGTCGCAGACCACGGAAGCCGGCACGTGGATCTGGGCCGTCTTTCCGTTGAAAGCCTCCTCGAGCGTGATTTCCATGTTGTAGCGCAGGTCGGCGCCACGCTCGCGGCCGCCGGAGGACCGCCGCTGGCGGCCCATCATGTCACCGAAAATGTCTTCGAAGATGTCGGCGAAGCCGCCGGCACCGAAGCCCTGTGCCCCGCCCATGCCGCCATTTTCGAAAGCTGCGTGGCCGAAACGGTCATAGGCGGCACGCTTTTGCGGGTCCTTGAGCGTTTCGTAGGCCTCGTTGATTTCCTTGAACTTCTGCTCACAGGCCGAATCGCCGGGATTGCGGTCGGGATGGAACTGCATGGCGAGCTTGCGGAACGCGCTCTTGAGTTCCTTTTCGTCCGCCCCCTTCTGCACCCCGAGCGTTTCGTAGAAATCAGCCTTCATCGTCTTTCCTGGGCGGTTGGCCGCCTTGGTTCAAGCGTCGGCGCAGGGTCTATGTCTGCGCCCTCACGCGGCTGGACATCGATTTAATGAGCCTTGGCCGCTTTTGCCATAGTCCGCGCTCTAAGGATCGGCTTTGGCGACTTCGGGAGGGTGGCTCCCGTCCGTACACGGAAAAACCCGGCGCAAGGCCGGGTTTCCGTCGTTCGTCAGGCCGTTCAGGCCGACTTCTTCTTGTCGTCGTCGTCGATTTCCTCGAAATCGGCATCGACGACATCCTCGCCGCTCTTTTCGGCATCGGCCTTGGCATCCGCCTCGGCGGTTTCCGCCTGGCTGGCCTCGTACATGGCCTGGCCGAGCTTCATCGAGGCCTCGGCGAGCGCGTTAGACTTCGCCTTGATATCCTCGGCGTCGTCGCCCTCGATCGCGATCTTCAACTCGGCCACGGCATCCTCGATCGCCTTGCGGTCGTCCTCGGAGACCTTGTCGCCATAGTCCTTCAGCGACTTCTCGGCCGAATGGACGAGCGCTTCCGCCTGGTTGCGAGCCTCGACCGCCTCGCGACGCTTCTTGTCGGCGTCGGCATTGGCTTCGGCGTCCTTGACCATCTTCTCGATGTCGGCGTCGGACAGACCACCGGAGGCCTGGATACGGATCTGATGCTCCTTGCCGGTGCCCTTGTCCTTGGCCGAGACGTTGACGATGCCGTTGGCGTCGATGTCGAACGTGACCTCGATCTGCGGCACGCCGCGCGGTGCAGGCGGGATGCCGACCAGGTCGAACTGGCCGAGCATCTTGTTGTCGGCCGCCATCTCGCGCTCGCCCTGGAAAACCCGGATCGTCACAGCCGACTGGCTGTCCTCGGCGGTCGAGAAGACCTGGCTCTTCTTGGTCGGGATCGTGGTGTTGCGCTCGATCAGGCGGGTGAACACGCCGCCCAGCGTCTCGATGCCCAGCGACAGCGGGGTCACGTCGAGCAGCAGCACATCCTTGACGTCGCCTTGGAGCACGCCGGCCTGGATGGCCGCGCCCATGGCGACGACCTCATCGGGGTTCACGCCCTTGTGGGGCTCCTTGCCGAAGAACTGCTTCACGACCTCGTGGACCTTGGGCATGCGGGTCATGCCGCCGACCAGGACCACCTCGTCGATCTCGCCGGCATTGAGGCCGGCATCCTTCAGCGCCGCCTTGCAGGGGCCGATCGTGCGCTGCACCAGATCGTCGACCAGCGACTCGAACTTGGCGCGGGTCAGCTTCATCGTCAGGTGCTTCGGACCGGTCTGGTCGGCCGTGATGAAGGGCAGGTTGATCTCGGTCTGCGAAGAGGACGACAGCTCGATCTTGGCCTTTTCGGCGGCCTCCTTGAGGCGCTGAAGAGCCAGCTTGTCGTTCTTCAGGTCAATGCCCTGTTCTTTCTTGAACTCGTCGGCCAGATATTCGACCAGACGCATGTCGAAGTCCTCGCCGCCGAGGAAGGTGTCGCCATTGGTCGACTTCACCTCGAACACGCCGTCGCCGATCTCCAGAACCGAGATGTCGAAGGTGCCGCCGCCAAGGTCATAGACGGCGATGGTCTTGCCGTCCTTCTTGTCGAGACCGTAGGCGAGTGCGGCCGCGGTCGGCTCGTTGATGATGCGCAGGACCTCGAGCCCGGCGATCTTGCCGGCGTCCTTGGTCGCCTGGCGTTGGGCGTCGTTGAAGTAAGCGGGAACGGTGATGACCGCCTTCTCGACCTTTTCGCCGAGATAGGCTTCCGCCGTTTCCTTCATCTTCTGCAGGATCATCGCCGAAATCTGGCTTGGCGACTGCTTCTTGCCGCCGGCGTCGACCCATGCGTCGCCATTGTCGCCCTTGACGATCTTGTAGGGGACTAGCTTCTTGTCCTTCTCGGTGACCGGATCGTCATAGCGACGGCCGATCAGGCGCTTGATTGCGAAAAGCGTATTTTCAGGATTGGTCACCGCCTGGCGCTTGGCAGGCTGGCCGACAAGGCGTTCGCCGTCGTCCGAAAAAGCAACCATGGAGGGCGTGGTGCGCGCGCCCTCGGCGTTTTCGATCACCTTGGCGTCCTTGCCGTCCATCACGGCGACGCAGGAATTTGTCGTCCCGAGGTCGATACCGATAACTTTGGCCATGTTCATTCTCTCCGTCTAGCAGGTCGTCCTGGACCCTATGAGGCGTTCCGGGGGACGGCCCCTTACACTCTGGATTTTCGCGGAACCGTCATCTTCGACGTCCCCGCGACGTTGCGGCGTATATAAGAAGCACCGATTTGACACGCAAGTCGCTGTAACAGGCGATTTCGCCGGAAAGGGCGTCGCACAGCCTCTTTTGGATGCAACTCAACACTCCCTTAATACCGTGGACCCATGATGGGGTGGTCGGGGGAAACCATGGGCGACGACCTACAAACTGCTGCGCAGGCGGGAATCCGCCTTTCCGAGCTCGTCGGCGCGCTCAGCTATGCGCTCGACATCAGCGAGGGCCATCCGACGGGTCACTGCGTCAGGGCCTGCTGGCTGGGTTTTCACGCGGGCAGGGAGCTTGGTCTTTCCGCATCGGAGCTTTCGGACCTCTATTACACGATCCTGCTCAAGGATGTCGGCTGCAGCAGCAATGCGGCGCGGATATGCCAGCTCTACCTGGCCGATGACATCGCCCTCAAACAGGATTTCCATCTGGTCAAGGACAGCATGCCGCATATCCTGGGCTTCGTGCTGTCGCGCACCGGCATGAAGGCAAAGTTGGCGGAGCGCTTCCGCGCCCTTCTCAACATAGCGATGCACGGCGGGAGCATCGTCAACGAGCTTTTCCAGACACGCTGCCAGACGGGCGCGGAGATCGTGCGGCAGATGCGGTTTCCAGAAGAGGTCGCGCGCGGCGTACGCGAGCTGGACGAGCACTGGAACGGCGCGGGCAAACCCATGGGGCTCCAAGCCGAAGCCATTTCCATACATGCGCGCATCGCACTGGCCGCGCAGATCGCCGACGTTTTCCATGCGAGCGCTGGGAGCGAGCGAGCAATCGCGGAGCTGCGGGCGCGATCAGGCACATGGTTTGACCCGAGGGTGGTAGAGGCTTTCGAGCGTGCGGCGCAGATGCCCCATTTCTGGACCATGCTCGATTCGCCGGAACTTCAACTGGCGGTGGCGGATCTGATAGAAGGCGACGTGCAGCAGCCTGTCGACGATGATTATCTCGACGACATCGCAGCCGCCTTCGCGAAGGTGATCGACGCAAAGTCTCCCTTCACCAGCGGCCACAGCGAGCGCGTCGCGCTCTTCACGGACATGATCGCTGAGGAGCTCGGATACGCCGACGACAGCAGGCGCCGCCTGAAACGGGCGGCGCTGCTGCACGACATCGGCAAGCTCGGCGTTTCCAACCAGATACTGGACAAGGCCGGCAAGCTGGACGAGGCGGAATGGGCCTCCGTCAGAAACCATCCCGTTCTGGGGGAAAAGATTCTCCGTCGGATCGGCATCTTCAGTGAACTGTCCCGGATCGCAGGCTCGCACCACGAGCGCCTTGACGGAAAGGGCTATCCGCGCGGATTGCATGCCGACGCGATCGACACGGACACCCGCATCGTCACGACCGCCGACATCTTCGATGCATTGACCGCCGAGCGGCCCTACAGGGCGGCGCTGCCCGTCTCGGAAGCCTTCGCAATCATGGAGCGCGACGTTGGCACCGCTGTCGATCCCGGCTGCCTCGCTGCCCTGCGCCGCGCGATGACGACTGTGGAAGCGGCTGCGGCCTGACGCTCCAGGAACAGGCTCGCAGGCATTTTCCGGAGCAGACCAGAGCGGAATCTCCGCAGACAAAAAACCGCGTACTTTCGGCCCGCCCCATCTGTAAACGTGGTGTGCCCATGCTTGCGCGGCTGGCTGCAAACTGTCATCAACACCTCCCAATCTGAAAGGATCTGGTAGCAGGATGACGGACAGCGGGCGCTTTTTCATCGTGGTCGGTGGCCTGGCCGGCGCGGCCGGTGTCGCCCTTTCGGCAGTCGCGGCCCATGCCGGCGGCGGCAATGTCGGCACGGCCGCTTCGTTCCTGCTTGCCCATGCGCCCGCCTTGCTGGCCATCGGCCTGATCGGCGGCAACCGCGTACTGAAAGGTGGCGGGGCTATCCTGCTCCTCGGCCTCGTGCTCTTCTGTGGCGATCTTCTGGCGCGTCATTACGCCGGGTCTAGGCTGTTCCCGATGGCCGCGCCCGCCGGCGGGACGCTGCTCATCGCGGGGTGGCTGGTGGTCGCCGCGTCGGCGCTCGCCGCCAGCTCCAGACGTTAGACCGGCTCCCAGCCGTCCTTTTCGCCCGCGCGATAGATCGCGTCGATCAGATTCTGGTTTTTCACCGAATCCTCAAGCGTGAAGACCGGAGCGTTCTCGCCACGGGCCGCGCGGGCGAAATTCTCCGCCTGCAACCGGTATTGCTGCGTTCCGGGGAAACGGAACACCTGCGCTTGCGCGTGGTCGCGGTCGTGCAGGGTGACGCGGTGATGGTCGTAGCCGCCGGCATTGAAAGGGGCCGCAACCTCGATGAAGCCGGCATCGCCGTGGAACACCATCGATTGCCTCGCCGCAAGCTGTGTCGAGACATAGAAGGACAGCTCGAACGTGCCGAAATCGGCGCGCATGCTGGCGTAAATGTCTGTGCCGAAGGTGGGGTCGCGCTCGACGCTCGCCTGCACGCGCACCGGTTCGGCGCCGGCGACGAAACGGGTAGTGACGGTCGGGTAGACACCGATGTCGGGCAATGCGCCGCCGCCAAGCTCGGGCTGGTTGCGCATGTTGTGCGGGTCGACATTGTGATAGGCGAACGCCCCCTGCACGTGGCGCAGCCGGCCGATGGCCCCGCCGCGCACCAACTCGCGCACCTTCAGCCACTGCGGATGGTGCGTGACCATGAAGGCTTCCGAGATCAGCACGCCGTTGCGGTCGCGCGCTTCTATCACCGCCTGGATATCCTCGGCCTTAAGCGCCAGCGGCTTCTCGACCAGCACGTGCTTACCGGCATCGGCCGCCCTGATCGCCCATTCGACATGCTGCGAGGTCGGCAGCGGGATGTAGACGCCGTCGATCGTGTCAGAAGCCAGCATATCTTCGTAGGAGCCGAAGGCATGCGGCGCGCCGAAGCGCAGCGCGGCGGCGCGTGCGCGCTCGGCATCGCGGCTGGCAATCGCCGAAAGCACGCCGTTGTCGGCCTCGACGATCGCAGGAATCACCTGCTCGCGGGCGATCTTTGCGGTGGAGAGAATCCCCCAACGGAACATCATTGCGTCTCCTGAACGGTTTTTGAGGAGGCTAGTCGGCGGGGAGGCAAAAGGAAAGCGCGGCTACCAAGGTTCGACAGTTACCTCTGGCCAGGTCGTTACGGCGCGAAGACCCTTCGCCTGGTGCGTCGTGCGGTTGTCCAGTACGCGATTGGGAGTGAGGCGAAAGGAAAAAATATCGTCAAGTCCGAAAGGCGCTGTCAGTTGGAGCCGGTCATCGTCCAGCAGCCGGACTCCAACTGCGTGTGTCTTCGATGCGAAATGCGCGACCGAATGTGTGGAGCTCAGATATTGGGGGCAAGGACGCCCGAATTTCGCCGGCGCCCACAAATGCACCCGCGCCTGATTGCGAATCTCGACCGGCAGCGTCAGATGCGCGAAGGCTGGCGCAGCGCGCGCGATCACCGCATCCTCCCCCTTGTAGGAGAGATCGTCGCCATCGAAATAGAAGAGATCAATGTCCTTGGTACCGTAGCCCGGCGGACGCCCGGTCAGCGCATTCCAGACGGCGTTATAGAGCACGCCGGAAACGACCAGCCAGTCCGGCAGCGCCAGATCGCGCGCGGCGCATAGCGCCGCGCGAACATTTCGGTCGGCCCAGATAATATCGAGAAAGAGGCGTTTCTGCTCCGCGTCAGGCAGGTTGGCGTAACGCAGATGCATCGTCACGCCATCACCCCCGCAGCACACCGCCGGTCTGCTTGGCGACGTTCTCCACGATGCGGCCTGCCAGCGCCTCGAAATCCTCGTCGGTGAGTGTGCGCTCGACCGGCTGGATGGCGACCTCGATGGCGACCGACTTCTTGTCGGCGCCGAGCGACGACCCCTCGAAGATGTCGAAGACGCGCACGCCGGTGATCAGCTTCCTGTCGGCGGCGCCCGCTGCACGGGTCAGCGCGGCTGCCTCGACGCCCTTGTCGACGACGAAGGCGAAATCACGCCGCACCGCCTGGAACGGCGACAGGTCTAGCCGCGGCTTGGTGCGCGTGGCCTTCGCCTTCGGCTCGGGAACGACGTCGATGAACACCTCGAAGCCGCAGAGCGGCCCCGACACGTCGAGCGCCTCGAGCGTCTTGGGGTGGAACTCGCCGAAGGTGCCGAGTACCACCTTGGGGCCGAGCTTGATCGTGCCCGAACGACCGGGATGGTACCAGGCCGGGCCGCCTGCCTCGACCTGAAGCTTGTCGACCGGCGCGCCGCAGGCTTCGAGCGCGGCGAAGGCATCGGCCTTGGCGTCGAAGACGCCGACGGATGCGGCATTGCCGGCCCAGTGGCGGCCCTGGCCTTCCATCTTCGCCGTGCCGCGCCGTACGCCGCCGGCCACCCGGCGCTGCTGCTCGGGCCTGTCGCCCTCATAGGTGCCCGACACCTCGAACAGCGCCACGTCGGCGAAGCCGCGATCGGCATTGCGCTGGGCAGCGGCAATCAACCCCGGCAGCAGCGACGGGCGCATGTCCGACATGTCGGCCGCAATTGGGTTCGCCAGCTTCAATTCAGGCTGCCCACCACCGAAAAGCTCGGCATGCCTTGCGGGGATGAACGACCAGGTCACGGCCTCCATCATGCCGCGCACGGCCAGCGCACGCTTGGCCGCACGGGTGCGGATCTGCAGGGTCGTCAGGATGCGGCCGTTGACGGCATCATGAGAGACCAGCGGCTGCGGGTCGATCTTCTCGACGCCGTGAATGCGCATCACCTCCTCGACCAGGTCAGCCTTGCCGTCCACGTCCGGACGCCAGGATGGCACCGCCACGTCGACTCGGTCGCCGGACGGCACGGCATGCACGCCGCTCGATGGCATGAGCTCGGCAAGCCCGCCAGGAGCCGAAATCGTCATCTCGACCGCATCGGCCACCGTGAAGCCGAGACGCGAAAGGATCGACCGGCTTTCCTCCGGCGCGATCTCGATGCCGGTCAAACGCTTCACCTCGGCGAAGGGGAAGGAAACGACCCTGGGCTCGTGGCCTGCATAACCCACCACTTCAGTCTCGCTGGGCGTGCCGCCGCACAGCTCGGTCACCAGCTTCGTCGCCAGCTCGATGCCTGGCACCATGAACTCGGGATCGACGCCCCGCTCGAACCGGTAGCGGGCATCGCTGACGATGCCGAGCGTACGGCCTGTGCGGGCGGTCGCCATCGGGTCCCACAGCGCCGATTCGATCAGCACGTCGGTCGTTGCCTCGTCGCAGCCCGAATGCTCGCCGCCCATGATGCCGGCGATCGATTCGACCCCGTTATCATCGGCGATGGCGCACATGTCCGGCGTAAGCGTGTATTCACGCCCGTCGAGCGCCAGCACCGTCTCGCCCTCCTTCGCGCGACGCACGACGAGATTACCGGCAACCTTCTTCGCGTCGAAGACGTGCAGCGGGCGGCCCCGGTCGAAGGTGACGTAGTTGGTGATGTCGACCAGCGCGTTGATCGGACGCAGGCCGATAGCAATGAGCCGCTGCTGCATCCATTTCGGCGACACGCCATTCTTCACGCCCCTGACCAGCCGCAGCGCGAAACCGGGGCAGAGCTCCGGCGCCTCGATCGTCACCTTGACAGGACAGGCGCCTTCGCCAGCCACCGGTGCGACCGCACCATTCTTCAGCGTGCCGAGTCCGGCCGCTGCAAGGTCCCGCGCGATGCCGTAGACGCTGGTCGCGTCCGGCCGGTTCGGCGTCAGGTTGATCTCGATCACCGGGTCATCGAGCTTCGCCCAGGTCGCGAAAGGCGTGCCGACCGGCGCATCCTCCGGCAGATCGATGATGCCGTCATGCTCATCGGAAAGCTGCAATTCGCGCTCGGAACACATCATGCCGCGGCTTTCGACGCCACGGATGTTGCCCACCGACAGCGTCACGTCGATGCCCGGAACATAGGTGCCGGGGGCCGCGAACGCACCGACGAGGCCGGCGCGCGCATTCGGCGCGCCGCAGACGACCTGCACGGGATCGCCCGAGCCGGTGTCCACGGACAGAACCCGCAGCTTGTCGGCGTCCGGGTGCTTTTCGGCCGTAAGCACCCTGGCGATGACGAACGGCTTCAGCGCCGCCTTGTCGTCAACGCTCTCGACCTCGAGGCCGATCATGGTGAGCGTGTCGACGATCTCAGCCAGCGAGGCGTCGGTGTCGAGGTGATCTTTCAGCCAGGAAAGGGTGAATTTCATGGTTCAGTTCCGTTGCTCGGGCTGGCGTTCGATGGAGAAGCCGTCGAGGTGGGGCAGGCCGTCATCCATATGCACGAATGGCAGGCGCCGCTTCTCGAAGGCGTGCAGTGTCGGCGGATAGCGCTCCGGCTCGTCCATGAAGCCGAGCGCGAAATAGAGATCGCCCGGCAACAGGTCGTCGCGATAGCCGATCTGGCTGCCGCAATGCTCGCAGAACGAGCGCTCCACGCCGCCGGAACGAAACGTCTTCGGCGTGCCGAACCAGGCGATCTCGGTCTCGCGCCAGGCGACAAAAGCCATCAACGGCGCGCCTGTCTGCTTGCGACAGTCGCGGCAGTGGCAATAGGAGCGCAGAAACGGCTCCGTCCTCATCTCCGCCGAGATGAGTCCGCAGCGGCAGGAGCCGGTGTGGACCTTGCTCACGAGCTCAGCCCGCCGAACAGCGTCGGCATGTCGAGCGGGCGGAAGCCGTAATGCTGGAGCCAGCGCACGTCCGCATCGAAGAAGGCGCGCAGGTCCGGCATGCCGTATTTCAGCATCGCGATGCGGTCGATACCCATGCCCCAGGCGAAGCCTTGATATTCGTCCGGATCGAGCCCGCCGAAACGCAGCACGTTCGGATGCACCATGCCGCAGCCGAGGATTTCCATCCAGTCGTTGCCCTCGCCGAAGCGCACTTCGCCCGGCCGCGAGCGATCGCACTGGATGTCCACCTCCAGCGACGGTTCCGTGAACGGGAAGAAGGACGGCCTGAACCGCATGTTGAGCGACGGCACCTCGAAGAAGGCCTTGCAGAACTCCTCCAGCACCCACTTCATGTTGGCGACATTGGCGGTCTTGTCGATCACCAGCCCTTCGAGCTGATGGAACATTGGCGAATGGGTGGCGTCCGAATCCTGCCGGTAGGTTTTGCCCGGAATGACGATGCGGATCGGCGGCTTCTGCGTTTCCATGGTGCGGATCTGCACCGGCGAGGTGTGGGTACGCAGAAGCATGCGCTCGCCCGCCTCGTTCGGATTGAAGAAGAACGTATCGTGCATCTCGCGCGCCGGGTGGCCTTCCGGGAAATTCAGCGCGGTGAAGTTGTAGTAGTCGGTCTCGATGTCCGGCCCCTCGGCGATCGAGAAGCCCATGTCGCCGAAGATCGCGGCGATTTCGTCGACGATCTGGCTGATCGGGTGAATGCGGCCACGTTCGGCGGGCGACTGACGTACCGGCAGAGTCACGTCGAGCTTTTCCGCGGCGAGACGGGCGTCGATCGCCGCATCGCGCAGCTCGTTCCTGCGCGCGGCGAGCGCCTCGGCCACGCGGTTTTTCAGGCCGTTGATCGCCGGCCCCATCACCTGACGCTCTTCCGCGCTCATCGCGCCCAGAGTCTTCAACTTCTCGGAGACGCTGCCCTTCTTGCCAAGGGCCGAGACGCGCACCGCCTCGATCGCCTGCTCGTCGGCCGCGCCGGCGATGTCGGAAAGCAGCGCGGCTTCAAGTTGTTCCAGTTCGGCTTGCTGTGCGCTCATGTCTTCGGGTCACTTCCTGCGGTCAGATTCACGTGAAACGCGCTCGGCGGATACGAAAAAACCCGCGCCAGCCCTGCCAGCGCGGGTTTCCCAATATCAGTTTTCGAATGCTTGGGAAGCGCTGGTCTTAAGCGACAGCGCTTTCAAAAGCATTCGGCGTGGTGTCCTTGAGGTATTCGAGCGCGGTCTTCGACTTGGCGACCAGCGCAGCGAATGCCTGCGGCTCATGGATGGCCATGTCGGACAGAACCTTGCGGTCGATCTCGATGCCGGCCTTGTTGAGGCCGTCGATGAAGCGGCCATAGGTCAGGCCGTGCTCGCGGACGGCCGCGTTGATGCGCTGGATCCACAGGGCGCGGAAATTGCGCTTGCGGTTCTTGCGGTCGCGGTAGGCGTACTGCAGCGACTTCTCGACCGCCTGCTTGGCGATGCGGATGGTGTTCTTGCGGCGGCCGTAGAAACCCTTGGCCTGGGAAAGAACCTTCTTGTGCTTGGCGTGGGCGGTAACGCCCCTCTTCACGCGTGCCATGTCATGATCTCCTTAAATCTCGTATCCAGCCGGCTCAGAGGCCGCCGCCGTTGGGCAGGAAGTTCTTGATGACCTTCTTGGCATCCGGTTCTGCGAGAACCATCGTGCCGCGGGCATCGCGGATGAACTTGTTGGTACGCTTGATCATGCCGTGGCGCTTGCCCGCGGCAGCGGACTTCACCTTGCCGGTGGCCGTGATCTTGAACCGCTTCTTGGCGGCCGACTTGGTCTTCATCTTGGGCATTTTGCTTCCTTTCTGGAGACGCAGTGAAGCGCCGTTGTCTTGCTTCGGACCGACCAAAGTCCGAAAAGCATAAAAGACCGCCACGGCATGCCCTGCCGGGCGGCTTTCTGTTTTGAACGCGGCCTTATAGCGGCGAGGCCGAAAAAGCGCAACAGCCGATTGAAAGGCTGCACGTAGCGCCTCTTCACTGAGCGGTTGCGGGCGAAGGCCGCGTAGGCGGCCTTCGCCATTTCCATCAGCGTGCTTGCTCTATTTCGGCGCCAGGACCATCATCATCTGACGGCCTTCGAGCTTGGGCTCGGCCTCGACCTTGGCGATTTCGCCGACCTCTTCCTTGACCCGGTTGAGAAGCTGCATGCCAAGCTCCAGATGCGCCATCTCGCGGCCGCGGAAACGAAGCGTCAGCTTGACCTTGTCGCCTTCGTCGAAGAAGCGGCGAACGGCCTTCATCTTCGTCTCGTAGTCGTGGTCGTCGATGTTCGGACGCATCTTGATCTCCTTGATCTCGATGGTCTTCTGGCGCTTGCGAGCCTCGGCGGCCTTCTTCTGGCTCTGATATTTCATCTTGCCGAGGTCGGCGATCTTGCACACCGGAGGCTGGGCGTGGGGCACGATCTCGACAAGATCCATGCCGGCGTCTTCCGCGGCAAGCAGCGCATCATTGATTGAAACGACGCCGCGGTTCACACCTTCGGCATCGATAAGCTGCACCTGCGGAACGCGAATCTCGAGATTTGCGCGCGGCCCTTCCTTGACCGGGGCTGCGGCTCTGTGTGGTCTGCGAATGGTCGTAGTCTCCTCGAATCGTTGACGAGATTGGTTGTAAAATATGCCTGCGCATGCCTTGCAGCGCGCTCGGCGCGACCGTCATTAGCACATGAGCGGAAGAATCACGAGCCCCCTGAACGCTTTGCCTCGAGGGAACGAGCGTCACCGGGTGACCGTCACGGGGGTAGGCGTGCCGGCAAGCTCGTCATATAGGAAGGCCCGGAGGTTTCGTCCATGCAAAACAGCACTCCCGAATACCTGTCGGTCGATGGTGACCGCATCGCCGTGCGCCACCGCAACGGCAAGACGCCAGGCGTCGTGTGGCTCGGCGGCTACCGTTCCGACATGCTGGGCACCAAGGCCGAGACTCTCGATCAATGGGCGGCGGAGCATGGCCATGCGTTCACCCGCCACGACTATTCGGGTCACGGTGAATCGGGTGGCGCCTTTGCGGACGGGACGATCTCGCGCTGGCTGGCGCAGAGCCTCGCCGTCTTCCGCCAGCGCACGGTCGGACCGCAGATTCTCGTCGGATCGTCGATGGGCGCCTGGATCGCGCTGCGCATGGTACAGGAGTTGCACAAGGCTGGAGAAGGGGAGCGCGTCGCCGGCATGCTGCTTCTGGCGCCGGCACCCGATTTCACGGTCGAGCTGATGGAGCCGCAGCTCACCGATAGCCAGCGCTTCGATCTCGAGGAGCAGGGTTTTTTCGCCGAGCAGTCGGACTATTCGCCGGAGCCCAATATCTACACGCGCGCGCTTTTCGAAGACGGGCGCGCCAACCGGGTTATGGTTGGGCTCATCGATACGCACTGCCCGGTGCATATCCTGCAGGGCATGGCCGATCCCGACGTGCCTTACGAGCATGCGCTGAAGCTTGTCGAGCACCTGCCGGCCGACGACGTGACGGTTTCGCTGGTTCGCGACGGAGACCATCGCCTGTCGCGGCCGCAGGACCTGTCGATGATGGTCGCCGCCCTTGAAGGCCTGGTCGACCGCGCGGCGGAACGCTCCTGATGCGCACATCCGTCCCGGCTTCCGCGTTCGTCGCGGCAATCGTCGGCTTCGGCGGAACGCTCGCCCTGATCATCGCGGCGGCCAGCACGGTCGGGGCGACCCGCGAGCAGACGACGAGCTGGGTCGCGGCGGTCTGCCTGGCGATGGCCTTCGAAACGGCCTGGCTTTCATGGCGCTACCGCATGCCGGTGGTGACCGCATGGTCGACGCCAGGCGCCGCACTGGTCGCGGCAAGTTCCGGTTTCACCATCGAGCAGGCCGTCGGCGCCTTCATCGTTGCCGCGCTGCTGTTGGTGGCGACAGGCCTGTTCAAGCCGCTGACCCGCCTGATCTCGCGGATACCGGCTTCGGTCGCATCGGGCATGCTTGCCGGCATCGTCGTCAGCTTCGTGATGGCGGCGGCAGGAACGGCGCAGGCGGATGCCAGCCTCGTGTTGCCGCTGTTGGCGGCATTCTTTCTGATTCGGCTGGTCAGCCCCGCCATGTCGGTGCTTTTCGTGCTCGTGGGAGGCGTTGTCCTGGCCTGGCTGACGGGCCGGGTGCCGGCGCTGCCGCCCGTGGAAATCTCGACCCTGACCTGGATCACACCAGAATTCTCGCCAACGGCGATCATCGGACTGGCGATCCCGCTCTATCTGGTGACGATGGCCTCGCAGAACCTGTCCGGCCTCGCCGTACTCAGGGCATCGGGCTACGAACCGCCGGCTGGTCCACTTATTGCCGTGACCGGCTTCTTCTCGCTTGTTTCGGCATCGTTCGGCGCGATCACGACCAACCTTGCGGCGATTTCGGCCGCGATCTGCACCGGTCCGGATGCACACCCCGATCCGCAGAAGCGCTGGCTGACAGGCCCGTTCTACGCGCTGACCTATCTGGTCTTCGCACTGTTCGGCGCTTCGCTGGTGTCGCTGTTTGCGGTGCTGCCGCCGAGCCTCATCGTGCTCGTCGCCGGCCTCGGCCTTCTGGCGCCGCTTGCCAACGCGCTATCGATCGCCATCGCCGAACCGGGCGACCGCATCGCCGCGACGGTCGCGTTCGCGGTCACCGCGTCCGGCCTCACAGCGGCCGGGATCGGCTCCGCCTTCTGGGGCCTGGTCGCCGGCATTGTCGTTCTGGCTCTGGACGCAGCGAAAATCCGGCTTTCCAAACAGTAGCTTATCCGGTTTTCCACTGCCCAGTCTTGAATGGCGATTTGGCCGTTCCCATTTCGAAATCATGCAGCCGATCGGGGCTGCGCCCAACCAAAGGGAACGGATGATCATGACCAAGACCGCTCTGATCCGTCCTGCGTGGACGCCTGCCACCATCGCGCTGATGGTCGTTGGTTTCATGGTGTTCTGGCCGCTCGGCCTTGCCATGCTCGCCTACATTCTGTGGGGCGATCGCCTTGAAGATTTCAAGGGTGACTGGAGCAGGACGCGCGAAAGCTTTTTCGGCTCTTGCCGGAAAGGAGCACACATGCACGCACGGACAGGAAACGTCGCTTTCGACGACTGGCGCGCCAAGGAACTCGAGCGCCTCGCTGAAGAGCGCCGCAAGCTCGACGAAATGCGCGAAGAATTCGACGATTACGCCCGCGAACTTCGCCGGGCGAAAGACCAGCAGGAGTTTGACCGCTTCATGGCCGAACGCTCCAAGACGACGCCTGCACCCCGCAAGGGCAAGAAGGGTGGCGAAGGCCTGCTCGACGAAGTCTGACACAAGGTTTGCACGCAAGTGCATCCTCCCGGAAACGGCGCTGGAAATATCCGGCGCCGTTTTCGTTTGAGCGCATCTGCGGTCACTCCACGGCCACGACGAATCGGATAGATTACCGACATGGTCCTCGGCTTCCTCAGACAATCCCGCACTGCGAAAGCGACGCGCAGCGTTGCGCAGGAGCGCCTTCACGTGGTCGGAAGCCGCGAATTGCCGCTGCGGATCGTCGAGAACGACCGTGCCAAGCGTTTGACGCTGCGCATCGATGCGGGCGGTCGGGGGCTGCGGATCACGGTGCCGCCCGGTCTGGCGCGCGGCGAGGTGGAGCGCTTTCTCGACAGGCACCAGGGCTGGCTGGAGACGAAACTCGCCAAGGTGCCGGATCAGCCGCAGGTGCGGACCGGCATCAAGCTCCCGCTCAGGGGCGTGCCGCATCTCATCGTCCATGAACCGGATAAGCGCGGAACTGTCACCGTGGGCCGGCAAGACGATGCGCCTGCACTTTTCGTGCACGGAGAGAAGCGGCACCTGCCCCGGCGGCTTGCCGACTTTCTCAAGCGCGAGGCCAGGCGCGACATCGAGGCGCTGGTGGCCAAGCACACGGCCGCCGTCGGCAGGGCAGCGAAAGCGGTGCGTTTCAAGGATACCTCTTCACGCTGGGGGTCCTGCACGGCCGATGGCAGCCTGTCCTTTTCGTGGCGCATCATGATGGCGCCCCCGACGGTGATCGACTATCTCGTTGCCCACGAGGTCGCCCATCTGCGCGAAATGAACCACGGGCCGAAGTTCTGGGCGTTGTGCCGCGAACTCTGTCCGCGAACGGACGAGGCCCGCGCCTGGCTCAAGCGCAATGGCGGCGCCTTGCAGGCGATACAGTTCGCTTAGTCAGTCATCGTTCGCGGCGTTGAGGTCTTCGGGGCGGGTGCCTTCGGAGGCGGTTCGAGGCCACGGCAGGAAATCGGGCTCGAACTGATCGCTTGCGAAATAGTCGAGCGCGCGCTGGCCTTCGGAACCGGCTGCCAGACCATCGCCGACCAGCGATGCGATTACGGAGCGGGCCTGCTCCAGCTTCGCGCGCACCTTCATCGTTTCGTTATCGCTCATAGCCACCTTCTCCCGCCTAGCTGGATCAGGTCTAAACCTAGACCATGACGCCATCGGAATGAACCGCCGGGATTCTCGACTTGGTCGGCATTTCATGGCAAGCGTTGCCACGTTGCGCGTCCCCGGAGGCAGGATTGGACTTCTTCAATTTCGCCAAGGCAGTCGAGCAGGGCATCTACGACGTGATGATGTGGATACTTTTCTATCCACTGACACTGCTGCGCATGATCGTGCGCCCGGCTTCAACACTGCAATATGTCTACGCCGAATCGCGAGACGATCCCGATGTCGCCTTTTCAGAGGCCATGCGCCCGGCGCTCATGATCTTCATCTCGATCACCATCGGTACGCTCCTCACTCCCTTCACCGACGAACAGCGCGCCCTGTTGCTGGGGACAACCATCGGCAGCCTGCTTGCGAGCTCATGGTTCTTCCTGATCTTCTACAGGATGGTGGTGTTTTCGTTTTTTCCGCTATGCGGCGCGCTGCTGCTCGACCTGCTGACGCCGGGCTCTATCTCTCGCGAAACGCTGCGAACGCCATTTTATCTGCAGTGCTATATCTGCGCCCCTTTCGCGCTGATCGCATCGCCGACGCTGGTCAACATCCAGCACGATTCCATGCCCGTCTATGCCGCGTTCGCGGCGGTGACCCTCTGGTTTCTGGCCGTGCAGTATATCTTCTTTCGCGACTACGCACGTCAGACCGTTGTGCGTTCGCTGCTTCTGGCTCCCGCCGTGCTGGTGCTCGGCATCATTGGCGGCATCGTGCTCGGTCTCGTGGCAGCTTCTTGAAATCCGCCATCTTTCGTGCCGATAAGAAGAGCATGAACTTCGACATCAAGATATGCGGACTGAAGACGCCGGAGACGCTGGATGCTGCCGTTGCGGGCGGCGCCTCGCATGTCGGCTTCATCTTCTTCGCCAAGAGCCCGCGCAACGTGGCACCGGAGCAGGCGGGTGCTCTACGTCTGGCCGCGAGAGGCAAGGCGCAGGCGGTGGCCGTTACCGTCGACGCGGATGACGCGTTTCTCGACGCGATCGTCCAGGTAATGGCGCCGGACATGCTGCAGCTTCATGGCAAGGAAAGCCCCGAACGCGTGGCCGAGGTCAAGGCGCGCTACGGCCTGCCGGTGATGAAGGCCTTTTCGGTCAGCGCGGCGGCTGATCTCGACCGGATCGCCCCTTGGCGTGGGGTCTCGGACCGGTTCCTGTTCGACGCCAAGCCTCCCAAGGGGTCAGAACTTCCCGGCGGCAACGGCGTTTCGTTCGACTGGCGTCTGCTGGCAGGCCTTGACCCGAGCATCGATTACATGCTTTCGGGAGGATTGAACGCCGCCAATATCGGCGACGCGCTGAGGTTAGCGAACCCGCCCGGCATAGACATCTCGTCGGGCGTGGAAAGTGCACCGGGCGTCAAGGACACGGCGTTGATCGAAGATTTCTTCAAATCCGTCAGGATTGCACGGGGCAGAAGCGCCGCCTGACGGGACCGTTCCCGAGGAGACCGGCCGTGAACCAGCCTGTGACCCCCAATTCGTTCCGTACCGGCCCCGACGAGCAGGGCATGTTCGGTATGTTCGGCGGTCGTTTCGTTGCCGAAACGCTGATGCCACTGATCCTCGATCTCGAGTCCCACTGGAACGAAGCCAAGAACGATCCTGAATTCAAGGCCGAGCTGCAGGCACTGTCGACGCATTACGCCGGCAGACCCTCGAAGCTCTATTTCGCGGAGGGGCTGAGCCGGCATCTCGGCGGCGCGAAGATCTATTTCAAGCGCGAGGACCTCAACCACACCGGCTCGCACAAGATCAACAACTGCCTCGGGCAGATCCTTCTGGCCAAGCGGATGGGCCGCAAGCGCATCATCGCCGAAACAGGCGCGGGTCAGCACGGCGTGGCCTCGGCCACCGTCGCGGCGCGGTTCGGGTTTCCGTGCGTCGTCTATATGGGCGCCACCGATGTCGAGCGTCAGAAGCCCAACGTCTTCCGCATGAAGCTGCTCGGTGCGGAGGTGAAGCCGGTTTCGGCCGGCCACGGCACGCTCAAGGACGCCATGAACGAGGCGTTGCGCGACTGGGTCACCAATGTCGAGGACACCTATTACCTGATCGGCACCGCGGCCGGCCCGCACCCCTATCCGGAACTCGTGCGCGAATTCCAGTCGGTGATCGGCACCGAGGCGCGCGGCCAGATCCTGGAGCAGGAAGGCCGGTTGCCCGATGTGGTGATCGCCGCCGTCGGCGGCGGGTCCAACGCAATCGGCATCTTTCACCCCTTCCTCGACGACAAGGACGTCAAGATCATCGGCATCGAGGCCGGTGGGCACGGGCTCAACGGCGACGAACATTGCGCCTCGATGAATGCCGGAAGACCCGGCGTGCTGCACGGCAATCGTACCTATCTGCTGCAAAACGATGACGGGCAGATACTGGACGGCCATTCGATCTCGGCCGGTCTCGACTATCCGGGTGTAGGCCCCGAGCATTCGTGGCTGCGCGACAGCGGCCGTGTCGACTACGTGCCGATCATGGACGACGAGGCGATGGAGGCTTTCCAACTTACCACGCGGACCGAGGGCATCATTCCGGCGCTCGAATCGTCCCACGCCATCGCGCACGCGATGAAGATCGCGCCGAAAATGGGCAAGGACGAGATCATCGTCGTCAACCTCTCCGGCCGGGGCGACAAGGACGTGCACACCGTAGCCAAGATGATGGGCATGGAGATCTGAGTTGGCCGGCGCGCAATTCGTCGACATCTGGATCAACTGTCCCGACCGCGCCATTGCCGAACGCATAGCGAAAGCGGCGGTCGGCGACAGGCTCGCCGCGTGCGCCAATGTCTTTCCGCAGATTTCCAGTATCTATCGATGGAAGAGCGCAGTGGAGCAGGCCGACGAGATACCGTTGCTGCTCAAGTCGCGTTCCGCTCACTTCGAAGCCGTTGTAGAGCTCGTAAGCTCCATCCACCCATACGAGACGCCGTCGATCGTCGCGACCGAACTGGTTGCCATCGACGCGGGCTATGCCGACTGGCTGGCCGCCGAAACCAGGGAACCCTGATCCATGACCGATACCCGCATCGACCGCCGCATGGCGAAACTGAAGGCCGAGGGCCGGCCGGCGCTCGTGACGTATTTCATGGGCGGCGACCCCGACTACGACACTTCGCTGGCGATCATGAAGGCGCTTCCCAAGGCAGGCTCCGACGTGATCGAGCTTGGCATGCCGTTTTCCGACCCGATGGCGGACGGCCCCGCAATTCAGGCGGCAGGCCTGCGCGCACTGAAGAGCGGGCAGACGCTGGCCAAGACGCTGCGCATGGCGAGCGAGTTCCGCGAAGGGGACGACGAGACCCCGATCGTGATGATGGGCTACTACAATCCGATATTCATCTACGGTGTGGATCGCTTCCTCCAAGACGCGAAAGAGGCGGGCATTGACGGGCTCATCATCGTCGACCTGCCGCCGGAAATGGACAACGAGCTCTGCATTCCGGCGGTGAAGGCCGGCATCAACTTCATCCGCCTCGCCACACCCACGACGGATGACAAGCGCCTGCCCAAGGTGCTCGAAAACACGTCGGGCTTCGTCTACTACGTATCGATGACGGGCATCACCGGCTCGGCCCTGCCCGATACGAGCAAGGTCGGTTCGGCTGTCGCGCGCATCAAGGCGCATACAGAGCTGCCGGTGTGTGTGGGCTTCGGCGTCAAGACGGCGGAGCAGGCGCGCGCGATCGGGGCGTCCGCGGATGGCGTGGTGGTCGGCACCGCGATCGTCAACGCCGTGGCAAACGTCATCGGCCCTGACGGCAAGCTGGTGGCCGACCCGGCCGAGGCGGTTGCGACCCTGGTCGACGGGCTGGCGCACGGTGTTCGGCGCGCCCGCCTTGCTCCGGCCTGATAGACGCTCCATCTAGAGCCTGTACGCAGTATCGAGGACATCGCCATGAACTGGATCACCAATTTCGTCCGCCCGAAGATCAATTCCTTCCTCGGCCGCCGCGAGATGCCTGAAAATCTCTGGATCAAGGATCCGGAGACCGGCGAAATGGTGTTCCACACCGAGCTGGAGGGGAACCAGTGGGTTATCCCATCTTCCGGCTACCACATGAAGATTTCGGCGAAGGAACGCCTCAAGGCGTTTCTCGACAACGGCGCCTACGAGCTGATCGACAACCCCAAGGTCGCGGCCGATCCGCTGAAGTTCCGCGACGAGAAGCGCTACACCGACCGGCTGCGGGACTACCGGACCAAGACCGGCCTCGAAGACGCGGTGCTTTCGGCCACCGGTGCCATCGAGGGATTGCCCATCGTCGTCACCGTGCAGGATTTCGCCTTCATGGGCGGTTCGCTCGGCATGGCGGCAGGCGAGGCGATCGTGAAGGCGTTCGAGACCGCCGTCGAACTGAAGCGCCCGATGGTGCTGTTCTCGGCCTCGGGCGGCGCGCGCATGCAGGAGGGCATCCTGTCGCTGATGCAGCTCGCACGAACCACTGTCGCGGTCGACCGGCTGAAGGAAGCCGGCCTGCCCTATATCGTGGTGCTGACAAATCCGACTACCGGCGGCGTGACAGCCTCCTACGCGATGCTGGGCGACATCCACATCGCCGAGCCGGGGGCGGTGATCGGTTTCGCCGGTGCCCGCGTGATCGAGCAAACCATTCGCGAGAAGCTTCCCGAAGGCTTCCAGCGCTCCGAATATCTGATGGAGCACGGTATGGTCGACATGGTCGTGTCGCGGCTGGAGATGAAGGAAACCGTGGCGCGGCTTCTGAAGATACTGGTCAAGGAAAAGGTGGTGGCAGACCCCGAGAGGGAAGTCCTGCCCCCGCCCGCCGAACCGGCTGCAGAGAACCGACCGGAAGCATGATCTTGGGGTCGCACGCCCCGCAACGACGCCGGGATCGGTCACGATGACCACGCAAGCACATGCCGCAGAGCGCGAGATCGAGCGCTTGATGACCCTTCATCCGAAGGGTTTCGACCTCTCGCTGGACCGCATTTCGCGGCTGCTGGAGCGATTGGGCAATCCGCAGGATCGCATGCCGCCGGTGATCCATATCGCCGGCACCAACGGCAAGGGTTCGGCCGCTGCGTTTTCGCGCGCGCTGATCGAGGCATCCGGCCTGAGCTGCCACGTGCACACCTCGCCGCACCTGGTCAACTGGCACGAGCGCTATCGCATCGGCGCGCCCGGCGGCAGCCGGCTGGTCGAGGATTCGGTGCTGGCTGACGCGGTTGCCCGCGTTGCCGAGGCCAATCAGGGCGAGACGATCACCGTCTTCGAAATTCTCACCGCGACGATGTTCCTGCTGTTCTCCGAACATCCGGCAGACGTGGCAATCGTCGAGGTGGGGCTGGGTGGTCGGTTCGACGCCACCAACGTGATTGCCCGACCGGCGGTCAGCCTCATCATGCCGATCTCGCTCGACCACGAAGCCTATCTCGGCGACCGAGTGGAATTGATCGCGGCCGAAAAGGCCGGGATCATGAAGCCCTCATGCCCGGTGGTCATCGGCGCGCAGGAATACGAGGACGCGCGCGATGTCCTGATCGAAACCGCCGACCGCCTCGACTGCCCGCTTCTCGTTTACGGGCAGGATTTCCTGGCCTTCGAGGAAAACGGCCGGATGATCTATCAGGACGATGACGGGCTGTTCGACGTGACGCCGCCACGCCTGCCAGGCAGACATCAATATGCCAACGCCGCCGCAGCCATTGCCGCCGTCAAGGCGGCCGGCTTCGAGATCGGCCACCGCGTTGCCGAAGCGGCGATGGCGCGCGTCTACTGGCCGGGGCGCATGCAGAAGCTGACCGAGGGGCGGCTGGTGGACCTCGCACCACGCGGCGCCGAAATCTGGATCGATGGTGGACACAATCCCGGTGCAGGCGCGGCCGTAGCCGAGGCACTGGCCGACCAGGAGGAAAAGCGTCCCCTGCCGCTGGTGCTGATCGCCGGCATGATCAACACCAAGGACCAGACCGGCTATTTTCACAACTTCGTCGGCATGGTGCGGCACGTCTTCACCGTGCCTGTGAATGAGAGCGATGCAGGCGTACCCAACGACGAGCTGGCCGCACGTGCCATTGCGGCGGGGCTTGCTGCGGAACCGGTCGCATCCGTCGAGAACGCTCTGATGCTGTTGCGGGACGCCTGGGACGATCCGGAGCATCCCCCGCGCATCCTGATCTCGGGATCGCTCTACCTTGTCGGCGAAGTGCTGGCGAAAAACGGCACTCCGCCTGTGTGATCAAAGAAAAAGCCCGGCGCAAAGGCCGGGCTTTTTGTCGGTACCTGCCTGACCGTCAGGCGACGGCGCCACCGATCCATGCCGAGAGCGCGGTCTTGGGAGCGGCGCCAACCTTCATGTCGGCGACTTCGCCGTCCTTGAAGAGCATCAGCGTCGGGATAGAGCGCACACCGTACTGTGCGGCGAGTTCCGGGTTCTCGTCGATGTTCAGCTTTGCGATCTTCACCTTGCCGCCGAGCTCCGTGGAAATTTCCTCGAGCGCGGGCGCAATCATCTTGCAGGGGCCGCACCATTCTGCCCAGAAATCGACCACCACAGGCTCGGAAGCCTGGAGCACTTCGGCCTGGAAGGTGTTCTTGTCTGTGGTGACAGTGGCCATGTGGGTCTCCTTGATAGGATTGTGTCGCCAGATATGTGGGACTCTCGGAAGCCCCATTCAAGCATTGTTCTGTCACGCATGGGTGAGTCGGGCAAGCGCGTCGTCCATCGTCGTCGCCGACACAGCAATCAACACCGGCGCCTCGGTGTAGACAAGGGCAGCCCGGATTTCACGATCCGGATAGAGTGGCGCTAGAAGCGCTCTATATAGCGCCATCTGAGCGATATGCGTTTCCGGCACTTCGTGCAGGCTGCCGGGCGGCGGACGATTGGTTTTGTAGTCGACGATCAGCACTGCATCTTCGGTGATGACAAGCCTGTCGATGCGTCCGGAGACGGCGCGTTCTCCGCTTCCGAGCGCCACGCGGCCCATGATTTCCACTTCGGCGCGCGACCCGTCATCGAAAATCGCGGCGAAACCGGGATCGTGCAGCACGGTATCGACGGAGTCCCATAATCGTTCAGCCTCACCATCCGGCCAGGCACTTCCGATGCGCGCAAGATAGCGGCTCCCGGCGGCGGTGCGTTCGGCGAAGGGTACCGCCGGCAGAACCTGCAGCAGCCTGTGGACCGCCAGCCCACGCTCGAGCGCATAGGACTGCGCGGCGGGCGCGTCGAGTACCGGCGAGCGGGACCCGGGCACGACGTCCGTATCGCGTTCGACCGTCGCACCGGCACCCGACGGCGACAGCGGGCGGGGCAACAAAGGGGCGGGCGTTAACGGTTGGTACAGGGCCGGCGGCGGCGGATTTGCCGAACCCGGCTTCTCGACGGTCCCCTGCGCCGCGACGACCGCACCTGTTTTCGTCACTTGGTAACGCAGGACGGTTTCGCCTGTGGCAGGATTCCGCACTTCGCTCGTATGCGGGGACGCCATGAGCGCATCGCGCGCCAGGGCGTGCCAGCTCCCTTCCGGCTGGCCGCGCTTTCCATGGTAGCCACAGATAACCAACCGGTCCTCGGCACGTGTCATGCCCACATAAAGGAGGCGCCGATATTCCTGCTCGGCCTTGCGACGGGCGGATGACGACAAGCCGAGAGCGAAGCTGTTGTTCATGTCGGCGGTGGCGCGCCACAGAAACCCGTTGCCGACCCAACCGCCGGATGGCGCGGCAAAGGGCACGAGGCGCGGAAGGTGACTGTCGGAAAAGGCCGCCGAGCCGCTGTCGACGAGAAACACGACGGGTGCCTCCAGCCCCTTAGCGGCATGAGCCGTCATGATACGCACCTCGCCGCGGGTCTGATCCATCTCGCGCTTGATTTCCGGGCCGCCGCCGTCGAGCAAAGCGATCAGCGCCTCAAGGCTGTTCACGCCGGTCCTTTCGGCGGCAAGACAGAAATTGAGGAACTCGTCGACCACGTCGCCGGCCTCCGGCCCCAGCCTAGCTATGAACCTGCGGCGCAAACCGTCGCGGGCGAGCAGGTTGGCGAAGAACTCGAATGGCGGCCTGTAGCCGGCTTCATTTCTCCAGCGAGTCAGCGTTTGGTAAGCTTGGGCTATTGCGTCGTCACTCTCGCCGGCGGCCCGCATCGCTGAAAGCAAGGAGCGGCCCTCCGGCCGCCTCGCGGCCAGTTCGAACAGCATCTCTTCGCTGAACCCGAAGGCCGGGCTCTTGAGCAACGCCGCAAGCGACAGGTCGTCCTCCGGCTGCAGGGCGATGCGCGCCACCGCCATCAGGTCCTGAACGGCGATGTGACCGGTCAACATCAGCCGGTCGGCGCCGGCAACGGGAATGCCGCGCGTCTTCAGTTCGCGGCCGAGCGCGTGGATGAAGCGATCGCGCTTCCTGACCAGCACCATCACGTCGCCAGGCGTCAGACGTCTGCCACGACCCGGGATCATTTCATCCGATGACAGCCAGTGTGCCACGGTGTCGGCGATCTGGCGCGCGAGCCGCACGGCGGGCGCGGACGCATGATCGATCGCCTCGGTCCAGTCGTCTGGCTCCTCGACTACCATGGGGCTTAACGATTCCCATAGCTCGACATGGCCCGGCGCGTTCTCGCGAATAGCCAGATGCTCGACCGGCTCGGGGTCGCGGGTGAGGCCGTCGCGGGCCACCTCGGAAGCAAAGACGAGATCGACCGCCGAAAGCACATCCTCCGTCGAGCGGAAAGAACGGGTGAGCTTGACCTGCTCGAACGCCCCGCGAGCCGCCAGAACGCGATTACGGAAGGTCCGCCCACTGAGCGCAAAGGATTCGGGCTCGGCACCCTGAAAGGAATAGATCGACTGCTTTTCGTCGCCCACCGCAAATACGGTTCGGCTCTCGTTCTCGCGCGCGCCTTGTCCGGAGAAGAACTCGGCCGCGAGCGCGTTGACGACCGCCCACTGGTCCGGGCTCGTATCCTGCGCCTCGTCGAGCAGGATGTGGTCGATGCCCTTGTCGAGCTTGTACTGCACCCAGGCGCCGGCATCCTCGCGGGATAGCAACGCCGCGGTGCGCGCGATGAGGTCGTTGAAGTCGAGGAAGCCGCGCGCACTCTTGAGGCGTTCGTAGCGTGCTATCAGCCAGTCTGCGAGAACCAGCGCCGCACGGGTGGCTTCCAGCATGGACAGGAGCGCGACGCGGTCGCAGGCCGTCTCGATTGCACCGGCAAATCGTTCGAACTCCTGCGCGAACTCCGGAAAATACTCGCCGACGCCCTTGGCCATGATCCGTGTCGCGGATTTCGGCGACCAGACGCCGGCCTTCCTGGTCAGGACGATCGTCCGCAAGGTCTTCAGCCGCTCGACGGGATCGGCGAGCGCGCAGGCGCCTGCAAGGTCAGCAGAGAAGGTCTCGGCGATCGACTTGCCGGCCGCCGATGCCCGGCTGCCGATGGCCCTGGCTAGGGCAGGATTGAAATACCGGTCGGGCCAGATGGCTTCGGCCAGGGATGCCGGCGTTTCCGCGCCGGCAAACCCGAATTCTGCAAAGAGCGGGCGAAAGCGCGTGTCGGCCTCACCCGCCTGCGCGATGAAGCGGCCCAACGCGCCACGCTGCGCGATGATCGCACCAAGCAGGGATTCGAGCCCGCTTTCACCGCCATAGGCCAACACACTCGCAAACGCTTCGGCAAGTTCCGGCTGGTTATTGCCGGCAGCCAGCGCGACCACTTCGCGGCGCGCCTCGGCCACCAGCGCCGCCTCCATCTGGCTGTCCAGCAACTGGAAATGGCCGGCAATGTTCGCTTCCAGCGGGAACTGATGCAGCACCGCCTCGCAGAAGGCGTGGATGGTCTGAATTTTCAGTCCGCCGGGCGTCTCCAGCGCGCGCGCAAAAAGCTGGCGGGCAAAGCGAAGGCGTTTCTGGTCCGGGCTTCTGCCGTCAAGTTCGGCCAGTTCGGCGGCCAACTTGTCTTCGTCCAGCGTGGTCCACCGGGCGAGGCTGGCAAAGACCCGGTTCGCCATGTTGGCCGCAGCCGCACGCGTATAGGTGAGGCAGAGAACGCGCGACGGCTCCGCACCGCCCAGCAACAGTCGGATGACCCGCTGCGAGAGCACGTGCGTCTTTCCCGAGCCGGCATTGGCCGACACCCAGGCCGAAACGCCCGGCGTGGAGGCCGTGGTCTGTGCCTTACGCGTATCTTCCGGGACCGTGAGCCGCGCGCTCATTCGCCCTCGCCTCCATCGCCCGGGCCGTCACCACCGGCCGACCATTCGAGCACGCGCGCGAGATGGTCGTAGTCGCCGCTGGTGTCGCCCTCACGGAACGGCAAGGCACGCGACAGATAGCCCGTCGTCTCGCTGCCATAGTACGCGAGCAGCCGCTCCAATCGCTCCCATGCCTCGGTCGAGAGCTGGTCGGCGGATTTGACCTGCCGGTTGTATTCGAGGATCGACTCCTCGATCACCTCGCCATTGGCCTTCATGCGCACATGGGCGAGCTCTGCCGGCGTGGTTGCGCCCGCATCGGCAAAGGCGCCGCGCATCAGGAGCGCGCCTTCCAGCGCCAGTTGGGGCGACAGGAGCGTATGCGCCTGGGCCTTGGACGGGGACGATCCCGTCTTGAAGTCGATTATGTCGGCCATGCCCGCCGCACGCAGGTCGATACGGTCGGCACGGCCGGAAAGTGAAACGCCAGTCGCGCCGACCGGCGTGGCATCCGCCCGCGCCTCGGCGAGCCTGCCCTTTATACCCGGTGGACGGCCCCGTTCCCACCCAATGAAGTGGCTCGCCATGCGCACGAAGCGCGGCCACCAGACTGCGTCGATGTCGGCCGGAAGTGCTGCGCGATCGAACAGCTCTCGGCCGATCTCGATCAGACGCGCTTCCGCCTCGGGCGAAAACGGATCGGTGCCGGACATCGCGAATGCGTGCACAATGTCGTGGAACAGCGTGCCGCGTTCCGCCGCTCCGGGGTCGCGCAACAGAGGCTCCAGCGGCTCCAGCTTCAGAATGCGCCGTGCATAGACCGCATAGGCGTCCCGGCGCAGGGTCTCGATCTCAGTGACGGAGAAACGCTGCGGCCTCAGCGCAAGCGGCGGCTTGGGTGAAGGCCGCGGCGCAAAGGGGACGGGCTCGGCCTTGTCCAGCTCGCGCGCCCATTCGAGCAGGGTGCGACCGCGGGCAGCCATGGATTTGACGGCTTCTTCGCCGGCAAATGTCTTCAGCCTCTGCAGCCAGCGCGACGCGAGCGCCGGCGCATCGCCGGCGCGCGCCGCGCGGCTCAGGACGACTTCGGGCGCGCCCATTGCCATGACGAAATCGTGTGCGGCCTGACCTATGCGCCGTTCCGGCGGCTCCAGCTCCATCCCAGCCTTCATGAAACGTGACATGAAGGGATCGGGCTCCGCCTTGCGCGGCCAGGAGCCTTCGTTGAGACCGCCGATCACAAGCGTATCGACCGACTGGAGCCTCGCTTCGAGAGCGCCCCAAATCGCAACGCGACTGTCGCCCGTGACCGAGGGCTTGACCGTGGCGCCGGCGATCAGGGCCTCGAACACGTCCGGCCACTGCCCTGCCTCGACATCGAGCGAGACGCTGGTGCCGGCCAGCGAGCGCAGGAAGGAAGCGAAGGCCTCGCCCGCATCGCCGCGATAAAGTTCTGTCAGCGATCCATCGGCGTCGCGGCCAAGCGCCTCGAAGCACTCGACCGACGTCCGGACGAGCGCGGCAATCGGCACGTCATTCCCGCGCAAGGCAGACAGCGCCGTCATGGCCTCGGCGACCTTGTCGAGCAGGAGCTGCGCCGCGTCTACCTGATCCCCTCGAAGGCGTGCGAGCCAGGGCGGCTTTCTCGGGTTCGCGCGACGTTCCTCGAACCGGCGTTCGAAATCCGCGCCCAGACTGGCGATGTCCGGCCGTCCGGTCCCCCCGCGCAGCGCGATCAGATCTATCGTTTCCGAGCCGTCCCGGACCCGCTCGCGACCCAGACCCGCCCGCAGCAGCGGATGCTTGAGAAGCGCCATGATCGAAACCGGATCGCCCGGCGCGAAAACGGTCTGAAGCATCAGCCGGAACAATGATGCGGGCGGCGTCAGGACCAGCGGGGTGCCGCCGGAATCGTCCGCCTCGATCCCGAAACGGCGCAGTTCGCCCGCCACCCGGCGGGCCAGCTCGCGATCGCCGGTTACCAGTGCCGCCGATCTGCTTCCGTTCGCGATGGCCAGCCGCAACGCCACCGCTATCGCCGACGCCTCTTCGCGTTCGTTGGCCGCTTCGACGAGACTGACGCCTTCGAATGCTTGCGGCCTTGCGGCATCGCGGTTGCGGATCCAGGCGTCTGTCGTCTCGGCGGGACGAAGCGCCTCGTTGACCGCCGCGATGCGGGCGGCAACGGACGGAAGCGATGTGGCGACCTCGACCACGTGATCGCGGCCGAGACCCAACACGCCGAGCAGCTTTTTCAGGCCGGCCTGTGGGTGTCCGAAGCTGGCGGGCGGGCTATCAGGCCGGCCAATCTCGCGCCAGCTTGGCTCGTCGAGCACAAGGTCCAGTCCGGGCAGGACAACCGCGCCTTGGGGAAGCCGCGAGATCGCTGCCAGCAACTGCGCTGTCGCGGGTATCGAGCCCGTTGATCCTGCTGCGATCACGGGACCAGACGGCGGGTTTCGGGCCAAGCGCTCCGCCTCGGCGAGGATCATCGCATTGCGATGCGCTGCCGGGTTGGAACGGTCGCGTTCTCTCAGAAGGTCGGGCCAGGCGCCGGTGACGATCTGCAGGAATTCGAGCGTCACCTGCCACCAGTTGGCAAGGTCTTCCGGTACGAGCTGCGTGAGGCGATTCCATTCCGCACCGCCGGTCTCGATCTCGTCCATCAGCGCGGCAAGATCGCGCGCCAGCCAGATCGCATCGGCTAATGAGGCCGGCACCACGACCTCTTCGTCGAACAGCGCCGCCACATGGGCAGGCAGGCGGCGCTTCCAGGCCTGAACCAGTGGGCTCAGGAGCAGAATGCGGTCGAGCGGTTCGATCGGCGGCGCCAGCGTCAGTTCGTCGGCTTGTCCGCCCTCGAATATCGCAGCGTCCTCATCGAACTCGCCCAGCGGCCGGATCGTCGGCAGGATGGCGGACACGCCGCCAAGTCGGTCGACGAACGCGCTGCGAAGCGCGCCGGCGGCACGGCGTGTTGGCAGGTAGATGGTGGCGGAGGCGAGTTTCATCGGATCGCCGTCAACGGCAAAGCCCGGCACGAGGCGACCCGACAGAAGAGCATCAGCCAGCGTCGGCAGAAACGGCTGGCCGGGTGGAATGGTGAAGACGCGCGGCGCAGGGCGGACGATCATGACCCGCCATGGCGCGCTATCGCGGTTTCCGCCGCTGCGACCGCATCCGGCGTGCCGACGGTGATCCAATGGCCGCGCATGGACATGCCAAACAGCCGGCCAGCCGCGATGGCGCGGTCGAAATAGATGTTGAGCGAATGCGGCTCCGCAACCGCGCCCTCAAAGATGCGGGGATGCACGATTGCCGCCCCGGCATAGATCACGCCCTCCGGCGCGCCGCGGGCGCGCGCAAGCCTGCCTTCGGCGTCGAGCAGAAAATCTGTCGAGCCGCTATGTCCGGTGGCATCGTGGGGTCGGGCAAGCATGAGAAGAATATCCATGCGCGCGCCGTCCCACGCAAGGGCAAGCCGCTCGAGATCCCGGCCGTCACGGTCGATCCAGAACGTATCGGCGTTGAGAATGTAGAAGGGCTCGGCCCCCAGTTCGGGCAACGCCTTGACAATGCCGCCTGCGGAATCGAGCAGCAATCCGCTCTCGTCGGACACGACGATATGCGGCCGGCTGCGCTGGCCCACATGATCGATGATCTGCCATGGCAGGTAGTGGACATTGACCACCGCCTTCTCCACCCCCGCCTGAGCCAAGGCGTCGAGGCCTCGGTCGAGCAGGGTTTTGCCGGCTATGCTTATCATCGGCTTCGGCATGGTGTCGGTCAGCGGTCGCATCCGCTTGCCGAGCCCGGCAGCCAGAACCATCGCCGTCTTCATAAGATGCCGAGCTCCGCATAAAGGTCACGCACCGGGCGCAGCCCAGGATGCTCGATGGCGCGGGCTACATAAGAGCGGATTCGCGGCAGATGCCTCAGATAGCCGGGCTTGCCATCGCGGACATCGAGACGCACGAAAATGCCGAGGATCTTCGTGTTGCGCTGCGCGGCCGTGATGGCATAGGCCGCTTCGAAAGCCTGCCGGTCGAAGCCGCCCGGCGCCCGGCGCGCGGCGACATATGCCTCGACAATTGCGCGTTCCAGTTCCGCCGGGATCGTGACGCGTGCATCCATGGCGAGCGATGCGACATCGTAGGCGGATGGGCCGATCATGGCATCCTGGAAGTCGATGATCCCGATGCGATCGCTACCCGAACGATCCTCCCGCCAGATGATGTTGGGCGAATGGACATCGCGGAGAAGGATGCTTTTCTCGCAGTGTTCGAGCGTGTCGAACACTGCGCCCCACGCCTGCGAGAAGGCCGCGCGTTCCGCATCCGTTGCCGGGCGGCCGGCAATATGGGGCAGATACCAGTCGACAAGCAGTTCGCTCTCGATCGAAAGGGCGTCGCGATCGAAGGGCGGGATCGTGTGTCCAATTCCCGGGGCGACGTCGACGTGCGGCGACCATTCGTGACGATGTATCGCGGCCAGAAGTTCAGCCGAAGCAAGATAGCGCTCGCCTATCGGCTCGCCGTCGGCATCGAGAATACCCTCGCTGCCAAGATTCTCGATCAGCAACAGCCCCCGCTCGAAATCCGATGCGTAGACCTCCGGAGCGCAGAAGCCCTTGTCACGCAGCGCCCGTGCGATGGCGACGAACGGGACCACCGATTCCGATATATGTGCGATCTGCGCATAGGGCTTGCCGTCGCGGACTGGTGGACCCGACGGCGGACGCGGCGCGTTCATGAGGATGACCGGCGCGCGCCCTTCGAAAGATATGGTTTCGTATGCACGCGCCGACGCATCTCCGACCAGATAGGCGCGGGTCGCCCCGCGACATCCGGATTGATCGAGGAATCCACGGATGGCCAAAGACCGGTCGAGACGCGCCATGAAGTCGGTCGGGCCTGTAATGTGCGCGCGTCGGCCCGCTCCATGTTCGGAAAGGACAACCGCGACGGCGTCGCCGGGCAATCTTTCTTCCGCGCGTTCCGGCCATTCGATCAACGCCACGCCATCGCGGACCGCCTCGTCGAAACCCAGCTCCTCGAATTCATCCGCGGCGGTCAGGCGATAGAGGTCGAAGTGATAGATCGGAAAACGCGCCTCATAGGCCTGCACGAGTGTGAAGGTCGGGCTAGGAACGTCCAGATCCGGCTCCCCGTGCATGCTGCGAATGATTGCGCGTGCGAGCGTCGTCTTGCCCACCCCGAGATCGCCATGAAGCGCCAGCACGTCACCGGGGCGGAGCATCGCAGCCAGGTCTTCGCCAAGGATGGACGAGGCGGTCTCGTCCGGCAGATCCAATTCGATCGAGCGCTCGACCATGAACGCTATTCCGCCGCCTCCCGGAATCCTTCCGGCGCCATGGGGAAGCGGCAGATGACCGTTGTGCCGCGGCCTTCACCGGTATCGATCTCGATCGAACCATCATGCAGCTCGACAAAGCTCTTGACGATCGACAGGCCAAGTCCGGCGCCGCGCTCGCGACCCCCATTGGCATGCGGCTCGAACCGACGGAAGATTCCGTCGAGCACATCGGGCGGGATGCCCGGTCCGTCGTCATGAACCCTGAAGGCGACGCCCGCCGGATCGCGCATGCAGGTCAGCTGTATCGTCGATCCTTCCGGCGCATAATTGGCAGCGTTGCTGAGCAGATTGAACAGAATTTGCCGGAGGCGGTTTTCATCTGCGTGGAATGAGGCCGGGGCCTGCTCCAGCTCGATGTCCAGTGCAATGGAATGTTCGCGCAGCCGCTCGGCCACGAGATCTGCTGCGGAGCGCACCGTACGCTCGATGACAACCTCGCTGATCTCCAGCTCCATGATGCCGGCATCGATGGTGGCCAGGTCGAGGATATCGTCCACGATTGTCTCCAGTTCGAAAGACGAGGAGGCGATGTGGTCGACATAGTCGCGCTGGCGCGGATTGAGCGGCCCGGCCGTCTCCTGAGCCAGCAATTCGGTGAACCCGCTGATGCTCGTCAGCGGAGAACGCAGCTCGTAAGAGACGTGGCGGACGAAGTCGTTCTTGAGCTGGTCGGCCCGCTCGAGAGCCTCGTTCTTGTCCTTGAGCATGCGCTCGACGTTCACACTGTCTGTCACATCGATGAACGTCGTCATCACCTGCCCGTTCGGCAGGTGGATAACCGCGAAGCGGAGTACGTTGCCATCATTGAGCTCGACCTGGCCGTGGCGGTCCTGACGGTCCTCGTCGAAGCCGGTCACCGCGGCGGCCAGTTCGCTCCAGGGGCTCGCCTTGGCGAGCGTCTGGCAAGCAGCGCGGATCACGGAGATATGCGTGCCGGCCTTCACCAGCCCCTCGGGCATGCCCCAAAGGTTCGCGAAAGCCGGATTGGAGAGCCGCACGCGCCCATCCGGGCCGAACACGGCGACGCCCTCCGCGAGATTGTCGAGCGTGACGCCCTGGACCCGCACGATCGTGTTGTAGCGGCTTTCCAGATTGATCTTCTCGGTGAGGTTCTCGAACACCCAGGTGACGCCGCCATTGGGCTGCGGGTTGGCGACGACACGCAGGGTACGGCCATCGGGCAGGTGCCACAGATGCTCCTGCGGCTCCACGGCGCGATAGGCCCCCAGTAGGTTCTCCTTCCAGCGGCGCCATTCGGGCTGCTCGGCAAGCTTGCCGTCGCTGCGCAACCTGTCGAGCAGCAACGTGTTGTCGGGCCGGCTTTCCAGGAAGGACAGATCGAGCTCCCAGAGCTTCTGGAAGGCCTGGTTGAAGAAGCGCAGCTTCTGGTCCGTATCGAATATCGCGACCGCCGTGTTGAGCTGGTCAAGCGTATCGGCATGGCTGCGGACCGTACGCTCGTGCTCCTCGCGGATCGTTTCGACATCGCTGACATCGCAAGCCAGCCCTGCGGAACCCTCGCCGTCGACCACGTCCGTAACCGTGAAGATGCGCCGATCGCCGCCGATCACGGTCGACAGGCGTTGCGCGAAGACGGGCGACGAAAGGTGATCGCGCGCGATCTGCTCGCGTGCGCTGGTTCCAAGGAATTCGCGGCTTTCGTTGATGGCTGCCGCAGCGTTTGCTGCTTCCACCGCCTGCGCATAGGCCGCATTCACCCATTGCAGCCTGCCGTCGCCGCCGCGTAGCCAGGCGGGCATCGCGAGCGCATCCAGAAGCTTCAGGACCGTTTCGTGCTCGCCGCGCAGTTGCTGATGCTCGATGCGCAATTCCGCATGTTCGCGCCGTGCATCGGAAAGTGTGAGAAAACGCACCGCGACATGGTTGGCAGCGATGCGTCCCTGTACCTCGAGAAAAGCCCTCTTGTTGGTCTCGACAACGAGATCGAAGGTCTGCTTTTCCTCCCGCAAGGAGGAAATTGCGCGCTCGAGACGGGCGGCGCTGCGCGGGGCGAGCCATTTGCCAAACGCCAGAAACGTGGCGCGATCCTCAGGTGCATCAGCGCGGGAGAGGGAGCCAACCAGCTCCGGTTTCCGTTCGTCGCCGAACCAGACGAGGATGCGCTGATCCTTCAGGTTCAGCAAGGCCTCTGCGCGCTGGAGCGCATTGCCGATCTCGGCCACACGTTCGCGAAGGCTCACATTCTCGCTGGCCGTCCGGGCCCGTTCGCGTATCAGCAGGATCGCCGACAGGATGGCCGCTCCGGTAATACCCGCGAACAGCGCAAGCTGGACGACGTCCATGGTGCTGACTGGTATCTTGGTTGCGAGCTGGATCGCGTTTTCCTGCGCGAGCGCCGAGGACGACCAAACAGTGCCCAGAAGCGCCGACAGGCGAACGGCAACCAGCTTCCGTCGCTTCACACGCAATCCCGGACCGACGCTGGAATCGCTCCGGTCGCCGGTGCCGGATTTCTCCGCATCCAGTCGCTGCCCGCCTGGCATCTTCAAATGTCCTCTCCGCCGCACGAGCGCCAGATTCGCCAAGAATGGACGCACCCTTTTCGGTTTCCCCTCACCAGAAACGGACGCGTCACGAATCACATCACTGTACCGTGTGACCGAATCGCCGTGAAGGCGAACGGCGCGCAAAAAAAGACCGGGCGACAAAGTCAATCGCCCGGCCTCAATATATTGTGGTGAATGGTTAATAAATCAGTAGCGGTAGTGTTCGGGCTTGTACGGGCCCTGCTGGGTCACACCGATATAAGCGGCCTGTTCGCTGGACAGCTCGGTGAGCTTCGCACCGACCTTGTCCAGATGTAGCCGGGCGACCTTCTCGTCGAGGTGCTTTGGCAGCACATAGACCTCGTTCTTGTACTGCTCGCCCTTGGTCCAGAGTTCGATCTGCGCCAAAACCTGGTTGGTGAAGGACGCCGACATCACGAAGCTCGGATGGCCGGTGGCGTTGCCGAGATTGAGCAGTCGGCCTTCCGACAGCAGGATGATGCGGTTGCCGCCCGGAAACTCGACCAGGTCGACCTGCGGCTTGACGTTGGTCCACTTGAGATTACGCAGCGCCTCGACCTGGATCTCGTTGTCGAAGTGGCCGATGTTGCCGACGATCGCCATGTCCTTCATCTTGCGCATATGGTCGATCGTGATGACGTCCTTGTTGCCGGTCGTCGTGATCACGATGTCGGCGCTCGCGGCGGCGTCGTCCAGCGTGACGACCTCGTAGCCGTCCATCGCAGCCTGCAGGGCGCAGATCGGATCGACCTCCGTGACCTTGACCCGGGCGCCTGCTCCGCGCAGCGAGGCGGACGAACCCTTGCCGACATCACCGTACCCACAGACGACCGCGACCTTGCCGGCCATCATCGTGTCGGTCGCGCGGCGAATGCCGTCGACCAGCGATTCCTTGCAGCCGTACTTGTTGTCGAACTTGGACTTCGTGACCGAGTCGTTGACGTTGATGGCCGGGAACGGAAGCAGCCCCTTCTTCTGGAGCTGATAAAGGCGGTTGACGCCGGTGGTCGTCTCTTCGGTGACGCCCTTGATCGCCTGACGCTGCTTGGTGAAGAAGCCGGGCGTCGCTTCCATGCGCTTCCTGATCTGCGCGAAGAGGATTTCCTCCTCCTCGTTGCCCGGCTTGGAAAGCACATCCTCGCCTGCTTCCGCGCGGGCGCCGATCAGAATGTACATGGTGGCATCGCCGCCATCGTCGAGGATCATGTTGGAGAGGCCGCCATCGGCCCACTGGAAGATGCGGTCGGTATATTCCCAATACTGGGTCAGGCTCTCGCCCTTAACCGCGAAGACCGGGGTGCCGGCGGCGGCAATGGCGGCGGCGGCGTGGTCCTGCGTCGAGAAGATGTTGCACGAGGCCCAGCGCACTTCGGCGCCGAGCGCCTGCAGCGTCTCGATCAGCACGGCGGTCTGGATGGTCATGTGGAGGGAGCCGGTGATGCGCGCGCCCTTGAGCGGCTGGCTGTCGCCGAACTCCTCGCGGCTGGCCATCAGGCCGGGCATTTCCGTTTCAGCGATCTCGATCTCCTTGCGGCCCCAGTCCGCAAGTGAAATGTCGGCGACGATATAATCCTGCGCGCTCATGGCGTTCACTCCAAATCCGGTGAAATCAGCGCGCTCGGGCGTGTATACAGGGCGCGCCAGTCTGGCCCGCCGAGTAGCAGAAAACCGCATTTGCGGCAATAGGACATAAAGAAATCTTTATCCGTGCATGTGAAGCGCTGGCGTCAGCACTCCTCGCCGAAACGGGAGGCGACCAGATCGGCAAGCGCGTCCATCAGCTCCGCGGCCTGGGGCCCGCTTGCGCTGACGCTGATGGTACAACCAGGGCTTGCGGCCAGCATCATCAACCCCATGATGGACGTGCCGCCGACCTTCACGCCATCCTTTTCGACCGCCACTGCCGCGTCGTAGCCGCTGACAAGCTGGACGAAACGGGCCGAGGCGCGCGCATGCAGCCCGCGCTTGTTGACGATCGTGAGTTCCCTGTTGATTACGCCGGTCATTTACCGCTCAAGAGCTGGCTCGCGACATTGATGTATTTGCGGCCCGCCATCTGGCCTTCCTGAAGAGCTGCCGCCATATCGTCACCGGCCCGCACGCTTGTCAGCTTGATCAGCATCGGCAGGTTCACGCCGGCGATCACCTCGACCTTGCCGGAGCTCATCACGGATATAGCGAGATTGGAGGGCGTGCCGCCGAACATATCGGTCAATATGATCACACCTGTCCCGGTGTCCGCGCGCGCGACGGCATCTACAATGTCGGTGCGACGCTGCTCCATATCATCGTCAGCGCCGATCGAGACGGTCTCGAAGTTTTTCTGCGGGCCCACCACGTGTTCGACCGCGTGACGAAATTCCTCGGCCAGGCGGCCATGCGTGACGAGTACGAGACCGATCATGCCGGCAACCAGCCCCGGCAGATGCGGGAACGTTGAACAGGCGATGATCGTTTCGAGGAGTCCTCGCCGGGCCTACAATAGCCACCGGCATCATCAGAATTGATCAACAATCACTCCCGTCACACGCGCTTGCGCTGCCATTCGTGACCCGCGCAATCCGACTTTGCCCCAAACCCCTGCTTCCGGATAACGCGGCGCGCGGAGCCAGACGGCAAGGTGCGCTATCTTGTCAGCGGTTTAACCTTTGACAAGCCCAAATTTGCACCAAACAAGGCCAAATTGCCGCAGTTTTGCGCAAAGTCTGGCAACAACGGACCAGCTACCCCGGCTCGCCGGCTAACCAGGCGAGAATGGCAGGGACGTTCGCCTCGACATTACGTTCCGGCAGCGCGAGGCACGGCAGATAAACGCCGAGCACCGTTTCGGACAGCGCTTCGCGATGGCGCGGCGCGGCGGCGGGTTCGACCAGTGCTACCGTTCGGTCCATCACCGCCCGCTTCTCGAACGCAGCCCGCGCCGGCCCATACCCGCGCAACTCCATCAGGCCGGCGATCGGATCGGGCGCTTCGGCAACAAGACGTACCCCAAAACTCTCCACCCAGACCTGATCGTCCGAAACCAGCACCGCGAAGTCTCCGCGGGCGTGCAGAGTCTCAACAAGACGGGCACCCAGCAGCGTCTTCCCGGCGCCCGAGCGCCCGGTAATCAGGAGGCCGCTTTCGCCGGCCACGAGTGCGGTCGCGTGAAGATTGGTCCGGCCCATCAGGCTTCGGCGGGCAAGGTGACGATGAAGCGCGCACCTTGGTACTGACCTGGCTTGGCGCCTGGAATATTCTCGGCGGTGAGGCGGCCGCCGTGCGCCTCGACGATCTGGCGGCTGATTGACAGGCCCAGTCCCGAATTCTGGCCGAACGCCTCGCTCGAGGGACGATCAGTGTAGAACCTCTCGAAGATCCGCTCGATATCGTCAACCGTAATACCCGGGCCGTTGTCTTCGACAGTGACAACCACGTGCCGCGTCGTGCGCGACAGCGTGATTACGATGCGTCCATCGTCTTCCGGCACGAACGAGCGCGCGTTTTCGATCAGGTTCGTGAGCACCTGGCCAAGCCGCAGATCGTGACCTGCGACAAAGAAATCGCGCGCCGGCTGATCCTTCTTGGCGGTGCGAACCTCGATCGCCACGTTCTTCTTCTCACGGCGTGCCTCGCGAGAGGCCTCAGCGATTTCGGTAATCAGTTTCAGCAGGTCGACACGACGACCATCCTCGCGGGCGAGCTCAGCATCGAGACGCGATGCATCCGAGATGTCGGTGATGAGCCGGTCGAGGCGGCGAACATCGTGCTGGATCACCTCAAGAAGGCGCGCCCGTGACTCCTCCGTCTTGGCCAGTGGCAGGGTTTCGACCGCGCTGCGCAGCGATGTAAGCGGGTTCTTCAGCTCATGGCTGACATCGGCGGCAAAACTCTCGATCGCCTCGATGCGCGCATAGAGCGCGTTCGTCATGTCCCGCAGCGCCACGGACAGATTGCCGATTTCATCCTGCCTGTCGGAAAAGTCGGGAATCTCCTCACGGTTCTTCACACCGCGCCTGACCCTGACGGCGGCCGCCGCCAGGCGGCGCAGCGGATTTGCGATCGTGGAAGCCAGCAACATGGACAGGATGGCGTTGACCAGGGCAGCCACGCCGAAAACCCTGAGAATGGCGCGCTGCTCGGCGGCCACGATCTTGTCGATGTCCCCACCCTGGGTCGACAGCATCAACACACCGAGCACGGCCCGGAAGCGCTGGACCGGCACCGCGACGGAAACGATCTGTTCCCCCTGATCGCTGCGGCGCACGATGAAGGACGGACTGCCCTGCAGGGCCTGCATGACTTCGGGATAGGCTGTGCCGCTGCCGCCGGGCTGTTCGTGGTAAAGTGGCAGGTCGGAGCGCCGGAAGAGGCTGAGCAGAAGCTTTTCGGCCCGCTCCAGCAGGCCCGGCTTTTCTTCCTCAACGGGCGGAAGGCCGTAACGCAGGATCTGGCCGCGCGAATAGAGCGCGCGTGAATCGAGCAGCAGATTGGCGTCGCGGTCGAAAATGCGCGCCCGCGTCAGCGTCGGCGAAATCAGGCGACGCAGGACCGGCGCGACCCGTTCCGGGTTTATGGGGAAGTGCAGGCTGTCCAGTTGCCCCGATCCCGGCGGCAGGCTTTCTCCCGCTTGAAGCTCCAGAAGTTTCTCGGGATCGATTGTGATCGAATCGGTCTCGACCGTCGCCGACGCGGCAATCGCGCTGGCGATGATCTCGCCCTGGATCATCAGGCTTTCGATCCGCGCCTGAACGAGCCCGTCGCGGAACTGGTTGATGTACAGAATGCCGACGACCATGACCCCGAGCGCGGCCAGGTTCAGAACGAGGATACGGCGCGTCAGGCTGGAGAAGACATAATGGCCCAGCACCCGCCTGACCGGCACCAGAACGTGCCGGCTCAAGGGCCTGGACCCGCGCTTCACCTCGGACTTTGCCCCGGTGACGCCTCTTTCGATGTCTGCCGCCATTCAGCCCTGCAGTAGCCTACCCCGCGAGCATCATGCCTCGCGGAAGCGGTAGCCTACCCCATAAAGCGTCTCGATCATGTCGAAATCGTCGTCGACGGCCTTGAACTTCTTGCGCAGCCGCTTGATGTGGCTGTCGATGGTGCGGTCGTCGACATAGACCTGCTCGTCGTAAGCAGAATCCATAAGCGCATCGCGGCTCTTGACCACGCCGGGGCGCTGCGCCAGCGAATGCAGGATAAGGAATTCAGTGACCGTCAGCGTAACCGGTTCGCCCCGCCACGTGCAGGTGTGACGCTCCTGGTCCATGACAAGCTGGCCGCGCTCCAGCGAGCGCGCCTGCTGCCCGGTGGTCTTGGCGCCTGCCTCACGCGCATTGGCGCGGCGCAGAACGGCACGGACACGCTCGACCAGCAGCCTTTGCGAGAACGGTTTGCGGATAAAGTCGTCGGCACCCATCTTGAGACCGAAGAGCTCGTCGATCTCGTCGTCCTTGGAGGTGAGGAAGATCACCGGCATATCGCTCTTCTGGCGCAGACGGCGCAGCAGCTCCATGCCGTCCATGCGGGGCATCTTGATATCGAAGATAGCGAGATTGGGGGGCCTTGCGGAAAGGCCTTCCAGCGCCGAGGCGCCATCCGTATAGGTCTCGACCCGATAGCCTTCGGACTCCAACGCGATCGAAACTGACGTCAGGATGTTCCGGTCGTCATCGACAAGCGCGATCGTTGCCATTTCAAGTGGCTCCCTCATGAGCGGGTGTCCCTTCCTGCATCGAGAAGGGGCTGTAGACGGACAAATTGGGTACAAATTGTGGCATGCCTTTTCCCCGCATGCACGTCCGGCGCGATAAAGGCAAGCGGCCCTTCCGCTTCGCCGGCCTGTCAGTCTTCGGCCAATATGTATCGGCCGCTGGAAGATTTAAACAGTTACAACCGATTTAAACAGAACTGAAAATCTTTAAATCGATTAATGATTTGAAATCAATGAGTTTTTCTGTTTCTGAACCTTTCACCTCCAGATCGGGCGCGTTTTTTGCGGCAGCGGCGGGAGGGGAAAGTATCTCGGTTCGGCTCCGGTCCTTGGTGGTAGAGATGACAGAAATCGGCCTGCGCAATCCCGACAATGGGATCGACACCTGCGGTTTGAAGACCTCGGGCACCGTTCACTACAATCTTGGTCCCGCCGAGCTGGTCGAGCACGCGGTTCGTCGCGGCGAAGCGAGGCTGACGGCCCACGGTGCACTTGTCGCCACAACGGGACAGCACACGGGGCGTTCCCCGAAAGACAAGTTCGTCGTGCGGGATGCGAACACCGACGCGCAGGTCTGGTGGGACAACAACAAGCCAATGTCGCCGGAGCAGTTTGCGCTCCTGCACGAAGATTTCCTCGCTCATGCAGCGAAGCTCGATCTCTACGTCCAGGATCTCGTCGGCGGCGCGGACGAGACGAACAGCCTGCCGACACGTGTCGTCACTGAATATGCCTGGCATTCGCATTTCATTCGCAATTTGCTGATCCGCCCCGGGCGCGAGACCCTTCCCAGCTTCGCGCCCAAGATGACGATCATCGACCTGCCGTCGTTCAGGGCCGATCCTGCCCGACATGGCTGCAGGACCGATACGGTCATCGCGATCGACTTCGCACGCATGGTGGTGCTGATCGGCGGCACGTCTTACGCCGGCGAGATGAAGAAGTCGGTCTTCACAGCGTTGAACTACCTGCTGCCGGCGCGCGGCGTGATGCCCATGCACTGCTCGGCCAATGAAGGGCCGCAAGGCGACGCGGCAGTGTTCTTCGGCCTGTCCGGCACCGGCAAGACCACGCTTTCGGCCGATCCACGACGCACGCTCATCGGCGACGACGAGCATGGCTGGGGCGAAGATGGCATCTTCAATTTCGAAGGCGGCTGCTACGCCAAGACCATCAAGCTTTCGGCCGAGGCAGAGCCTGAGATTTTCGCGACGACGCGGCGCTTTGGCACCGTACTTGAAAACGTCGTGCTGGACGACAATCGCGTGCCGGACTTCGACGACGGCTTGCTCACCGAGAACACGCGCTGCGCCTACCCGCTCGACTTCATCCCCAATGCCAGCGCCACGGGGCGGGCTGGTCATCCGAAGAACATCATCATGCTGACCGCCGATGCATTCGGCGTGATGCCGCCCATTGCCAGGCTGACGCCGGCTCAGGCGATGTACCACTTTCTTTCAGGCTACACGGCCAAGGTCGCCGGGACCGAAAAGGGCGTGACCGAGCCCGAGGCGACCTTCTCCACCTGCTTCGGCGCACCGTTCATGCCGCGTCATCCTTCCGAATATGGCAACCTGCTGCGCGATCTCATTGCGCGCCACCGCGTCGACTGTTGGCTCGTCAACACCGGCTGGACAGGCGGCGCCTACGGTGTCGGCAGCCGCATGCCGATCAAGGCGACCAGAGCGCTGCTTTCGGCCGCGCTTGACGGCTCGCTGAACGAGGCGGAATTCCGCACCGACGCCAATTTCGGCTTCGAGGTGCCGGTTTCGGTGCCGGGTGTCGATGCGTCGATCCTCGATCCGCGGTCGACCTGGGCGGACAAGGAGGCCTACGACCGTCAGGCCAAGCGCCTGGTGGGGATGTTCATCGACAACTTTGGCAAGTTCGAAGCCCATGTCGACGCAAGCACGCTGAGCGCCGCGCCCCGGCTGCAAGAAGCGGCTGAATAGGGACCGTCCGCTGCAACTTTCATGAAGGCCCGGCTCAAAGCCGGGCCTTTTCTTTGCGTTGCGGTCATGATTGCATGCGGAAAATGGGAGGAAACCGTCGATGCTCGCTATGCACAAGCCCTTGGTCTTCGCCGGCTACTCGCCGGAAGAAATGTCGACCCGCGCAGCCGATTTTCGCGCGTTGATGGACAGGCGACGCACGGTGCGCGATTTCTCCTCGCGGCCCGTGCCCAAGAAACTGATCGAGGATTGCGTGATGACGGCTGCCACAGCCCCATCGGGCGCAAATCAGCAGCCGTGGACGTTCGTGTGCATCAACGAACCCGGACTCAAAAGCCAGATCAGGGTGGCGGCCGAAAAGGAGGAGCGCGACTTCTATAGCGGCCGCGCATCGACCGAATGGCTGGATGCGCTCGCCCCGCTTGGCACCGATGCAGACAAGCCGTTCCTCGACACCGCGCCCTGGCTGATTGCCATCTTCGCGCAACGCTACGGGCTGGGTCCGGATGGCAAACGTGCCAAGCACTATTATGTGCCGGAATCGGTCGGCATCGCTACCGGCCTGCTGATCGCCAGCCTGCACAATGCCGGTCTTGCGACGCTGACCCACACACCGTCGCCGATGGGCTTTCTGAACGAGATCTGCGGCAGGCCGGAGCACGAAAAGGCACTGATCCTGCTCGTGGCCGGCTATCCCGCCGACGAGGCCAAGGTGCCGGACATCAAGCGCAAGCCGGTCGAGGACGTCATCGTCTGGAAAGACTAGCCCCGTAGCGGGAAAGGCCAATCTGGCGACATCTCGGCGGTTCACCGAGATTTAATCTATTGCGCGTCTTCTGGCGGCGAGGGTCCGGGCACGCATCGCCCGGCCAGACATGATGTCGAACCTCCGCCGGCGCCGGCATTCCAGACCTTATCTCATCAGATTTCCATGCCCGGGACCGCTTCGGTCGCCGGATGCCGCTCCGAAGGCTCGACCATGAACCTGTTCGCGTTTCGCATTTCCCATCGCATCGCGCTGATTGCCCTGGTGGGCGTAGTCGGTGTGCTGGCCGTTGCCGGGCTTCTTGTCTACGAGCGCAGTCTCATCAGTCAGATCGATGCGACGGCTTCTCAGGCGAACCAGGCCGCAGCGGTGACCAGCGAGCTTCAGATCGGTCTCCTCGAACTGCGTCGGAACGAAAAGGATTTCTTCCTGAGCCGTGACGAGAAATACGTCGAGATGCATGCGGCGCGCAGTGAAGAGGTCGCCAGGTCGCTCGAAACGATCGAGGCGATCATCGCTCGCAACCAGCAGCGCGACTTGCCCGGCGAAGGCGTTCTGACACAGGGTTACCAGCGCTATCTCCAGGCGTTTGGCGAAGCCGCGGAGGTGACCCGACGGCTCGGCGTGAGTGCCGAAAAGGGCCTGCAAAGCGAGCTCCGCGCGGCAACCGGCTTTCTCTCCGAGCAGCTCGCGCGCATTCCCTATCCCGCGCTGAAGGTCGATGTGGCGCAAATCTTCAACCGCGAAAAGGATTTCGTGGTCACGCCAAGCGAGCAGAACCGCGCCCGCGTGGCCGAGGCAATCGAGACCCTGCGCTCCCGCCCCGGCGGTGTTTTCGGCTCCTCGAGTGGCCATATGGCGGTTATGGCGACGCTGGATGCCTATGAGGCGACCTTCAAGGATTTTGCCGACGCTTCGGCGCGCAGCCAGGAGCTTGATGCCGAGGTGTCGGAGAGCTTTTCGGCGATCGAGCCGGTCTTCGACCGCATCCGCGCGGAGATCGAGAACGTGCGCGGTGACGTGAGTGCTGCGCGCATCAACGCAACGACCTCGATCGAACGCATGGTCATGGTGGCGGTCGGGGGTGTGCTGTTCGCTGTCGTCGTCTGTGGCTTCCTCGTCTGGCGTTCCGTCGCTCTTCCCATCTCCCGCACGGCGCGTTCGATGCGCGCACTCGCCTCCGGCGAACTGGACGTGGAGATACCGGGGCTCGGCCGCCGCGACGAAATCGGCGAGATCGCCGACGCTTTCCAGCTCTTCCGCGAAAACACGATCCGCAAGGTCAACGAGGAACGCGACGCCGCGGAAGCACGCCAGCGCGAAGCGCGCGAGCGCGGTGAACTCGAGCGCGATGAGAAGGAACGCCAGGCGCGCGCGCTGCAGCATGCGGTGGACGTGCTTGCAGATGGCCTGAGCCGGCTGGCAGACGGCGACGTTGCCCAGCGGATCGATGAACCGTTCACGGCATCGATGGAAAGGCTGCGGGCCGACTTCAACAACTCGGTCGCAAGATTGCAGGCCGCGTTGCAGACGGTTGGCGAAAACGCCAAGGCGATCCATGCCGGCTCGGACGAAATCCGGAACGCGTCCGACGATCTTTCGAAGCGTACCGAACAACAGGCGGCATCCGTCGAGCAGACTGCGGCTGCGCTGGAGCAGCTCGTCACGACGGTCCGCGATTCCAGCCGACGCGCCGAGGAAGCAGGCGCGCTGGTTGCCCGCACGCGGACCGGGGCAGAGCGTTCCGGCGCCATCGTGCAGGACGCGGTCGCGGCGATGGATCGCATCGAGGCCTCGTCGACGCAGATCAGCACCATCAACGGCGTCATCGACGAGATCGCCTTCCAGATCAGCCTGCTCGCGCTCAATGCCGGGATCGAGGCGGCACGTGCCGGCGAGGCCGGCCGCGGCTTTGCGGTGGTTGCACAGGAAGTGCGCGACCTCGCCCAGCGGGCCGCCAATGCAGCCAAGGAAATCAATACGCTCATCACCACGTCTGGCGAACATGTCCGCTCCGGTGTCGATCTGGTGGGCGAGGCGGGCGAGGCACTGCGCACCATCGTCTCGGAGGTGCAGGAGATCAGCACCAATGTCGTGGCGATCGTCGAGGCGTCCCGCGAACAGGCAACCGGCCTCAACGAGATCAACATTGCCGTCAATCGAATCGACCAGGGCACGCAGCAGAACGCCGCGATGGTCGAGCAGTCGACGGCAGCAAGCCACAAACTCGCTAGCGAAGCCTCGGCGCTCAACGCTTTGCTGGCGCAGTTCAAACTGGGGCGCGAAGCACCCGCCACTAGCTTGCGCGAGCCCACATCCGCGCCCAGGAGCCCGACGGCCGGAATCCGCGCCGTCGGTCAGCGCCTCGCCGTTGCGTTCCGGGGCGGCTCCGGTGCTGCCGTGGCGCAGGCCATCACGCCTGCGGACGAGGCTGGTTGGGAAGAATTCTGACCGGGGTTTCCGCGCCGGCAGCGCCGTTCTATGTAGTGTTCGCCCGTATTGCGGGTTCGGACACGGAACAGCGGCCATGAACGCGGACAGGGGATTGCATATCGCGCCGGGCGTCGAGATCGGCGCAGACGAGCTCGAGGAGCAGTTCATCCGTTCCTCCGGGCCCGGCGGCCAGAACGTCAACAAGGTCGCCACCGCCGTGCAGCTTCGGTTTGACGCAGCCAATGCGCCCGGCCTGCCGGAAAGGGTGCGCGAACGCGCGCTCAAGCTCGCCGGGCAGCGCGCGACCAAGGATGGCGTCATCGTCATCGAGGCTGGACGCTTCCGCACACAGGAGCAGAACCGGGCGGATGCGCGGGCGCGGCTTGCCGCACTGCTGGCAAAGGCCGCGGAGCCGCCGCCCAAACCGCGTAAAAAGACCAAACCATCAAAAGGCGCGGTCGAGCGACGGCTGAAGGAAAAGGCCGGCCGCTCCGGCATCAAGAAAATGCGCGGCAAGGTTGCTCCCGACTGACCCTCGGCGGAGGTCGCCGAAGCGAAATCCTTGCTTTTCTTTTCGGTTTCGCTGGGCCAATGTCGCCCAAGGGGCGATTATTTCTTTGCAGATCACAAGGAGACTGCGGCATGGGCCTGTTCAGTTTTGCGAAATCCATCGGAAAAAAGCTCGGCTTCGGCGACGACGAGGAACCCAAGGTTGAGGAACTCAAAAAGGAACTCGACTCACACGGACTCGGCACCGACAAGGTGCAGGTTGAAGTTGTCGGCGGAAAGGCCGTTCTGAAGGGCTCCGTTGCCGACCAGGCGACGCTGGAAAAGGCCGTCATCGCGATCGGCAACACCGCCGGCGTCGAGGCGGTCGAAACCGAACTGGTCGTCGAGGACGCGCCCGACAAGGCCGAGAAGGAGCCAACGCTCTACACCGTGGTGAAGGGCGACAACCTCTGGAAGATCGCCGAGCGCCACTACGGCAAGGGCAAGGGCACCAAGCACACGCTCATCTTCGAGGCCAACAAGCCGATGCTCAGCGACCCGGACAAGATCTATCCTGGACAGGTGCTACGGATCCCGCCGCTGGAAGGCTGACAGCCAGTATCATCTCTTGAAAATATTCCTATCCGGCGGCTATCATGCCGCCGGATTTGTTTTTACGGTGATCTGATGGCTCAGGCTCTACCGCAAGGTGTCAGGCACATACCTGACTTTCTCGACCGCACGGCCCAGGAGGCGCTGCTGGAGGATATCCGCGCGGTGGTGCAGGCAGCGCCACTCTATGTGCCCACCATGCCGCGCACCGGAAAGCCGATGAGCGTTCGCATGACAAATTGCGGCTCACTCGGCTGGGTGACCGACAAGGAGCATGGCTACCGCTATCAGCCGACCCATCCGGTGACGGGCGAACCATGGCCGCCAATCCCCGAGCCGCTGATGGAGCTGTGGCGGCAAGTGGCCCAATACGACGCGCCACCGGAGGCATGTCTCGTTAACTTCTACGAGACGGGTGCGAAGATGGGCCTGCATCAGGATAGCGACGAGCAGGCTTTTGACGCACCGGTTCTTTCGGTCTCGCTGGGCGACACCTGCCGGTTCCGGGTGGGAGAAACGACACGCGGGGGGCGCACGTTATCCTTCAAACTCGCCAGTGGCGATCTGGTGGTGCTGGGCGGGGAGGGACGCCTCGCCTTCCACGGCGTCGACCGGATCTATCCGGCGACCTCGACGCTCCTGAAGAATGGCGGCCGCATCAACCTGACGCTGCGGCGTGTGACGAAGCCCGCGCCCTGAGCGCGGCAAAAGCGCGGCGAACAGCTCTCGCCACCACGCTTTGCGATTCTGTCTGCCTGTAGAAGACGAGCGTCGCGATACCGATGCACAGTCCCGCTGTGCCCAATCCGGCAATTACATCGATAAGATAGTGGCTGCCGTGAGACACGGCAGAGACAGCCATCGCAACGTTGAGAACCAGCATCGGATATCGAAGAAGCTTTACATCCCATGCAGCCCACGCGCAGATCGCGGCGACGGCTGCGTGAACGGACGGGAACGTTAGTATTCCGGCACTTTCACTTGCGACTATGGTGAATGTGCCAGGGGCCCGCACCGCATGAAACTGCTCAAGAAAGAAGTAGCCGAACTTGGCGTTGATGCTGATCAGGTCGCCTTGACCTATGCCGTAGAGCACATAGGCCCCGACCGCGGGAAACCAAATGCCGATGACGCTGGAGATCAGGCCGACAAGCGCATAGGCAAAAACCATTGCATAGGCACGACATGATTTGCCAGCCAGCGCCAACAACCCGGGCAGCACCAACAACTGGAACGGAAAAGAAGCGTAGGCACGACCAAGCGCTTCTGAGAGGCTGGGGCGTGCATCCACAAACGCAACGAAAGCGCGCCAGTCAAATCCAAGACTTTCATCCATCGCGGCCAAGGCACCGTCCGCGAGAGGCATGTTCACCCGCATCGCCGCGTAGGTCCATACGAGGATGGGCAGAGCCAACGCCAAGACTGCGGCAACGCAATCGAAGGTGGCCGGCAAAACTGCCATCCTGCGCCAGCGTACATAGATCATGAACGGGATCAGAAAGGCGATGACCCCGAAACCGCCGTGAATCGATGAAAAGCTGATTCCCAGATCGGTTGCAGCCAGCGCGGGCAACGTCAGCAGATATGCAGCCACGACAGTTCCCAGAATCATCCTCGCTGCAATCTTATCGGCTATAGGATGCATCAGCTCCCCCTGTCGCGAGCTTCGACACGTAAGCCAGAAAGATTAAATGCAAATGGAGACTGACTGCCCGCGCTACTGGAGTGTGCGCTTGGGTTAAAGTTTTCTTAGCGCAACTTCCTCAATCAGATGGTTGGCGCCCTTGCGTAGGACGAGGTCGGCGCGCGGCCGCGTCGGCAGGATGTTTTCCCTGAGGTTCTTGAGGTTGATGTTGGCCCACAACCCCTCGGCGATGGCGCGCGCGGCCTCTTCCGAAAGCTGCGAATAGCGATGGAAGAAGGATTCGGGGTTCTTGAAGGCCGTTTCGCGCAATCGCATGAAACGGTCGATATACCAGTGGTGCACCATGTTCTCGTCCGCATCGATGTAGATCGAGAAATCGAAGAAATCGGAAACGAACGGCACGAACTTCCCGTCCTGCGGCAGGTCGCGTGTCTGTAAGACGTTGATACCCTCGAAGATCAGGATGTCGGGCCGGTCGATAGTCACATAGGCGCCGGGTAGCACGTCATAGGTCATGTGCGAATAGAGCGGCGCCTGCACGTCCGGCTGGCCGGACTTGATGGCCGACAGGAACCGCAGCAGCGCGCCGACGTCGTAGCTTTCCGGGAAGCCCTTGCGCTCCATCAGGTTTTCGCGCCGCAGCACCTCGTTGGGCAGCAGAAAACCGTCGGTCGTCACCAGGTCGACCTTGGGGCTCGACGGCCAGCGCTGCAGCAACTCCTTCAGCACGCGCGCCGTGGTCGATTTGCCCACGGCCACGGACCCGGCGATGCCGATGATGAACGGCGTCTTGACCGCGTTGTCGGAATTGAAGAACACGCGGCGCTGCCGGAAGAGGAGCTGGCTTGCCTCGACATGGGCGGAAAGCAGCCGCGACAAGGTCAGGTAAATGCGCCTGATCTCGTCGAGATCGACCGGGTCGTTCAGCGAACGCAACCGGCGCACCTCGTCTTCCGCCAGCGTCAGCGGCGTGTCGGCGCGAAACTCTGCCCAGCGTTCGGCGGAGAAGATGCGATACGGTGAGTATTTCTCGCCGGGCGTCAGTTGGTCCATCGGCATTCGTCCCTGCCCCGGCTCCCTCAGCCAGAATTGCGCGCGGCCTTCTCGGCAACGCCCGAGCGGTTCGTGCGCGCCTCGAGCTCGGCCAGCACTTCATCGAGGCTCACGCCGGACAGCGAGAGCACCACCAGCCAATGATAGAGCAGATCGGCGCTTTCGGAGATCACCGCGTCGCGCTCGCCCTTGACGGCGGCAATGACGGTTTCTACCGCCTCCTCGCCCATCTTCTGGGCGGCCTTGTCGATGCCCTTGGCAAAGAGCCGGGCCGTCCAGGAATCGTCTGCGCCCGAGCTGCCACGCTCGGCCACGATCGTCTCCAGATCTTTCAGCGAGAACCCTGACAAGGGTGTCTTTCCTCCCGACATTCAGGCCGCGTCGAGCCGCATCGGCAGGCCTGCTTTTGCCATGTGCGCCTTGGCCTGCGCAATGGTGAAGGTGCCGAAATGGAAGATCGAGGCCGCCAGAACGGCGGTCGCGTGGCCGTCGCGGATGCCCTCGACCAGATGGTCCAGCGTGCCGACGCCGCCAGACGCGATGACCGGCGCGCGCACCGCATCGGCGACTGCGCGGGTCAGGGCCAGATCATAGCCCGCCTTGGTGCCGTCGCGATCCATGGAGGTCAGCAGGATCTCGCCCGCACCGAGATCGACGACCTTACGGGCGAACTTGACCGCGTCAATGCCGGTGGCCTGTCGCCCGCCATGGGTGAAGATTTCCCAGCGATCCGCCTCGTCGGCCTGTGAGACCTTCTTGGCGTCGATGGCGACGACGATGCACTGGTTGCCGAACTTGTCGGCCGCTTCGGCGACGAAGTCGGGGTTCTTCACCGCCGCGGTGTTGATCGACACCTTGTCGGCCCCCGCCAGCAGCAGCTTGCGGATGTCGGCCACCGCGCGCACGCCGCCGCCGACGGTGAGCGGCATGAAGCAGTGATCGGCTGTGCGGGCGATCACGTCGAAGATGGTTTCGCGATTGTCCGACGATGCGGTGATGTCGAGGAAGCACAGCTCATCGGCGCCGGCTGCGTCATAGGCCCTGGCCGATTCCACCGGGTCGCCGGCATCGATCAGGTCGACAAAGCTGACGCCCTTGACGACGCGGCCGTCCTTGACGTCCAGACAGGGAATGACGCGCGCCTTAAGGGTCAAAGGACGGCCTCCATTTTCGTTTGCGCGTCCTCGCCGCTACGCGGCTGCGGGCGACGCGGGCCGTCCTTGACGTTGAGGTAGGGGATGACACGGGCCTTAAGAGTCATGCCGCTCGCTCCCGCGATTCACGCAGGATCGCCAGCGCTGCATCCGGGTCGATGCGGCCATCATAGAGGGCTCGGCCGGAGATGGCGCCTTCGAGCCGGCGCGCGTCGGGCATGGTCATGCGCACGATATCGGCGATGGACGCGAGCCCACCTGATGCGATGACGGGAATGGAGACGGCTTCGGCGAGGTCGATCGTGGCGTCCCAGTTGATGCCAGCCAGCACCCCGTCGCGGTCGATGTCCGTGTAGATGATGGCGGCAACGCCCGCTCCCTCGAACTTCTTCGCGAGCTCGATCGCGCCCAGCGAGGAGGCTTCGGCCCAGCCCTCGACGGCAACCTTGCCGCCCCGCGCATCGATGCCGACCGCAACCTTGCCCGGAAAGGCCTTGCAGGCTTCCTTGACCAGATCGGGATCACGCACCGCGACCGTGCCGAGGATCACCCGCGCCAGCCCCTTTGCCAGCCAGGCATCGATATGGACCATCGAACGGATACCCCCGCCAAGCTGCACCGGGTTCTTCGTCGCCTTCAGGATCGCCTCGACCGCCTCGCCATTGCGGCTTTCGCCGGCGAAGGCGCCGTCGAGATCGACCACATGCAGCCACTCGAAACCCTGCTCCTCGAAGGCGCGCGCCTGAGCGGCGGGATCGGTGTTGTAGACCGTTGCGCTATCCATCTCGCCCAACTTGAGACGGACGCACTGGCCTTGCTTCAGATCGATGGCAGGAAAAAGTATCAACGGATCATGCGCCTTCGACGATGGCAAAGTGAGCGTTCGAGAATTGCTGGCGCAGCTTCAATGCCGCTTGATATTCCGGCGAATGGTAGCAGTCGAGCGCAGTCTGGTAGTTCTTGAACTCGATGACCACCAGCCGCGATGCCGCCGGGCCTTCGAAGACTTCGCACTGTCCGCCGCGAACCAGAAATTTCGCGCCGTATTTCTCGAAGGCGGCAGCGTTTGCCGCGACGTATTGCGGATAGCCATCGGGATCGGTCACGTCGACCATGCCCATCCAGTAACCCTTCTTGCTCACGGCGTCCTCCTCACGGTTTCCAGCGCAGGAAATTGGCGATCAGGGCCAGGCCGAGCGCCTGGCTCTTTTCGGGGTGGAACTGGGTTCCGGCCATGTTCTCGCGCGCGACCAAGGCCGTGACGGGACCGCCATAGTCGGTCACCGCGACGACATCCTCCGAACGTGCCGCGTCGAGATGGTAGGAGTGGACGAAATAGGCATGCAGCCCGTCCTCACCGGTGCGGATGCCTGCCAGAAGCGGATGGTCATGTTTCACGTGAATCGTGTTCCAGCCGATCTGCGGGATTTTCAGCGAAGCATCGGAAGGCTCGATCTCCTTCACGTCGCCGGCAATCCAGCCAAAGCCGTTGGTGATGGTCTTTTCCAGCCCGCGCGATGACATCAACTGCATGCCGACACAGATGCCGAGGAACGGCCGGCCGCGCTCCGTCACGACCTCTTCGATGGTCGCCACCATGCCGGGCACGGCATCGAGCCCTGCCCGGCAATCGGCATAGGCGCCGACACCCGGCAGCACGATGCGGTCGGCACTTCTCACCCGCTCGGAGTCCGCCGTCAGGTCGATCTCGGCGGCGATGCCCGCCTCGCGCGCGGCTCGCTCGAAAGCCTTGGTCGCCGAGCGCAGATTACCGGATCCGTAGTCGATGATCGCAACGCGCATATTAGTTTCGCCCCGGATAGCCGAGCATGCCGAGCGCAGGGCCGGAACGGGTCGGGGTCGCGCGCTGACCAGTCATGACCGGAGCCGGCGGAAGAGCGTCGGAGACAGCGTCTCGCGCGACGTGGCCGGGGCCAATATCTGCGAGATAGCGGATCTCCGCATCGCGCGCGTCACCAGCCTCGACCACGCCCCATTCGCGCCAGCCGCGCCGGCGCAGGGCTGCCAGCCTCAGGGCCGATCCTTCGAGGCCGACGAAAAGCGCAAGCATAAGCGATGCGAGCGACGCCGTGCCGCTGCCCCACCAGGCACCCAGCAGCCCGATCACAAAGCCCGCGAGCACAACGGCCAGCGTCTCCAGCCACAGCCGGTGAACGAGCAGCCAGATCGCAGGCAGCAGGAAGGCCAGGATATGAAACCCGTCCCGCACGATGACCGCCCTCTCCTCGGCGGCGCGGCCGGGCGGCTCCATTACGACGAAACTAGCCATGGCGAACGCTCATCCGTTCAGGGTGCCCTTGGTGGAAGGGATCGCTCCCTCCTGGCGCGGGTCCGGTTCTATCGCGGCGCGCAGCGCGCGAGCCACCGCCTTGAAGCAGGTCTCCGCGATATGGTGATTGTTAGCGCCATAATGGTTCATCACATGCAGCGTGATGCCGGCGTTTTGCGCAAGCGCCTGGAAGAACTCGCGCACCAGCTCGGTGTCGAAGGTGCCGATCTTCGGCGCGCTGAAAGCGACGTTCCAAACCAGAAACGGCCGGCCGGAAACATCGACGGCAGCCTTGGTCAAGGTTTCGTCCATGGCAAGGTCTATCGATGCGTAGCGGGTGATGCCGCGACGCTCGCCGAGGGCGCGCGCCAAAGCCTGGCCGATCGCGATGCCGGTATCCTCGACCGTGTGGTGGTCATCGATATGCAGGTCGCCCTTCGCCTCGATCTTCATGTCTATCAGCGAGTGGCGGGCAAGCTGGTCGAGCATATGGTCGAAGAAGCCGACGCCGGTCGAGATTTCCGACGCGCCCTTGCCGTCGAGATCGACCGAAACGGCGATCTCGGTTTCCTTGGTCTTGCGCGCGACGCTCGCTTTGCGCTCGGGGCTGGCCATGCTGGGCGACCTTTCCTGCTTCTGGGCGAAAGCCTCTTATCAGCATGCCCCGCCGATTGCCAGCGGCGGCGATTTGCATTCGCGGCCCGCGCGCATACATAAGCCTTCACGCGGCCGGCGCTGCACTAACCCGAAGGCCGGCTGAAGGCAGTATCGGAGTTGATATGTCGAATGAACCGACCATGCACGCGACGACGATCGTCACCGTGCGCAAGAACGACAAGGTTGTGATCGCCGGCGACGGCCAGGTAAGCCTCGGCCAGACGGTCATGAAGGGTAACGCGCGCAAGGTGCGTCGCCTCGGCAAGGGCAACGTCATTGCCGGTTTTGCCGGTGCAACCGCCGACGCATTCACCCTGCTCGAGAGGCTCGAAGCCAAGCTCGAACAATATCCCGACCAGCTCACCCGCGCCTGCGTGGAGCTCGCAAAGGACTGGCGCACCGATCGCTACCTGCGCCGGCTGGAGGCGATGATGCTGGTGGCCGACAAGAACGTGACGCTTGCGCTGACCGGCACCGGCGATGTCCTGGAGCCGGAGTACGGCGTGATGGCCATCGGCTCGGGCGGCAACTATGCGCTGGCGGCCGCGCGCGCGCTTATCGATACCGACAAGAACGCGGAAGAGATCGCCCGCAAGGCAATGGAGATCGCGGCCGACATCTGCGTTTACACCAACGGCAACGTCGTGATCGAAACGCTAGATGCAGAATAGCCAACCCGAGATCGCGTTCCGTCCCGTGGAGCGCGAAGACTACGAGACGCTGCGCGGCTGGCTCAACCAGCCGCACATGCGCGAATGGTGGGGCGACCCGGAGGAGGAGCTTGGCTTCATCCGCGACATGGTCGAAGGGCGCGACACCACGCGGCCGTTTCTCTTCATGCTCGACGGGACGCCTATCGGCTACATCCAGTACTGGTTCATCGGCCATCACCAGAACGAGGAATGGATCAAGGACAACCCGTGGCTGACGGAGCTGCCCTCCGACGCAGTCGGCGTGGATGTTTCCATCGGCGATCCGGCTCTGCTTTCGAGTGGTTATGGGTCGGCGGCGGTAAGGGCGTTTGTCGCGAGGCTGATCGGCGAGGGCCACAGAACGATCATCATCGATCCTGAACCCACCAACCATCGTGCAATCCGCGCCTATGAAAAGGCCGGGTTCCGCACCATCCCGCATCTCGAGGGACGCACCGGCGATACACTCCTCATGGAGTATGTGCCGGATTTCGCAGCCTGAGTGCAGACATGCGTGACGGACCTGCTGCGCGCCTCCATAATGGCGGAACACCCGATCGCGAGGACAGCCATCATTGATCAGCACTGAAACGCTCGAAAGCGCTGTCGCAAACGGCGTGATCACTGCCGATCAGCGCGACCGGCTCCTTGCCATCGAACGCGGCTCGGCGGAGACCGACGAAGGCACCGAAGAGAACCTGCGCCTGATTGGCGGCGGCAACGACCTTTTCGTTACGGTCGGCATCGTTCTTCTCACGGCCGGGCTCTATTTCGTCCTGAGTACTGCGATCCCGGGACAACCGCTCTGGATTGCCGGGCTTCTGGCCGCGTTTTCATGGATTGTCGCGGAATTCGTTACACGCCAGCGCCGCATGAAGCTGTCTTCGACGGTGTTGAGCCTCGCCTTCACCGTGGCTGCGGTTGTCGGACTATCGCTGCTCGCCAACGCCAGCTATCCGATCCGGCAGCCGGATTCGTTCTGGCAGCTTCTGGCGTTGCGGCAGATGGTAGCCCCGGCCGGCTATATCGTATTCGGCGGAACGATAATCGCGGCGATCCTCTATTTCTGGCGCTTTCGCGTTCCGGTTCTCGCCGGCGTGATCGCTATCGCCGCGACGCTGCTGGCGTTCCTGCAGACCGCCTTGCTGCTTTACGACGGCGTTGCGGCTGGCACAGTCGCTGCTCCGCAAATCGAGGATATGCCGGAACTGCTGCGCGCGGCACTCTATATGCCGCTGGTCTGCGGCCTCGTCGTCTTTGGTGCAGCCGTCATGCTCGATCTGCACGATCGCGAACGGCGAACGGTCTGGTCCGACTGCGCTTTCTGGCTGCATGTCGTATCGGCGCCGATGCTCGTGCATCCGCTATTCATCATGGCCACCGGCCAGGACGTGGTTCTGGGCAATATCGAGCCTGACGGAAACGCATCCATCATGCTGGGCGTGCTCATCCTCGGTTTCGTCTATGTGGCGCTGGCCATCGACCGACGTTCGCTGCTGGTGCCGACGCTTGCCTATTTCGGCTCGCTCGGGATCTACTACCTGATCAATTCCACCGCCAACACCACCGGAATCCCGCCCTTCGCGCTGATTCTGCTTGTCGTTGGAACACTGATCATCATCTTTGGCGCCGGCTGGCAGCACATCCGAAACTTGATCGTGCGCCCGACTCTCCCCACATCCCTGCTCAACAAGCTCCCTCCCATCAAGGTTCAAGCGTACAAGTAGATGACCACTTTCTCTCCCCGCGAGATCGTTTCCGAACTCGATCGCTACATCATCGGCCAGAAGGACGCCAAGCGCGCCGTGGCCATTGCGCTACGCAACCGCTGGCGGCGCCAGCAGCTCGAAGGTCAGTTGCGCGAAGAGGTGATGCCCAAGAACATCCTGATGATCGGGCCGACGGGTGTCGGCAAGACAGAAATCTCCCGCCGACTGGCGAAGCTCGCCGGCGCGCCGTTCATCAAGGTCGAGGCGACCAAATTCACCGAGGTCGGCTATGTAGGCCGCGACGTCGAGCAGATCATCCGCGATCTCGTCGAAGCGGCTATCGGCCTGACGCGCGAGAAGATGCGCGAAGACGTCAAGGCAAGGGCGCATCTCAACGCCGAGGAGCGCGTGCTGGAGGCGCTGGTGGGCAAGAACGCAAGCCCGGCCACGCGCGATTCCTTCCGCCGCAAGCTGCGCGACAACGAGCTCGACGACAAGGAAATCGAGGTCGAGGTTGCCGACACCGGCAATGGCGGCATGCCCGGTTTCGAGATTCCGGGAATGCCCGGCGCAAATATCGGCGTGCTCAACATCAACGACATGCTGCAGAAGGCCATGGGCGGCCAGCGCACCAAGATGCGCAAGACGACCGTCAAGGAATCCTACGACCTGTTGATCAATGACGAGTCCGACAAGCTGCTCGACCAGGACGAGGTGGTGCGCCGAGCGCTCGAATCGACGGAGAACGACGGCATCGTCTTCCTCGACGAGATCGACAAGGTGGCCGCGCGCAGTGATATTTCCGGCGGACCCTCCAGGGAAGGCGTTCAGCGCGACCTGCTGCCGCTGGTCGAAGGCACCACGGTTGCGACCAAATACGGACCGGTGAAGACCGACCATATCCTGTTCATCGCATCCGGCGCATTCCACGTCGCCAAGCCGTCGGACCTGCTGCCCGAATTGCAGGGCCGACTGCCGATCCGCGTCGAACTGCGCGCGCTGGAGAAAGACGACTTCCGCCGCATCCTGACGGAAACCGAGGCGAGCCTCATCAAGCAATATGTAGCGCTGATGGAGACCGAGGGCGTAGCCCTCAACTTCACCGACGATGCGATCGATCGGCTGGCAGGCATAGCCGTCGATCTGAACGCAAGCGTCGAGAACATCGGTGCACGCCGGCTGCAGACGGTGATGGAGCGGGTACTTGACGACATCTCCTTCAACGCACCCGACAAGTCCGGGTCGGAGGTAACGATCGATGCCGGCTATGTTGACACGAATGTCGGCGACCTCGCCAAGAACACGGACCTGTCACGGTTCATCCTGTAGGCTGAATTTCGCTATTCGGGAGCCCTGACGAGAGATTGAACGCAGGGCTCTCGACTCCTTCCGCCGCAGCAACTATTTTCGCCGGCCTGTCTTCCTCCATCTTCACAAGGTCGGAAATGAACCCTGCAGTGCGGCTCCTCGTATGCCTGTGCCTGGTCGCGACAAGCGCTCCGGCTGCTGCGGCAACGCTGGTACCGCCCGGAAACCGCTTCGAGGAGCAGCCGCAGGTGCCGGCAGCTTCGGCCAGCCGGACCCGCGCTGCCAAATCGACCTACGAGGCGAAATACAAGAAAGTCTATGCGCTGCTCGAGAACGACAGCGTCCTGCGCGACAAGATCAAGAAGGTGGCCGCGCAGTACAAGATCGACCCGCTTCACATGGCGGGCGCGATTGTGGGCGAACACACCTACAACGTCGACGCCTATGACCGACTGCAGACCTACTATGTGAAGGCCGTCTCCTACCTCAAGACGAGCTTCAACTTTTCGCATAACGGCGAAAGCGTCAGCGATTTCATCGAGCGCCCGCAATTTTCAGCATGCGCGAAGCTGTCGGACAGTTACGATCTCTGGTCCTGCCGGGAAGCGATATGGAACAACGAATTCCGCGGCAAGACGGTTGACGGAGCCAGCTTTCCCAATGATCGTTTCAGCGCGGTCTTCTTCCAGCCATTCTATGCTGGCCAGACCTTCGGGATCGGCCAGCTCAACCCGTTGACCGCGCTTCAGATGAGCGATCTTGTGGCCAGGGTGTCAGGCCTGCCGAAGCTGGACCATGAGGATCCGCAGCAGGTCTACCGTACGATCATGGACCCGGACCTGACGCTCGCCTACGTCGCCGCGACGCTGAAGAAGTCCATCGAGGCGTACCGCGATATCGCCGGCTACGACATCTCCAAGAACCCGGGCATCACGGCGACCCTCTACAACATCGGCAATCCCGAGCAGCGCGCGCAAGCGCTCAAGGCGGAGAACCGCAAGCGCCGAAGTGCTGGCCAGGCGGCGCGGCTGCCGGAAGAGAATTATTATGGCTGGCTTGTGAACGACAAGCTGGACGAGCTGAAAAAGCTCTTCTGAGGATCAGCGGCGCTTGCCGCGTTCCTGAATCTCGGACAACTGGCGAAGCAGGCCCCTTATATCGTCCTCGTCGAGGCCAGCGATCTGGGATGCAAGGCGATTGGCCAGCAGCGTCGCCGAGGCTGACAGTCCGGTCGTGTCGACAACCACCCGGGGGTGAGAGCTTTCCGCGACCCGCTGCAATTCCTCGGCTTCGTCCCAGATGACGTTGAAATAGCCGACGATCTTCTGCACCAGCGGCCAGCTCGGCGCGCCGCGCCTGCCATGCTCCAGAGCCGACAGATAGGCGGGGCTGATGCCGAGCGCAGTCGCCATCTCCTTCTGGGTGACTCCCTTTTTCGCGCGCAAATCACGCATTTTCGTCCCGAACGGCGTCATCCCGCGCCTCCTGAACGCCGCAGTCTCACGTAAAGCGCGCCCGAACCGCCGTGGCGCCGCGCCGCATCTTCGTGCGCGCTCACCAGCGCACGGAACGGCGGCGTCGCAAACCAGGCCGGCACCGCCCTGCGCAGGACGCCATCGGAACCAAGCGACGAGCCTTTGCCGGTCACGACCAGAACGTGGCGGCGTCCGTCGGCATAAGCGCGATGCAGGAACGAAAGCAGCAGCATATGCGCCTGGCTTTGCGTCAGCCCGTGAAGGTCTACCTTGCCTTCGATCGGCAGACGACCCTTCGCCAGCTTTTCGCGAACCGGCGCGTCTATCCTGTGCTGTCTTGCATGGGTGGCCGGACGGTTCGGTTCGGGCGCCTGCGCCTCGCGGCGCGTAGAGCCGGCCTTAAGCGGTGCGTCGAGCAGGGTGGCGAAGTCTTCGGCAGGGGGTGCCTCTTCTTCGATCGCCTTCCCGGGTAACGGCGTCGCCGAGCGCGCGACCCTGCCCCACAGTATGCGGTCTTCCATCGAAAGCTTCTTGTCCGATGACGCGGTCATGTTGAAACCGCCCCCAGTAGCGCGCGCGGGACCAGCGCGCAGAAATCCGCAGGATGGCGAACCACGCCGGCAATCTCGCCAGCCGCATAGCCGGATCCGGCAAACAGATCGCCGCGCGCGGGACCGAGGATTGCCGAGCCGGTATCCTGCGCGATCATCAATCTGCGAAACGGAACGTCGTCGAATGCTCGAAGCGTCGGCGCATCGACGAAAAACGGCGTTGCAAATGTGTGCAGCAGCCGGTCGACGGCCATGGAACGACCGGCGGTCAACGGCACCTTGGCGGCAGCGATCGGCCCCATCCCCGCATCTTCGACCTCGGCGAACCGGAAGAAAATGTAGGAGCGGTTCTGACGCAGGATTTCGTCCACGCGATGCGGGTTGCGCCGAAACCACGCCCTGATCGCCTGCATGGATATTTCGGCGGCCGGTATCTCACCCATCGCCACCAACAATCCGCCCGGTCCGGTAAAGCGCTGGCCGGACTTGGCGGCATAGGTGACGCGCTTTACCGAGCCATCGGGCATCGTCAGCCGCGCGGCGCCCTGTACATGCACGAAGAACGCGTCAACGGGATCGGCTAGCCAGGCGAGCGCCGAAGCCCTCTCGCCAAGCGCGCCCTTCTCGATTTCTGGCCTGTCGAAATATTCCACTATTCCGGCTGATGTCGATCGGCCGAATGCCAGATACGGATCCAGCCCGTCCGGGCGATTCGCGTCATGGATCTTTACGAGATCGTCCGGAACGCCGAGCAATGGCACAGTGAACTCGTCCGTGCGCACCGGCGAGGCCGCGACCTCAGGTTCATAAAAGCCGGTGACGAAGCCGGAACCGTCTCCTTCGGGAATTACCCTGCAAGGGAGGAACCAGCGTTCGAAGAAACCCCTGGCTGCTTCGTCATCAAGAGTTTCGGCTCTGTCGGCGGCGTGAAAGGCTTCCTCGAAAGCACCCGCGTCGATACCGAGCGAGCCTGACTTATACGGTTTCTGGAGCGCTCGGCGCGCGCTCAATCGGAAAGCCGCAAAAGCTTCGCCATGTCGATCTGCGCGCCAGCCCGGCAGATCGTCGAAACTCGTGGATTTGAGGAGTGGCGAGAGCGTCACGGCGCAGTCCCGTCGCGCGGTTCTGGCCGGAACGGTCAGTCGTCGGCTTCTGTCGCGACCAGTTTCCAGTTCGGATCGCGCGAGCGCGTGTCGCGAGCAAAGGTCCATACATCCTTGACCTCGGCGACCGTCTCCGGATCGCCATCGATCACTTCACCGGCACTGTTGCGGGTCGCCGAAATCAGCTCGCTTACGATTCTCAATGTCACATGGGCCTCGCTGCCCTTCATCTCGGCATTGACGATATCGGCCTTGTCGATGCCAACGAAGGAGGACTGGATTTTCTCCGACCGGCTTTCGCGATCGGCTATCGCGGCGACGAACCCATCGAAAACTTCCCGCGAAAGAAGGTTCTTCAGCGTACGGCGATCGCCGTCTGCATAGGCCATGACGATCATCTCATAGGCCATTTTCGCGCCGTCCACGAACGTCTTCGGCTCGAATGACGGGTCGGCGTCGCGGATCGCACGCAGGCTCTTGTTGAGGTCCGTACCGGGCTTGGCGAATGCGTCTATGGCGGCATAGGCGTCGTCCGCCTCGGACCCGCCCTTGCGACGCGGCAGCGAAACTACGTTCTCCGAGGCGGTAGAATCGGACTTCTCGCTGGTCCGTGCGGACGTATAGGGATCGAATGGCTGGCGTTCGTTACCGGTGCGGCGGCCCAGCACGTTGCGCAACTGGAAAAAGATCACAATTGCCGCGACCAGAAAGAAAATCGTGCCGAAGTCGAAAAATTCCATAGCGTCCGCCAAACCTCTTATCCAGCAAAGGCCTCGCTTTGCCGGTTGTCCCCTTGCATATAGAACGCATCCCGCCATCATTCAAATCAAAGCGGCGGCACACTATCTAAACTGATCGACCTTAAACGCACCTCATCGGAAAGATCGCATTTTGGCCTTCCCTTTCATCCCCTTGCTGCTGCTTGCATTGCCACTGGCCGAGATCGCCGTATTCGTCATGGTCGGCAGCGAGATCGGTGCACTTGCCACGGTCGGTCTTGTCATCGCCACCACGATCCTGGGCTCGATCCTGTTGCGGGTCCAGGGTTTCGGCATCCTGACACGCATACGTGAAACCATGGATGCAGGCGGGTCTCCGGGCCGGGACCTTGTGCACGGCGTCATGGTGTTGCTGGCGGGGGTGCTTCTCTTTCTTCCCGGCTTCGTCACCGACGCCCTAGGCTTTCTCCTTTTCATTCCACCGATACGCGATCTGGGGTGGCGGCTTATCAGAAGCCGCATCACCATCGTCACCGCCGCTGCGGGTCCAGGCGGCTTTCGCCGGCCGGGACGTGGGCGAACCATCGACCTGGATGAAGACGACTTCGCCCGGGACGACAAGCCTCAGCCCCCGCGGCCCTCGATCACGGACGATCGCTGAGGCCAGGCGGGCAACGGCTCGCAAGCTTGTCACGCCGGACCTGCCATGGTAGCCAACGCCGCGTTTTCATTCCCGGCCGGGAACGGCTGAAATAGAGAGGATTCCGGCTGATGGCCAAGAAACCAGAAGAAACCACGACCCCGCCGCCCGCCGGTGCCGCCAAGGCAGGCAATGGCGCGCAGCCGTCGCTGAACGTACTTGCCCAGTACATCAAGGACCTCTCCTTCGAGAGCCCCGGCGCACCCGCCTCGCTGCGCGGTCGCGACAAGGCGCCCGGCATCAACATCAATGTCAACGTCAATGCGAATCCGATCTCGGAAACCGAATACGACGTGACGTTGACGCTGAACGCGCGGGCGGGCGTCGAGAAGGACGTGCTCTTCAACGTGGAGCTGGTCTACGGCGGTGTCTTCCGGGTGGTCGGCTTCCCGCAGGAACACATGCTGCCGCTCCTCTTCATCGAGTGCCCGCGGCTTCTCTTCCCGTTTGCCCGTCAGATCATTGCTGACTGCACGCGCAATGGCGGTTTCCCGCCGCTGATGATCGATCCGATCGATTTCGCGCAGATGTTCCAGCAGCGCATGGCCGAGGAGCAGGCCAAGGCCAAGGTGCAGCCGAGCGGCACGGCCTGATCCTGATCAGCGAATCCCCCTCAAAAAGGCCCGGATCGATCCGGGCCTTTTTCTTTTGGCAGCGTCCTTAACTGCCGATGGTTTCACGTGAATCGCTGGCTAGCTCGCCGCGGCCTCGTCGCGATAGCCGGGCTCAACCTCCAGCCAGATGGCCGATGAACCCAGCGTGGCGACGAGGGCCTGATGGGCCTGGCGGTCCTGGTCGCTGAGCCGCGACGCGAGCGGCCGTTCTCGAACACGGACCGTCGCTCCGACCGTCTGCTCAACAATCACCGTGGTCGTCTGAACCTGCACATCGAGGCTGAACGCAGCCTGCTTGCCACCCATGAGCTCGATATAGACTTCGGCCAGAAGCTCGGAGTCGAGCAACGCGCCGTGCTTTTCGCGGTGGCTGTTGTCGATGCCGTAGCGCCGACACAGGGCGTCGAGTGAATTCGGCCCCATCGGATGCTTCCGCCGCGCGAGCGCCAGCGTGTCGATCACCCTGCCCGGATCGACGGCCGGCATCCCAAGCCGAGCAAACTCGGCATTCAGAAAGCCGATGTCGAAATTGGCGTTGTGCGCGACGAGCATCGCCCCGTCGAGAAAAGAAACGAGATCCTCGGCGATTTGCGGGAAGGACGGCTTGTCCACCAGATCGGCATCGCTGATGCCATGAACGGCAAGCGCCTCGGGATTGACCGCGCGTCCCTGCGCATTGATGTACTGGTGGAAGGTGCGTCCGGTCGGGAACTTGTTGACCAGCTCGATACCGCCGAACTCGATGATGCGGTCCTCGCGGGAATCGAGCCCAGTCGTTTCCGTATCGAATATGATCTCGCGCATCGATTCGCTCCTTTGTGCTCAGGATGCGTGTCGCCAGCGGGCAGGGCAAGCCTCAGCCGGCGGCTTCTCTGGGCTTGCCCCCAGTCAATTCATCGACAATCTCGGCGACACGGCGGCGCGCCGCGTCCATGCCCTGCCCTGTATCGATGATATAATCCGCGCGCCGGCGCTTTTCCGCATCCGGCACCTGCCGGGACAGGATTGCCTCGAATTTCTCTTCCGTCATGCCTGGCCTGGCCAGCACCCGTTCCCGCTGCACTTCGGCAGGGGCGGTCACGACGACAATTCGATCGACGCGATCCTCTCCGCCGGTCTCGAACAGCAACGGAATGTCGAGCAGCGCCAGTCTCGCGCCTTCCTGCCGGTGGCGTGCGAGGAACGCATCGGCATCAGCGCGCACCAGAGGATGCACGATCCGCTCCAGATCCTTCAGTGCATCTGGCTGGCCAAGCACCGCCTTCGCAAGCTTTTCCCGGTCGACCACACCGTCGTGAACGACGCCCGGAAAGCGCTTCTCGATCAGCCCCGCCGCCTCGCCGGCATAGAGGCGATGCACCGTCTCATCGGAATCGTGCACTGGGACGCCTGCGTCGCGGAACATGCGCGCCGTCGTCGATTTGCCCATGCCGATCGATCCGGTAAGGCCGAGCACGATCATGAACGAGCTCCCTCTATATCTGCCACGATGATCCCCCGAAGCCGGTCGGTCACCTGCGGACGGACGCTGAACCAGCGTTCGAACCCCGGAACGGCCTGATGCAGCAGCATGCCAAGACCGTCAACGGTCTTCAGTCCGCGCTTTGCAGCCGCCGCAAGCAGTGGTGTCTGCAGCGGCGTATAGACGATGTCGACGACCGTCGCGTTCGCCGGTAGTTGCGCAACGTCCAGCGGCATCTCGCCCTGCCCGTTGAGGCCGACGGAGGTCGTGTTGACCACGAGGTCGCTCGTTGACGCCAGATCATTCGCATCCTGCCAGTGATGTGCCTGGATGCCCGTTCCGAAACGCTCGGAGAGTTCCTCGGCGCGCGCAAAGGTGCGATTGACCAGCCGGATGTCGGCAATGCCTGCCGTCGTTAGCGCGTGAAGGATTGCTCGCGATGCTCCGCCCGCGCCCAGCACCAGCGCCGACTTGGCCGAGCGCCAGGATGAAGCGTGCACATCGAGATCGGCGGCAAAGCCTGTAGCATCCGTATTGCCCCCGCAGATCGCGCCGCCGTCAAGCCAAAGCGTGTTGACCGCGCCGATCGCGCGGGCCGCCTCGTCGAGCCGATCGACCAGCCGACACGTCTCTTCCTTGTGCGGGATCGTGACGTTGCCGCCAACAAACCCGCTCTCCGGCAGGTTTCGTATGAAGCGTTCCAGATCGTCGGGAGCGATGTCGATGCGTTCGTATGTGCCGGAAATCCCGTGACGTTCGAGCCAGTAGCCATGAATGAGCGGGGATCGCGAATGCGCGATGGGATGGCCGATGACGAAGGCCTTTGTCGTCTCAGCCATCGATGGCCTGCATTTCGCGAAGCTTTGCGAGCAGCGGCAACAGCGGAATTCCGACGATGGTAAAGTGGTCGCCCTCGATCGTCTCGAAGAGCTGGATGCCTTCGCCTTCGATCTGGTACGCGCCGACGCTCGAAAGCGCCTTTTCGCCGACATGCGACAGATGCCGGCCTATGAAGCCCGGATCAAGTTCGCGCATGGTCAGCCGCGCGACGCCGACATGGCGCCATAACACCTCTCCGTCCCGCATCAGGACGACGGCGCTGTTCAACTGATGCGTCCTTCCCGAAAGCGCCAGCAGACGGCGGCGGGCTTCCTCCATGTCGCGCGGCTTGTGCAGCACTTCATCGCCAAGCGACAGGGTCTGGTCGGTGCCGATGACCAGCGCACCGGGGCGATCCTGGGAAACTTCGAGGGCCTTGGCCTCGGCAAGTATCAAGGCCAGGTCTTCCGGACCCACGCCCGAGTTGGCGACCGCGGCTTCAACTGCGCGCTCGTCGATCTGCGGCTTCTCGACCTCGATCGAGAGGCCTGCATCTTCAAGCATCTTCCTGCGAAACGGGCTGCCCGAGGCGAGTACGATGGCGTCCGACATGATGCGATCTCCTGTCCGGCGGGAGTTAACGTGTCTTGCCACGCAGTGCAACGATGGCCGCCGCGGTTTCCTCGATCGAGCGACGGCTGACATCGATGGTCGGCCAGCCGTGTCGCGCACAGAGCTGCCGGGCATAGGCAAGCTCCTGTGCAATGACGGTACGGTCGACATAGCTCTGCGAGTCGTAGCCGACCGAACTGCCCAATATTCGGTTCTGGCGGACATGGGAGATGCGTTCGGCGGTTGCTATCAGCCCCACTACAAGCGGGCGCTTGGCATAGATGACACTTTCTGGAACGGGTACGCCCAGCACGATCGGGATATTGGCAGTCTTGATACCGCGATTGGCGAGATAGATGCTGGTCGGCGTTTTCGATGTTCGCGAGATGCCCATCAAGATGACGTCCGCATCCTCGACATCGTTGATGAGCTGCCCGTCATCGTGCTCCATAGTGTAGTTGAGCGCATCGATGCGGCGGAAATATTGTGCATCCAGAACATGCTGCGCGCCGACGCGGCGCCCCGCAGGTGCCCCCAGATAGGACTGGAACACCGCAAGCACCGGCTCCAGCACCGAGACGCAGGGCAGGCCCATCGCAGCGCATCGATTGTCTATGAGACGCCCGAGTTCCTGATCGACAACCGTGTAGAGGACAATGCCCGGCGTTTCGTCGATCTCACCGAGCACTTTGAGAAGCTGTTTTTCCGTCCGGATCAGCGGATAGATATGCTCGATCGCGCGCGCATCCTTGTATTGCGCGGCAGCGGCACGGCCGGCCGCGAGCAGCGTCTCGCCGGTCGCATCCGAGATGAGGTGAAGGTGGAAGAAGCTCTGCGGTTTATTCACAGCCCGGACCGGCCCCTGTTGGCAATTGTGGATACCGGGCAGAGTTTACCCGCCGGGCGGAGCCGGACTGTATCAGACCCCCATTCATCCACAATTCACCCTACGCTGGAGATCGAAACGGTGATGTGCGTTAGATTGGGGAAATCAGCCGGTTGTTCAGCACGCATGACTGGTCATGCCAATCCGGCAGCGTTGCAACAGATTGATTCCAAAAGGCGATCTGGAACTATCCGGGTAATTCACAGGCCTGTATGAAAATCCGCTGCGTCGCTTTGCGCGTTGAGTTTTCACGGCTGCAGGTGGACAAGCCGTAATTGCCGATTCCAACAGAGTCATAGAATCAAAAGATTCTCTTAAAAGATTCTTTCTTTATTTCAGGCGCCAATCCGGAGAGGACCAGCATGACCGAAAAACGGATCGTCATGGACGTGCTGCGGGGAGAAACGGTCTTCCCTCCTCCCATCTGGATGATGCGACAGGCTGGCCGATATCTGCCGGAGTATCGCGAAACGCGGGCTCGAGCCGGAAGCTTCCTCGATCTCTGCTACAACCCCGATCTTGCTGTGGAGGTAACCCTTCAACCGATCCGCCACTTCGGCTTCGATGCTTCGATCCTGTTCTCTGACATCCTGGTTGTCCCGCATGCGCTTGGCCGAGACCTGCGCTTCGAAGAAGGTCGCGGTCCCTTGATGACACCGATCGAGCCCGATGAAATCGAGCGCCTTGAGGGTGCTGGCTTTCATGATCACCTTGCGCCGGTCTACGAGACCGTGCGCAGACTGCGGAGCGAGCTTCCTGCGGCAACGACGCTGCTGGGCTTCTGCGGTGCGCCATGGACTGTCGCGACCTACATGATTGCCGGCCACGGGACGCCGGACCAGGCTCCAGGACGGCTTTTCGGGTACAGGCACCCGGAAAGCCTGCGCAGGCTCCTGGAGACACTTGCAGACCGGTCGGCAGACTATCTCATTCGCCAGATTGATGCGGGAGCTGATGCTGTCCAGATATTCGATTCCTGGTCGGGCGTGCTCGATGAAGCCTGCTTCGAAGCCTATTGCATCGAACCGGTAGCCCGAATGGTGAAGCGTGTTCGAGCGGTACATCCGAAAACGCCCATCATCGGCTTTCCGAAAGGTGCAGGTACGCTCTACGGGTCATATCGCTCGAAGACGGGCGTTGATGCCCTCGGTCTCGACTGGAGCGTTCCCTGGAGCCAGGCGTTGTCGCTGCAGGCGGAAGGCGCCGTGCAGGGCAATCTCGATCCATTGCGGCTGGTTGCTGGCGGCAAGGCGCTGGAAGATGGTGTTGCTGCCATCCTGCGCAGGCTTGGTGACGGCCCCCTGGTCTTCAATCTCGGGCACGGGATAACGCCCGAAGCACCCATTGCGCATGTCGAAGCGATGGTCCGGATGGTGCGGGAGGCGCGATAATGACCGAACCGCAAATCAAATCCGAGGCTGGCCCGGCCGTGCGGGCCGCAGGCGCTCTGGCGATAGTGGCTGTGCTGGTGGCGCTGCTGTTCTGGCTCGATCCCGTCGCGCTTTATCCGTGGGTCAAGGCCGCCCACGTGATCGCTGTCATTTCGTGGATGGCGGGGATGCTCTATCTTCCAAGGCTGTTCGTTTATCACGCCGAGGCCGAGCGGGGCTCAGACAAGTCCGAGACATTCAAGGTTATGGAGCGCCGGCTTCTGCGTGCGATCATCAATCCGGCGATGGTGGCAACCTGGGTGCTTGGGCTCTGGCTGGCCTGGCGAGGCTTCGGATTCGTAGGCGGCTGGCTGCATGCAAAGATCGCCGCCGTGCTTCTGCTTTCCGGCGTGCACGGGTACCTTTCGGCCTCGGTGCGGCGCTTCGCTGAAGATCGCAACGAGAAGCCAACCCGCCATTGGCGCATCGTAAACGAGATCCCGACTGTACTGATGATCGTAATTGTGATCCTCGTGGTGGTGAAACCCTTCTAAATCGGGAGCGGAATTCCCATATTGCGCTTTAGGAGGAGGGACGCTAAGAGTCACATCCTCTCTCCCCGCATGGCGTAGTGCTTTCTGTCTTTCCAGGCGCGTCCCGCGCTCACTCTCGCCCCGCACCCCCTCCTGTTGCCCATTCCAGAGTCCGCATCATGCAGGAAATGAAACTACAAGAGCTGAAAAGCAAAGGTCCCACGGACCTGATCGCGTTCGCCGAATCGCTCGAGGTCGAGAATGCCAGCGTCCTGCGCAAGCAGGAGTTGATGTTTGCGATTCTCAAGAAGCTCGCGGCGCAGGACATCGAGATTATCGGCGAGGGTGTTGTCGAGGTGCTGCAGGACGGCTTCGGCTTCCTACGCTCCGCCAATGCCAACTATCTGCCGGGTCCGGACGACATCTACATCTCGCCGTCGCAGATCCGGCGCTTCTCGCTGAAGACTGGCGACACCGTCGAAGGCCCGATCCGCAGCCCGAAGGAAGGCGAGCGCTATTTCGCGCTGCTGAAGGTCAATACCATCAACTTCGAGGATCCTGAGAAGATCCGGCACAAGATCCACTTCGACAATCTGACACCGCTCTATCCCAACGAGCGGCTGCGTATGGAAACGGAAAATCCGACGACCAAGGATCTGTCGGCCCGCGTCATCGATCTGGTCGCCCCGCTCGGCAAGGGCCAGCGTGGCCTGATTGTCGCGCCGCCGCGCACAGGTAAGACGGTGCTGTTGCAGAACATTGCCCATTCGGTCGCGACCAACCATCCGGAAGCATATCTGATCGTGCTGCTCATCGACGAGCGCCCGGAAGAAGTGACCGACATGCAGCGCTCGGTGAAGGGCGAAGTCGTGTCCTCGACCTTCGACGAGCCCGCGGTCCGTCACGTTCAGGTGGCCGAGATGGTCATCGAGAAGGCCAAGCGCCTCGTGGAGCATGGTCGCGACGTCGTGATCCTGCTCGATTCGATCACGCGCCTGGGCCGCGCCTACAACACGGTTGTTCCGTCTTCCGGCAAGGTGCTGACCGGTGGTGTGGATGCCAACGCCCTGCAGCGTCCGAAGCGCTTCTTCGGTGCGGCACGCAACATCGAGGAAGGCGGATCGCTGACGATCATCGCGACCGCGCTGATCGATACCGGCAGCCGTATGGACGAGGTGATCTTCGAGGAGTTCAAGGGTACGGGTAACTCCGAAATCGTGCTCGACCGCAAGGTCGCCGACAAGCGTATCTTCCCGTCGATGGATATCCTCAAGTCCGGCACCCGCAAGGAAGACCTGCTGGTCGCGCGTCAGGATCTGCAGAAGATTTTCGTGCTGCGCCGCATTCTGGCCCCGATGGGAACCACGGATGCGATCGAGTTCCTGATCGACAAGCTGAAGCAGACGAAGACGAATTCCGACTTCTTCGATTCCATGAATACGTGATGTCAGCTGGCCGGCCTGCGAAGCAGGTCGGCCAGCTCGGCGCCGGAGCGAACCGGCGGCAAACAGCTCTGGCCGATACAGAGCCAGGCGCCTGGACGGGTGCTATCCAGCACCGCTCCACCAGGCAATTCGATACGATCGTTGGCGCCTTCCCCGCCGACATCTAGAAACGTGTCGGTTCTCAGAAAATCCGGGAAGCGATTCGCCTCCGTAACAAGCTCTTGGCTGTCGTCGTCGACGATGACCAGCTTTCGAGGCTGTCGAGCTTGTTCGGCTGAGCAAATGATACCGGCCTGTCCGTAACGCTGCTGGGCGACCCGCCCCAGGGCTGCCTCGGCCGCGGTCACTGTGCGACCGTAGAGCAAGTCGTCCCCCGTCAGCATCGAGAGCCTTAGCATGGCCCGGATCGTCTGGGCCGTGGCGCTCGGCACTGCCTCGTCGACGTCGCCACGTATGCGCATCGGCACATCCACGGCGTCGCTCGCGGTCAGATAGTGCCCCTTGCCATTCTCGTCGGCGTGCCAGCGATCGAGCATCCCGAGCCAATCTCGCGCCCTGGCGGCATATTCTCTGCTGCCTGTCGCTTCGCACAGCGCGATGGCTGCATTGATCATCGCCGCATAGTCCGTCGACATACAAGGAAAGAGCCGGTCCGCACCGAGGATGGAGTGGGGAAGCCGGCCATCCACGGTCGATTCGGCTACGCAACGAAAGGCGTCCTGTGCGAGTTCCAGCCAGTCGCCGCGCCCGAATACCCGAGCTGCGTTCGCGATGGCGGCGATTGCCTGACCGTTCCAGTCGACAAGCAGCTTGTCGTCGCGACCGGGACGGACCCGGTGCCCGCGTTGGTCTATAAGTCTCTGTTTCGCCTCGATAAAAAACGGGTCTGCGTCGGCTTCGCCAAGCGCGGGCGATGACAGCCGGTGCAATATCGGGTCGCCTTCCCAGCCTTCTGGTGCCGTCAGCTCATAGATGGAAAGAAAGCGCGCCGCGTCAGCTTCGCCGAGCACCGCGTTCAGTTCCTCGCGAGTCCAGAGATAGAACTGGCCTTCTTCCCCTTCGCTGTCGGCATCGAGGCTTGAAGCGAAGCCTCCTTCTGGCAACATCATTTCGCATTGAAGCCAGCCAATCGTCTCTTCGATTCGGACACGAAACAGAGCGCTGCCTGTTGCACCGTAAGCCGCGGTGGCAAGTTCGATAAGCTGCGCATTATCATAGAGCATCTTTTCGAAGTGCGGCACCAACCAGCGGTCATCGACCGCGTAGCGGCATAATCCGCCACCGATGTGGTCGTATATGCCGCCGCTAAGCATTATTTCCAGGCTGGAAAGGACGGAATCGCGGTGAGCCGGTACGCCGTGTTGCAGCCAGCTCGTCCATAAGGTGTTCATGAAAGGTGCATTTGGGAACTTCGGCGCGCCGCGCGGCCCACCTTTTACCTGATCGATCGACGACTGGATCGATTCCGCGAGGGCAGGCAAAAGGCCTGCATCCATAGCGACAGTGCCGGTGGTCGGCGCAAGCCTGGAGCGTACATGGTCTGCCAGGGCGCCTGCGCTTCGTGCAAGTTCGTCCCGCTTGTCGTCCCAGGTTCGCGCGACCGCTTCCAGAACCTGTATGAAGCCTGGCCGGCCGTAACGTGGTTCCTTGGGAAAGTAGGTGCCTCCCCAGAATGGCTGTCCGTCGGGAGTGAGGAAGATGGTCAGCGGCCAACCGCCTTGTTCGCCCATGGCTGTCAAGGCCGCCATATAGATCTGGTCTATATCTGGCCGCTCCTCGCGATCGACCTTGATGTTCACGAAAAGGCGGTTCATGACAGCTGCGACTTCGTCGTCTTCAAAGCTCTCATGGGCCATGACATGGCACCAGTGACAGGCGGCGTAACCGACTGAAAGCAGGATCGGCTTGCCGGCGCTGGCAGCTTCGTCGAGTGCTGCTCGCGACCAGGGCCGCCAATGTACGGGATTATCCTTGTGCTGCCGCAGATAGGGGCTGCTTTCGTAAGCGAGCAGATTCTGAGATAGATTCGTCATGACACACCGTTGCTGGCAGCGAAGGTAGGGCGTAGGCAGTGAGCCATCAATCCTTATTCTGCGATACGATCTTCGCCCTGTCGTCCGGCGGGCTCCCCTCAGGCGTCGCGATGATCCGGCTGTCAGGGCCCCAAACGATCGCTGTTCTTGCAAGCATAACTAAGGGCCGCGTCCCGCCGCCACGCAAGGCCGCGCTCAGGGAGCTCGTCGACGATGACGGCGAACCGCTGGATCGTGCCATTGTGCTCAGTTTCCCGGGTCCGGCGAGCTTTACTGGAGAGGACTGCGCGGAACTTCATGTCCATGGAGGCAAGGCGGTCGTTGCGGCCGTACTGGAGCATCTGGGCAGGAAAGACGGCCTGCGCGCGGCCGAAGCGGGAGAGTTTACCCGCCGCGCGTTTCTGAATGGCAAGCTCGACCTGACCAGCGCCGAAGGCCTGGCCGATCTGGTGGCCGCGGAAACGGAGCTCCAGCGCAGAATGGCGCTGATCAATGCAGAAGGCGGTCAGCGTGACATCTACGACGGGTGGCGCAAGCGCCTGTTGCATGCTCGAGCAATGATCGAGGCGGAGCTGGACTTTGCAGATGAAGGCGACGTACCGGGCTCTGTCGCCGCAGATGTCTGGACTGATATGTCGGCGATGCAGCAAGAAATTGCTAACCATATCAAAGGCTACCACGCGGCCGAGATCATAAGAGACGGGTACCGGGTGGTGCTGTTGGGTGCGCCTAATGCCGGCAAATCCAGCCTGCTCAACGCTTTGGCCCGGCGTGACGTTGCGATCGTGACTGAAATTGCGGGTACGACGCGTGACCTTGTTGAAGTATCGCTCGACCTGGATGGGCTGAAGGTCATCTTCACGGATACTGCCGGGTTGCGCGATTCTCCCGACACAGTTGAGCGGATCGGTATTGAGCGAGCTCTCCGGGCTGCCGCAGAGGCGGACCTCGTCCTCAAGCTTACGGACGGCTCACCAGAAATGCCTGGCTTTGATCTGGCTGACATTAAGGGTAAAGCGCTTTCGGTCGCGACGAAGGCCGATATTACCCCACACCGTACCGGTGAGTTCCACCATATCGTTTCGGTGATCGACGGTGCCGGCCTGTCTGCTTTGATTGAGGACATCGGACGGCATGCCAAGGGTGCCGTTTCGGCGGTGTCCGGCGTCCTTCCGTCGAGGTTGCGTCAGTTGGAGCTGCTACGGTCATGCGGGCATCATCTTTCTCTCGCTACCGAGGTGCAACAGGAGCTTGAGCTGCGCGCGGAGGAGCTGCGTTTGGCGGGCGACGCTTTGGGGCGGATCACAGGTGCGATAGACGTTGAAGATTTGCTCGGCGTTATCTTCTCGGAGTTTTGCATAGGCAAATGACTCACGTGAAACACTGACTGTTAAGGCGCAAGCACTGACTCACGTGAAACATCGAGCGACAGCTCCCATGGAAATCGTTTCACGTGAAACCGCGTTGCGGCTTGACTTCGCCGGCGGTCGGGAACATCTGTTCGATCGACTAAAGAGACTGGATCATGACCGAAAACTTCGACGTCATTGTTATCGGTGGCGGCCATGCCGGCTGCGAGGCAGCTTCAGCCTCGGCACGGGTAGGTGCGCAAACCGCGCTCGTGACGATGAAGCGCGACACAATTGGGGTGATGTCTTGCAATCCTGCCATTGGCGGCTTGGGAAAGGGCCATCTGGTTCGGGAAATCGACGCGCTGGACGGGCTTATGGGCCGTGTCGCCGATCGTGCCGGCATTCAGTTTCGCTTGCTTAACCGGCGGAAGGGACCGGCGGTCCGCGGCCCGAGAACACAGGCAGATCGCAAGCTCTATCGGCAGGCGATGCAGGAAGCCATTGCAAATCAACCAAACCTCGAAGTCGTCGAAGGCGAGGTTTTCGATCTGCAATTCCAGAACAATCGGGTCGCAGGCGTGGTTTTAGCCGACGGCCGACGGTTAAGCTGCGCAGCAGTTGTTCTGACTACCGGCACCTTCCTCCGTGGACTCATCCATATTGGTGACGAGCGCTTTCCGGCCGGCCGCATGGGCGAGAAAGCCTCTCTGGGGCTTTCTGCTACCATGAGCCGCCTTGGTTTCAAGCTGGGCCGTCTGAAAACGGGTACGCCGCCGCGCATCGACGGGCGTACCATTGACTGGCAATCGCTGGACAAGCAACTGGCGGACGAGGATCCCGAACCCTTCTCATTGCTGACGGATTCGATCGACAACCCGCAAATTGCCTGCGGTGTAACGCGAACGACAGCCGAAACACACGACATCATCCGCGCTAACCTGTCTCGCTCTGCCATGTATTCGGGCTCTATCGAAGGCATCGGTCCGCGCTATTGCCCATCCATCGAGGACAAGATTGTCAAGTTTGGCGATCGCGACGGCCATCAGATATTCCTGGAGCCTGAGGGTCTGGACGACAACACCGTCTACCCCAATGGCATCTCCACATCTCTTCCCCGGGATGCGCAGGAGGCGCTCGTTGCGTCGATCCCCGGTCTCGAACGGGCTTCAATCACGCAACCGGGTTACGCGATCGAATACGACCATGTCGATCCACGCGAACTGGAAACCACGCTCGAAACCCGCCGCGCACCGGGCCTCTACCTGGCCGGGCAAATAAACGGCACGACGGGCTATGAAGAAGCTGCGGCGCAAGGCCTCGTAGCCGGAATGAACGCTGCGCGCGCAGCGGGTGGGCTCGACCCGATCGTTTTCGGAAGGGGCGATGCCTATATCGGCGTCCTTGTCGACGATCTGACTCGCCGAGGGGTAACAGAGCCCTATCGGATGTTCACGTCTCGGGCGGAGTTCAGGCTGTCGCTCCGCGCCGACAACGCCGACGAGCGGCTGACGCCAGTGGCCATCGATCTTGGCATTGCGAGTGAAGAGCGCAGCAAGCGATTCGGTCAGGCGCGCCATGAGCTGGAACGGGCACGGAAACTAGCGAAATCGTTGTCGATAACGCCGAATGAAGCGTCGGGCTTTGACCTCAATCTAAACAAGGACGGGCAGCGTCGAACTGCCTACGATCTTCTATCCTACCCCGATATGAGCTTGCAGCGACTGAGCGCAATCTGGCCGGAGCTTGGCACCATAGCGCGCAAGTCGGGCGAGCGGCTCGAAACCGAGGCCCGTTACGCAGTCTATCTGGACCGTCAACAGGCGGATGTCGCCGTACTGAAGCGGGAGGAAGCGCGAGCCATTCCGGACGGCTTGGATTTTACGATGCTACCCGGGCTCTCAAACGAGTTGAAGCAGAAGCTAGCGAACCGCCGGCCGCGATCCCTGGCGGAAGCACAGCGGATCGACGGCATGACACCAGCCGCGCTCGCCATTATCATCTCTGCCCTACACCAGAACGATCATCGTGAGCGGGGCGCAGCGTGACGGGTAATCGCCTCGAAGAAATTCGTGACGTTGCCGGAACAGTTTCACGTGAAACACTGGAGCGACTTGAGTCGTTTGAAGCAGAGTTTCGCAAGTGGTCTACGCGCATAAATCTCGCTGCCCCTTCAACGATGGACTCGCTTTGGAGCCGGCATATCCTAGACAGCGCACAACTAGCCGCGCTGAAACCGGGCGCGCTGAAGTGGCTGGACCTTGGCTCTGGGGGCGGGTTTCCGGGCGCGGTGATGGCAATTCTTCTCCGAGAGCGCAGTGGGGCCAGTATAGAGCTCGTCGAGAGCAACCATAAGAAAGCAGCGTTCCTGCGAACCGTGCTTGGCTCCCTCGGGGCCCCGGCAAAGGTGAACATATGCAGGATCGAGCAGGCATCCGGAATTGGCGAAGGCGTGGAAATCGTTACCGCACGGGCACTGGCTCCGCTTCCCAAGCTGCTCGACCTGTCGGCGCATTGGCTGACAGGCGGGGCGACTGCCCTCTTTCACAAAGGGCGGGATTACGCGACAGAAATCGCCGAAAGCCGTGACGCCTGGCAATTCGATCTGATAGAACATCGGAGCAAGATCGATCCGGCAAGCCGAATCCTCGAACTTTCGAAGGTTGAACGGGGTCGATCACGACCAGATATCGCCAACAAGCCTGTCCGGTGACTGTCCGCCATGACCGTGCATCCTCGCATCATCACCGTCGCCAACCAGAAGGGCGGCGTCGGGAAAACGACCACCGCGATCAATCTCGCCACTGCCTTGGCCGCCATCGGCGAGAAGGTGCTGATCGTCGATCTGGACCCGCAGGGCAATGCCAGCACAGGCCTCGGAATCGACCGGCAGGATCGTGCGGTATCCTCCTATGATCTGCTGGCCGGTGACGCTACGGTTGCAGAGGCGGCGATGCCCACGGCGGTGCCGGGGCTGAGCGTCATTCCTTCAACGCTCGATCTTCTCGGTATCGAGATGGAGATCGCATCGGCGCCGGACAGGGTTCTGCGCCTGCGCAACGCGCTGCGGCGTTCCCGCGAAACCGGCGTCGATTTCTCTTATGTGCTGATCGACTGCCCGCCATCGCTGAACCTGTTGACCCTCAATTCGATGGCAGCCGCCGATTCCGTCCTCGTTCCGCTTCAGTGCGAGTTCTTCGCGCTCGAGGGGCTCAGCCAGCTCCTGCAGACGGTCGAGCAGATCCGTAACTCGATCAATCCGGATCTGACGATACAGGGTATCGTGCTGACCATGTTCGACGGTCGCAACAATCTCGCCAATCAGGTTGTCGAGGACGTCAGAGCGCATATGGGCGACAAGGTCTATGACACGGTGATTCCGCGCAACGTTCGTGTCTCCGAAGCCCCGTCCTATGGGAAGCCGGCGATCCTCTACGATCTTAAATGCACGGGCAGTCAGGCCTACCTGCAGCTTGCATCGGAAGTGATACGGCGTGAGCGGCGGCTCCGGGCCGCTTGAAAACAAGACTCGATTCGATGTCGAAATGATGCGGAATGAACATGAGTGACGATCCCTCCAGAAAACGGCTCGGCCGCGGTCTCGCCGCGCTGATTGGCGAGATGGACAAGCCGGCGCAGCCGCAGGCCACGCCCAAGATAGGGGCGGATAGCCGCGTTCCCATTGAATTTGTTACTCAAAATCCGCGCAACCCAAGGCGTAACTTCGCCGAGGCGGAGCTTGCGGATCTTACGCAGTCGATTCGTGAGCATGGAATCGTGCAGCCGGTGGTGGTGCGAACCGGCGCCAATGGTCGCTATGAGATCATAGCTGGCGAGCGCCGCTGGCGCGCGGCCCAGCGGGCGGGGTTGACCGAGCTCCCGGTAATAATCCGGGAAGTGGATGATCGGGTCGCGCTCGAGCTTGCGATTATCGAGAACGTCCAGCGCGCCGACCTGAACCCGGTCGAAGAAGCTCAAGGCTATCAGCAGCTTATCGACGAGCACCACTATACGCAGGCCGATCTCGGTCAGGTGATTGGCAAGAGCCGGAGTCATGTCGCAAACACGCTCCGGTTGCTTAAATTGCCAGACGTCATTCGCGATATGCTCGTCGATGGCTCGCTGTCTGCCGGACACGCGCGTACGCTGGTGACGGCAGAGGATCCTGCTTCGCTGGCTAAGCAAATCATCGAAGAGGGGCTTTCCGTGCGCCAGGCCGAGGCACTGGCGCAGCAGCCCGCGCGGCCGCCGCAGCCCCCGACGCGCTCTAGCACGCCCGCCGAGAAGGATGCGGATACGCTTGCGCTGGAAAAGGCGCTATCCGACGTGACGGGGCTCAGGGTGACGATTTCCCATGGCCAGAAGGGCGGGGAACTGAAAATCTCGTACAAGACGCTCGAGCAGCTCGACGAATTGTGCCGCAGGTTGCAGCGCTGACTTGTCAGCGCCGGGCGGCGCGTGCCGATTCGACCAGAAGCGCAATAAGCGCCTGCCGCGCCGTTGCCGTCGCAAGATCCGGTCGGCGGCGCGTTAGGAGTACTGCCGCCTGAAGTCTCTCGAGCGCCCGTGACAGCGCGGGCGCGGTCCAGCGCTGCAGCGCCGTTTCCACCAGCTTACGCCTTGTGAAGAAGACCGGGGGGCGGGCTGAGGCTACGACCGCGCCGGGCGCCTTGCCTGCGGAATCCATCTCGTTGCGCATCAGGCTGAGAGCCTGAAACTGCCGCATGGCGCCGGCCAGCACGAGAAACGGGTTCGTACCGGAGGAGATCAGGCGCGCGAACGCCGTATCGAAGACAGCGGCATGCCCGGACAGCACGGCGTCAATCGCGTTGTCGAGGCTCAAACCTGACACGTCGCCCGTCATCAGGTTGATGTCATCGACGGTGACTTCACGCGCGCCGTGGCAATAGAGCGCCAGTTTTTCGATTTCGCTTCGGGTCGCCAGGCGGTCGCCGCCGAGATTGGCGCGCAAGGCCTGGCGGCCCTCCATGCCGATCGCCAGTCCGTCGCGCGCCAGGACTTCGTCAATCACGGCGTCTATCGAACGCCCCTCATCGGCATAGCACGGCAGCGCCATCGCGGCCGAAGCACTTTCCACAGCGCTGCGGAGGGCAACGCCCTTCTTGAGATCGCCAGCCTCGATGAGAATGATCGAGTCGCGCGGTGGCGACGCGGCGAGGAACTTCACCTCATCTGCAAGTTGTTTTTGCGCGCCCGCACCCTTGATCCATATCAGGCGCTGGTCGGAGAACATGGGAACCGTGCCTGCCTCGTTCGACAACCTGCCTGGCGCGGCTTCGACCTCGCCTGCATCCAGCCTGACCGACGAGAAGGGATCGTCGGCGTTAAGCCCGGTGGATGCCACAAAAGCCTTGGCGCGCTCGGATACGAGGCCGCGGTCAGGACCATAGATGAGTACGATCCGAATGTTGGGATCGGGACGCCTTAGCCACGAATCGACTTCATGCGCTTTCTTCTGAGCCATGCCGCTTGGCTACCACAGGTTTTGACGAAGAAAAGCCTAAACGGAACCCTCAGCCGTCGCGCGGCGTTATTGGTCACGATAAAGTCAGGAATATCACGGAGAACGACAATGTCAGACCAGAACAATATTGATCCGCGTCGCGTCGATCCCGGCCATCCGGACGGGCCGCGTGTCGCTCCGCGCTCGCCTTATACCGATCCCGCAGCTGATCCGCGCGTGGTCAACGAGACCGTCGTACACAACAGCAACGGTCGCGGCGGGCTGATTGCAGCGGGCGTTATTGCCGTGCTGCTCGTTATCGCCCTCATCGCCTTCAGCAGTGGGCCCGGGACGGATGCCGGCACGACCGCCGTTATTCCGGAGCAGCAGAATGAGCAGACTGCGCCTGCCCCGGCTCCTGAGGCAGCGCCGGCGCCGGCCGAGGAAGCAGCGCCAGCAGCCCCTGTCGAGGAAGAGGCTCCGGCCGCGCCGGCTGAAGAGCCTGCACCGAACCAGTAAGCGTACCGCGTAACCTTGCGTAAAATGAAACGGGCCGGATCAAGCTGATCCGGCCCATTTCATTATCGAATGCGCAGACGTCTACATATGGATAGGCTTGGCAAAAGTCGCCAGCGCCGCCTCCTTGACCGATTCGGACATCGTCGGGTGGGCGTGGCACGTGCGCGCCAGATCCTCGGAGGATCCCCCGAATTCCATTAGAACCGCCGCTTCGTGGATCATCTCCCCGGCGCCGAAGCCGACGATATGAACACCCAGCACCCTGTCCGTCGCCTTGTCGGCGAGAACCTTGACGAAACCGTCGGTCTGCAACATGGCGCGGGCCCGCCCGTTGGCCGTGAACGGGAACTTGCCGGCCTTGTAGTCGACGCCCGCCTTCTTCAACTCTTCCTCGGTCTTGCCGACTGAAGCGACTTCCGGGCTGGTGTAGACGACGCCCGGAATGACGTCGTAATTCACGTGGCCCGCCTGGCCGGCGATGATTTCGGCTACCGCCACACCTTCGTCCTCGGCCTTGTGCGCAAGCATTGGCCCCGCGATGACGTCGCCGATCGCATATACGCCCGGCACCGAGGTCTGGAAGTGATTATCGGTCTGAATGCGGCCGCGCTCATCGAGCACCACCCCGGCCTTTTCCAAACCAAGTCCATCAGTGAACGGCTTCCTGCCCGTCGCGACCAGCACGGCATCGGCCTCGATCGTTTCCGCGTCGCCGCCCTTGATCGGCTCGAACGTGACAGATGCGCCTTTCTTGGACTTTGCGACCCCGGTCACCTTCGCGCCAAGCTTGAACTCCATGCCTTGCTTGGCCAGCAGGCGCTGGAACTGCTTGGCGACCTCGCCGTCCATGCCACCGAGGATCGTGTCGAGATATTCGACCACAGTCACCTTCGCGCCGAGCCGCGCCCAGACGGAACCGAGTTCGAGCCCGATGACGCCGCCGCCGACCACGACGAGATGATCCGGCACCTTGTCGAACGCCAGCGCGCCGGTGGAGGAGACGATCACCTTTTCATCGAAATCGACATCCACGCCCGGGATGCCGGCGACATCGGAGCCGGTGGCGATGACAATGTTCTTGGTTTCGATCTCCTCAGACTTGCCGTCTTCGCCGGTCACGGAGAGCTTGCCCTGTCCGAGCACTTGCCCGGTGCCCTGGAACGTGTCGATCTTGTTCTTCTTCATCAGGAAGACGAGGCCCTTGGTGTTCTGGTCCACCGTCTGGGTCTTGTGCTCGATCATCTTCTTGAGATTGACCTTTGGCTTGCTGATCTCGATGCCGAGCGCGTCGAAGGAATGTTCCGCCTCGAGCAGCATTTCGGTCGCATGCAGCAGGGCCTTGGAGGGAATGCAGCCGATATTGACGCAGGTGCCGCCATAGGTATCGCGCTTCTCCACCAGAGCCGTCTTCAGCCCCAGTTGCGCAGCCTTGATGGCGCAGACATAGCCGCCGGGGCCGGCTCCGATAACGACGACGTCATAGCTCATGGCTTATTCCTTCCTTGCCGCAATGGCGGGTCAGCGCCCGCCGCTGGTAGTCAAAATCGCGCCCGTCGAATACGACGCCTCGTCAGACAGTAGCCACAGTGCCGCGCGCGCGACTTCCTCGGCCGTGCCTTCGCGCTTCATCGGCACGAGGCCACGCATGGCGGCAACCCGATCCGGCTGGCCGCCGGACGCATGAATTTCTGTGTCGATGATGCCTGGCCTGACCGCATTGACGCGAATGCCCTTGGCCGCGACCTCGCGGGCAAGCCCGACGGTCAGGGTGTCGACCGCGCCCTTTGAGGCCGCGTAGTCGATGTATTCACCCGGCGCGCCCAGTACGGCGGCGATCGACGAAATGTTGACGATCGCTCCGCCTGCGCCGCCATGGCTGGTCGACATGCGCCTCACGGCTTCGCGCGCGCAAAGTGCGGTGCCGATCACGTTGATCCGCATCATCCGGGTCAGGCGTTCAACGCTCATTTCGTCGAGCCGCGCCTTGCGATCCACAACACCGGCATTGTTGACGAGCCCGTCGAGCCGCCCGAAGCGCGCATCGACCGCCTCGAACATGGCGATTACGTCCGCTTCTTCGCCGACATCGCCACGGATGGCGAAGGCTTCGCCGCCGGCGGAGACGATGTCGTCCACCACGCGAGCGGCAGCTTCTTCATTGGACGCGTAGTTGACGGCGACACGCCAGCCGGCGGCCGCACCGAGCCTGGCGATCGCAGCGCCAATGCCGCGCGAGCCGCCTGTCACGAGCATCGTTTTCGCCGACATCGTTCCTCCATATGCGGATGGTGAGCGTCGAAGCCTAAAGGTCCAGAACCAGACGCTCGGGATCCTCAAGCGTTTCCTTGACGCGAACGAGGAAGGTCACGGCTTCCTTGCCGTCGACGATCCGATGGTCATAGGAGAGCGCGAGATACATCATCGGACGGATGACGATCTGGCCGCCGACGACCATCGGCCGTTCCTGGATCTTGTGCATGCCGAGGATGCCCGACTGCGGCGCATTCAGGATCGGCGTCGACATCAGGGAACCATAGACGCCGCCGTTGGAGATGGTGAAGGTGCCGCCCTGCATGTCGGCGACCGACAGCTTTCCGTCCCGCGCGGCAACACCCAGCCGGCCGATCTCCTTCTCGATCTCGGCGATGGTCATCGCGTCGGCGTCGCGCACGACGGGGACGACCAGACCCTTTTCAGTGCCGACCGCCACGCCGATGTGCGCGTAGTTCTTGTAGATGATGTCGGTGCCGTCGATCTCGGCGTTCACAGCCGGAATCTCCTTCAGTGCATGCGTCACCGCCTTGGTGAAGAAGCCCATGAAGCCAAGCTTCACGCCATGCTTCTTCTCGAACAGCTCCTTGTACTTGGCGCGCATGTCCATCACCGGCTTCATATCCACCTCGTTGAAGGTGGTCAGCATGGCGGCCGTGTTTTGGGCATCCTTCAGGCGGCGCGCGATGGTCTGGCGCAGCTTGGTCATGCGTACGCGTTCCTCACGGGCGCCATCGTCTTCCGAGGAAGGTGCGCGGGCTGCAGCAGGAGCGGCGGTTGCCGGGGCCGAAACACCCTTGGCGATGGCGTCGAGCGCATCTCCCTTGAGGACTTGACCGCGCTTGCCGCTGCCGGACACCTGGTCTGCGGAAATGCCGGCCTCGGCGAGCGCCTTGGACGCTGCCGGAGAAGCGGGCATGTCGGTTTTGCCTGCCGGGGCCTTGTCGGCTGCGGGCTCGGGCTTGGCCGCTTCCTCTTTCGGCGCCTCGGCTTTCTTCGGCTCTTCCTTCTTGGCGGATGCAGCGCCCGCTCCGGCGTCGATCATGCCGAGCAGCGCGCCGGGCTCGACCGTGTCGCCTTCATTCACCGTGATTTCGGCAAGCGTGCCGGCGGCGGGGGCGGGCACCTCGATGGTCACCTTGTCGGTTTCCAGCTCGACAACCGGCTCGTCGGCGGCGATGGCCTCGCCGGCCTTCTTGAACCACTTTCCGATTGTGGCCTCGGTGACGGATTCTCCGAGGGTGGGAACGCGAATTTCGGTAGCCATTGTTCTTTTCCGTTGCCTGATTTCGCTTCGCTTAGGTCAGTGGTGCTGGTTCATTCACCCAGCGCATCCTCGAGGAAAGCCTCGAGCTGCGCCAGGTGCTTGGACATGAGGCCCGTCGCCGGGGATGCGGCGGCCGGCCGGCCGGTGTAGCGCACGCGCTGGTGCTTGGCGTCGATGTGGGCGAGCACCCACTCCAGATACGGATCGATGAACGACCACGCGCCCATGTTCTTGGGCTCTTCCTGGCACCAGACCATCTCCGCATTGCGGAAACGCGACAGTTCGTTGATCAGTGCCTTGGCCGGGAACGGGTAGAGCTGTTCGACGCGCAGCAGGTAGACGTCGTCGACACCGCGCTTCTCGCGCTCCTCGTAGAGGTCGTAATAGACCTTGCCCGAGCACAGAACGACACGGCGGATCTTGGAGTCCTTGACCAGCTTGATCTTCTGGTCCGGCAGCATCTGCGCGTCGTCCCAGAGCAGGCGGTGGAACGAGCTTTCGCCCGACATTTCCGACAGTGTGGAGACTGCACGCTTGTGGCGCAGGAGCGACTTCGGCGTCATCAGCACCAGCGGTTTGCGGAAGTCGCGCTTGAGCTGGCGGCGAAGGATGTGGAAGTAGTTAGCCGGCGTCGTAACGTTGGCCACCTGCATGTTGTCTTCCGCGCACATCTGCAGGAAGCGCTCGAGACGGGCGGAGGAATGCTCCGGTCCCTGCCCTTCATAGCCATGCGGCAGCAGGCAGACGAGGCCCGACATGCGAAGCCATTTGCGCTCGCCCGACGAGATGAACTGGTCGAAGACGACCTGCGCACCGTTGGCGAAGTCGCCGAACTGGGCTTCCCACAGCGTCAGAGCGCGGGGTTCGGCAAGGCTGTAGCCATATTCGAAGCCAAGCACGGCTTCTTCAGAGAGCATCGAGTTGATGACCTCGTAATTGGCCTGGGCCGGTCCGAGATTGTTGAGCGGGATGTATCGGTCCTCGGACTTCTGATCGTAGAGCACCGAGTGGCGCTGCGAGAAGGTACCGCGCTCGGAATCTTGCCCCGACAGACGGATCGGGTTACCGTCCATGAGGATCGAGCCAAAAGCCAGCGCTTCGCCGGTCGCCCAGTCCAGTCCTTCGCCCGATTCGATCGCCTTGCGCCGGCTGTCGAGGAAGCGCCCGATGGTGCGATGGACCTCGAAGTCCATCGGCATATCGGTCAGCTTCTTGCCGATCTCCTTCAGCGTCTTGAGCGGAACGGAGGTCTTGCCGCGGCGCTGCTCGTCCTGATTGTCGGCCGTGCGCAGTCCCGACCACGCGCCGTCGAGCCAGTCGGCCTTGTTGGGCTTGTAGGCCTGGCCGGCCTCGAATTCCGCTTCGAGGTTGGCCCGCCAGTCGGCGCGCATCTTCTCGACCTCGTCCTGCGTGATCAGGCCCTCGGCAATGAGCTTGTCGCTGTAGAGCTGGACCGTCGTGCGGTGCGAGCGGATCGCCTTGTACATGACCGGCTGGGTGAATGCCGGCTCGTCGCCCTCATTATGGCCGAAGCGGCGATAGCAGAACATGTCGATGACCACCGGCTTGTGGAAGGTCATCCGGTATTCGGTCGCCACCTTGGCCGCATAGACGACCGCTTCCGGGTCGTCGCCATTGACGTGGAAGATCGGCGCCTCGATCATCTTGGCAACGTCGGACGGATAAGGCGACGAGCGCGAGAAGCGCGGGTTGGTCGTGAACCCGATCTGGTTGTTGATGATGAAATGGATCGTGCCGGCAACGCGGTGGCCGCGCAGGCCCGACAGGCCCAGGCACTCGGCAACGACGCCCTGACCTGCGAAAGCCGCATCGCCATGCAGCAGCAGCGGCAGCACCTTCACGCGCTCTTCGATCGGCACAGCCTCTTCGCGGGTGCGGCCGAAAACCTGGTCCTGCTTGGCGCGGGCCTTGCCCATGACGACCGGGTTGACGATCTCCAGATGCGAAGGGTTGGCCGTCAGCGACAGATGCACCTTGTTGCCGTCGAACTCGCGGTCGGAGGAGGCGCCGAGATGGTACTTCACGTCGCCCGAACCCTCGACGTCATCCGGCGTGTAGGAACCGCCCTTGAATTCGTGGAACACCGCGCGATGCGGCTTGGCCATGACGTTGGTCAGCACGTTGAGGCGGCCGCGATGGGCCATGCCGAGCACGGCTTCCTTAAGCCCCATGGCGCCGCCGCGCTTGATGATCTGCTCGAGCGCCGGAATCAGCGATTCGCCGCCGTCGAGGCCGAAGCGCTTGGTGCCCTTGTACTTGACGTCGATGAACTGTTCGAAGCCTTCGGCCTCGATCAGCTTCGACAGGATCGCCTTCTTGCCTTCGGAGGTGAATTCGATGCCCTTGTCGGGACCCTCGATGCGCTCCTGGATCCATGCCTTCTCGGCCGGATTGGAAATGTGCATGAACTCGACGCCAAGGGTCGAGCAATAGGTGCGCTTCAGGATGTCCAGCATCTGCCGGACGGTGGCGTATTCCAGTCCCAGCACATGGTCGATGAAGATCGGGCGGTCGTAATCGGCCTCGGTGAAACCGTAGGCCTCCGGCGACAGCTCGTTGTAGTCCTCCTTGGCCTCGGCGAGACCGAGCGGATCGAGATCCGCATGAAGATGGCCGCGCATGCGGTATGCGCGGATCATCATGATGGCGCGAACGGAATCGCGCGTGGCGGTCAGGATGTCAGCATCGGAAAGTGCGGCACCCTTCTCGCTGGCCTTTTCGCGAACCTTCTTCTCGAAGTGCTTTTCGGCAGCGCCCCAGTCACCATCCAGCGCCGAGACGAGTTCGCCATTCGCCGTGATCGGCCAGTTGGACTTTGTCCAGGAGGCACCCTGCGCGCTCTTGCGCACATCCCCGGCATCGTCCTTCAGGGCGGCGAAGAAGTCGCGCCACTCCGGATCAACCGAAGACGGATCGTCCTGCCAGGCCGCGTGAAGGGTTTCGATATAGTCGGCATTGCCGCCATACAGAAACGAGGTGAGTGAAAACTGGTCGTTGGCCTGATCCTGCCGCGCCATCTTGATCCTTCGGAGCCCCGTGCTCCGTCTCCTGTGTGAGAGGAGTAGGTAAGTAGGGCAGTAAGGCAAACATGTTTGGTGCGCCTACTGCCCTATTCCCTTTCTCCCTTAACCCTTGATCGCTTCGACCAGCGTCTTGCCGAGTCGGGCCGGCGAAGGCGAAACACGGATGCCCGCCTCTTCCATCGCCGCGATCTTGTCTTCAGCGCCGCCCTTGCCGCCGGAAATCACGGCGCCGGCATGGCCCATGGTGCGTCCGGGCGGTGCGGTGCGGCCCGCGATGAAGCCGGCCATCGGCTTGCGGCGGCCTTTCTTGGCTTCATCCTTCAGGAACTGCGCTGCTTCTTCCTCGGCCGAGCCGCCGATCTCGCCGATCATGATGATCGACTGCGTCGCGTCGTCGGCCAGGAACATCTCCAGCACGTCGATGAATTCGGTGCCCTTCACCGGATCGCCGCCGATGCCGACGGCCGTCGTCTGGCCAAGGCCTTCGTTCGTCGTCTGAAACACTGCCTCATAGGTAAGCGTTCCGGAGCGGGAAACAACGCCCACTGAACCCTTGCGGAAGATGTTGCCCGGCATGATGCCGATCTTGCATTCGTCGGGGGTGACGATGCCGGGGCAGTTCGGGCCGATCAGGCGCGATTTCGACTTGTCGAGCTTCGCCTTGACCTTGACCATATCCATGACCGGGATGCCCTCGGTGATGCAGACGATCAGCGGCATCTCGGCCTCGATTGCCTCGATGATCGCATCAGCAGCACCTGCCGGTGGCACGTAGACCACCGAGGCGGTTGCGCCGGTCTTGTCGCGGCCCTCGGCGACTGAGGCGAAGATCGGCAGGTTTTCACCACTGGCGCCGGTCCAGGTTTCTCCGCCCTTCTTCGGGTGGATGCCGCCGACCATCTGCGTGCCGTGATAGGCGAGCGCCTGCTCGGTGTGGAACGTTCCGGTCTTGCCGGTGAGGCCCTGAACGAGAACCTTGGTGTTCTTGTCGATAAGAATGGACATCTAGGCTCAGGCCCCCTTCACGGCATTCACGATCTTCTGGGCGGCATCGTCGAGATCGTCGGCGGAAATCACATTCAGACCGCTCTCGTTGATGATCTTCTTGCCCAGTTCGACATTGGTGCCTTCCAGGCGCACCACGAGCGGAACCTTGAGGCCGACTTCCTTGACGGCTGCGATCACACCCTCGGCGATGACGTCGCACTTCATGATGCCGCCGAAGATGTTGACGAGAATGCCCTTCACGTTCGGATCGGCAGTGATGATCTTGAACGCGGCCGTGACCTTCTCCTTGGAAGCGCCGCCGCCGACGTCGAGGAAGTTCGCGGGCTCGGCGCCGTAGAGCTTGATGATGTCCATCGTCGCCATGGCGAGGCCGGCGCCGTTGACCATGCAGCCGATGTTGCCGTCGAGCGCGACATAGGCGAGGTCGTATTTCGAGGCCTCGATTTCCTTGTCGTCTTCCTCGGTCACGTCGCGCAGCTCGACCACATCCGGATGTCGGAACAGCGCATTGTTGTCGAACGAGACCTTGGCGTCGAGGACGCGCAGCCGGCCGTTTTCCATGACGATCAGCGGGTTCACCTCGAGCAGGCTCATGTCCTTCTCGGTGAAGGCCTTGTAGAGGATCGGGAACAGCGTCTTGCCGTCGTTCGCCGCGCCTCCTTCGAGCTTGAGCGCTTCGTTGAGCTTTGCAACGTCCGCATCGGTCACGCCCGTTTCAGGGTCGATCGCGACGGTGACGATCTTCTCCGGCGTCTCTTCGGCGACGGCCTCGATGTCCATGCCGCCCTCAGTCGAAACCACGAAGGCGACGCGGCCGACGGTGCGGTCGACCAGGATCGACAAATAGAGCTCACGGGCGATATCGGCGCCGTCTTCGATGTAGAGACGGTTGACCTGCTTGCCGGCCTCGCCGGTCTGCTTGGTCACCAGCGTGTTGCCGAGCATCTCGTTGACGTTGGCGACCACGTCCTCGACGGACTTCGCCAGGCGGACGCCGCCCTTGGCGTCAGGCCCGAGTTCCTTGAACTTGCCCTTGCCGCGTCCGCCGGCATGGATCTGGCTCTTGACCACATAAAGCGGGCCCGGCAGCGATTTGGCGGCAGCTTCGGCTTCGCCTGCCTTGAGGATCGCGACACCGCCGGCGACAGGTGCGCCGAAACCCTTGAGAAGCTGCTTGGCCTGGTATTCGTGGATGTTCATCCGCCGTCCCCCTTACTTGCCCAAGGCCGGTGCGATGCCGATGCAGGCCTCGCAGAGACCCTGCACTGCTGCGACCGACTTGTCGAACATCTTCTGCTCGGACTTGTTGAAGTCGATCTCGATGATGCGCTCGATGCCGCCAGCGCCGATCACCACCGGCACGCCGACATACATGTCCTTCAAGCCGTACTGGCCGGACAGGTGCGCCGCGCAGGGCAGCACGCGCTTCTTGTCCTTGAGATAGCTCTCGGCCATGGCGATCGCCGATGCGGCTGGCGCGTAGTAGGCGGAGCCGGACTTGAGCAGGCTGACGATCTCGCCGCCGCCCTTGCGGGTGCGCTCGACGATGGCGTCCAGCTTCTCCTTGCTGGTCCAGCCCATCTTGACGAGGTCGGGCAGGGGGATGCCGGCAACGGTCGAATAACGGACCATCGGTACCATGTCGTCGCCGTGGCCGCCGAGCGTCATCGCGCTTACGTCCTCGACGGAAACGTTGAACTCTTCGGCGAGGAAGTAGCGGAAGCGGGACGAGTCGAGCACGCCGGCCATGCCGACGACGTGGCTCTTGGGCAGGCCGGAGAACTTCTGAAGCGCCCAGACCATCGCGTCGAGCGGGTTGGTTATGCAGATGACGAAGGCGTTCGGCGCGTACTTCTTGATGCCGGCGCCGACCTGCTCCATCACCTTGAGATTGATGCCGAGGAGATCGTCGCGGCTCATGCCGGGCTTGCGCGGCACGCCGGCCGTCACGATGCAGACGTCAGCGCCTTCGATGGCCGCATATTCGTTCGCGCCTACGTAGCGCGTGTCGAAACCGTCGACCGGCGAGGATTCTGCGATGTCCAGGCCCTTGCCCTGCGGGATGCCTTCCGCGATGTCGAACATGACGACGTCGCCGAGTTCCTTGAGGCCGACCAGATGGGCGAGCGTGCCGCCGATCATGCCGGAGCCGATGAGGGCAATCTTGTTGCGAGCCATGGTGATTGGTTTCCCTTTTGTGCGCCGGTCTGCTGCCGCGCCGGCCTGAAACTGCGTTGCCGAGTATTGTTATCCGGACACGGGAGGCCGTCCGAATTCGGGCTCGGGCATAGACGCATCGCCCAAAAAACTCAACCGATTCTTACCACGCGAACATTTTCAATCGTTTAGATCATTATTATCTTACGTAAACGTAAGAATCGGCATGACTGGATTTGCGTCGATCGCCAGTTTGAACCGAAATGGAACAGTAGCTGCAAACCACGAAGCAATGGTATTGTCGCCAATCTGCTGACTCCGCGATGTCAGCACGTCCGCGTTTAAACTGCCGCTTTGCCATATCGAAGGGAGGCAGTGGATGTTTGAGCGATCGTTTGAAACGACATCTGTGCGGATGGAGCAGTTGGTGCTCCTGAGTTTTCAGGCGCCCACCGAGGATGTCGATCGCATCATGAAGGCGGTGGTGGCGATAACCCCGCTTGCCATGGGCAACTACGACAGCAACGCCTATCAGAGCGGGACCGGCATTGAGCGATATCGCCCTCTGGACGGCGCCGCGGCCGGACCGGAGAGTGAGGTTCGGGCCCGCCCCGGGGTGGTCGAGGTGTCCTTCGAGCTTCCTGCCGACCGGTCGATTATCGACCGGGTGATCGAGGCGATCTTTCAGGTCCACAGCTACCAGGAACCGGTCATTCGTATTCAGACCATACTCGGCAGCCGCTCCAAGGGCCTCGACGACAACAGCAATCCCAACCGATGGTGGAACACCACGGGAGACTGGAAGCAGGCAAAGAACGGCTAGCGTGGCGTTTCACGCTGCCGCACCGTCTCCAGCCAGTCGCGGGTCTGCATTTCCGTCAGGCGGGACGCCGTGCGGGCGAACTCAAAGGCTTCCGTGCCGCTGGTGCCGGCATAGAGCTGTTCCGGCGGCGCTTCGGCACTTGCGACAAGCCGCATGCGGTTGTCGTAAAGCGTGTCGATCAGCAAGATGAAGCGCTTGGCCTCGTTGCGCTTTTCCTGACCCATCACCGGAATGCAATCGATGAACAGCGTGTCGAAACGAGAGGCGATTGCCAGATAGTCCCGCGCGCCCAGCGGCTTTTCGCAAAGTTCGCCGAAGGTAAAGCGCGCCGCCGTGCCGTTGGCGCGTGGAACAACCAGTTCCCGGCCTTTCACCGCGAGTCGCGTCTCCTGCGTCGTGTGGCCGGCGGTCGCCGCATGCCATGCTTCGTCCATCTGGCTGGCGGTCTCGGCGTCGCAAGGCGTCATATAGACCTGCATCCGGTCGAGTTTTTCGCGCCTGTAGTCGGTCGGTCCGTCGAGCGCGATCACTTCCGCGTGGTTTTCCAGGATACCGATGAACGGTTCGAAGAGCGCCCGGTTCAAGCCATCGCGGTAAAGATCGCGCGGCGCCACGTTCGACGTCGCGACGAGCACGACGCCTTCCGCAAACAGGCTGGAAAACAGCCGTGAGAGGACCATAGCGTCGGCGATGTCCGTCACCGCGAATTCGTCGAAGCATAGAATCCACGCTTCTTCGGCCAGTGCCTTGGCAACCGGCGGGATGGGATCCGTCTCCTTCGTCTCGCCGCGTTTCAGCGCCTCGCGATGGCTCTGTATGCGATCGTGGACGTCGGCCATGAAATCGTTGAAGTGGGCGCGCCGCTTGCGCTTCACCGGAACCCGTTCGAAGAACAGATCCATAAGCATCGTCTTGCCGCGCCCGACGCCCCCATAGACGTACAGACCCTTCACGGTCTCGCGCGGCTGCTTTCGTTTGGCGAAAAGCCAGCCCAGTGCGCTGGATTTGGATGCCAGACGCTGGCTCGAGACCTCGGCGATCAAACGGTCCAGCGCATCCACGATCCGTAGCTGCGCCGGGTCAGAGGTGATGGTGCCGGCCTGCTCAAGATGCTCGTAGTGCTGCCGCAACGTACGGAATGTCGGCAGGTCGTCGAGCGAAGACATCGGCTGGGCCCGTATGCTGATGCGCTATTTCGTGCGCCTCAGCGCGACAGCGAAACGGGTACGCCCGTGCTCGTCTGGCCGTCGAAACGCTCACCACCCGAGGAATAGAGGCGTGCAAGCACTTCGCCGTTGTCGTTGTAGAGCGCGAGCTGGCTGCCCGATACGTTCCACGACTTGACGCCGTCGAGTGGAGCCGGGCACCGCAGCGGTCCGGCGCGATAGCCCTGGCCGAAGCGCGTTTGCGGTGTCGCGATGCGGCAGCTCTGTCCGGAGACGCTGGCATTCCATACGCCTGCGACGCTACCCGTGGTGATCTCAGGCGCATTGGCACCTGGATCGACGGCTGCGACCTGGGTCCCGTCAGAGGGAAGCTGTCCCGGTTGCGCGCCCGGGGCTGCGGGGAACTGGCTGGGATCCGTCACGCCCGGCTGACCGGGTGGCGGAAGCTGGCCGGACGTCACCGTACCGGCCGGTGCGGGCGACAATGGCGCCGGCGCAGGACCGCTCGAATCCAGCCGCGAGAAGCGTTCGCTCTGGCAACCGGCCAATGCGAGCGCGATAAATGTCGTGGCCAATACGCCGGTAGTTCTGAAACCCATCGATTCCCTCCGTCGAAACGGTAACCCGTTCCGTACGTCCATTTTGAATCCCTTCAATCGCCAGAATAGTGGCAATCCCAAGTATAATCCAACGCATATGGTTAAATTAGGGTTCCCGGCAACCCCAGGCTAGCTGACGCGAGGTCCGAGCGCTTGCCGGAATGCCGGCAGGCGTTATCCTGAGCGTCATGAACAGGCGCGGATTGATGAAGTGGATCGGGCTCGGCGGCGTCGCGGCTGCCGGAGGCGGAGCGGCGATGGCGAAGAGTGGATCTGGCAGTCGGTATTACGCGGGGCCGAAAAGCGATCATTTCGACGGCACCGTCTTTTTCAACCCCGAGGGCAAACCGCCTGCGGGCTTCACCGACCTTTTGCGCTGGCAATTCGGCGGCGGACGCGCCCGCTGGCCGGACGAGTGGCCGAGCCCGTTTCCCCAAGCGAAGCCGGAGCCGCGCGTGGCAGGACAGCGGCTGGTGGTCACGATGGTCGGTCATGCCACGCTGCTGATCCAGACCGGGGGCGTGAACATCCTCACCGACCCCGTATGGTCCGACCGCGTTTCGCCGCTATCGTTCGCGGGGCCGCGCCGTATAAACGCGCCGGGCGTCGCCTTCGAGGACCTGCCTCCTATCGATCTCGTGCTGCTCAGCCACAATCACTACGACCACATGGACGTTGCGACCCTCGCGCGGCTGAAGCAGTCTCACGACCCGCTGGTCATCACACCGCTGGGCAACGACACGATCGTTCGTCAGAGTGTGCCGGATATGCGGATCGCGGCGCACGACTGGGGCGACATGGCGATTTGCGGTTCCATGCCGGTTCACATCGAACCGGTGCACCACTGGTCGGCACGCGGAACGGGCGACCGCCGCATGGCCCTGTGGGCCGGTTTTGTCGTCGATGCGCCAGGCGGCGGTATCTACATCGTTGGCGACACGGGCTTCCACGGCGGCATCAACTACAGCGAAGCCGCGCGAAAGCATGGCGGCTTCCGGCTGGCGATCCTGCCGATCGGCGCCTATGAGCCACGCTGGTTCATGGAAGCCCAGCACCAGAACCCCGCGGAGGCGGTCGAAGGTATGGTGCTGGCCGGCGCCGCATTCGCTGCGGGTCACCACTGGGGCACGTTCCAACTCACCAACGAGCCGATCGAGGAGCCGCGTGACCTGCTGCATGCCGCGCTCGACCACAAGGCGATTTCACGCGACCGTTTCCGCCCAATGCAGCCCGGTGAGGTCTGGGACGTGCCGCCAGTAATCGGCTGAGCGGAACTTCGATTAGGACGCGGCGTTCCTGGGGCATCCAGAATTCGCGCTTCAATGGAGGTTCCGCAATGCTCAAATGGATTCTCATTCTCCTGATCGTCGCGGCCGTTGCCGGCCTGCTGGGTCTCAACACGATCTCCGGCGCAGCCATGACGGGTGCGAAGATCCTCATCGGTATCGTGCTGGTTCTCTTCCTGCTCGCCGTGCTCGGGATTGTCGCCATCGCGTGATCGCCAGGGGCCGCGCACTGGTAATCAGCGCCCTTTTCCGCCATATACCGGCGCATGAGCGAACGTGCACCCTTTGCGAAGATGAACGGCATCGGCAACGAGATCATCGTTGTCGATATGCGTGGCCGTGCCGACCGGGTTGCGGCCGCGGCCGCCATTGCGCTCAATGCCGACCCGTCGACGCGCTTCGACCAGATCATGGCGGTGCACGACCCCCGCACGCCCGGCACCGATGCCTTCGTTGAAATCCTCAATTCGGACGGCTCGCCGGCGCAGGCCTGCGGCAACGGCACGCGCTGCGTCGTCCAGGCGCTGTCAGCTGAAACCGGCCGGTCCGTCTTTACCCTCGAAACCGTTGCCGGCCTCCTGAACGCGCGCGAGCATGAAGACGGCACGATCTCGGTCGATCTGGGCATGCCGCGCTTCGGCTGGCAGGATATTCCGCTGGCGGAGGAGTTTCGCGATACGCGCATGATCGAGCTGCAGATCGGCCCGATCGACGCCCCGGTGCTGCATTCGCCCTCGGTGGCCTCAATGGGCAATCCGCATGCGATCTTCTGGGTGGACGAGGACGTCTGGTCCTATGACCTCGACCGGTTCGGGCCGCTGCTCGAAAATCACCCGATCTTTCCCGAGCGCGCCAATATCACCATTGCTCAGGTGACTGCATCGGATGCGATGAACATCCGCACCTGGGAGCGCGGCGCGGGCCTGACGAAGGCATGCGGGTCTGCCGCATGTGCTGCGGCCGTGTCGGCTGCCCGCACCGGGCGCACCAGGCGCGCCGTGACAGTCACCGCCCCCAGCGGCGGCAAGCTCCTGATCGAATGGCGCGACGACGATCATGTCATCATGACCGGGCCGGCGGAGTGGGAGTTCTCGGGTCTGCTCGACCCGGCCACCGGTTCGTGGGAACGCGAGGTCGAGGGCGCGGCATGAGCGGGGGCAAGGATACCCCCAGGGGCATCGACGTCGTCACCTTCGGCTGCCGGCTCAACACCTACGAATCCGAGGTGATGCGGCGCGAAGCGAATGCCGCCGGGCTCGGCGAGCTCGATGGCGGTGCCGTGATCTTCAACACCTGTGCCGTCACCGGCGAGGCGGTGCGGCAGGCCAGGCAGGCGATCCGCAAGGCGCGCCGCGACAACCCCGGCGCACGCATCATCGTCACAGGCTGCGCTGCCCAGACCGATCCCGACAGCTTCGTCGCAATGGACGAGGTCGATCTCGTTCTCGGCAACGAGGAGAAGCTCAAGGCGCACAATTATCGCGCGCTTCCCGATTTCGGGGTCAACGATTTCGAGAAGGCGCGCGTGAACGACATCATGTCGGTCACCGAGACGGCCTCGCATATGGTCGACGCCATCGAGGGCCGCGCGCGCGCCTTCGTGCAGGTGCAAAATGGCTGTAACCACCGCTGCACCTTCTGCATCATTCCTTACGGGCGCGGAAACTCACGCTCGGTGCCGATGGGCGCCGCGGTCGAGCAGGTCAAGCGCCTCGCCGGCAACGGTTATGCCGAAGTGGTTCTGACCGGCGTCGACATGACCGGCTACGGCGCCGATCTGCCGGGCAGCCCCAGGCTCGGCCGGCTGGTCAAGGCGATCCTGAAGCAGGTGCCGGACCTCGCGCGGCTAAGGCTGTCGTCGATCGATTCGATCGAGGCGGATGACGAGCTGATGGAGGCGATTGCCACCGAGCCACGGCTGATGCCGCATCTGCACCTTTCGTTGCAGGCCGGCGACGACATGGTGCTGAAGCGTATGAAGCGCCGCCACCTTCGCGACGATTCGATCCGCTTTTGCGAGGATGTCCGGCGGCTCAGGCCCGACATCGTCTTCGGCGCCGACCTGATCGCGGGTTTCCCCACGGAAACCGAAGCGATGTTCGAGAACTCGCTGAAGATCGTCGACGAATGTGGCCTCACGCATCTGCACGTCTTCCCCTTCAGCCCGCGTGAGGGCACGCCCGCGGCACGCATGCCGCAGGTCGACCGCACCGTGGTGAAGGACCGTGCGGCGCGGCTTCGTGCTGCCGGTGACGCGGCCTATCGCCGGCACCTCGATGCACTGGTCGGAACGCGGCAGCGTATTCTTGTCGAGCGCGAAGGTATCGGCCGCGCGGAGGGCTTCACGCTGGCCGTGCTCGATGGGGACAAGCCCGGCGACGTCATCGAGGCCGCTATTTCAGGGCATGATGGGGAGCGGCTGATCGCGCGTCCCCTCGCGGCGCGGGCTGCGTAAGGGGTACGCGGAAGACATGGCATTCGGTTTCATCAAGAAAATCTTCTCCTTCGGCAACAAGGAAGTCGAGGAGCGTCCGGCGGACGATGCGCCTGCTGCGCTGACGCCGCCACAAGCTGCCGAGGCGGCGCCGACACCGCCCGCCGCGACGCCCGACCAGGCCCCGGTGGAAGGCCCGGTTCCCGAATTTCTGCGCCGGCCGGTCGAGGAGACCGCGCCGACCGCCGAGCCCGCACCTGAAACTGCCGAACCCGGCGAGCCCGAGCCGGTTCCCGCCGAGGTGCCGCCGGTTCCGCTTGAGCCGGATGTGGTGCCCGCCCCGGAATCCCGCCCCATACCCGAAATTCCGCTTGAAGTGCCGGAACCGGCACCGACAATTCCAGAGCCAGAGCCAGAGCCAGAGCCAGAGCCAGAGCCAGAGCCAGAGCCAGAGCCAGAGCCAGAGCCAGAGCCAGAGCCAGAGCCAGAGCCAGA
>NZ_JBZFLJ010000014.1:0-123661 GCF_058448885.1 Mesorhizobium sp. DxT | reverse complement strand
GGCTGGTCGATCGGACGCTCCGGCGTCGGGATGTAGGCGTCGACCTCGGCCATCAGCTTGCGGACCGCGTCCTCGCCGATCTCCTTGTTCGAATCTTCCAGAGCAGCCAGCGCCGAACCCGGGATGATCGGAATGTCGTCGCCCGGGAACTCGTAGACCGACAGAAGCTCGCGAACCTCGAGCTCGACCAGCTCGAGAAGCTCGGCGTCGTCAACCTGGTCGACCTTGTTGAGGAACACCACGATCGCCGGAACGCCAACCTGACGGGCAAGCAGAATGTGCTCGCGCGTCTGCGGCATCGGGCCATCGGCAGCCGACACAACCAGGATCGCGCCGTCCATCTGCGCGGCACCCGTGATCATGTTCTTCACATAGTCGGCGTGGCCGGGGCAGTCGACGTGGGCGTAGTGACGGTTCTCCGTCTCGTACTCGACGTGAGCCGTCGAGATCGTGATGCCGCGCGCCTTCTCCTCAGGAGCAGCGTCAATCTGGTCATACGCCCGGAACTCGCCGAAAAACTTCGTGATCGCCGCCGTCAGGGACGTCTTGCCATGGTCAACGTGACCAATCGTGCCAATGTTCACATGCGGCTTATTACGCTCAAATTTACCTTTGGCCATTGTAACTTCCCTTTGGCGCGTGGATGCGTGTCAGTTTCGGATGGCGGGCGATTAGCGACTGACGCCGCAAAACACAAGTCTTTTGTCGGAAGCGGTGCACCGGTACCGCCCCGCTGGCGGCACCGGCACCATGGTCGCGCCGCTGTCGCGGATCAGACGGCTTTCGCCGCCGGACGCGTTTCAACGCCGGTGAGTATCGTCATCGAGGCGACCACCAGCACCGCGCCGCTGAGCAGGAAAACGGTCTCGACGCCGCTCACGTCGAAAATCAGTCCTCCGGCCGCCGCACCAGTCGCAATCGCGAAGTTGATTGCGGCGACAAACAGCCCACCGGCGCTTTCGGCCTCATCCGGCACGGCGCGCGTGATCCAGGTCGACCAGGCGACGGGCACCGCGCCGAAGGCAAGGCCCCAGAGCGCCACCATCGCAGCGTCGGCAGCGAGATTGCCGCCAACGACCGCCAGCGCCACGGCGAGCGTGCCCATGGTGAGCGGCATGATGACGAGCGTCAGCCGCATGGAGCGCTCCAGCAGGAAGGCGCCAAGGTAGTTGCCAAGAAAGTTGGCGACGCCGAAGCCGAGCAGAACGGTCGAGACGCCCGTGACACCGACCCCGGTGACCGTTTCGAGGAACGGGCGGATATAGGTGAAGAAGGCGAAGTGTCCGGTGAAAACCATCAGGATCGCCGCCATGGCGAGCCCGACCCTGCGCCGCGACAGAACCTCAAGCATCGTGCCGAAACGGGTCGTGCCGCGCGGCGGCAGCGACGGCAGCGCGGCGAACTGTATCGCGAGCGCCAGCACACCCAAACCGGCAGCGCCGATGAAGACCGCGCGCCAGCCGGCGAGGTCGCCGACATAGCTGCCGACGGGGGCGGCGAAGATCGTCGCCGCCGAAACGCCGGAGAACATGATCGAGAGGGCTCTCGCGACGTAGCGCTCGGGCACCAGCCGCATCATGGTTGCCGCCGACAGCGTCCAGAACCCGCCGAGCGCGACGCCCAGCAGGATACGTCCGGCAAGCAGCAGCGGCAGGTTCGGCGCGGCCGCGACCAGCAGATTGGAGAGGATCAGCAGGAACGAGAAGGCGAGCAGAACCCTGCGCCTGTTGAAGCTGCGCACCACCGTGGTTATGCAGAGGCTGGTGAGCAACGCAACGGCGGCGGTGATGGTGACGGCCTGGCCCGCCATGCCCTCGGTCACCCCCAGTTCGGCGGCCATCGGCGTCAGCAGGCTGGCCGGCAAGAACTCGGCACCCACCAGCCCGAACACGCCCAGGCTCATGGACACCACCGCCAGCCAAGCCGGCTTGCCCTCGCTCTCTCCCGTTTCCCCCACAACAGTCGACTCGTGCATCTGCAGACCTCTCGCTTGAAAAGAAAGTTCCCTGCAGATGGGTGGAGCGACCGGATGATCCATGCCATATTCTCCGGAATGTTTGATCGAAACACCGAAATGCAAGAAGATCTGCCGGGCGGGGACGTCGTCAGCGAACTTCTGATGGGCATGCGCCTGCGCGGCGCGAGCTACGGGAAGCTGCGGCTATCGCCGCCTTGCGGCGTGAGTTTCGAGGCAACGGAAGACGCCCGCTTCCATTTCGTGGCCGCCGGCAACCTCCAGCTCGAATCGGACACCGGCGAAACCTTCGCCCTTGCCTGCGGCGATGCCGTGCTGCTGCCGCGGGGTGACGCGCATGCGCTCGTCTCCGCGCCGGGCGTGCGGCCAAGGCCGGTCGAAAGCTTCGACAGGGTGCCGCTCTGTTCCAACGTCTGCGCGGTGACGGCGCTGGACGAAGGAAGCTGCCGGACGAAGGACGTGCTTGTTTTCACGGGCCGCATGGAGTTCGAGCTCGACACGCTGCACCCGCTCGTCGGGCTGATGCCGAAGGTGATGTCGGTCGGCAGCCTGATGGGCCGCCAGCCGGAAATCGTGCCGCTGCTGGAGGCCATGGAGCGCGAGATGGCCGCGGAGCGCGCCGGCACCGCCGGCATCCTGGCGCGGCTGGCCGACGTGGTCGCGGCGACCATCGTGCGCGGCTGGGTCGAATGCGGCTGCGGCGAGGCCTCCGGCTGGATCGAGGCGCTGCGCGACCCGCGCCTCGGCCGCGTCATCGCCGCCCTGCACCGCGAACCGTGCCGCGACTGGACCATCGCGGAGATGGCCGCCGAGATGGGCAGCTCGCGCTCGGTCTTCGCCGAACGGTTTACGACGGTGACGGGTACGACGCCGCAGCGCTATCTGGCTGCACTGCGCATGCGGCTCGCCGCGCAATGGCTTGGACGGGACCGGATGCCGATCGACGCGGTCGCCCGCCGGCTCGGCTACGGCTCGCAGGCGGCGTTCAGCAGGGCCTACAAGCGAATGATGGGCCAGCCGCCCGGCAAAGCCCGCTCGTCGGCCCAGCCACGCCAAAATGGCGTCAGTGCCGCGCTCTGATATTTGGAGCAGGTAGTCAGCCAAAACCGCCCCGCCCTGAAGGTCTCAGCGCGGTCGCGCCAACGCTCGTTGCAGTTGGCTTATGGAACTTTTGCACGACCCCGCGAGTTAACCGCTGACTGCAACTGAGGGGCTATTGCCATGAGCATACTGATCAGTCTTTTGATCACTTTTCTCGTTATTGTGCTGGTGCTTTACCTGATCGGCATGTTGCCGATCGACGGTCGGGCAAAACAGATCGCGCGGATCGTCGTGATCATCATCGGCGTCGTTTCGCTGCTGCGCTATCTGGCGGTCTTCTGATGAAGGTCATCTATCGGGTTGTCGAGCACGACGGCGGCTGGGCCTACAAGGTCGGCGACGTGTTCTCAGAGACTTTTCCGTCGCATGACGCCGCCCTGGCGGCGGCGCGGCGAGCCGCCGGCGAACAGCGGGTTGCCGGCGAAACCCGTGGCATTCAGTATGAAACCTCTGACGGGACTTGGCACGAGGAACTCGCTTCCGGCCAGGATCGCCCAGATACGGAAGTCAGAGACTGAGCATTGCGGACGGCGCATGCCGCCGTTCGCTCTCACCAAATCTTCGTGGCTTGTCTGGAGCGGGTAGCGGGAATCGAACCCGCATATTCAGCTTGGAAGGCTGCTGCTCTACCATTGAGCTATACCCGCCTGATCATGGCGTCCGATGCGCAGTGGTGGAGGGAGTTGGATTTGAACCAACGTAGGCATAGCCAACGGATTTACAGTCCGTCCCCTTTAACCACTCGGGCATCCCTCCGTTCTGCGCCGGAGCCATGCGACGTGGCACATGCGGGATCATCTTTGGTGGTCGAGACCGCCGCCGAAATCCGCGAAGCGCCTTATGGCGGCATGGCCGTTGACTGTCAACCGCGAGACGCAGCAATTTCAGACGAATTTCCCATCGGGTGCTCGCGGCCATATCCAAGCGGTTCTTGCGCAGCTATAGAGGCCGCATGAGCAGCGACCGAAAGACCGGAACCCCCAAGGACAGCCACTATGCGCGCCTACGCCGTACGCACCGCGACAGCACGCGCGAGGAAGGCGAGCGCCCCGGTGATGGGCTGGTGAGGCTCTACGGGCTGCACACAGTGCGTGCGGCGCTGGACAATCCTGCCCGCAAGGCGCGGCGGCTGCTGGTGACACGCAACGCGCTTGCCCGGCTTGATCTATCCGAACCGCTCTCCCTGCCCTTTCCGGCCGAAATCGTCGAGCCGCGCGCGATCGACCGGCTGACCGGACCCGACGCCGTGCATCAGGGTGCGCTTCTGGAGGCGGAACCGCTGCGTCCCAAGCCGCTTTCGGCTCTGGGCGATACGAACCTCATCCTGGTTCTCGATCAGGTTACCGATCCGCACAATGTCGGCGCGATCATGCGTTCGGCGGTAGCCTTCGGCGCCGGTGCGCTGATCACCACCGCCCGTCACAGCCCGACCGAGACTGGCGTGCTGGCCAAATCCGCATCGGGTGCGCTGGAGCACATCGATCATATCGAAGTGCGCAACCTTGCCGATGCGCTGGGCGAACTGCATGCGGCCGGGTTCCAGACGATCGGCCTCGATTCGGAAGGGCCGGCGGAGATCGAGAAGAGTTTTTCAGAGCCGAGGATCGCGCTGGTGCTGGGCGCGGAAGGCAAGGGCCTGCGGCAGAAGACGCGCGAGACCGTTTCGACGCTGGCACGGCTCGACATGCCCGGCGTCATCCGCTCGCTCAACGTTTCGAACGCAGCGGCCGTGGCCATGTACGCGGCGCGCAAACATCTAGGCGCCTGAAGCTCCCTACCCCGCTTTCGATGTCTCGGCCACGCGGCCACGAAAGCCAGACATCCACCCCAACCCGTCCTCGGTGCGGCCGTGCGGCCTGTATTCGGCGCCGACCCAGCCGCGATAGCCGATCCGGTCAAGATGATCGAACAGGAAAGGATAGTTGATCTCGCCGATGTCCGGCTCGTGGCGACCCGGATGGCCGGCGACCTGGACGTGGCCGATGCGAGGGAGGTTTGCCTCGATGGTGCGAGCAATGTCTCCTTCCATGATCTGCATGTGATAGATGTCGTATTGCAGGAACAGGTTGTCTGAACCGACCTTGTCGATGATGTCGATCGCCTGACGCGTGCCCGTGAGGAAAAAGCCAGGCATGTCGATCCTGTCATTGATCGGCTCGATCAGCAGGCGGATGCCAGCCTCGCCAAGCCTGTCGGTGGCATAACGCAGGTTTTCGACAAAGACCGCTTCCAGCTCCGCCGGCGCAGTTTTCTTGAGGCCGATGCCGGCAAGACAGTTGACCTGCCGGCAGCCGAGCGCCTGCGCGTAGCGCGCGGCCGTATCCACGCTGCTGCGAAACTCGTCGATCCGATCCGGCAAGACGGCCAACCCCCGCTCGCCTGCTGCCCAGTCACCCACGGGCAGATTGAACAGCGCCTGCTGCAGCCCCGCGCGTTCGAGCCGCGCGGCGATCTCGTCGGCCGGGCATTCGTAAGGCGAGACATACTCGACAGCTTCGAAGCCGGCCCGCGCAGCCGCGTCGAAACGGTCGAGGAAATCGTATTCCTGAAACAGCATCGACAGATTGGCGGAAAATCGCGGCATGTCGGCCCCTTGCTCGAGTCGCGACCCACGATAGGACGCTCACGCGCCGCGTCCAACGGCAATCCGCCGGTGGACGCGGCCCCGCCGGGCTTCTAGAAAGAAACACCGGAACCGGTTGGAGCGCCGTGACATGAAGGAAATCATTGCCCGCGCGCTTGGCTGGGGTTTCGCCGGCCTGCTCGTCGGACCGGCTGCGGTCTATTCGCTCATGCTGCTGGTGCTTTACCGCGATCCGAGGTGCGCTCCCGGCGGTGCCGGCGTCTGCCAGCTCGACATCTGGATCAACCTGACCCTCGGCGCCATTTTCGGCTTCGCGCTGTTCTTCGGCGTCACCGTCATCCGCGGCATTCTGCGGGCTCGACGCGGGGACGCCTAGCCGAGCCCACCGATCTCGGTCACATGCCGCAGATAGAAGGCAAGCACCACAAATCCGGCGACGAAGACGATGCCGCGCCAGTCCATATCGGCCTTTCCGATCTCCCTTGCCAGTCGCAGCAGAAGATAGGCCGCCGCGATCAGGGCAAACACCACGACGATGATCCTCAACATCCAGCAACTCCCTTCCGGCAAACGCCAGACTGGAATATGGGGTGCGACTGCCCGCACAAGAAGTGTGTAATCGCCAAAAATGCCGCTGTCGTATTGCTGAAATGCAACGAGACTACCGAACGGTAGTTTCAACCGCAGGTGATACCGAACTAGGTATCGGCCGGGACGGGCGGAAAAGATGTTACGCAGATATGCCAATCATGCGGGCCTCATCATTGTTCTGATGCTGGCTTGCGCTTACTTGTTGACCGCGCCGGTCTAGCGGCGCGGTCAATTCCGTGGCGGTGCCATTCAGCCCGTAAACGGCGATCGCCAGGCCGGCAATTCCATCAGACGATCGTGCCAGCTTTCCACAGCCGGAAACTCGTCGATTGGGATGCCTGCGCGGCTCGCATATGGCAGCGCGGTCGCAACCACGAAGTCGGCGACGGTAAGCTGGTCGTCGAGCAGGTAGCGGCGATCCGCCAGGTGGTCGTTCAATATGCCCGCGTAGCGACGGACATAGCCCGTCGCCTCCTTGACCGCATCGGGGTCCGGTTGCCCGATGCCGAATTCGGCACGGATGATGTTCTCGAAATAGAGCTGGCCCGCAAAGCGCGAGAAGTGGTCGGCGCTCCAGTTGAACCATTTGACGATCTCCACCTGACGTTCGTCACGCGGCCAGATGTCGGAATCCGCCTTCATCGCGAGATAGCAGATGATCGCATTGGACTCCCACAGGCTGCGGTCTCCATCGACCAGAGCCGGTGCCTTTCCATTGGGGTTGATGGCCAGAAACTCCGGCGCGCGCTGCTCGCCCTTCTTGAGGTCCACGCGGCGGAAATCGACATCGAGACCGACATAGCGTGCGACAGCGCAGGTTTTGTACGAATTCATCGTCTCGGCGAAATAGAGCTTCATTTGCAATCCCTTCCTCGAATAGCGCTGCCCGCGACCATTGCGCTGCAACGGCGGATGAATGAAAGCTCTATTGGTATTAAAAAGCAACTTTCTAATTTTAAAATAATACTAAACCTCTCGATTCGCTAAACCGGTTGCGCGAAAGCTATCTCCCTGGGACAATGGGCGCGGCCGCATTTGCGGTGGATTCCCTCCACCGCCAAACGATCCTCCTTCCGCCCGGCCCGTCGACGCGTTAGTGATTAGGCACGGCGGCGGGCCGAGCGATTCGATTTATGACAGCAACCAGAGCTCACACTCCGGCTGGCAACTTATCCTTGGGCAAACGAATTTCTGTCGCCCGGATTTTGCTCCCTCTTTTCGGCCTTGCCCTTGCGGCTTGTTCGCAGACCGACAGCCGGCTCGATCGCTCTTCGCTGGCGAACGACGTCGAGGCGCAGCAGGCCATTATTCTGCCGCCGCCGGGAGGCCCTGCAATCGTCGGCGTGATCGAGCGGCGTTACGCGAATGCAATCCAGCAGGACATCGCCCTGGCCACCAGTTCGGCCGTGCCCGGCCAGAATCTTCTGCGCGTACAGATATTCGGTCCGGTGGGTGCCGAGGGTGGCGACACGCGACTGCCGGACACCCCGCTTTCGGAGGCAGGCATCGGCCGGGAAATGCGCCGGGCCTTGCCGGGCATCGCCATGCAGCGCTCGCCTCTCTACACGCAGAACAGCTACGGGCCGTTCGGTTACGCGCTCGGTCGCAGGGGCGCGCGCGACCTTTGCCTCTATGCCTGGCAGCGCATTACGGGCAGCAAGAGCGGCGCCCCGTTTGCCAATATGGGCACGGTCCAGATCAGGCTGCGTCTGTGTCGAGCCGGCGCGAGCGAGCAATCGCTGCTGGCGGTCATGTACGGCTACACCGTGAACACCTCTTTCGCCGCAACGGCGTGGAACCCCTATGGGAAGCCGCCCCCGGCAGACCCGCGTCTTGGGAACACCGGCCAGCCGATCCAGCCGAACGGGCCTTTCGGGTTCGAGGCCACGCTGGAAGCGCCTCCTGCCCCGCCGCCTCCACCGGTGCGGCGTCGGGCGCCGGCGCCGGTAAGACAGGAAATCCCCGCACCTCCGCCGGGTGCTCCAGTCGTACCGCCACCTCCCGGCGAGGGCCAGCAAAGCGCGCCGCCCATCGTGCCGCCGCCACCAAACCAATAGGCGGCCCTGCAACCTGAATGCGACTGACACTTTACCAAGGATTAAGCAGAATCAGAGGTTTAGCGCGCGCGATCCTAGAAATGCCGAACAATCGCGCCTTGTTCTGCAAAGGCGGCATGTCTGCTTGGACAATGGACCTGGTGACGCGCCTGAGTAATTCGAATTACCGAAGGCGTATCGCATGAGCAAACTCCTCCTCGGTCTGGTCTGGGCAATCGTTGCAGCCTGCGTGATCTTCATCGTCGCGTTGCCGATCAACCTTCAGACCCACCTCATCGCCGGCGCGATCGTTCTGACGATGATGATGACGCTGAAACTTCTGCGGCCCGGCGGAACATGGCGGCTGATCGCGCTCGCGCTGGGTACGGCAATCGTCCTGCGCTACGTCTACTGGCGCACAACCAGCACGATCCCACCGGTCAGCCAGCTCGAGAACTTCATACCGGGGCTGCTACTTTACCTGGCCGAGATGTACAGCGTCTTCATGTTGGCGCTCAGCCTGTTCATCGTCGCAAAGCCACTTCCCTCGCGCGCGGCAAGCCCGATAGACGACGCCGACCTCCCATTCGTCGATGTCTTCATACCCAGCTACAACGAGGAGCCGGCGCTGCTTGCCGACACCATCGCGGCGGCCAAGGCGATGGACTATCCGCAGGAACGGTTGACCGTATGGCTGCTCGACGACGGCGGAACCGTCCAGAAGCGCAATGCCGTCAACATCATCGAAGCCCAGGCGGCGGGTGAACGCCACGAGGAACTGAAGCAGCTCTGCGCGGATCTCGGCGCAAACTACCTGACCCGCGAGCGCAACGAGCATGCCAAGGCCGGCAATCTCAACAACGGGCTCGCAAATTCCACGGGACAGCTGGTGGCCGTGTTCGATGCCGACCATGCCCCGGCGCGCAACTTCCTGCGCGAAACGGTCGGCTATTTCGCCGAGGACCCGCGCCTCTTCCTTGTGCAGACGCCGCACTTCTTTCTCAATCCCGATCCGCTGGAACGGAACCTGAAGACGTTCGATACGATGCCGTCCGAGAACGAGATGTTCTATGGCATCATCCAGCGGGGCCTCGACAAGTGGAACGCCTCGTTCTTCTGCGGCTCTGCCGCGGTGTTGCGTCGCGAGGCACTGGAGGAGACCGACGGCTTTTCCGGCATCAGCATCACGGAAGACTGCGAGACGGCGGTCGAACTTCATTCACGCGGCTGGAACAGCGTCTATGTCGACAAGCCGCTGATCGCAGGACTCCAGCCAGCCACCTTCGCAAGCTTCATCGGCCAGCGCAGCCGCTGGGCGCAGGGCATGATGCAAATCCTGCGCTTCCGGTTTCCCCCGCTCAAGCGCGGCCTCAGCCTGCCGCAGCGCCTTTGCTACATGTCGTCGACGCTTTTCTGGCTGTTTCCTTTTCCGCGGACCATCTTCCTGTTCGCGCCCCTGTTCTACCTGTTCTTCGACCTGCAGATCTTCACGGCCTCGGGTGGTGAGTTCCTCGCCTACACGCTCAGCTACATGGTCGTGAACCTGATGATGCAGAACTATCTCTATGGCCGGTTCCGCTGGCCGTGGATTTCCGAACTCTACGAATACATCCAGACGGTGCACCTGCTGCCCGCCGTGGTGTCGGTGATGCTCAATCCGCGCAAGCCGACCTTCAAGGTCACCGCCAAGGACGAGTCCATCACCATCAGCCGGCTGTCCGAGCTCAGCCGGCCGTTCTTCGTCATCTTTGCGGTGCTGCTGGTCGGCGTCGCGGTCAGTGCCTGGCGGATTTACGCCGAGCCATGGAAATCGGACGTGACACTGGTGGTGGGCGGCTGGAACCTGCTCAACCTGATCCTCGCGGGATGCGCGCTCGGCGTCGTCTCCGAGCGTCGCCAGCGCACCGCGACGCGGCGCGTCAAGGTCAACCGGCGGTGCGATTTCGGCCACGACGGGCTATGGCTTCCGGCGATGATCGAGGATGTTTCGGTGAACGGAGCACGCATCAAGGTCCATGGCGGCAAGGCGTCGGAACTCATCGCATTGGGGCAGGCAAACATCCGCTTCGCAACATTGTCCGGCGGCGAGCCTGCCACGCTGCCCGTCAACATCAGGAACAGCGAGAAGGAAGGCGATGGCGTCGCTGTCGGGTGCCAGTATTTGCGCTCCGCGCCCGAGCACCATCGTGCCGTCGCCGACCTGATCTTCGCCAATGCCGAGCAATGGACGGAATTCCAGCAGTCGCGAAGGCGCAATCTCGGCGTGGTCATCGGCACGCTCTGGTTCCTGCGTCTCGCGCTGTTCCAGACCTGGCGGGGGCTCGTATATCTTTTCCGGGGCAGCGGGCGCTCCCCGGAAAAGACTCAAAACTCGATGCCCAGCGGGGCGCGGGCATGAGGCTTGTTCTCGCAACGTTGTTGACGGCGCTTGGCCTCACCGCGGCCTCCGCGCAACCGGCCCCGTTCGACATGACGCCGGAACGCCCTGCGGTTGAGGACGCGGCACCCTTGCCGGACATGAGCGAAGACGATCCGCGCCCGGCGCCCGCGGAGGAACCCCAGAAACCGGCTCCGCAGGAGGCTACGCCGCCATCCGAAGTGCGACGGTACCTGCTGCCCGATGGCAACATCCAGCTTTTCGGAGAAAGCTCGATGCGAAGCTGGGCCGTCAACCTCACCGCGGTGCAGGCCGCGGCGCCTGCGCGGCTGCTTCTGCGCTACCGCAACGCGGTGGTCGTCGCGCCGGAAGCATCGCGGCTTCAGGTGCTTTTCAACGATGTCGTGGTCATCGACGAATCGACGCAATCGGCCGCCGATTTCACAACACTCGATATCGAGATTCCCGACGATCTGCTGCAGGCCGGCCGCAACGAGATGACGGTGCGGGTTCGCCAGCGCCACCGTACCGACTGTACGATCCAGTCGACCTACGAGCTATGGACGGAAATCGAAGCCGGCGGCACGTTCATGTCATTCGCCGATCCGGCCGCGTCCACATATTCGAGCTTCGGCGACCTGCGCGCCCTTTCGGCCGATGCGCAGGGCCAGACGCGCATCACGATCGTCGCGCCGGCGATGGACCGAAATGACATGGGCGCCGATATCCTGCGGCTTGCACAGGCGATCGCCCTGCATTCCGTTCAGCCCAATCTTGCGTTTTCGGTCGCAGCCACCCTCGACCAGAATCCTGACCGGCAGTCGCTTCGCATCCTTCTGGGCTCGGCGGACGAACTGTCCGAGATGGCTGGGAGCGCGCTGCCGGCCGGCGCTACCCTCGGACCGGTGGCGGCCTTCATGGCGGCAAACGGCGACGGGTTTCCCACGCTCGTCGTCAGCGGCCGCAATCGTCAGGACTGGCAAGCGGCCATTGAACAGATGCTTCGCCCCGTCGACCGGCCGCCGGGCACACGGCGCGACGCCCTCATTACCGAACCATGGCGCTTGCCCAACGCCCCGATGATCTACGACCGCCGCAGCCTTTCCTTTGGCGATCTAGGCATACGGTCGGCACAGTTTTCGGGGCGCCGCTTCACCGCCGACTTCCAGTTTGCCATCCCGCCGGACTTCTACGCCGGCTCATACGGCGAAGCCCGGCTGCTGCTGGATGCGGCGTTCGGCGAAACCGTCAAGCCGGGCAGCCTCATCAACGTCTACGTCAACGACAACATCGCCGCGTCGTTGCCCCTCACCTCCCGAAACGGGGCCATATATCGCCAGCTTCCGGTCAAGGTAACCATGAGGCACTTCAGACCGGGCCTGAACCAGATAAGGCTGGAAGCTGAACTTCTGACCGAACAAGACGAGGCCTGCCTGCCCGGTGCGCCTGCAAGCGACACGCCGCGTTTCGCGATCTTCGACACGTCCCGCTTTGTCGTGCCCGATTTCGGGCGTATCGCGCAGTGGCCAAATCTGGGGGCGATCGGAGGGACCGGTTACCCCTATGGTCTCGGAAGCACTCCCGTCGCCCTCGTAATCGAGCGCGACGATCCGGCCAGCCTCTCTGCCGCCGCCAACGTTCTGGCCCGCGTGGCAATCGTGTCCGGGCGGCCCGTTGCCTTTACGCTGACGACTTCGGCGGATGCCACCCGCGAGCAGGACGCCATCTTCGTCGGTGCGATAAACGGTATTCCGGCCGGCGTTCTTGCCCAGGTCGGCGTAACGGAGGAAAGCCGAACCGCATGGATGCCGGCGGCCGGCCGGTCCAACGCCAGCGGCGAGACCCGCGTCGACATCGAAGACTGGAGCCAGCAGGTCCAGGGCAGTAGGGTTGCGGCCTGGATCAGGGGCATAGAGACCTGGTTCTCCGAGACCTTCGGCATCACCCCGGAGATGTTGCGTTTCGTGCCCAGAAGCCAGGCGGCCTTCGTGCCCCGGCAGGACGACGCGTTCCTTGCCGTTCAGGGTGCCAACCCCGGAAACAGCGGGGTGTGGACGGTCTTTACCGCTCCGGACGGCGGCACATTGGCCAGGGGAAGTGCAGTCCTTTCCAAGCACGGGATGTGGGAAAAACTGGCTGGCCGCATCGCGACCTTGAAGACGGATATGGAAACGGTTGCCATCGAGCCCGCAGCCTCGACGTCCTTCAAACAGACACTGGCGCCCTCATTCACGAACTATCGGCTGATCGCCGCGAACTGGCTCTCGGCAAACATATTGTCGTATTCCCTCCTGCTCGTGCTTGCGTGCATTCTGCTTGGAATTGCGACCTCCGCCCTTCTATCGCGGCTCGGGAGACGGCGATGATCCGGCAAATCCTCCAAGTGCTTTTGCTGTTGGGAGCCCTGCCCGCCATGGCACATGCACAAGAGACGAACGGGACCATCCAGGAATCGGAATGGGTGGCTTACAAGGAGCGTTTCGTCGCCGAGAACGGGCGCGTCATCGACGACGCCAACGGCCGCATTTCGCATAGCGAGGGCCAGGGATACGGGCTGCTTCTGGCGTTGCTGGCCAACGACCGGGCTGACTTTGCACGGATATGGACGTTCACGAATACAAGGCTGCTGCTGCGCGACGACGGGCTTGCCGTGTGGAAATGGGACCCCGATGCCGAGCCGCATGTAAGCGACTCCAACAATGCGTCCGACGGCGACCTGCTGATCGCATATGCACTGGCGCGCGCGGGCGCCAAATGGAACGATGCCCGCTTCACCGACGCGGCGAGACAGATTGCGACGGCGCTTGCCGACGAAGCTGTCTTCGAGCAAAACGACCGCCTCATGTTGCGCCCCGGCGTCGTTGGGTTCGGAGCCGATGATCGGCCGGATGGGCCGGTCGTCAATCTCTCCTACTGGGTCTTCGAGGCCTTTCCAGTGCTGGCGGAACTGGTGCCAGCCGTCGACTGGGAAGCCCTCGGACGCGGCGGGCTCGATCTCGCCAGGGAAGCCGGGTTCGGCGCGCGCAAACTGCCATCGGACTGGATTTCCATCGCAGACGAGGCGCAACCTGCCGAGGGATTCCCCGCCGAATTCAGCTATAATGCAGTGCGAATCCCGCTGTACCTGATGCGCGCAGGACTGGACGACACGGCGCTGCTGAGACGTTTTCGGGAGGGAATCGCCGGTGCCAACGGGGGCCTCGCGCTCGTTGATGTGAGAAGTGGTGAAGTTAAGGAAGAGTTGATGGACGTGGGCTACCGGATCATCCCCGCCCTTGCCGACTGTGTGCTCGACGGCACGCCCCTGCCCGCCGAGCTGAAGCAGTTCGCGCCGACTGCTTACTACCCCTCGACATTGCATCTGCTCGGGCTGTCCTATGCGAGAGAGGAACAGCAGCAATGCCTATAGCCGCTCGCGTACTTGGCAGGGCATGCCTCGCAGGCTTCATCGCTGCCGTGGTTGGCGGGGCGGCGATTGCGCACGCGCAGCACCATTGGCCAATCAACGACGACCACATTTCCGGCGAAACCACAGACACGGTGGCTGCGCCCTTCCCCGTGCAGGACGTTCCCACCGCCGCCGAACAGATGCCGCCGGCACTGGTTCAGGCTCAGGCCAGTGGGGCCGCCCCAGCGCCTGACGCCCCGCAGAAGGTGGACGAGTCCGCGTTGCGCTATTTCGCCCGCCAGGGCGACACGAAGCGGCTCGAGATCGAAATCGCACGCCTACGGGCTCTCTATCCGCAATGGACGCCACCGGCCGACCCGCTTGCAGTGCCTGTCAACGTCGACGAAAAGCTGGAAGCGATGTGGCAGCTTTATTCGGAAGGCCGCCTCGCGGCCGCTCGAGAGGCCATCGCCGACCGCCGCAGCGAGGAGCCGGACTGGCAGCCGCCGCAGGATCTTCTCGATCGGCTTGCGCTGGCGGAGGCGCGCGAAAGGCTCGTCAACGCTTCGGAGATCGATCAATACGCAACAGTGATCCGCATGGGCTCGGAGAACCCGCAGCTTCTGACCTGCGGAGAAGTCGACGTGCTGTGGCGCGTCGCCGAAGCCTTTGCCCAGACAGATCGCCAAACGCGCGCCCGCGACGCCTATCGCTATATTCTGGACAACTGCGACAACCAGCAGGAACGCCTGGCTACAATCCAGAACGCAAGCCAGCAACTCGCGCCGCCCCTCCTTGACGAGTTGCTGGCGCTCGAACGCACGACCGATGGCGGCGCGGGCGAGTTCGAGCCGGTTCGCGACGACCTCGCACGCGACGCGGTCGCGCGTGGCGGCGACGATGCCACCGCAACCGTTCCGGCAGAGCAACTGGCGCGGGTCGAGCGACTGGCAAGAGAGGGCGATGCCGCATCCGACGCGCGGCTTCTCGGCTGGTACTACCTTGTGCGAGACAACCATGCCGAGGCGGAGACATGGTTCCGGATGGCGCGCGAGCGCGAAGATTCTGCGGAAGCCTCGCAGGGACTGGCGCTTGCGCTCATGGCGCGCGGCCAGCACGGGGAAGCCGAAGCGATCACCTATCGCTGGCGCGACGAAAGCGACGAGATTCGCGCGGTCTATCTTGCCGCCGCAGCGAACCTCCTTGGCACGGAGCCGCGCCCGACGCTGTCGGAAGACGTGCTCGGGCGCATCGTGGCGGAGGTTGTCGCCGCGCGCGACGTGCCAGGCGCGCGACAGCTCGGATGGTATGCCCGCGCGTGGGAGCAGCACCAGACGGCCGGACAGTGGTTTTCCACGGCGTTGCGATGGGACCCGGACGACGAACCCTCCGCTTATGGGCTTGCGCTGACCCGCCATCTCCTCGGCGACACCGCCGGTCTTGCTGAAATAAAGCGCATATGGGCGGGACGCTCCGACCGCATCCGTGACGTCGGAGACGGCAGGGTCGAGCCCGCGCCGATGGCACCCGCCCTGCCCCGTGCGCCGACAGCGACACCGCAAAGAAGCGAGAGCGGGTTTCAGCCGTCTGCGTCTGCGGCTGCGCCTGCTGCGCCACAAGCGGCGGCACAGCCGCGCGCGTCGGAGCCCTCGCGGCGCTCCTGCACGAGCCACGCCGATCCGCGTCAGCTTTCGGCGGAAGCCGCGCTCCAGCGTGGCTGGTGCCTGATGGACGCAAACCGGCCGATGGAGGCCGTGGATGCTTTCGCGGTGGCACTCGGGGGGAGCTCGGAAAAGACGCGCCGCGATGCCGCCTGGGGACAGAGCCTTGCCTATCTGAGGGTGGAACTGGTCGATGAGGCAGCGGTTGCGGCCACGGCGCAGCCACAGGATGCGCGCCGCGCCAACGAGTTGCAAAGATCCATCCTCGCCCAGCGCGCCGCCGGCGCATTCGAACGCGGCCGCTATGTCGAGACGCTACTGGCGCTGGACGAGCGCGCCCGCATCGCACCAGAGCGCCTCGACCTCATGGTGCTGCGCGGCTACGCCTACCTCAATCTAAGAAGAATCAATGACGCGCACCGCGTCTTCCAGGCGCTGGCCGCGACCGGCTCACGCGAAGGCGTGAAAGGGCTGGCCGAAGTGCGCGACGCGCTGGAGCCGGCCCGCTAAAGGCGCAGATGTCGTGTTGAGAACTCGCACCATCCGGCGCAGGAAATCAAGGATGGTGCCCCCGGACGGACTCGAACCGCCGACCCCCTGATTACAAATCAGGTGCTCTACCAACTGAGCTACAAGGGCATTGGGTAGCGGGGTAGCATAAATTGCATAGCAGTAAAGTGGAATGTGCGCGAGGCACGGAATATGCCGCGGCGTCCGTGCCGCTTTCTTCGGTGCCCGCGCCGTGCTACGCCTCCCGCACCCGCCTCCATCGCAGGCTCTTATCCGCCGGAAATCCATGCCCGACGAAAACATCGCCCTCACCTTCATCGCGGCAGAAAGCGACGACGCTCGTGAGGCGGCGGCGCGGCTTGCAGCGCTCTATGGCCAGAGCCGGGTTGAGGATGCAGACGTCGTCGTGGCGCTGGGCGGCGACGGTTTCATGCTGCAGGCGATCCAGGACAACATGGATTCCGGTCGCTCGATCTACGGCATGAACCGCGGCACCATCGGCTTCCTGATGAACGAATATTCGGAAGTCGACCTGCTCGCGCGCATCGCCGCAGCCACGCCCGAGACGATCCGACCGCTTGTGATGGATGTCGAGACCGCCGACAGTGCACCACGGACGAGCCGCGCCATCAACGAGGTGTCGCTGTTCCGGCAATCGGCGCAGGCCGCAAAGATACGCATCACGGTCGATGGCAAGGTGCGGCTCGACGAACTGATCTGCGACGGCGTGATGGTTGCCACGCCCGCCGGCTCCACAGCTTACAACCTGTCTGCGCACGGGCCGATCCTGCCGCTCGACGCACCCCTCCTCGCGCTCACGCCGGTCAGCCCGTTTCGCCCGCGCAGATGGCGTGGGGCGCTGCTGCCGAACCATGCGAATGTGCGCTTCGACATTCTGGAAGCCGACAAGCGCCCGGTGAACGCCGTCGCCGACCATGTCGAGGTCAAATCTGTGACCTCAGTCAGCGTGCGCGAGTCGCGACGCTCCACGGTCACGCTTCTCTTCGACGAGAGCCATTCCTGGGACGAGCGCATCCTCACCGAACAGTTTCGGTATTGAGGAGCTGTCGCGCCGCCCATCTTGCGGGGCGGCTGCGAGCGCCATCAGAACTTGTACGTCAACCCGACGCGGACCGCATGCACCTTGATGTCGTAGTTCGCATCGAACGCAACGGGCTGGAGCGTGTAATCCTGGTCGCCGAAATCGGCGTACCGATATTCGAGACGCGTCGTCCAGTTGTTCGCAAAAGCGTATTCGGCGCCGGCACCTACGGTCCAGCCGATATGCGTCTGGCTGTCATTGATAAGGCCGTCGGCGTCAGCCTCGACGCCGGCGAAAGCCAGACCGCCGGTGCCGTAGATCAGCAACCGATCCCAGGCATAGCCCACTCGGCCGCGCAGCGACCCCATCCAGTCGATCTCGATCGTATCGACCGCACCGCCCACGCCGGCGTCATTGCCATCGATACCGGAATACTCGATGTCGCCCTCGACACCGAACACCCATGCACCGCTCTGGTAATTGGCACCGACATGAATGCCGCCGATGAATCCGTCGGCATCGAAGCTGTTGGCGAAGCCGCCCGTGTTGAGGCGATCGACATTGGCCCATCCGTAACCGACCTGGACGCCCGCATAGAAACCGGACCAGTCGTAACTGGACAGGACGGGCGCTGAAATGACCGGATCGATGATGACCGCATCTGCTGCAGCCGCTGGTGCGGTGGCGGCCCCAAGAAGGGCCGCAGCGAAAAGAACCTGCTTCATGGTCTGACACCTTTCGGTTCGATAGTCAGTTCACGGCAATTTCATTTCTGGCGCCAATCTAGCGCACCACTTGGCGCTCAGGTCAAATTTAGGTTTACCTAAAACAGTCCGAGATCATTAAAGCACGCCCGGACTGTTGCAGTGACGCATCAGATGCAGTCTGGCAGGCCCGGCATTTCCGCGGCTACATCTCCAAAAGGCTTCCGTGAGTGTCGATGCATCGAGGGACGCTCACCGCAAAGCGTTGCGCGACCCCTCATCCGGGCGCGATCTTCAGCCGGAAGTAGGACAAGCGAGCGCTTTGTGTATTGAAATCTGCCCAACACTTAATCATATCTCGCCAAAAGCCGCCATTCCCGGGCGTTTTACAGTCGCCGCCGTTGACATTGCGGCAATCGCGCCTTAACGCCACCGACAGGTATCCGAGCGCCGTGCGCCGGATTTGATGGACGCATTGTGCGGCGGCGTCCCAAACTCGCGAACCAGCAAAGACAGCCATAACGTGTCATCAGACAACCAGACCGACATTCAAGCCGAAACCACAGTCGAGGCTCCCGAGGTCACTTTTGCCGATCTCGGCCTCTCCCAGAAAGTTCTTTCCGCCGTCCATGACGCCGGATATGTAAACCCGACGCCGATCCAGGCCGGCGCCATCCCGCATGCGCTTCAGGGCAAGGATGTGCTCGGCATCGCCCAGACGGGCACAGGCAAGACGGCCGCTTTCGTCCTGCCTATGATCACCCGGCTCGAAAAGGGACGCGCCCGCGCCCGCATGCCGCGCACGCTGATCCTCGAACCGACCCGCGAGCTTGCGGCCCAGGTCGAGGAAAACTTCGTCAAATACGGCAAGAACCACCGGCTCAACATCGCGCTGCTGATCGGCGGCGTGTCCTTCGACGAGCAGGAAAAGAAGCTCGAGCGCGGCGCTGACGTGCTGATTGCCACGCCCGGCCGGCTGCTCGACCATTTCGAACGCGGCAAATTGCTGCTGACCGGCGTCGACATTCTGGTGATCGACGAGGCCGACCGCATGCTCGACATGGGCTTCATTCCCGACATCGAACGGATCGCCAAGCTGATCCCGTTCACGCGCCAGACGCTTTTCTTCTCGGCGACGATGCCGCCCGAGATCACCAAGCTGACCGAGCAGTTCCTGCAGGCGCCGGTGCGCATCGAGGTCTCGAAGGCCGCTTCCACCGGGGTCAACATCGTCCAGCGGCTCGTGAAGTCGAAGTCGAAGGGCTGGGACAAGCGCGAAACCCTGCGCAAGCTGATCCGCGCCGAGGAAGACGAACTCAAGAACGCGATCATCTTCTGCAATCGCAAGGTCGACGTTTCCGAGCTCTTCCGCTCGCTGGTGAAGCATGATTTCGATGCCGGGGCACTGCACGGCGACATGGACCAGCGCGCGCGCATGGCCATGCTGGCGGCGTTCCGCGAAGGCAAGCTGAAGCTGCTGGTGGCGTCGGACGTCGCCGCGCGCGGTCTCGACATTCCCGATGTCAGCCACGTCTTCAATTTCGACGTGCCTATCCATGCCGAGGACTATGTCCACCGTATCGGCCGCACCGGCCGCGCGGGACGTTCCGGCAAGTCCTTCACGATCGTGACACGCTCCGATGGCAAGTATCTCGATGCGATCGAGAAGCTGATCGGCAAGGAGATCGAGTGGATGGACGGAGACCTCTCGACAGTCGCCCAGGACGACGCCGAGGATGAAGCACCCCGTCGGGGCCGCGGCAAGGGCCGCGAACGCGGCAGGGCATCGTCCGGCGAGCGCAAGCCGCGCGGCGAAAAGCGCGCCCGCCGCAGCGAAGCCGACGAGACCGTCGCCGAGCCCGTTCAGGTGGCAGAGGAAGCGCCTGCCGAAGACAAGCAGGCGCGTCGTGAGGCGATCAAGGCGGACAACGCCGAACGCAAGGCGAAGCCGGAACAGCCACGCCAGCGCGAGGACGACAACCGGCGCGAGCGCGGCGGCCGCAACAACAATTGGCGGCGCGATGACGACGAGCCCTCGCCGATCGGGTTCGGCGACGACATGCCGGCGTTCATGAAGATTCCCGCAAGAGTCTGATACGGGCCGTTGGCGGCCCGTTCCACGGTCCGGCATGGATCCTCGGGGCAAGCCCGAGGATGACGAAGGCAGGAAAGTGCAAGCCGTCGCCAATGCGACGATCTGCGGTCGCGTTTCAACCTCGCCCTCGCCGAAAGGCAAAGCCCATTTGGGCGCGACCTACTTTTTCCCGATCTTGCGCGAGCGCAATGCCGCCTCGTAGGCCTTGCGCGTCCATTGCGTCATCTCTTCCGGATCGTCGAGCGCGCTGTCGGGAATCGACCAGTACGGCATGGCGACCGGCCCTTTCCTGATATGGCCCTCATAGACCCACTGCGATGACTCGGCTGCCGCGAAGTCCGGCGCGCTGACGGCATCCGCCTTGAGCAGGATGTCGCCGCCCACCTCGAGCGCGACGATCTGGCCGTCGTGATAAATGCCCTTGCCGCCGAACATGCGCCGGATCGTTACTCGCCCGAGCCCCGAAAAGAGGTCGGCGATCGCGTCGTTGTCCATGCCCGGGTCCACATCTCGAGAGAAACAAAAATCTGACGGCGGCGTTAGAGTGCAGCAAACGCGACACGGAGAAAAGCCGCGATGCCGATGCTCCTGAAAGGCTCCTGCCGTTGCGGATCGATCCGCTTCGAAGTCCGGAGCCACACGCCGGTGCCCTACCAGCTCTGCTACTGCTCGATCTGCCGCAAGCAGCAGGGCGGCGGCGGATATGCGATCAACCTCGGCGCCGACGCGCGCACGCTGTCAATCGAAGGCGAAAAACATCTCGGGCTCTATCGCGCCGAGATCCAGGACGACGAGCGACAACATTGCGAGACATCCAGCGGCGAACGCCGCTTCTGCCGCAACTGCGGGACGGCGCTGTGGCTCTACGATCCCACCTGGCCCCACCTCGTTCACCCCTTCGCCTCGGCCATAGACTCCGACCTGCCGCCAGCGCCCGAGCGTGTCCATCTGATGCTGAATTACAAGGCCTCGTGGGTTGAGCCCGACATTCGCGAGCGCGATGCGACCTTCGAACTCTATCCCGACGAATCCATCGAAGGATGGCACAGGAAGCGCGGATTGTGGGTGGCGTGAGCGAACCGGGAGTGCGTCCTTCGAGGCTCCCCTTCGACAAGCTCAGGGTCGCACCTCAGGATGAGGGCCGTTGTGTATCGAGCCCGTGAGGGCGTTTGCAGGTTTGCTACATTCTTTCGAGGGCGAGCCTCGAAGGACGCACGGCCACAAGAGTCAGGCTGCGTCGGCTGCCGCGCGGGCTTCGGCCAGCGCCTTCAGGTCGGCGGGCTTCAACTCGACGGATTCGCCGCAGCCGCAGGCAGACGACTGGTTCGGGTTGTGAAAGATGAAGCCGGTGCGCAGCGTGGTCTTCTCGAAATCCATCTCGGTGCCGAGCAGGAAGAGAGCGGCCTCCGGCGCGACCCAGACATGGGCGCCGCCATGCTCGACGTGGTCGTCCTTCGCCTCCGGTTCGGTTACCAGGTCGATGGTATATTCCATCCCCGCGCAACCACCCTTCTTGATGCCGACACGAATGCCTTGCGCGCCGTCACGGGCGTCCACGATCTCGCGCACGCGGCCTGCGGCTGCGTCGGTCATCGTCATCACCTGAAATCTACCCATTTCCTTCTCCATTGCGCGCCGGTTCAAGGCCGGCGGAATGATTGTCGTAACCCGAAGATGGTGAAGATTCGGGATATCTGCAAGGCGATCGTCAATACCAGCCTACCGCCACCTGGGCCTCTTCCGACATCCTGTCGGGGGTCCAGGGCGGGTCGAACACCATCTTGACGTCGACGCCGGAGACGCCTTCCACGGTACTGACCGCATTCTCTACCCAGCCGGGCATCTCGCCCGCGACCGGGCAGCCGGGCGCCGTCAGCGTCATGTCGATCTTGACCGAGCGGTCGTCCTCGATGTCGATGCGGTAGATCAGGCCGAGCTCGTAGATGTCGGCCGGGATCTCCGGATCATAGACCGTCTTCAGCGCGCTGACGATGTCGTCCGTCAACCGCGCCAGCTCGTCCTGAGGAATGGAGGAGGCGGAAGCTGCGTCGTTCGCAGGCTGCGCCTCGCTGTTTTCCGTGTGTGCTGCCGTTTCGTCCATCATCATCATCCAAAGAATGTGCGCGCCTTTTCCAGCGCCTCGGCCAGGATATCGATCTCGGCCTTCGTGTTATACATGGCGAAGGAGGCCCTGCATGTCGAGGTTACGCCGAAACGCTTGAGTAGCGGCTGGGCACAGTGGGTGCCCGCGCGGACCGCCACGCCCGACCTGTCGATGACCATCGAGACGTCATGCGCGTGGATGCCTTCGAGCTCGAACGAGACGATAGCCCCCTTCCCCGGCGCGTTGCCGAAGATGCGCATCGCGTTGATGCCACGCAGGCGCTCATGCGCGTAGGCGGTGAGTTCGGCCTCGTGCGCGGCCATGCGCTCGCGGCCGATGCCCTGTATGTACTGGAGCGCAGCGCCCAGGCCGATCGCCTGCACGATCGGCGGCGTGCCGGCCTCGAAGCGATGCGGCGGGTCGTTGTAGGTCACCGTTTCCTCGGTGACATTCTCGATCATCTCGCCCCCGCCCTGGAAGGGACGCATGGCGGCCAGCATTTCCTTGCGGCCGTAAAGCACGCCGATGCCCGACGGCCCGTAGACCTTGTGGCCGGTGAACACGTACCAGTCACAGCCGATGTCGCGCACGTCGACCGGCATGTGGACGGCGGCCTGGCTCCCGTCGATCAGCGTCGGGATGCCGCGTTCCCTGGCGATGCGGCAAATCTCCTTGACCGGCGTGACGGTGCCGAGCGCGTTCGACATATGGGTGATCGCCACGAGCTTGGTGCGCTCGGTCAGGCTCTTCTCGAAATCCTCGAGGTGGAATGCCCCGTCATCGTCGACCGGCACCCATACGAGCTTCGCGCCCTGCCGTTCGCGGATGAAATGCCACGGCACGATGTTGGAGTGATGCTCCATGATCGAAATAACGATCTCGTCGCCATCGCCGATCTTCGGCATGCCCCAGCCATAGGCAACGGTGTTGATGGCTTCCGTCGTCGACTTGGTGAAGACGATCTCGTCGACGCTTTCCGCGTTGAGGAAACCGCGCACTGTTTCGCGGGCCTTCTCATAGGCGTCGGTGGCCGCGTTCGAGAGGAAATGCAGGCCGCGGTGCACGTTGGCGTATTCGTTGCTGTAGGCGTGGGAGATCGCGTCGATCACCGCCTGCGGCTTCTGTGCCGAAGCGCCGTTGTCGAGATAGACGAGCGGCTTGCCGTAAACCTCGCGCGACAGGATCGGGAAGTCGCGCCGGATCGCCTCGACGTCGTAGGGAGCGTTTTCGACTTTCTGATCCATTTGAACGTGCCTTGTTGTGCGTCCTTCGAGGCTCGCTTCGCTCGCACCTCAGGATGAGGGAAGTCATTTGTCGAGCCCAAGACGTAGTGGGCTCGATGCACAACCTTCCTCATCCTGAGGTGCGAGCCCGCAAGACCGTTTGCGGGTTCGCTGCGTCCTTTCAGGGCGAGCCTCGAAGGACGCACCACAATTACCCGTGCTCGGCGAACCAGCCGTCGAGCTTTGCCTCCAGAGCGGCCACAAGCGCCTCGTCGTCAAGCTCCTCGATGATCTCGGCGAGGAAAGCCTTGATGAGCAGGCCGCGCGCGGCCTTTTCCGGCACGCCGCGCGCCATCAGATAGAACAGGTGGCCCGCGTCGATCTCCGTCACCGTCGCGCCATGGCCGCAGGCGACGTCGTCGGCGAAGATTTCCAGCTCCGGCTTGGTCGAGAACTCGGCGTCGTCGGACAGAAGCAGCGTGTTACACGCCATCTTGGCGTCGGTCTTCTGGGCGATCGCAGCGACGCGGATCTGCCCCTGGAAGACGCCATGGGCCCTATCGGTCACCACGTTGCGGATGATCTCGGTCGAGGTCGTATCGGGCGCCGAGTGGTCGAGCACCATAGTGACGTCGCAATGCGTATCGCCGCCGAGCAGGTTGACGCCGCGCAGTTTGAAATCGGACCCCTCGCCGGCCGCGTCGACATGCACTTCCTGCCGGACCAGCTTGCCGCCGGCGTTCATGATGAAGAGCGTGAGCTTCGCATCCTTTCCGATGCGGATCCTGATCTGGCCAAGATGCGTCGCGGTTGCCGGCTGTTCCTGCACTAGCACCCAGACAACGTCCGCGCCGTCGCCGACGTCCAGGGTGGAGACCGAGCTTGCGAGCGCCGCGCCTGCGCCCGTCTGGCGCTCGACGATCGTTGCCCTGGCGCCAGCGCCGACGACGACCGGGAAGCGGGCATGCACCTGTCCGCCGGCCTGCAGGTTCTGCAATTCGATCGGCGCGTCGAGCTTTGCACCGTCCGCGATCGTCAAGGCGAAGCCGTCTGACGCGAAAGCCGTGTTGACGGCGGCAACGGCATCCGCCGCATCGACGGGCGCAAGCGCGGCATCGCCGTTACCCGCCAGCAACATGTCCTTGAAACGGCGGACCGTTACACCCTCAATCTCCGAAGCTTTCTCCGCCTTGCCATTGGCCACGCGCAGCACAACCGAACCGTCGATCAGCGGCCGCAGCGTGTCCGGCTTCGCGGACGGCTCGAAGGCAGGCACCGCGGTCAGCAGCCGGCGCAGGTCCGTATAGTGCCAGGCCTCGATGCGCCGCGTCGGCAGGCCGCCCTTCAGCAGCTCGACGGCGTCGTCACGCATGACCGTCACCGCGGCATCGCCCGGCAGATCGGACACGCGTTCCGAAAATGCCTCGACCAGCGCGGATTCAGCCGGTGTCAGTGTGGGGGAAGCATGGATGTTCATCATTCGCCTCAGGCCGCTTCGTCGATCACGCCGGCGTAACCGTTCTGTTCGAGTTCGAGCGCCAGGCTCTTGTCGCCCGACTTGATCACCTGCCCCTTGTAGAGCACATGCACGCTGTCGGGCACGATGTGCTCGAGCAGGCGCTGGTAGTGGGTGATCACCACGATCGCTCGGTCCGGCGAACGCAGGGCGTTCACGCCATCCGAAACGATTTTGAGCGCATCGATGTCGAGGCCGGAATCGGTCTCGTCGAGTACGCAGAGCTTCGGCTCCAGCAGCTTCATCTGCAGGATTTCGGCGCGCTTCTTCTCGCCGCCGGAGAAGCCCACATTAAGGGGACGCTTGAGCATGTTCATGTCGATGTTGAGCGAGCCAGCCGCTTCCTTGACCCGCTTCAGCAGGTCGGGGATCTTCAGCTCTTCCTCGCCGCGCGCCTTGCGCTGCGAATTCATGGCGACCTTGAGAAACTCCATCGTGGCAACGCCCGGTATCTCCATCGGATACTGGAACGCCAGGAAGATGCCGGCGGCGGCGCGCTCGGCCGGGTCCATCTCGAGGATGGATTCGCCGTTGTAGAGGATGTCGCCTTCCGTCACCTCGTAATCGTCGCGGCCGGCGAGGATGTAGGAGAGCGTAGACTTGCCGGAGCCGTTCGGCCCCATGATGGCGGCAACCTCGCCCTTGTTGACGGTCAGGTTGAGCCCACGGATGATCTCGGTGCCGTCTTCGGCGATGCGGGCGTGAAGGTTCTTGATCTCAAGCATAGTCTTCTATCCAGTTCATTTACACAGCTGAGCGGCTGTCGGCGAACACGTGACGGCTCGCGAAGCGCTCCAGGAAACTGTCGAAATCTTCTTCCTTGGCGATTTCTGCTACAATCGGCGTCCAGCCGGCCCTGATCTTCGCATCGATGCAGTCTATCAATGCGACTACGCGGGTTCTGTCTGCGGACACGAGGTTCAAAGTGGGCGGAACGTCGGACTCGCCACAGGTCCTGCCCACGAACTCTTTCGACCAGACCCCCAGGTCAGCCCACTCGAAGCCGCGAGCCGAGTTTCGCTTGATGACTTCGCCCAGGTAGGCAACGGCGGCAGTCATGGGCGTTTCCAGCCCCCGGGTCAGAATGGGAGACGTCTTGAAAAGGACGAGCTCCTCTGGTCCCATGAGCGAGAATATCATGTCGACTTCGGACAAGGAGGCGAGAGAATAATCAAGTCTCTTCGGTATCTTTCCGAAGAAAGGAACCTTGAATTTCCTCACATATTTGTCCGGCATAGCGCGCACGGTCGCGAACTTTTCAGCAGCGTCGATCACTCTCCGAATAAACTCCGGATTCGTAGCTGCTTCTGGATCTGCGCTGACGACCCGAACGACACTCATCAGCCGACACTTCCTTCCAGGCTGATGCCGATCAGCTTCTGCGCCTCGACGGCGAATTCCATCGGCAGTTCCTGGATGACTTCCTTGACGAAGCCGTTGACGATCAGCGCGATCGCCTCCTCCTCGGGAATGCCGCGCTGCATCACGTAGAAGAGCTGGTCTTCCGAAATCTTCGACGTCGTCGCCTCGTGCTCGAACTTGGCGGTCGAGTTCTTCGCCTCGATATAGGGCACGGTATGGGCGCCGCACTCGTTGCCGATCAGCAGAGAATCGCACTGGGTGAAGTTGCGCGCGTTCTCGGCGCGGCGGTGGGCGGAGACCTGGCCGCGATAGGTGTTGTTCGACTTGCCGGCCGAAATGCCCTTGGAGATGATGCGGCTCGACGTGTTCTTGCCGAGATGGATCATCTTGGTGCCACTGTCGATCTGCTGGTGGCCGTTGGAGACGGCGATCGAATAGAACTCGCCGCGCGAATTGTCGCCGCGCAGGATGCAGGAAGGATACTTCCACGTGATCGCCGAGCCGGTCTCGACCTGCGTCCACGAAATCTTCGAGTTCTTGCCGCGGCAATCGCCGCGCTTGGTGACGAAGTTGTAGATGCCGCCCTTGCCCTGCGCGTCGCCGGGATACCAGTTCTGCACGGTCGAATATTTGATCTCGGCATCGTCGAGCGCGATCAGCTCGACCACGGCAGCGTGAAGCTGGTTCTCGTCGCGCTGCGGAGCCGTGCAGCCCTCCAGGTAGGAGACGTAGGCCCCCTCCTCGGCGATGATCAGCGTGCGCTCGAACTGGCCGGTGTTCTTCTCGTTGATGCGGAAATAAGTCGACAGCTCCATCGGGCACCGCACGCCCTTCGGCACGAAGACGAAGGAACCGTCGGTGAAGACCGCCGAATTGAGCGTCGCATAATAGTTGTCGGTCGTCGGCACGACGGAGCCGAGATATTTCTGCACCAGCTCGGGATGCTCGCGGATGGCTTCCGAAATCGAGCAGAAGATCACGCCTGCCTTGGCGAGCTCCTCCTTGAAGGTGGTGACGACGGACACCGAATCGAACACGGCGTCGACGGCCACACGGCCGGACTTGTAGACGTTGTCGTTTGCGCCTTCGTCATCGGCATCCTTCTCGACGCCGGCGAGGATTTCCTGCTCGCGCAGCGGGATGCCGAGCTTTTCATAGACGCGCAGCAGCTCCGGATCGACTTCGTCGAGCGACTTAGGACCGGACTGGTTCTTCGGCGCGGCGTAGTAGTGGATGTCCTGGAAGTCGATCTTCGGATAGGAGACGCGCGCCCAGGTCGGCTCCTCGAGCGTCAGCCAGCGGCGGAACGCGCCCAGACGCCATTCGAGCATCCACTCCGGCTCGTCCTTCTTGGCCGAGATGAAACGGATGATGTCCTCGTTCAGGCCCTTGGGGGCCTTGTCGGTCTCGATCTCGGTCTGGAATCCGTATTTGTACTGGTCCACATCGATCTTGCGGACCTGCTCGATCGTTTCCTGCACAGCAGGCATCGGCGCTCTCCATCCTTGCCGGGTTCAAGGCCCGGCAGTTGTCGATTCGCATATATATCCGCGCATATATCGCGGTATGCGGTTCATGTAGTGTGCCATTGGCAAAAATGCACCCCGCCAACGGGCTGCATTTGCAACGCACACATGTTTTGCCGGGCAAAAAAGCCCGGATTTTCGTTCCGCCGCCTCAGGCGGCCCGCTCTCGCCCGTCGCGCCGCGCCAGATGCGCGCGCAACGCCTGCTCGAACGCTTTCAATTCAGCCTCGCCCGTCTCGGGTCCGATCGAGACCCTCAGCGCGCCCGCCGCCTCGCCATGCCCCATCGCCTTCAGCACATGGCTTGGCCCCACCTTGCCGGAGGAGCAGGCCGATCCCGCCGACAGCGAAACGCCAGCAAGGTCGAATGCGATCTGGGCGGTTTCAGCCTTGAGGCCCGGTACCGCAAAGAACAGCGTATTGCAAAGCCGCTCGGCGCGGTTTCCGAAGATCGTTGCCGCGGGGGCGAGTTCGACCACAACCTGCTCGAACGCATCGCGCATGGCGCGAATACCATCGATGCCGGCAAGACCGGTCAAAGCTTCGCGCGCGGCTGCGCCGAAGCCGGCAATTCCCGGCACGTTCTCAGTGCCTGCGCGAAAGCCCTTCTCCTGGCCTCCGCCAGAGACCAGAGGCACCGGCATCATCAGGTCGGAGACCCCGACCACCGCGCCCACGCCCTTGGGCCCGCCGATCTTGTGCGAGGACAGAATCAGGAAATCGCCGTAACCATCTGCAATACCGAGCGGAATGCGACCTGCGGCCTGCACCGCGTCGACCACGAGCACGCCGCCATGGGCCTTGACCAGCGCGGCGATGTCGCGCACCGGCTGGATGACGCCCGTCTCGTTGTTGGCGGCATGGATCGCCACAAGCACAAGTCCTTGCGCGCGGTCGTGGCCGGCCAGTTCGCGCTCAAGCGATGCCATATCGACAATGCCGTCAGCATCCACGCCGACGCGTGTGACCGCATCCGGCGCAAAGCGGCCGCCATTCAGAATGCAGGGATGGTCGGCTGCCGAGACGATGAGGCGCGCCATGCGCACAGGCGCCTTGCCCATGCGCCAGTCCGGCGACAGGAGCATCGATGCCGCTTCCGTCGCGCCAGAGGTGAAAACCACATGCTCCGGCTTGCCGCCCGCAAGCGCCGCCACATCGCGTCGCGCCCCGTCCACAATGCGGCGTGCCGAACGGCCGTCGGCATGAACCGATGACGGATTCGCGTCGACCTCCAGCGCGGCCAGCATGGCAGCGCGCGCAGCCGGCAACAGCGGTGCGCTGGCATTGTGGTCGAGATAGGCGCGGCTCGCCGCCATGACGGGTTTCAATCTCCTTGGCTCGGCATCGCTGCGTCAGGTCGGCGTTTTTCCTTGAAATTGCAAGGTCAGCCGTCCTATTTACCCGCGTTGCGAACCGGCAGGCATCTTTCGCCGCCAGTTTTGAATTGTTCTAAACTAGCTTCTAGGGTGACGGCCCTGTCCCGTCAAGACCGAGGGGCGGGATTGCCCCGATTCTGACGCGCGAGACGAGGCCGCAGCATGCGGCGTGAAGTGGAGTAAGTATGCCCGAAGTCATTTTTGCAGGTCCCGCAGGTCGTCTCGAGGGCCGCTACCAGCCCTCGAAGGAAAAGAACGCCCCGATCGCGATCATTCTTCATCCGCATCCCCAGTTCGGCGGCACGATGAACAACAAGATCGTCTACGACCTGTTCTACATGTTCCAGAAGCGGGATTTCACGACGCTGCGCTTCAACTTCCGCGGCATCGGCCGCAGCCAGGGCGAATTCGACCACGGCACTGGTGAACTTTCCGACGCCGCCTCGGCGCTCGACTGGGTGCAATCGCTGCATCCCGATTCCAAGACGTGCTGGGTGGCGGGTTATTCGTTCGGCGCATGGATCGGCATGCAGCTTTTGATGCGCCGCCCGGAGATCGAGGGTTTCATCTCGATCGCACCGCAGCCCAACATCTACGACTTCTCGTTCCTGGCACCCTGCCCGTCTTCCGGCCTGATCATCCACGGCGACGCCGACAAGGTCGCGCCGCCGAAGGACGTGCAGGGCCTGGTGGACAAACTCCATACCCAGAAGGGCATCACGATCACGCAGAAGACGCTACCCGGCGCGAACCACTTCTTCTCGAACGATGCCGAGCTGCTGCTTGACGAGTGCGCGGATTATCTCGACCGGCGCCTTGCCGGCGAACTCGCGGATCCCCGCCCCAAGCGCCTTCGCTGATCGGACCCGCTCAAAGCGTGGGAAAACGCGGCAATTTGGCGGCAGAATCATGATCTTGCCTCAATTCATCCCTAGCCGGATGGTTGCGGTTTGGTTCGGGATTCGGTACGTCTCGTTCCCGGGCTTGGGGGACAGTGCTGATTTCGTAGGTTTTTGTGAAGTCCGCATTCCAGTTTTGTCCCGGTTCTAGGAAGGGGTTTGCATTGAAGGTCGAGGGAACGCGCTTCGCACGCGGAGGACGGCGCGCTATCATCGCAGCGCTTGCATCCACGCTCCTCGCTTCCTGCTCTGCCACATCCGGCAACGAAGAAACCTTCTTCGGCTTCAATCCATCCGATCAGTCCGCGCTCACGGCACAGTCTTCTGACGATTTCTCCGCCGCGACATTCACCAGCGACCAGACAGCCAGCGCGACGGAAGCTTTCGTCATGGACGAGAACGACCCTTCGCTGCCGGATGCCGTGGGTGCAGCTCCTACGATTCGCCCCGGCTCCGAAACCGAGGTTGCCGCAGCAACTGCCGAACAGCAGGCGCCTGAAGGTCCGGCAGGCGCGCCGCAGGTCGCAACCGCCGATGCACAGCAGACCGATACGGACTTTGTGGCAGCGGCCGAACCGGCAACCGAGGCCACGCAACCAGCCGCAGCCGAGGAGCCGCCGAAACAGCAGGCGACACAGTTCCTTGAAAACGCCCCGCCTCCGCAGGTTGCGGCGGCAGAACCTAAAAAACGCGGTTTCCTTGCAGCTTTCTTCGGCGCGTCCAATGCACGCGCCGCATCCGCGCCGCCGGCGCCCAAGCCGCTGATCGCCACCGCCTCCCCCAAGATCGAGCCGGCAGCTTCCAAACCAATTGTTCAGCTTGCGTCGGCCAACGCTTCGGCGTCGACGCCCATCATTCCGCAGAATGGCGAAGCGCTGCCGGGCGTACGTCCCGATTCGCTGTTCGAGATCTCCCGCCGGTCCGGCATCGACGACACCAGCGATATCGATCTGCACGAGGGTGAAGAACCATACCAGGTCGCTTCGGCGGCCGGTCTCGCGCGGCTCGCGCCCAACGGCTTGACCAAGCAGACAGAAAGCGTGGACGTCGCCTGCCTGAAGCCTTCTCTCGTACGTGTGCTCAAGACCGTCGAACGGCACTATGGCAGCAAGGTCGTCGTCACGTCAGGCTACCGCAATCCCGAGCGCAACCGTCGCGCCCGCGGCGCCCGCAACTCGCTGCACATGTATTGCGCGGCGGCTGACGTGCAGGTGGCAGGCGTTGGCAAATGGGAACTCGCGAAGTTCCTCCGCAGCATGCCTGGCCGCGGCGGCGTCGGCACCTATTGCCACACGAATTCCGTTCATATCGACGTCGGCCCCGAGCGCGACTGGAACTGGCGTTGCCGCCGGCGCAAATAGCCGCAGGCAAAACGCGAAATTTTCCTGTTTGCCGTGCAAAGATGGGTTGCCCGTTGCTGCGATGCTCACTATAAGCCACCTCGTTCTGGCAAGCGCCCATCGTCTAGCGGTCTAGGACGCCGCCCTTTCACGGCGGAAACACGGGTTCGAGTCCCGTTGGGCGTGCCAGAAAAATCAAGCACTTGGTGCTACTTACTCCCTAATGCGTCAAATATGCCGTCGTGACGGTACGGATCTGAGCGCGAAGCCATCGTGGTTTCCCGCCGGCCGCTCCACACCGGAAGCTGTTGATTGACGCGAAACCTGATTGCGCGACTCAACCGAGAGTGTCAGCCTTTGATTGCTGACGAGGGGGTCAGCGGGGTTGGAGGCTCGGCTTGCCACTGGCAGCCTCCCATGGCCGAGCCTCACCCTGGGGTCTAGAAACTGCCTCAGGAGTCCACGCCCCTCAGCAACGCAGACAGCGCCGCGCCTCCGCACGTCGTTTTCCTGGCGACCCGCTTGCGCGACGCCGGCGCATCCGGCCTACCGATACCAGTCAACAGCGCCAGCGGCGAACTGCGAGGCTAACGGCCACCGTGTTTGACTTCCAATGGGCTATCCGGGGCCATCATGCGTCGAGGCCGAGTTCCTTTGCCCGCAAGCCGCGATGGCCCGCGCCCATAGCGAAATGCGCTTCCTCATCATCTTGCGGCGTCGCCGGAGGTGCCGAGGCTGACTAATCTGCGCGCCTTCTCAACGCTCAGATGGATGCAGACATGCGCCTTGCCGCCACCCTCGCCCTTGTTGCTTTCTCAACCAACCCGTCACTGGCGCAGGATGCCCCCGTAGGCATCTTCCGCTGCCATGACACCAGCATGGCGCCGTTCGGCACGTTGCTGCTGGACGGACAAGGCACCTACCAGATCATCGGCACGAGCACGGCGGACTGGGCAGCCGACCCGAGCCTGCCGCAGAACGGCGCGGGCGCCTACAGCATCGACGGCACACAATTGCTGCCTGAAGGCGGCCCACTGAAGGATGCCTTCGCCGCGACGGGACATTTTCTCGGCGGGGGACAGGAAGCCACCATCGGCTTCTCCAACAAGAAGGGTGCCTTGCTGACCTGCCTTTCCACCGTGGGATGAACGCTGGCCGCTTGCCGCCTGCTCCTCACGAAAGGCAGCCGAGCTGCCAGACGCCTCACGTCGTTCAGTCGACGTGGGACGTTCTGATCCGAAGCAGGTCCGAGAAACGCAACCTATCCCGTGCCAGAGCGCATCCGGCGCGGGAACTCGATCACCTTTGCGGATTCGCCATCGACGGCAAATTCCTGCGCCAGCATCGCGTCGATCAGGATCGACAGCGCCTGGCGCGACTTGACGCTCAGCTCGTCGTCTCCCGGCAGCAGCCGATAGGCTTCTTCGAGATTGTGGCGGGCGGCGGAATAACTGGGCCTCACGGATACCTCCTTTCGCCCCTCTCCCACGATCTGCCCACTCCCGCCTTTCGGAACCGCCAAAGGATTCGATTGCATTTTAGCGATGTCACATGAATGTGCGGATATCCCCAGCCGGCCCACGTGACCGCCCTGCCCCAACGACGTCGCCTCCGTGGTATTGGAGCCGGGCGGCTCGCGGTATTAAGCAGGCACGAGCCCATCGACCAGGAGACAGAGATGCTGCGCAAGACCGATTTCTACATCGACGGCAAATGGACGGCGCCGGCCGCCGCGCGCGAGCTGGAGGTGATCAACCCCGCCGACGAACAGCCTTTCGCGGTCATCTCGCTGGGTGCGCAGGCGGATGTCGACAAGGCCGTCGCGGCGGCACGGCGCGCCTTCCCCGCATGGTCGCGCACCAGCCGCGAGGAACGCGTGGAAGCGCTGGAGAGGCTGCTTGAGGCCTACAACGCGCGCATGGACGACATGGCCAAGGCGATCTCGGACGAGATGGGCGCGCCGATCAAGCTGGCCACGGAATCGCAGGCGTCGGTGGGCGCCTATCACATCAAGACATTCATCCGCACGCTGAAGAACTTCGTCTTCGAGCACCCGCTCGACGAACGCAACCCGAACGACCGCATCGTTCACGAGCCGATCGGAGTCTGCGGGCTTATCACGCCATGGAACTGGCCGATGAACCAGGTGACGCTGAAGGTCGTGCCGGCGATCGCGGCGGGCTGCACGGTGGTGCTGAAGCCATCCGAGATCGCGCCGCTTTCGTCGATCGTTTTTGCCGAGATCATCGACGCGGCTGGCCTACCGGCCGGCGTGTTCAACATGGTCAACGGTGACGGGCCGTCTGTGGGCGAAGCAATGTCGCGTCATCCCGACATCGACATGATGTCGTTCACCGGTTCGACGCGGGCCGGTATCGCAGTCTCCAAGTCGTCGGCCGACACGGTCAAGCGCGTGACGCTCGAACTCGGCGGCAAGTCGCCCAACCTCGTCTTCGCCGACAGCGACCTTGAGGCGGCCGTGGTGCGGGGCCTCAACCACTGCTTCGAGAACACCGGCCAGTCGTGCAACGCGCCGACGCGCATGCTGGTCGAACGTCCGGTCTATGAGCAGGCGGTCGAGATCGCAGGCCGGCACACCGCGACCGTCAAGGTCGGCAATCCGGCCGAACAGGGCGACCATATCGGCCCGCTCGTCTCGGAGGCCCAGTTCAACAAGGTGCAGGGCCTGATCGAGATCGCGATCAAGGAAGGCGCGCGGGTCGTGGCCGGCGGCCCGGGCCGGCCCGAAGGCTTCAATCGCGGCTACTATGTGCGCCCGACCGTGTTTGCCGATGTCTCCAACGACATGACGATCGCGCGCGAGGAGGTGTTCGGTCCGGTGCTCGCCATGATCCCGTTCGAGACGGAGGAAGAGGCGATCGAGATCGCCAACGACACGCCCTACGGCCTGTCGAGCTACGTCCAGACGAGCGATCCCGAGCGGGCCCGCCGCGTCGCCCGGCAGCTTCGCAGCGGCATGGTGCAGATGAACGGTGCCGGTCGCGGCGCGGGAAGCCCGTTCGGCGGTTACAAGCAGTCGGGCCTTGGCCGCGAAGGCGGCAAATACGGGCTGGAAGACTTTCTGGAGGTCAAGGCCGTGGCCGGATGGCCGGCCGAGGGGTGAACCCGGTTTCCCTAGATGACGACAGGGCGGCGCATTGCGCCCCCCTTTGTCTTTCTCGCGGCAGGCGAAGCGCTGGACATTCCTTTTCGATCATGGCCTAACCCAAGGTAAGGGGGCGCCATGAAAGACATTGCAACGACCATCCTTGCCGCGCTGGATGATCGCCGGCAGATCGAACCGTTCAGCGACGGCGATCCGTCGTTCGACCTCGATGCGGCCTATGCAGCCGCCGACGCCGTCATCGGGGCGCGTATCGCGAGGGGCGAGCATCCGGTCGGCTGGAAGATCGGCTTCACCAACCGCACGATCTGGGACGAGTACCGCGTGCGCGCGCCCATCTGGGGGCCGACCTACGACACCTCTACATACGGGTTCGACCCGGGGGAAGGTCAGGCGGAACTCGACATTTCAGCGTTTGTGGAACCCCGCATAGAGCCCGAGATTGTCTTCCGCGTCGCGCGGCCGCCGCGCGCGGATATGGACGACCGGGCACTGCTTTCCTGTATCGACGCTGTCGCACACGGTTTCGAGGTCGTACAGTCGATCTATCCCGGCTGGCGATTTACCGCAGCCGACACCGTCGCGGCAGCCGCCATGCACGGCGCATTGCTGCATGGCCCGATGATGGCCATCGACCATGACGCGGCGACTGACTGGATCGAGCGACTGGCATCTTTCGAAATCGTCCTTTTCAGGAACGATGTCGAGGTCGATCGCGGTTCCGCGCGCAATGTGCTCGACGGGCCGCTTGCCGCGTTTCGCCATTTCGTCGCCGGGCTCGAAGAACGTCCGCTGCGACGTGGCATCGAACCCGGCGATGTGGTGACCACCGGCACGGTGACGCGAGCCTTCCCGGTCGAGGCCGACGAGACATGGTCGACTCGGATCGAAGGTTTGCCCCTGCCCGGCATGCGGCTGCATTTCCTGCCGGCCCTGCAGGAGCGGTTGACACGCCTGATCGAGCAGGCGGCGCAAGCCCGGTTTCGCATGGAGAACCCGGATGCCTGCAAGAGTGCGGCCGAACACGAACAGGCGGTGACGACGAGCATCGCCGCAGAGACCGCACTCTCCCGCCTTCTCCTGCGAGACCGGGCCGGCCTTGCCGACGCGATGACAGCCGTCGAGGAGCAAGTTCGGGCACTGGCCGATTCGTGGAAGTCGCGCCCTTCCTCTTGAAGCGGCGGCGCTTCGGTGCGACATGGTGGGTTCGCATCCAATGGACGGAAGACGATGGTCACCTATCTCGACGCGGACGCCGCGCCACAGCGCAATACGGGGCAGATCAGGCTCTACGGACCCGATGCCTTCGAGGGCATGCGCAAGGCCTGCAACCTGACGGCACACTGCCTCGACGAGTTGGCGGGCATGGTCGCGCCGGGCGTCACGACGAACGCGATCGACCGCTTCGTCTTCGAGTTCGGCATGGACCACGGTGCTCTGCCGGCGACGCTGAACTATCGCGGCTACACAAAATCCACCTGCACCTCGATCAACCATGTGGTCTGTCACGGCATTCCGGACGACAAGCCACTGCGCGAGGGCGACATCGTCAACATCGACGTGACCTATATCCTCGACGGATGGCATGGCGATTCCAGCCGCATGTATCCGGTCGGACAGATCAAGCGCGCCGCCGAGAGGCTGCTGGAAGTCACGCATGAATGCCTGACGCGTGGCATCGCGGCGGTGAAACCCGGCGTGCGCACGGGTGCGATCGGTGCCGCTATCCAGACATATGCCGAAAGCGAGCGCTGCTCCGTCGTGCGCGACTTCTGCGGACACGGCGTCGGGAGGCTCTTTCACGATGCGCCGAATATCCTGCACTACGGCAGCCCGAACGAGGGCGTCGAGATGCGCGAAGGCATGATCTTCACCATCGAGCCGATGATCAATCTCGGGCGGCTCCATGTGAAAGTGCTCTCCGACGGGTGGACCGCGGTGACGCGCGACCGGTCGCTGTCGGCGCAGTATGAGCACACCGTCGGCGTGACGGCCGACGGCTGCGAGGTTTTCACGCTTTCTCCCGCCGGTCTGGACAGGCCGGGGCTTGCCGCCTGACACGGTTCGCCTATCCTGTGCCCTGAGCTAGGGTGGGGAAAGTTGAACATGCAGGGTGACGATGGCGACGAACGCGGCTTCTTCGCGGAACGAGCGTTGCCTGCGCCACGCGCGGCGAAAGCCGCGGCGGAGAAACCGCACTATCTCGGACATCGCGAAAGGCTGAGAACCCGCTTCCGGGAAGCGGGTGCCGGCGCGCTGTCCGACTACGAGTTGCTGGAACTGCTGCTCTTCCGGTCGATCCCGCGCGCGGACACCAAGGGGCTAGCCAAGACGCTCATCAATCGATTCGGCTCGTTCGCCGAAGTGCTTGGCGCGCCTGAACATTTGCTGCGCGAGGTGGAGGGTGTGGGCGATGCTGTCGCGCTCGACATCAAGACGATTGCCGCCGCATCCAGCCGTATGGCCAGAGGCGCGATCGGGCGCCGGCCCGTGCTCGGCTCATGGGCGCAGGTGATCGACTATTGCCGCGCGGCGATGGCGTTCGAGCCGCGCGAGCAGTTCCGCATCCTGTTCCTCGACAAGAAGAACGTGCTGATCGCCGATGAGGTGCAGCAGTCGGGCACGGTGGACCACACGCCGGTCTATCCGCGCGAGGTCATGCGCCGGGCTCTCGAGCTTTCGGCCACGGCGATCATCCTTGTTCACAACCATCCGTCCGGCGATCCCACGCCCTCGCGCGCCGACATCGAGATGACCAAGACGATCATCGAGACCGGAAAGCCGCTCGGCGTGATCGTTCACGACCACATCATCGTCGGCCGCAACGGTCATGCGAGCCTGAAAGGCATGCAGCTTATCTAGATCGCAAGTCAGGGAAGGCTGAGAACGCCGCCGGTCACCGGCTCTCGGCAGCCTGTGGTGGTCGGGAAGGTCAGAGGCAGGGCGTTCATTGCGCGGACGGCGAGATATGCCCATGCTTCCGCCTCCATGGCGTCACCGTCGAGACCGGTATCCTCGGCCAGAACGACCTCGACACCGGGCGGCACGCCGGCGCGCAGGTCGGCAACGATGTGGGGGTTGCGCCTCCCGCCGCCGCAGATGACCCAGAGCTTGGGCTGGGCCGGCATGTGCGCGGCGGCCGCCAGGATCGCCTCGGCGGAGACGGCTGCCAGCGTGCGGGCGCCGTCGGCCAGTTCCAGTCCGGCCGCCAGGTCGAGCGTGAAATCGTTGCGGTCGAGCGATTTGGGTGCTGCGCGCTCGAAGAACGGGCTTTGCATGTATCGGTCGACGACGGCTCGTATCACGCCGCCTTCGCTGGCGATCATGCCATCGGCGTCGAATGGCACGCCGCCCTCGCCTGAGACCCATTGGTCGATCAAGGCATTGCCCGGCCCGCTGTCGAAGGCGACGGGATTGCCGGCGGCGGTCACGAACGTCACATTGGAAATGCCGCCGATGTTGACGAACGCCATCGGAAACCGCTGCAGATCCTGCGGCAGCGAAGCGGCCAGCGCGGCATGATAGGCCGGCACGAGCGGCGCGCCCTGCCCGCCATGCACCATGTCGTTGGCGCGCATGTCGTGGACCACGGGCAAACCCGTTTCGCGCGCAAGCAACACGCCGTCGCCGAGCTGCACCGTCAGGGCCTGCTCCGGCCTGTGCAGTACCGTCTGCCCGTGAAAGCCGATCAGTTGCGGGGTTATGTCGCCATGCTCTGCCAGGAACCGCTTCACCGCATCCGCATGGCGCAGCGTGATCTCACGCTCCAGCGCCGCAAGGCCTCCCGGCCGCTCCTCGCGTGCGGAAATGCCCTTGGCCTCACCGAGCGCGGTTTCGATACGACGGCGGAAGGCCGCTTCGTAGGCTACGAACCCGGCCGGGCCGCGCCGCACGTCGCCGCGCCCGTCCGTGGTGACAACGGCAAGGTCGATGCCGTCCATCGAGGTGCCGCTCATCAGGCCGATCGCGCATGTCAGCGTCATTTCCGCCGCCGTTCTTGTGATTCTCGCATGCTTGATGCTAAAGCCGCGCGGGTTCCCGCGCCATTCGCAGCGCGGGCCAAATATGTTCCATGGAAAGCACGATCATGTCCGCCTTCAAGTCCGACTTCCTGCGCACGCTGTCAGAACGCGGCTTCATCCACCAGATCTCGGATGAAACCGGCCTCGACGACCTTTTCGCCCAGGAAACCGTGACGGCCTATATCGGCTTCGATCCGACCGCGCCGAGCCTGCATGCCGGCGGTCTGATCCAGATCATGATGCTGCACTGGCTCCAGCAGACGGGCCATCGGCCGATCGCGCTGATGGGCGGCGGCACCGGCATGGTCGGCGATCCGTCCTTCAAGGACGAAGCGCGCCAACTGATGACGCTGGACACGATCGCCGACAACATCGCCTCCATAAAGCGGGTGTTTGCGAGCTACCTCTCCTTCGGCGAGGGGCCGAAAGACGCGGTCATGGTCGATAATGGCGACTGGTTGCGCGGTATCAACTACCTCGAATTCCTGCGCGATGTCGGCCGGCATTTCTCGGTCAACCGCATGCTGTCCTTCGATTCCGTCAAGCTGCGGCTCGATCGGCAGCAGTCGCTGTCGTTCCTCGAGTTCAACTACATGATCCTGCAAGCCTACGATTTCGTGGAGCTGAGCAAGCGCTACGGCACGCGGCTGCAGATGGGCGGTTCGGACCAGTGGGGCAACATCGTTAATGGCATCGACCTCGGCCACCGCATGGGAACGCCGCAGCTCTACGCGCTGACGTCACCGCTGCTGACCACGTCCTCCGGCGCCAAGATGGGCAAGTCGCTCTCCGGCGCCGTCTGGCTGAACCCGGACATGCTGCCGGCCTACGAATTCTGGCAGTACTGGCGCAATACCGAGGACGCGGACGTTGAGCGTTTCCTCAAGCTCTATACCACCCTGCCCCTCGACGAGATCGCGCGGCTTGCGGCGCTCGGCGGCTCTGAAATCAACGACGCCAAGAAGGTGCTGGCGACCGAGGTCACCGCCATGCTGCATGGGCGCGAGGCCGCCGAGCAGGCATCGGAGACGGCCCGCAAGACCTTCGAGGAAGGAGCGCTGGCCGAGAGCCTGCCGACCGTGGAGATCAACCGCGGCGAGCTGGAAGGCGGCGTCGGCGTGCTCGCGCTTTTCGTGAAGGCGGGCCTTGCCGGTTCCAACGGCGAGGCGCGCCGGCATGTGCAGGGCGGCGCGGTGCGCGTCAATGACGAGCAGGTTACCGACGAAAAGCGTGTGCTTGGCGCTGGGGACCTTACGTCCGAAGGTGTCATCAAGCTCTCGCTGGGCCGCAAGAAGCATATCCTCGTCAGGCCGGCCTAGATCCCGGCCCGACGCTCACCGGTATTCGAACACCGAGCGGAAGATGCCGGGCGCGATGACGGATAGCGGGTTGACCTGAAGCTGCGGCTCGCCGGCTTTTCCGGCGAGCCTGAAGGTGATGCCGATCAGGCCACGGTCGCGGCCGTTGCCAAGGATCTGGCCGATCAGCGGAATTTCACCGAAAATGCGGTTGAGGCCATAGGCGGGCATGAAGGTTCCCGTCATGTCCATGTTGCCCGCTGTATCGTAGAAACTGCCCTGGAAGGTCGAGCCGATCTGCGGTCCGCGCACCACGCCCTGCTGCAGGTTCAGGAACCCCTGTCCCTTTTCGATCATCGAGAAGCCGCGCTCGAACTGCACGCGCGACGTGTCGATCTCGCCACGCACAGCCTGATTGAGCGAGCGCCCGTCATTGGCCGGCGCGGTCGAGACGAGAGAGCGCAGGCGCGGCTCGTCGACGATCCAGAAGTCGCGCGCATCGACCTGCCCGCGCAGCGGTCCGTTGCCGGCGCCTGCAAGCGACATGGCGATCGTTCCGCCTTCCATGTGTTCGTATATGTCAAGGAAACGCAGCAGCGCGCCGGCGTCGGCCGAATTCATGACGACGTTGCGGGCGTCGCCCTGGCGCCCGTCGCGGAACGTAACCTGCCTGCCGCTGGCGGTTGTTCCGGAGAATTCGAGCTTGTCGGTGCGCGCGCCGGTGCCGCTGTACTTCAGCTTCACATTGCTGAGCGCCTCGCCGTGGAAGCCGACGACGCGGTCCACCTCAAGGTCGAGCGTGACCGGCGCGGCGCCGCCCTGCGACGTGCCACCAGTGGAATCCTTGGCGTAAAGCTTCACGACCGAGCGGGCGTCGATGCTCTTGCCGCGCACGGTGATCGCGTAGCCCTTACCCTGCGCCTTCATGTCGAAGGAGAAGTCGTCGCCGCGATTGAGCCGGGCCTTGGGCAAGCGCACGCTCGCGACTTCTCCGCCGGTGAAGGACAGCGCGCCGCTGGCGGCGAAGGTATCGCCGCTGAGAGTAAAGTCGCGCAGGTCGACGCGGTTGCCGTCCGTAGCCAGCGAGAAGACAACAGTGGCGGGCACGCCCTTGCCCTTACTCCACCCGGCCCACGGTATCGTCAGTGTAGCGTCCCGCAGGCTCGCCTTTATGCCACGGCTTTCGGACGATCCGTCGTCGAGTTCGACCTCGGTGACGCCCGACAGCAAGACGTCGAGGCCGGGCGCGATGGCCTCGCGGGCGGCATCGTCCATCTTGAGTGAGATGTTGCGCGCGCGCCCGATGGGGCTGTTCGCGCCCAGCGGCTCGACGAGCTTGAGCGTCGCCGGCGACCCGTTCATGCGCGCCTGTGCGTCGATCACCGCCTTGCTCGGATCGACGGTGATGTTTCCGTTGGCCTCCGTGATCGTCTGTCCGTCGAACGGTTCGGCAAGCGACAGATTCTCGTAATCGAGATCGACCTGCCATTCGAGGCTTTCCACCGGAATCGAACGCTGCAGCGGAATGTCCGCGATCACCGTGCCTTTGACGGACCCGGAAAGATCCGCCGGTTTCAGGTCAATGAAACGCTGGACGTCGATGGGATCGTAGCTGGCGAGCTGAAGGACGCTGCCAGCCTCGCCTTCCACGTCGATGCGCAGCTTGCCGATGACCGGCGGCATATGTGCTTCGCGCACGGTCAGTTCGCCGTTGCTGGCCTTGACCGTGCGCCCACCTGCCATGAAAACGGTGCCGCTTTCCAACGAGATGTCGACATCTGAGCCGCGAAACGATACCGCGCCGACGCCGTCGCGCACGGGTGGAATCCGCCCGGCCACGTCGAAGCGCGTGCCTCTGATCGAGAAATTGCCGGAGACTTCCCTGGCCCCGAAGGGCACCCCGTTACCGATACGGCCGGGTGGCGTCGTGAGGTCCAGTCGCCCTGTCTCGACGTGGCCGCCGTAGATGTTGGACAATACCCAGTTGCGCGCGCCGCCCGCGGCAAACCACGGCCAGAGCTGCTTGACCTGGCCTACGGGCATGTCACGAACGTCCAGCGCCATTTCAAGGCCGGGGCTCTTTCCCCGCTCGAATGTCGCGGCAGCGCGGCCTTCCACCTCCCCCTGGGAAGACCTGACACCCATCTGGTCAACGCTGAGGCGGCGGGCTTCCGGGTCCCACAAACCGGCAAGACGGGCAACGACCGGCAGGGCCGGCTCCGGGGAGCCTTCCGGCGCGACGGCGGAACCGTCGCTGACAAGTTCGAAGCGATAGGTCGGATGCGTGGAGGCCGGATTGGGGCCAACCGCGCCGTTGAATCGCCAGAACGAACGACCGCTGGCAATGTCCAGCCTTTCGATTTCAACCTTGGCGGTTCCCCGCGCCATGCTCGCGGCAACATCCACATCGGCGATGAAAGAACCGTCCTGCCCGAAAGGTATGGTAAGCGCGGCAACGCGCCCGTCGATGTCCAGCCGTTCGCCGGCCACCGACTCGGAGCCCGACAGCTTGGCTGTGGCTTCGCCGCCATCCGGCAAGGAGGATGTGAGCTGGACGGCAAGCGTCTTTATCGTCTGGCCATCCGCGTCCAGCGCCGCCTGCCCTTCCACCGTGGACACGCGATCACGGAATTCGAGCTCGCCGGCGAGAGCAAGAGCACCGTGCGCATCACCTTCAAGGCTGGCACTGCGGACGAGCAGCAGGGCGTTGTCGTCATCACCAAGCGCTATCTGGATGTCGGAGAGCTCTATGCCGTCGATATCCTCCCGATCAAACAGGCCGATAAGCCGTCTGGCGCCGCCGAAAAGCTGGGCCAGGGCAGCGTCCGTGTCGAGCAGGCCCTTGTCGTCGAAGACCGGTAATTGCTGGCCCCCGCCCTCCACCCGTATTGCGGCGGGGTTTATGCGCGCGTCGGCAAGCCTTGCGCTGGAAAGCTCGATTTGGCCTCTGAGCAAAGGCAGCAGGCGCAGGCCGAAGCGCGCCGAGCCGATCTGCATGACTTCCCGGCCATCGGCCGAAGCCGTGAGCCGCGCGTTTTCCACGCTCAGCCCTATCAGCTTCAACCCGGCAAACGAAATGCCGACCCTACCGATCTCGGCGTTGAAGTCCTCGCCCGCCAGGGTGGAAACGGCCTGCTGCGCCTGAAGTCGCAGCCTTTCGTCTCCGAGGCCCGAAAACAGTGCCACGGCCCCGACAGCCACGATCAAGGCTATCGCCATCGTGGCGGCAAGCGCGATCCTGGCGCCGCGACGGCACATACGCAGCCAGGGTGGCGCAGCTGGCAGCGGTTGAGCAGAGGGGAACTGGTCGAGACTCGTTATGTCGCCGCGGCGAAACCGGATTTTTTCATGAGGAGGTGCCTCGTGATGCACGCCGCCGAGCCTGTTTCCCACGTTGGACGAATCTGACGAAACCACTATACCCGTCAGCCTACCGGCGTAACCACAAACAAGAGTGAGGGCATGACAAACATCAAGGTCGGCGACCCGGCACCGAACTTCGATCTTCCCGGCGATGGCGGAACGCGTGTGTCGCTAGCCGCCCATCGCGGCGACATTGTGGTGCTGTTCTTCTACCCGAAGGACGACACAACGGCCTGCACGACGGAAGCCATCGACTTCAGCGGGCTCATGCCGCAATTCGATGCGCTCGGCGTCGTCCTGATCGGCATTTCTCCCGACAGCGCCAAGAAGCACGACAAGTTCAAGGCAAAGCACGCGTTGACAGTGACACTTGCAGCGGACGAGGAACGCATCGCCCTGGAGGCCTATGGCGTGTGGGTCGAGAAGTCGATGTACGGCCGCAAATATATGGGCGTGGAACGCACAACGCTGCTGATCGACCGCGAGGGGCGCATCGCCCGCATATGGAACAAGGTCAAGGTGCGGGACCACGCCTCGGAAGTGCTCGAAGCGGCACGCGAGCTTGCCACTTAAACTCCAGGGAACGAAAACGGCCGTTTACCGTTCTCTTGGGGAAGCGAGTAATTCCCTATCATGGAGATAAAAATGCTGCGCGGTCTTTTGCTTTGGATGATCGGTATTCCCATCCCCATTATCATTCTGCTTTGGCTCTTCTTCTTTTGATGGCGCCTCGCGCCGAGAGAAGAATCACAGAGCCCGATTTCAACGCCCCGGCCCCGCCGGGGCGTTTCCGTTTCAGCTATGGGATGCCGGCCAGCAAAGCTTTGTTAACCCTAACAAGGTGTAATGCGACACACGATCCTCCTACAGTTGGGTATGTGTTCCGTGAAAGAGAATCGGCAGACTTCGGTCTTTGGCAGACGTAAAGAACCGCACACCGTCATCATCGCCCGAGGCGACCAGATACGACACTTCGTCGTGAGGCCGTGGCTTGCCGCCTTTATCGGGTCCACCGTGGCGGCCATGGCGGTCGGCTATCTGCTTGCCACATCCTATCTGGTGTTGCGCGACGATCTACTTGGCGCCACGGCTGCGCGGCAGGCCCGCATGCAGCAGGCCTATGAGGACCGCATCTCGGCCCTGCGCGCGCAGGTCGACCGCATCACGAGCCGGCAGATCCTTGACCAGCAGCTTGTGGAGAGCAAAGTCTCGGAACTGCTCGCCCGCCAATCCCAGCTCACCCAGCGCCATGGACGCATCGGCCCGATCCTCGAGCGTGTGAAGGGCACTGGCGATAAACTGCCAGAGACCGCGCCCCTGCCCTCCACCAAGCCGGAATTACGGGCTCTGAACGAGAAGACACCGGTGGTGATTGCCGACAGCGCGGCCAGCTCGTTCTGGTCAACCAAGCCGGCAAGCCAGGGCTATGAGACAGCGGCCGACCGCGCCGACCGCCTTTTCGTTTCAATCAATCGCTCACTGCGTGCGATCGAGTCGGAGCAGATCGACGGGATCGACACGATCACCGAAAGCGCGTTCGTCGCCGCCGACGAGATTTCCGAGGCGCTGCAGTCTGCCGGTCTCCCCATCGAGATCGACACAAGCGGAGAAGCGGTAGGCGGTCCGCTGCTGCCGGTCGCCGCTGGAATCCAGTTCGAGGCGCGGGTGCGGGAAATGGATGAGGCGTTGAGCAAGCTGGAGGCCGTCAAGGCGCTGGCGCGCGAGATGCCGATCCACAATCCCGTGCCGGGCCGGCCCGTTTCGAGCAGCTTCGGCGTGCGGCGAGACCCGATCATCAGGCGCCCTGCGATGCATGCTGGCATCGATTTTCGTGCGCCGTCGGGCACAGACATCCGCAGTGCGGGCGCCGGCACGGTGGTCAAGTCCGGCTGGAACGGTGGATATGGCAGGATGGTCGAGATCGACCACGGCAACGGGCTGACCACACGCTATGCGCATATGAGCAAGCTCCGTGTCAAAAAGGGCCAGACGGTAGAAACCGGTGACGTCGTCGGCGAGGTCGGATCAAGCGGTCGTTCGACCGGTCCGCATCTTCACTACGAGGTTCGCCGCAACGGGGACGCGATCGACCCGTTGCGGTTTCTCAAGGCGGGCAAGAAGGTCAGCAACCTGCTTTAGCCCACAGGCCGAGCCTCAGTCGATATCCTCGACCGGCTCGCCGCTTGCGCCCTCGATGCGCTGTGACAATGCCGCTTCCATGAATTCGTCCAGCTCACCGTCCAGCACGTCCTGCGGGCTGGTGCTTTCGACACCAGTGCGCAGATCTTTCACGAGCTGGTAGGGCTGCAGAACGTAGGAGCGGATCTGGTGGCCCCAGCCGATGTCGGTCTTCGAAGCCTCGGTTGCGTTGGCGACGGCTTCGCGCTTCTTGAGCTCGTCCTCGTAAAGGCGTGAACGCAGCATCTCCCAAGCTTTGGCGCGGTTCTTGTGCTGGGAGCGCTCGGCCTGGCAGGCAACGACGATGCCGGTCGCAAGGTGCGTGATGCGAACCGCCGAATCCGTCGTGTTGACGTGCTGGCCGCCCGCGCCCGAAGCGCGATAGGTGTCGATACGCACATCGGACTCCGACACGTCGATCTGGATCGTGTCGTCGATGACGGGATAGACCCAGCAGCTTGCAAATGAGGTGTGCCGCCGCGCGTTGGAATCGTATGGCGAAATGCGCACCAGCCGGTGCACGCCCGATTCCGTCTTCAGCCAGCCATAGGCATTGTGGCCCTTGATGAGCACGGTGGCAGACTTGATGCCCGCTTCCTCGCCGTCATGAACCTCTAGCACCTCGACCTTGAAGCCACGCCGCTCGGCCCAGCGGGTGTACATGCGCAAGAGCATGTTGGCCCAGTCCTGGCTTTCGGTTCCGCCGGCACCGGCGTGGACCTCGAGATAGGTGTCGTTGGAATCGGCTTCGCCCGACAGAAGCGTCTCGATCTGGCGTGCCTGCACCTCGCCGCGCAAGGCGCGGATGGCAGCCTCGGCTTCGGAGATCACGGACTGGTCGCCCTCCTCCTCGCCGAGCGCGATCAGCTCGACATTGTCGTTGAGCGACTGGGTGAGACCTGTGATGCCCTTGATGCCGTCATCCAGCATCTGGCGCTCGCGCATCAACTTCTGCGCTTCCTGAGGATCGTTCCAGAGATCGGCGTCCTCGGCGCGCATATTCAGGTAATCAAGTCGTTTTACGGCCTGATCCCAGTCAAAGATGCCTCCTCAGCAGGGTTATGGCCTGCTTGATTTCGTCGACAAGATATTCGGTTTCTGCGCGCATTGCCGCGTGTGATCCTGTTGTTCTTCTATCTGAATCGGCGCGGACCATAGGGACCGCGCACACAGCTGTAAAGAGCGCCCGGCTGCCCTGAGGCAGCCACGGCGAGCACGTCGTTCAAGCTGGTCCGGAGAGCCCAGGGCATCGCGGCAAGACACCGGACACGGTCTTCCCGCACGGGGTCGTCTTCAGCCGCCAGCGGGCCGACATCCGGGCCCGCCCGGACGGTTCAGTAAAGGCCGCCGCCGCCGGAACTGATCGCTTCGCTCGCCTGTGGCGAAAGCTCACGGGCGCGCTCGGCGGCCTGGAAATCGTCCATGCCGATGACCCAGTAGCTGTCGGCAGGGCCGGTGCCCGGCTTGAAGGCTTCCATGATCGCGCCGCTCGCTCCTTCCGAAGCGCGCATGCCGCTCTTGCGATCGACGGCGATCATCTTCATGCCCTCAGGCACGCGGAAGTCGACCGGACGCGTGTCCTTCAACACATCGGCCATGAATTCCTTGAAGATCGGAGCCGCAAGCCCGCCGCCTGTCGAGCCCTTGCCCATGTGGCGGGGCTGGTCGTAGCCCATATAGACGCCGACCACGAGATCCGGCGTATAGCCTACGAACCAGGCGTCCTTTTCGTCGTTCGTGGTGCCGGTCTTGCCGGCGATCGGGTAGCCGAGCTCGGCGATGGTCGTTGCCGTACCGCGCTGCACCACGCCCTCCATCATGGAGGTGATCTGGTAGGCGGTCATCGGGTCGAGAACCTGATCGGCATTGTCGACCAGCTCGGGCTCTGCCTGGCCATCCCATGCCGTGGCGTTGCAGCCCTCGCACTCGCGCTGGTCGTGCTTGAACACAGTCTTGCCGTAGCGATCCTGGATGCGGTCGATCAGCGAGGGAACGATGTGCTTGCCGCCATTGGCCATGATCGAATAGGCCGAGACCATGCGCATCACGGTGGTCTCGCCCGAGCCCAGCGACATGGCCAGCACCGGAAGCATCTTGTCGTAGACGCCGAAGCGCTCGGCATATTCGGCGACCAGGTTCATGCCCATGTCGTTGGCAAGCCGCACCGTCATCAGGTTACGCGAACGCTCGATGCCGGCGCGAAGCGTCGACGGACCGGCAGAGCCACCGCCATAGTTTTTCGGCTCCCAGACCTCATTGCCGATGCGGATCGAGATCGGCGCGTCGAGAACCACCGAGGCCGGCGTGTAGCCATTGTCGAGCGCGGCGGCATAGACGAACGGCTTGAAGGACGAGCCGGGCTGGCGATAGGCCTGTGTTGCCCGGTTGAATTCGGACTGCGCGTAGGAGAAGCCACCGACCATGGCCAGCACGCGGCCGGTATGGGGATCCATCGCCACCATGCCGCCGGACACCTCCGGAATCTGACGGAGAATCCAGCCGGATTCCGCGTCCTCACCGCCGGCTTCCATCTTTTCGACGAAGACGACGTCGCCGGGCTTGAGCACCTCGGCCGGCGAGTCGGCCTTCAGGCGTTTGCCGTCCGCGGTGTAGCGCAGCGCCCAGCTCATGTTTTCCTTGGAGACGGAAACAGTCTCGCGCTCATCGCTCAGCGCGCCCGATGCCTCGCGGGAGGGCTGGAGGCCGACATCGAGGCCCTGGTCGGACGAGGCCAGCACCACGGCCAGCCGCCACTCGGGCACGTCAGAAAGGCGCTCGACCTCGCCGAGCGGCACGCCCCAGTCGCCCGAAACATCGATGGAGGTCACGGGGCCACGATAGCCGCGCAGCGTATCGTATTTGATCAGGCCGTTCTGCAACGCCTTGCGCGCCACGACCTGCATTTTCGGATCGAGCGTCGTGCGGACCGACAGCCCGCCCTCATAAAGCGCGTCCTCGCCGTAGCGCGAGATGATCGCGCGGCGCACCTCTTCGGTGAAGTATTCGCCGGCAAAGAGGTAGGTGCCACCGCGACGCGGCGTCACGCCCAGCGACGATGCCTTCGCCTTTTCAGCCTCTTCGGGTTCGACGTAGCCGTTGGCGACCATCTGGTCGATGACCCAGTTGCGGCGCTCGATCGCGCGCTCGGTGTTACGGAACGGATGATAGTTGGACGGCCCCTTGGGCAGCGCTGCGAGATACGCGGATTCGGCGACGGTGAGTTCGTTGACCGACTTGTCGAAATAGGTCAGCGCGGCGCCTGCGATGCCATAGGCGCCGAGGCCGAAGAAAATCTCGTTGAGATAGAGTTCGAGGATGCGGTCCTTGGAGTAGGCCTGCTCGATGCGGAACGACAGGATCATCTCGCGGATCTTGCGGTCGTAGGTCACGCTCGAATCCAGCAGGAAGTTCTTCGCGACCTGCTGCGTGATCGTCGACGCGCCGACCGGCCTGCGGCCCGAACCGACATTCTGCACGTTCGTGACAACGGCCCGCACCAGGCCGGTGATGTCGACACCCGGGTGCGAGTAGAAATTCTTGTCTTCGGCCGAGAGGAAGGCTGCCTTGACGCGGTCGGGCACTGCCTGGATCGGCAAATAGAGGCGGCGCTCGCGAGCGAACTCACCCATCAGCGCACCATCGGAGGCATGAACGCGCGTCGTCACCGGCGGCTCGTAGCGCGCAAGCACTTCGTAGTCGGGCAAGTCCTTGGTGACAGCGCCGATATAGATCGCCACACCCGCCGCTGCCACGAGCGCAAGTGCGACGCCGACGCCGAAGAAATATCCGATAAGACGTATCATGCCCACTCCAGTCTGCGGATCGAAGGGTACTACGCCATCGCCACGCCCTGCGGGGGTGAAGTCGCGCTCCGCTCCGTTCGCCCCCTTCTTATTCCCCCTTGTGGGGAAATTGCGGCGGCTGGGAAGCGCATTTGCGCGATTCTTCGATTAAATCACAGTGTGTTGTGTCGTTGCAACGAATGTGAAACCGGCCGCGCAGCGGTCTCACCCGCCAGCTCCCTGCCGCGCGGACTCGAAAAGGCCTATCGCCGAGGAGATGCTCGAGACGGCCTTGGCGCGCCAATCGGGATCGCGCAGCAGCTTTTCGTCGTCCGGATTGGACAGATAGCCAAGCTCGAGCAGCACCGAAGGCACATCCGGTGCACGAAGCACCCGGAAGCCGGCGAAGCGGTGCGGGTTCTTGTTGATCATCTGGATCGACGATGACAGTTCCCCCACCAGCGAGCGGGCGAAACGGATCGAAAAGCTCTGCGTTTCGCGCCGAATAAGATCGGCCAGGATGTCGGCCACTTCCTGGCTCTCTTCCTCGACGGTGATGCCTGCAACCTCATCGGCCAGGTTCTCTCGGATCGCCTTGGCGGCAGCCTCGGCGTCGGATGCCTTGTCGGCCACGGTGTAAACGGTTGCCCCGCGAACGCCCTTCAGCCGGATGGCGTCGGCATGGATCGAGATCAGAAGGTCGGCCTCGTGCTGGCGCGCGATGCGAACGCGTTCGTCGAGACGCAGAAACAGATCCCGGTCGCGCGTGAGAAAGACATCGTACTCGCCCAGATCGCGGAGCGCCTTCTGCAGTTCGAGCGCAAATGCGAGCGTTATGGTCTTTTCCAGCGTGCCGGTGACACCCTTCGCACCGGTGTCGATGCCACCATGGCCAGCGTCGATGACGATCCGGAACGGCCGCGGGCCTTCATTGCCGGCATGGCCGACCCGGTCGCCTTTGGGTGTAACCTGAGTGGAACCGGTCGCCTCGATCTGTTCGGCCATCGCCGTTTCGAAGGCCTTCTCGGAGCCCGCGACGATATCTGCAACGAGGCGGAAACCGTGATTCGATTCGTTTTCGAGAATGTCCATCCGTTCGACGGCGAACGGCCCGTCAAACGAGAGGATGATGCGGGAGCGTCCTTCATCGAGGTTGCCGTAGCGAACCTCGGTGACCAACCCGCGCGGCTCCAGTTCCGCGTCGTCGAAGGCGAAACCAGCCTCCGGCAGGTCGATCACCATCCGATGCGGGCTGCGCAGCAGAAACCAGCGCATTTCCGGCTCGCGGTCGAAATGTACAACGATGCGCGTGCGCGCGGCATCGCCGGCCATCTTGTAGCCGTGCGCCTGAAGCACTTCTTCCGCCGATGCGCCTGAAGCCCCGCACAGCATGGCCGCGACAAGCAGCAGCCATGCGCAAAAGCCTGCAGCGAGCCGGCTGCGCCTGCCTTCGAATGCTGATCGATAAGGCTGCGGCTGCATTGAGTCCTGTGCTTCCCGAAGGCCCGGAATTCGTAATCTTAACGATTGGTAGCGGCGTATGGTTAAGCAACCCTTTAGCCCGCAAGCCCCGATACTCGGATACGAATCGGGCTGCGAAATCGGGGTTGCCATGACCTGCCGCAAATCATAAAAGCGGGCTTGGATCACTGCAATGCTCGTGATCGTTCCAGCCTGCCGCCCACCCTTGCTTTGGCAGCAACGGCATTTTGGCGGCTTACAAGGCCCGACCGGTCCCGGCGCAGCGTTTCCGAAGGATTTTTTCTGCAGGGTGGGTCCGGTGACGCGGACCGCCTGGCGTGAGGAAAACGGTGGGGCTGTGCGCCCTGTCGGCTCTGTACGAGCACATTAGCTGGTCCGTCCTGTCGGACCTTGGTTCAAAAATGGTTCCGCATGTAACGCGATGATCGAAAGCCTGACCATGTTCCAGCCCGGAAGAAACCGCGCCGTCCCGGCCGCGGCCGGAGCGGATGGTCGGCTACGGATGCGCTATGCGGACACACTATTGTCCGGCGCGTCCCCCAGAACGTCGCAAAGGAGCCGTGTGTTTACGCGGTTGCCGTCGTCTGCCCGCGCCGGGGAGACAAGACATAATGCCCAACAAAATGCTTATAGATGCCTCCCACCCGGAGGAAACGCGGGTTGTCGTCGTTCGCGGTAACCGCATCGAAGAATTCGATTTCGAGTCCCAGGACAAGAAGCAGCTCAAGGGAAATATCTATCTGGCCCGCGTAACGCGGGTCGAGCCGTCGCTCCAGGCCGCGTTCGTCGAGTATGGCGGCAACCGGCACGGTTTCCTGGCCTTCTCCGAAATCCATCCCGACTACTATCAGATCCCGATGGCCGACCGGCAGGCGCTGCTGCGCGCCGAGGCCGAGGAGGCTGAGTCCGAGGACGACGAGGACGAAAACGAGGAGCGCGGTCGCAATCGCCGCCGTCGTCGTGGTGGGCGTAACCGCGGGCGCGCCACCGACGAGCGTAAAGCTTCCGACGACGGCGAAAACCAAGCCGACGATTCGCCGTCGGATGACGAGTCTGCCGAGGAAAACGGCACGGAGCGCGAGGAGAGCGGCAACGACGATACGCCTCGTGCCATCGCCGAGGCCGTCGAGGCCGACTCAGTCTCGGAAGACGTCGAAAGCGACGACCGCAACAACAATGCCGACGACGATCACGCCAGCAATGGCGACAATGGCGGCAACAACGATGACGGCGAGGTCGAGTCGGTCGGCGCCGAGGACGCGCTGGAGGAAATCCGCGAACGTCGCCGGCCCAGCCGCCGCCAGTACAAGATCCAGGAAGTCATCAAGCGCCGGCAGATCCTGCTGGTGCAGGTGGTCAAGGAAGAGCGCGGCAACAAGGGCGCGGCGCTCACCACATACCTGTCGCTGGCCGGCCGCTATTCGGTGCTGATGCCCAACACGGCACGCGGCGGCGGCATTTCCCGCAAGATCACCAATGCGCAGGATCGCAAGCGCCTGAAGGACGTGGTCAAGGATCTCGACGTTCCGCAGGGCATGGGCGTCATCCTGCGCACGGCCGGCGAAAGCCGCACCAAGGCCGAGATCAAGCGCGACTACGAATATCTGATGCGGCTGTGGGACAATGTGCGCACGCTGACGCTTTCGTCGTCGGCCCCGGCCCTCGTCTACGAGGAAGGCTCGCTCATCAAGCGTTCGGTGCGCGACCTCTACAACAAGGACATCGACGAAATCCTGGTCGCGGGCGAAGACGGCTATCGCGAGGCCAAGGACTTCATGCGCATGCTGATGCCGAGCCACGCGAAGGTCGTGCAGCCCTACCGCGACACCTCGCCGATCTTCGCGCGCAACGGGATCGAAGGGCAGCTCGACAAGATGCTGCAGCCGCAGGTGACGCTGAAATCCGGCGGCTACATCATCATCAACCAGACGGAGGCGCTGGTCGCGATCGACGTCAACTCCGGGCGCTCGACCAAGGAGCACTCGATCGAGGACACGGCGCTCCAGACCAATCTGGAAGCGGCGGAGGAAGTCGCGCGGCAGCTTCGCCTGCGCGACCTCGCCGGCCTGATCGTGATCGACTTCATCGACATGGAAGAGAACCGCAACAATCGTGCGGTCGAAAAGCGCCTGAAGGATCACCTGAAGAACGACCGCGCGCGCATCCAGGTCGGCCGCATCTCGCATTTCGGCCTGCTCGAGATGTCTCGGCAGCGCATCCGCGCTTCGGTGCTCGAATCGACCATGCAGCCCTGCCCGCATTGCGGCGGCGCCGGCCATGTGCGTTCGGAATCCTCGGTTGCGCTTCACGTCGTGCGCGCCATCGAGGAATTCCTGCTCAAGGATTCGCGCAATCACATCACGGTGCGCACGCCCACCTCGACGGCGATCTACGTGCTGAACCACAAGCGTTCGACCCTGACCGAGCTGGAGCTCCGTTTCGGGCTAACGATCTCGGTGGAGGCGGACGAAGGCGTGCGGTCGCAGCATTATGCGATCATCAAGGGTGCGCCGGCCGAACGGCCCGCAGGCTTCACGCCGCCGGCACCAATCGTCTATCCCGAAGAGCCTGAAGACGACATCATCGATGTCGTTGACGAGGAAGAAGAGGCGGAAGCCGCCGCACCCGCGGAGCAGCGGAACCAGGACGAAAACGGCGAAGGCCAGCGCAAGCGCAAGCGGCGCAGGCGGCGGCGCGGCGGTCGTGACCGCGATCGCAATGCGGAAGCTGCCGGTGACAATGCTGAAGGTGAAGCCGCGGATGCCGGCGGCGCTGCTGAACAGGCGGATGAGGCCGACACGGACAACGAGGGTGCGGCCGAGCAGACCGTTCAGGCCGAAGCCGATGGCGACGGCCAGTCCAAGAAGCGCCGGCGCGGCAAGCGTGGCGGCAAGCGTAACCGTCGCGACGACGAGGCTGCAGCCGAGGCTGGCGACGACGCGGTGTCGGCGGCAACGGAAGCCGAAGCCCCCGCCGACGTAGCGCCCGAGATGGCCGATCAGGCAGCGATGGACGCCGTGGAAGCCGCGGCACCGGCTGTGCCAGTCGCCGAGGCTGAGGCAGCCGAGAAGCCGAAAAAGAAGGCGCCGCGCCGCACTTCGAAGAAGGCAAAGGCCGAAGAACCGGAAGTCGCCGATGCGGCAGCCGATCTTGCAGCGCCGATGACCGACGAGGGAGCCGAAGCGGCGGCGGAAAAGCCAGCCAAGCCGAAGGCGAAACGCGCGCCCCGCCGCAAGGCTGCTGCCGCCGAGGCAGTGGCTGAGGAGGCGGCAAGCGAAGTCGTTGCCGAAACCGCGCCGGAAGCACCTTCCGAGCCGGTGGCGCCCGCGGAAATGCCGGTCGTAGCTAAGGTGGAGACGAAACCTGCCGAGCCGGTGGTCACGTCGTCGACGCCCGTAAATGACGAAACCAAGCCGCGCAAGGGTGGCTGGTGGCAGCGCAAGGGTTTCTTCTGATCCCTGACCTCATCTGAAAAGCAATATGGAAACCGGCGCTTGCGCCGGTTTCTCTGTTAGAGCCAAGCGCGCAGCCGCTCGATCGCAGTCGAAATCTCGGCTTCGCTGCCGGCATACGACAGGCGCAGGAAGCGGTGCCCCTCGGCAAGGTCGAAATCGAGCCCCGGCGTGGCCGCGACATGGCATTCCTTCAGCAAGCGCTGCGCAAAATCCATGCTGTCATTGGTATGGCGCGACACGTCGCAATAGGCATAGAACGCGCCATCCATCGGGGCGGCCAGCGGCAGGCCGATCTGCGGCAGCGCGTCGGCCAGCAACGCGCGGTTGACGCGATAGCGCTCCTTGACCCTGTCCAGTTCGGCGCCCGCCTCGAAGGCTCGGATCGCGGCAGCCTGGGAAATCTCGGGCGCGGAAATATACAGGCTTTGCGCCACGCGCTCGACAGGCCGCACGAGCGTCTCGGGTAGCACCATCCAGCCGATACGCCAGCCGGTCATGCAATAATACTTGGAAAAGGAGTTGATGACCGTCACGTCATCGCCGAAGGCCAGCGCCGTCGTATCGGGCGCTGTATAAGCCAGGCGGTGATAGATTTCGTCCGAGATCACCGCGATTCCCATGGCGCGTGCGGCTTCGACGATGCCCCGCAAGGTTTCAGGCGGAATCACCGCACCCGTCGGATTAGCGGGGCTCGCAAACAAGACGCCCTTCAGCGGCTTTTCGCGCTGCGCCCGTTCGAGATGGTCCGCCGTGAGCGCGCCCTCCCCGTCGAGCCTGATCTCGACGACCTCCAGCCCAAGCGCGGTCAGCACGTTGCGATAGGCCGGATAGCCGGGCGCGGTGATCGCGACGCGGTCGCCCGGATCGAACATCGCGAGAAAGGCGAGATTGAAGCCTGCGGACGAGCCGGTGGTCACCGCAATGCGCGCGGCCGGTACCTCGATGCCGTAGTGGTCCGCATAATGTGCTGCGATCGCCGCGCGCAGTGCTGGCAGTCCCAGCGAATCGGTATAGCCGATCTTGCCAGCCGCTATCGCATCGGCAGCCGCCTGGCGAACCACCGCCGGCGCGGGATCCGACGGCTGGCCCACCGCCAGGGAGACGACCGGATGCCCTTGCGCCCTGAGCCTGTTGGCCTCGGCCAGCACGTCCATCGCGTGGAACGGCTCGACCTCGCTGCGTCTCGAAATGGCGACGACCATCATGGCTCCTTTTCTGGCGGGCTGAATGCGCCGCACAATTGCCGGAAAGTACAGGGATCACAAGTTCATGATTTCATTCACCTCGCCTTTCCACCGAATGCGAGGTCGGTTACCTGTGGTTGCCATGTCGTCGTTTCTTTCACGCGCATTCGCCGTCCGTCTGCTCGCGGCAGCTGCCTTAGCAGCGCCGATGACCCTGCCTGCGCCACCGCCGGCATTCGCCCAGGCGCGCAATATCTCGCTGGTGCGCGATGCGGAGATCGAGGCACTGGTGCGCGAATATGCGCGGCCTGTGCTCGAGGCGGCCGGGCTCGGCCGTTCCGGCATCGAGATCGTGCTGGTCAACGACCCATCGTTCAATGCGTTCGTTACCGGCCGCCGCATCTTCATCAACACCGGCACACTGCTGATGTCGCAAACGCCGAACGAGGTGATCGGGGTGCTTGCCCACGAGGCCGGCCACATCGCCGGTGGCCACCAACAGCGACTTCACCAGCAGCTTGCGCGCGCGCAGACCATGGCCGTGATTGCCACCGTGCTCGGGGTCGGCGCCGCGGTTGCGGGCTCCGCCTCAGGCGCGCGCGGGCTCGGACAATCCGCCGCCGGCATATTCACCGGCGGCATGGAGGCGGCTCGGCGCTCCGTACTCAGCTACCAGCGCACCGAGGAAGCAACCGCCGACCGGTCCGCGATCACCTATCTCGAACGCACCGGACAGTCGGCCAAGGGCATGCTGGCGACCTTCGAGCGGCTGGCGGATTCCATGACGCTCGCCGGCGTGCGGGTCGACCCCTACCAGCTCAGCCACCCTGTTCCGCGCGAGCGCATCGCCAACCTGGAGACGCTGGCGCGTGCAAGCCGCCATTTCGACCGCAAGGACCCGCCGGCACTGCAGCAGCGCCACGACATGGTGCGCGCGAAGATCGCAGCCTTCACCCAGGGGCATGCCGCGGCTGGCCGCCTCTTCCGCGACAATCCGGGCGGGGTGCCCGCGATCTACGCCGATGCGATCGGCACTTTCCTTTCAGGCAACGCGCGAGCCGCCGTCAGCAAGATCGACACGCTCGTGCGCGCGGCGCCCAAGAACCCGTACTTCCACGAGATGCGCGGCGAAATCCTGATGAAGGCCGGCAGGCCGGCGGAAGCTGCGACGTCCTTCGCCACGGCGATGCGGCTCGACAAACAAAGATCGGGCATCATTCAGATTGGCCATGGCCAGGCACTGATGGCGACCGGTAAGCAGGAAGACCTGCGCAAGGCCGTCAACGAACTTCAGGCTGGCCTTTCGCGCGACCCTGAATATGCGGCGGGCTACCGGTATCTCGCCCAGGCTTACGGGCAGCTCGGCGACGTGCCGCAGGCTGAGCTTGCCACGGCGGACGGTCATTTCTATTCAGGCAACTACCGCGACGCGAAAATCTTTGCCGCGCGGGCGCAGCAGAAGATGCCAAACGGTTCGCCGGGCTGGCTTCGGGCGCAGGACATCATCAACTACAGACCGGTGGGCCGCTAAGGTTCGCCAACTGAGCAACAAGGACGAAGACAATGGGCAAGACGGTCGCACTCGGCATCGCAGGCGTCACGATTTCAGTGGCAATGCTCGCCCTCGGCTTCGCGGCAGGCAGCCGCACGGATGTGGCCGCTGCGCCTCAGCAGACGGCGGCAATTGTCGAGCCAGCGGCGGCAACGCGCGGCGAGATCGAGACCGTGGTGCGCGACTACCTGCTCTCCAATCCCGAAATCCTCAGCGACATGCAGGTCGCGCTGGAGGAGAAGGAGCGGGAGCTTCAGCGCGTCGCGCAGGTCGAGACGATCGCCTCGTCCTCTGACGCAATTTTCGACGCGGAGCACGACGGAGTCATCGGCAATCCCGAGGGCAGCGTAACCATCGTCGAGTTCTTCGACTACAATTGCGGCTTCTGCCGCCGCGCCATGGACGACATGGACGCGATGGTCGAAGCCAATCCGGATCTGCGTTTCGTGCTCAAGGAATTCCCCATCCTCGGCCCGGATTCGCAGAAGGCGCATGTCGTTTCGATGGCGTTTCGGGCGCTCGCCCCTGAGAAATACGCAGCGTTCCACCGTGAACTGATGGCCGGCGAGCGCGCGACCGAGGAATCGGCCATACGCGCGGCACTTGGACAGGGTGTCGACGAGGCGACACTGCGCGAGGAAATGAAGAACCCGGCGATCACGGATGCCTTCAACCAGACCTACGAGCTGGCGAGCAGGCTCTCGATCACCGGCACGCCTTCCTACGTGGTCGGCGAAGAGGTCGTTTTCGGCGCTCTCGGCCGCGCGGTTCTGCAGGAGAAGGTCGAGCAGGTGCGGGCCACCAACTGACGAGAGCGCATCCTGAGGGACGATCTCGTCGCTTCAGGCTGCTGTGGACATGAAAAGAACGCACTTGCGCTCTTTTCGCCGCTGGTTATGCCCTTTATAGAGGTGCCGGCGCAGGAAACCATCTTTACATGTCCAATATCATTTTCGTCCTCAACGGTCCCAACCTCAACATGCTCGGCAAACGCGAGCCGGGTATCTATGGCGGGGAAACGCTTGAGACGATCGGCGAGGATTGCCGGTCGACCGGCGCAAAGCTGGGCATCGAGATCGACTTTCGCCAGTCCAATCACGAGGGCGTGCTGGTCGACTGGATTCAGGAAGCGGGTTCCAAGGCGAAGGGCATCGTCATCAATCCGGGCGCCTACAGCCACACCTCGATCGCAATCCACGACGCGATCCGCGCGGTCTCGCCGCTGCCGGTCGCCGAAGTGCATCTCTCCAATATTCACGCGCGCGAAGAGTTCCGGCACCATTCATGGGTGTCGTCGGTCGCGACCGGCATGATCTGCGGCTTCGGCTCGCAGGGCTATGCCATGGCACTGCACGCGCTCGCCGCCCGGCTCGGGGCGGCCCAGCAAAAAGGGCAAGGATAAACCTCCGATGTCGACGAAGAAAACCGGTGTTGACCAGCAGCTCATCCGCGATCTCGCAAGCATTCTCGACGAGACGAACCTGACCGAGATCGAGGTCGAGCAGGAAGATCTGCGCATCCGCGTGTCGCGCACGCCGGCAGCCGTTCAGGCCTACTCGGCACCCCTTGCCGCCCCGGCGCCGGCATCTGCTGCGCAGTCGGCGTCTGCCGCCACTACTGGCGCCCAGCCCGCCGCACCGGCCGACAACAGCAAGAATGCCGTTCCGTCGCCGATGGTCGGCACCGCCTATCTGGCAGCCGCGCCGGGCGCCAAGCCCTTCATCGAGGTTGGCCAGCAGATCAAGGAAGGCCAGACGCTGCTGATCATCGAAGCGATGAAGACGATGAACCAGATCCCCTCGCCGCGCTCCGGCACCGTCACCGCGATCCTGTTCGAGGATGCGCAGCCGGTCGAGTACGGTGAGCCGCTGGTCGTCATCGAGTAGGCCGGGGCAAGGCGGATGTTCCACAAAATCCTGATCGCCAATCGCGGCGAGATCGCACTGAGGGTGCTGCGCGCCTGCAAGGAGCTCGGCATCCAGACGGTGGCCGTGCACTCCACCGCGGATGCGGATGCGATGCATGTCGGTCTCGCCGACGAGAGTGTCTGCATCGGCCCGCCCGCCTCGCGCGATTCCTATCTCAACATTCACCAGATCGTTGCGGCCTGCGAGATCACCGGCGCCGATGCGATCCATCCCGGCTACGGTTTCCTGTCGGAGAACGCCAAGTTCGCCGACATTCTCGCCGCCCACAACATCACCTTCATCGGCCCTTCGGGGGACCATATTCGCGTGATGGGCGACAAGATCGAGGCAAAGCGCACCGCCAAGCGCCTCGGCATTCCGGTCGTGCCGGGCTCCGAGGGCGCGGTTTCCGATGAGAAGGAAGCGCTCCGGATCGCGGCCGAGATCGGCTATCCGGTCATCATCAAGGCTTCGGCCGGTGGCGGCGGACGCGGCATGAAGGTGGCGCGCTCCGAAGAAGACCTGCTGGTCGCACTGAATACCGCGCGCACGGAAGCGGGTGCCGCCTTCGGCGACGATGCCGTCTATATCGAGAAATATCTCGAGAAGCCGCGCCATATCGAGGTGCAGATCGTTGGCGACGGTGCCGGACAGGCGATCCATCTCGGCGAGCGCGACTGCTCGCTGCAGCGCCGTCACCAGAAGGTCTGGGAAGAGGCGAATTCTCCGGCACTCAACGCGATCGAACGCGAAAAGATCGGCGGGATTTGCGCAAAGGCAGTCGCCGACCTCGGCTATTCGGGCGCCGGCACCATCGAGTTCCTCTATGAGAACGGTGAGTTCTATTTCATCGAGATGAATACCCGCCTGCAGGTGGAGCATCCGGTGACGGAAGCGATCACCGGCATCGACCTCGTCCACGAACAGATTCGCGTCGCTTCCGGCGGCGGGCTTTCCGTGACGCAGGACGAAGTGCGGTTCGAGGGCCATGCCATCGAATGCCGCATCAACGCCGAGGACCCGAAGACCTTCGTCCCCTCGCCCGGCAGGATCACCCATTTCCATACGCCAGGCGGCCTCGGCATCCGCGTCGATTCAGGCGCCTATTCCGGCTACAAGATCCCGCCCTATTACGACAGCCTCATCGGCAAGCTGATCGTGCACGGACGCAACCGCGTCGAATGCATGATGCGGCTGCGCCGCGCATTGGACGAGTTTGTGGTCGACGGCATCAACACCACGCTGCCACTGTTCCGCGACCTGATCGGCAACATCGACATCGCCAACGGCGACTATGACATCCACTGGCTGGAAAAGTATCTCGCCAAGGCGGAGTAGAGAACCGGCCACACTGCGATGACCCGCCCGTTCGCACCCGGCCAACGCATCCCGCCCGACCTGTTGCTGCGCGCCTATGCGTCGGGCGTCTTCCCCATGGCCGAGAACGCCGACGATCCGGAGATATTCTGGGTGCGGCCCGAGAGCCGGGGCATCATCCCGCTGGACGCGTTCCACTCGCCCAGGAGCCTCATGAAGACGGCGCGGCGCGGCCATTTCGACATCCGGTTCGACACCGACTTTGAGGGTGTCATCGAAGGCTGCGCCGAAGCACGCGAAGGCCGCATGTCGACCTGGATAAACCAGCCGATACGCGAGGCCTATGCCGAACTCTTCGCGCGTGGCAATTGCCACACCGTCGAGGCCTGGCGCGAGGGGCGGCTTGTCGGGGGGCTCTACGGCGTGACGCTCGGACGCGCCTTCTTCGGCGAAAGCATGTTCTCGCGCGAGACGGATGCCTCGAAAATCTGCCTCATGCATCTGGTGGAACGGCTGCGGGAGCGCGGCTTCATTCTGCTGGACACGCAGTTCACCACCGAGCACCTGAAGCGCTTCGGCGCGATCGACGTGCCACGTGCGAAATACGAAACGCTGCTCGAGGAAGCGCTGGCCGGCGAGGCCCGCTTCAACGATTGACGTCAGCTCTTGGCTTCTTCCGGTGCCGGCACGTCCGATTCCTGCTTGCAGGCCTTCAGCCATACGTCATAGACGGCGTGCTCCACGGCATTGAGGCCGGGGCTTTCGGCGAACATCCAGCCGGTGAAGATGCGCCGGATCTTGCGGTCGAGCGTGATCTCGTCGACTTCGACGAAGGAATCGGTCTTCGGCTCCTCGGTGTCGGGCGCCGAGTAGCAGACGCGGGGTGTCACCTGAAGCGCGCCGAACTGCACCGTCTCGTCGACATAGACGTCGAAAGTGATGATGCGGCCGGTAATCTTGTCGACGCCGGTGAACTCGGCGACCGGATTGCTGACACGTTCCGCCAGCGCAGGCCCGCTGGTTGCCAGCAGAGCAGCGGTCAGTCCGGTCAGCAGGATGCTATGCATCCTCGCAGGAAAGCGTTTGCGGCCATTCTCGATCATGCTGTCGTTGCCCATGCGGCGCGCGATCCGGTTTCGGGAAGAGGCCATTCGATATGAGAAGAATGTGGCGAGAAAAGTGCCCTCTCCCGCCGCACCAATTCAGGAACCCGGTGTCCAGGCGTCGTAGTCGCCGGTCACGCGCGGGCGCTCCTGAGGCGTCAGCACGGAGCCGCGCGGACGGTAGGCGGCCGCGGAACCCGTCAGGTTCGGCTTGTGCGCCTTCTCCCACTCGCGTGGCTTATAATCTTCGCTGCTCGGCGCAACGTCGGTGCGGTGGTGCATCCAGCCATGCCAGCCAGACGGGATCGCCGAGGCCTCGGAGTAGCCGTTGTAGATCACCCAGCGACGCGTGCGTCCCTCGGAATCCTTGCCGCCCTCGTAATAGGTATTGCCGAGTTCGTCGGTGCCGACCTTGGTGCCGTGGCGCCATGTGTGGAAGCGCGTGCCGAGCGTCTGGCCGTTCCACCACGTAAAGAACTGCGTGAAAAAGGTCTTCATCGATTCCTCTGGCAGGATGCGTTGCCGTCCGCCGCTTATGGCGCTCATGCGGCCCGATGGCAAGCGCCACGAGGCCGCATCCGGTCAACTATGCCAGCCGTTGCGGAGCGGAACGCCAGCCCTATGCGCTGGCGTTGCCCTTTTCCTTCTCGCGCTCGGCATAGATGTAGAGCGGGCGCGCATTGCCGGAGACGACCTCATCGGAGATGACGACCTCCTGCACACCTTCCAGCGCCGGAAGCTCGAACATGGTGTCGAGCAGGATGGCCTCCATGATCGAGCGGAGACCACGTGCGCCAGTCTTGCGTTCGATAGCCTTCTTGGCGATCGCCGACAGCGCGCTCTCGTGGAAGGTGAGTTCCACGTTCTCCATCTCGAAAAGGCGCTGGTACTGCTTGACCAGTGCGTTCTTCGGCTCGGTCAGGATCTGGATCAGCGCCGGCTCGTCAAGATCCTCGAGCGTTGCCAGCACCGGCAGACGGCCGACGAATTCGGGGATGAGGCCGAACTTCAGCAGATCCTCGGGCTCCACCTGGCGGAACAGATCGCCGGTGCGGCGATCCTCCGGCGAGGCGACCGTCGCGCCAAAGCCGATAGAGGTCTTGCGGCCACGGTCGGAGATGATCTTGTCGAGGCCGGCGAACGCGCCGCCGCAGATGAACAGGATGTTGGCCGTATCCACCTGCAGGAACTCCTGCTGGGGATGCTTGCGGCCACCCTGCGGCGGAACCGAAGCGACGGTGCCTTCCATGATCTTGAGCAGTGCCTGCTGAACGCCCTCGCCTGACACGTCGCGGGTGATCGACGGGTTGTCGGACTTGCGCGAAATCTTGTCGATCTCGTCGATGTAGACGATACCACGCTGGGCGCGCTCGACATTGTAGTCGGCCGACTGCAGCAGCTTCAGGATGATGTTCTCGACGTCCTCACCGACATAGCCCGCTTCCGTCAGCGTGGTCGCATCGGCCATCGTGAAGGGCACGTCGATGATGCGCGCCAGCGTCTGGGCCAGCAGCGTCTTGCCGCAGCCCGTCGGACCGATCAGCAGGATGTTCGACTTCGCCAGTTCGACGTCAGCGTTCTTGCCGGCATGCGCCAGCCGCTTGTAGTGGTTGTGGACGGCAACCGACAGCACGCGCTTGGCGTAGGGTTGGCCGATCACATAGTCGTCGAGAACCGTGAGAATCTCCTGCGGGGTGGGCACACCCTCGCGAGACTTCACCATCGAGGATTTGTTCTCCTCGCGGATGATGTCCATGCACAGCTCGACGCATTCATCGCAGATGAAAACCGTCGGACCGGCGATCAGCTTGCGGACCTCATGCTGGCTTTTGCCGCAGAACGAGCAATACAGCGTGTTCTTCGAGTCGCCGCCGCCACCACCATTGCTGACCTTGCTCATGCTATCCAAACCCTTTCGGCTCTGTCCCGGCCGCGGCGCAACGCACCGTCCGCAGACACAACTCTATGACGGGAGCGCGTTCCCGCCAATGCCATTGGCTCAATGAAGCCGCTTCGTACTCCAGACAATCCGAAAACGGCGGCGACGGTACGCGAATCCCTTGGAAAAGCTAAGCCGCCGAAACTCAACATTGGCTTAACGTAGGATGCCACCTGCGCCGTGGGAACAGCAAATTGTGACCGAAATGGCGCAGAGCACGTCAAAAATGCGTCAGAGCCGTTCCCCATGCGCCGGATCAAGCGTCCGCCGGACCCTCGACGGCTTCGCGGCTGGAGATGACCTTGTCGATGAGGCCAAAGTCCTTCGCCTCGTCGGCGGTCATGAAATGGTCGCGGTCGAGCGTCTTTTCGATCGTCTCGTAGTCCTTGCCGGTATGCTTGACATAGACCTCGTTGAGGCGCCGCTTCAGCTTGATGATGTCCTGCGCGTGACGCTCGATATCCGAGGCCTGGCCCGAGAAGCCGCCGGAAGGCTGGTGCACCATGATGCGCGCATTCGGCGTCGCAAAACGCATATCGGCATGGCCTGCCGTCAGCAGCAGCGAACCCATCGACGCGGCCTGGCCGATGCACAGCGTCGACACGGCCGGCTTGATGAACTGCATGGTGTCATAGATCGCCATGCCGCTCGTCACCACACCGCCGGGCGAATTGATGTAGAGATTGATCTCTTTCTTCGGGTTCTCGGCTTCGAGGAACAGGAGCTGCGCGCAGACCAGCGTCGCCATGCCGTCCTCGACCGGACCGGTGATGAAGATGATGCGCTCCTTGAGAAGCCGCGAGAAGATGTCATAGGCCCGCTCGCCACGGTTGGTCTGCTCGACCACCATCGGAACGAGATTCATGTAGGTTTCGATCGGGTCTCTCATGGGTGTCCCTTTTCGGATGGAAATCGGCGCGTAGACGGCCGGAATCGAGGATTGGCGTTACCCGTTAGATAGGATGCCGGCTTTGCCTTGCGCAAGCCCGACGACTGACGAAGGTAAATGCCTCGAAAGCCGAACCCGGCATGTCGTTGCGTCACATATCCTCGGCCCGCAGCCAGCGAATCAGGTCTTGCGTATCCCCGTTCTCGACCGCGGCCGCCACCCGGCGCCCGACGGCCGTGCCGAACTTGTAGCCATGGCCCGAGCAGGCGGAGACGACGAGGCACTTTCCTTTGCGCGTCGCGAAGAAGCGCTGGTCCTCGGTAAAGGTGTAAGCGCAGGTCACGACATTGCTTACCGTGTACTCGTCCACACGCGCGATCGGCGGCGAGAACAGGCGCAGGATCGCTTCGCCCTCCCCGTCTTCGGGCTCGCGCGCGGCATTTGCGTCGTCCTGCTGCCGCTTGTGAAGTCCCGAACCGAATTTGAGGCCGCCATCGCCGGAACGCGGGATGATGTAGCCGTCAGTGTCGCCGCCGACATCGAGAATCACCGGCGCTGCCTCCCATGCCTGCTTCAGATCGGTTGGCGGCTCCAGATAGGAGACGGCTGTGCGATAGGTCGTCAGCTCGGAGACGAGGTCAGGGAAGAGTTTGGTCACCCAGGCGCCCGCCGTGACCACGACCTGATCCGCCGTCAGGCTATTGCCGTCCGCCAGCTTTACGCTGCCCGCCTCGCAGTCGACTGCGACGACTTGCATTTGCTCGCGCACATCCGCGCCGTTGGCACGCAGCCATTCCCCGATGCCGGCGGCGATGCGCCGGCAATGCAGCGCGCCGCCCTCGGGCGAGTGGAACGCGTAACGGAAGCTCCCGGCTTCGAGAAACGGCCAGCGGCGGGCCGCTTCGTCGGCGGAGAACAGCTCGATCGGCCAGCCGCCCTTTTCCATGCCTTCGCGATAGAGGTCGGTGTCGTCGCCCACCGCGCGCGACACGCAGAGGAAACCCCGGGCGTCATAATGGCTCTGCCCGAGATCGCTCCAGAGTGCGTCCCACGCATCATAGGCCTCACTGATCGCCTTGCCATAACCGCTCCCCGGTCCATAAGCACGGCGAATGATGCGGTGGTGGTCACCGGACGCCGCAAGCGGATTGGGGATAGGTCCCTGCTCCAGAAGGGTCACGGCATGACCGCGCCGCGTCAGCTCCCACGCCGTCGAAAGCCCGGCGATGCCTGCGCCGACCACGATCGTTTTCATGTTTCCTGTCCCTCAGATACAGCCGCACCGGCAATTCCGTCGCAACCATAGGGACTGGCACATGCGAAGCAAGCCGCGCTAAGGAAGCGGCATGCAAAAGCCAGACTATGTCGATTTCGACCCAGCCAGCCGCCACGTCCGGCTTGACCCGCACGAGCCGGCATTCGTGCAGGATCCCTACCCCGCCTATGCCTTCTTCCACGCGCAATGCCCGGTCTTCTTCTGGGAAGACTTCGGCCTTTGGTGTCTGGCGGGCTACGAGGCGGTCAACCGCACCTTCCGCGACCGGCGGCTCGGCCGCGAGCGGCCGGGCGGCTACATGGCCAGCGTCGCTGCAAAGGGCGACCGCGGGCACCTCGCCGACTTCGACCGGGCCGAGGCAGGCTCGATGCTGGAGCTCGAGCCGCCCGTCCACACGCGGCTGCGCACGCTGGTCAACCGCGCCTTCGTCTCCAGGCAGGTCGAGCGCCTGCGCCCGCGCGTCGAACGCCTCGCCCACGAACTCATCGACGGTTTCGAGGCGAATGGCGAGGCCGATCTCATAGCCGCCTTCGCCACGCCGATACCCGCCACCATCATCGCCGAGATGATGGGTGTGCCCGCGGAGACGGGGCCGCAACTGGTGGCTTGGTCCAACGACATGGTGCGCATGTATATGCACGCCCCGACACGCGAGACCGAAGAACAGGCAAATCGGTCTGCCGGAGACTTCGCCGCCTTCATCCGCCACCATGCCGAGGAGCGGCGGCGGAAGCCCGGCGACGACCTTCTGAGCGTGCTGATCGCGGCACACGAAAGCGGCGAGAAGCTGTCGGAGGACGAACTGGTTTCCTCGGCGATCCTGCTGCTGAATGCCGGCCACGAGGCGACCGTGCATCAGACCGGCAACGCGATACGCACCCTGCTGTCGCTGGATGGCGGGCCCGCCGCATTCCTCGGCAGCGATGAAGCCGTTGCCGCCACGGTCGAGGAATGCCTGCGCTACGACGCGCCGCTGCACATGTTCACGCGCTATGCCTATGAGGAAGTCGAGCTTGCGCCCGGGATCGCCCTCCAGCCCGGCGAGCAGGTTGCTTTGCTGCTTGGCGCGGCCAACAACGACCCGGCAGCATTCGATGCGCCGCGCAGCTTCAATCCTTCAAGGCAGGACCAGAAGAACGTCTCGTTCGGCGCCGGCATCCACTTCTGCATCGGCGCACCGCTGGCACGACTGGAGATGCAGGCAGCGCTAAAGGTGCTCTTCGAACGCCTGCCAAGCCTCAAAATCGCGGAAGAGCCGCAATATCGCGACATCTACCATTTTCATGGGCTAGAGCGGCTTGTCTGCCGCTGGTGACCGCCATTCCAGACGCCGAAACAAGGAAAGCACTGAGATTGCTCCCAGTGCCTCCCTGTTCAGATCAGACTCTCGATATGGTTACGCCTCGAAGAGACGAAGCCGCACCGAAACCTGTTTCTGACGGTGGTCTCGTGCTTGCGCATTCCCGAAGGAATTTGCCTGCCCGGACCGTTCTCTCACGCCCGAAAGGTCGTTCGAGACACCATCAAAGGACTTTCCCGGCCTTCATGGCAGCATCGGTCCGCCTGTAGCGTTCCAGACCGCCTTCAGCGGTTCCGCTGGACTTTCCGGGTTCGATCTTGCGACGGTTTTGACGCCGTTGCCGCCTCTCTGCCGGAGCGGTCCCAGTTGGACCCTTCAGCTTGTTCCCGCTGTCCGGGCGGGGCCGTTGGGCTCTGAGATGTCCTGAGGGTATGACGCAGCGGCATGCCTGGCAATGCACGTGCGCCTGTGGAAAGCGTGGATATGGGGGATTACGTTGCGGAAAGGGCAATGCGCGCCGCTTACACGCGGATCACATACTCCTTGCGAGTCGTCTCAACGACTTCCCACGTGCCCTTGAAGCCGGGTCTGAGGATGAAGCTGTCACCAGCCTTCAGCGTATGGGCCTCGCCGCCATCCTCGGTGACGATCGATATGCCGGCGAGGATGTGGCAGAACTCCCACTCGTCGTACTCTATGCGCCACTTGCCCGGCGTCGCTTCCCAGATGCCGGCGTAGAGACCGCCATCGGCCTCCTCGACGTTCCAGGTCTTGAAACTGGGCGCGCCGGACACGATCCGGTCGGGGGCCGGAGCCCCCTCTTCCGTCTCGGTGCCGGCGGTCGTGACCGCCAGGAAATGGCTGACATACATGGCGTTATGCCTTGGCGAGAGCCTGCTCCAGATCGGCGATTATGTCGGCGACGTCCTCGATGCCCACCGACAGGCGGATCACGTCGTTGCCGGCACCGGCCGCCGTCTTCTGCTCGTCACTGAGCTGGCGGTGGGTGGTGGATGCCGGATGGATGACGAGGGACTTGGTGTCGCCGATATTGGCAAGGTGGGAGAACAGCTCCACGCCTTCCACCACCTTGACGCCGGCCTCGAAGCCGCCCTTCAGGCCAAAGGTGAAGACCGCACCGGCACCGTTGGGCGAATATTTCTTCATCAGCGCGTGGTTCGGGTCCGACGGCAGGCCGGGATAGGATACCCAGGCGACCTTGTCGTGCTTCGTCAGCCACTCGGCCACCTTCAGCGCGTTGTCGCAGTGGCGCTGCATGCGCAGCGGCAGCGTCTCCAGCCCCGTGGCGATGAGGAAGGCGTTCATCGGCGAGATCGAGGGGCCGAAATCGCGCAGTCCCAGCACCCGGCAGGCAATGGCGAAGGCGAAATTGCCGAAGGTCTCGTGCAGCACCAGCCCGGCATATTCGGGGCGCGGCTCGGACAGCATCGGATAGTTGCCCGACTTCGACCAGTCGAAGGTGCCGCCATCGACGACGATACCGCCCATAGAATTGCCGTGACCGCCGATGAACTTGGTCAGCGAGTGCACGACGATGTCGGCGCCGTGCTCGATCGGCCGCAGCAGGTACGGGCTTGCCATGGTGTTGTCGACGATCAGCGGCAGGCCGTGCTTTCGCGCAATGTCGCCGATCTTCTCGATGTCGACGAAGGTGCCGCCCGGATTGGCGAGGCTCTCGATGAAGATCGCGCGCGTGTTGCCGTCTATTTGCTTCTCAAAGCTCTCGGGGTCCGCCGGATCGGCCCAGCGCACCTCCCAGCCGAAATTCTTGAAGGCATGGCCGAACTGGTTGATCGAGCCGCCATAGAGCTTGTTTGCGGCGACGAAGTTGTCGCCCGGCCGCATCAGCGTATGGAAGACGAGAAGCTGCGCCGCATGGCCGGAAGCCGTGGCAACCGCCGCGGTGCCGCCCTCGAGCGCGGCGACCCGTTCCTCGAGCACCGCCTGCGTGGGGTTCATGATGCGGGTGTAGATGTTGCCGAAGGCCTTGAGCCCAAACAGCGACGCGGCATGATCGACGTCGTCGAAGACATAGGCCGTCGTCTGGTAGATTGGCGTGGCGCGCGCGCCGGTCGCCGGGTCCGGCTGGGCTCCCGCATGGATTGCAAGCGTGTTGAAGCCGGGCGTGCGCTGGGACATGAGTTCCTCCTGACAATTTACAAACCGGCCGCATTGATCGCAAAGCCTGCGAACAAAGGCAAAGACGATTTTTCCGTCTCAAGCGATCGCGGCGCAGATTCCGGCATGGAAAGCCTGGAAAAGCGAAATTCCTTTCCGCTTACCGCTGGCGAATGCCGAAGCTCTGGAAGCCCTGGCGCATCACCGGCTTCTTGGACGAGATGACCCGGCTGTTGACGCCGTTCCAGCCGATTTCGCCCGAAAGTCGGCCATATTCGATCTTGGGGCAGCGATTCATCACCACCTTGATGCCGGCGGCTTCGGCGCGGGCCGCGGCCTCGTCATGGCGCACGGTGAGCTGCATCCAGATGACCTTGGGCAACGGGTCGAGCGCCAGCACCTCGTCGACGATCGCCGGCACCGCCGCCGAGGCGCGGAAGATGTCGACCATGTCGATCGGCTCCGGCACATCGGCGAGACGCGCATAGGTCATCCGACCGAGGATTTCCTTGCCCGCATGGCCGGGATTGATCGGGAAGACCGTGTAGCCCTTGTCGATCAGGTACTTGGTGACGAAGAAGGACGGGCGCACCTCATTGGCGGAGGCGCCCACCACGGCGATCGTCTTTGTTGTGTTGAGGATGTCGGCGATGTAGGCGTTGTCGTAGGAATCGTGGTTCATGCAGGCAGCGAAATTCGCCCTTCCTCGTCGATGGAAAAATCCGGATTGAAGGCAACCTCCCAGAGATTGCCCTCGGTATCCTCGAAATAGCCTTGCACGCCGCCCCAGAAAGCACGCCCTGCCTGTTTGAGAACGCGGCCGCCGGCCTTCTCGGCCCGCGTCAGCACGTCCAGCACATCTTCGGGCGTGCGGGTGTTGTAGGCCAGGGCAACGCCCGCGAACGGCTGCTCCGGCGGCTGGAACGGCGCTGCTTTTCCTTCCTGAACAGCGACGCCCGGCGCGCTGCGGTACGGCACACCGGCATCCCGCGCCAGTTCCTCGCGCGGCCATAGCGCCATGATCACGCCGCCCATCTGGAAGAAGGCCACCCCTTCGGTGAATTTCTCGTGCCGCTCCAGCCCCATCGCCTCATAGAAGGCGACGGCCCGGTCAAGATCGGTGACGCCGAGCGTCACGATCGATATGCGCGGCTCCATCTTCATCGGAAAGCGAAATGGTCCTTCAATATCTCGAACAGTTGACGCGCGGAATCTTCGTCAAGCTGAATAGACTGGCTTAACTTTCCAGGCAGTTCCCGCTCCCTACGCCCAAACGTATCGATCTGGATTAATCGACGCCCATCCAATTCGTACCGATATAGTGTTGCTTCAACAGGATCATGAAGCGCCATCCTCTCTCGGTCGGCTTCTTCGAAACGACTGATCCTTGCCATCCTATTCGCCAGTCCACTGCGGCTTGCGCTTCTCCACGAAGGCGCCGATGCCTTCTTCGGCGTCACGGGCCAGCATGTTCTCGACCATCACCTTGGCGGCGTAGTCATAGGCGTCTGCGAGGCCCATTTCAGCCTGCTCGTAGAACGCTTCCTTGCCGATCTTCAGTGTCAAAGGCGATTTGGAAGCAATGGTTTGGGCGTATTTCGTCACGACCTGATTCAGGTACTCGCGCGGCACCACCCGGTTGATGAGCCCGAACTCGCGGGCCGACGAGGCGTCGATCGTCTCGCCTGTCAGCAGCATCTCCATCGCATGCTTGCGCGACACGTTCCGCGACAGCGCCACCATCGGCGTCGAGCAGAAAAGGCCGATATTGACACCCGGCGTGGCGAAGGTCGCGTGGTCGGACGCGATCGCGAGGTCACAGCTTGCGACGAGCTGGCAGCCGGCGGCCGTCGCCGTGCCATCCACCTCGGCGATCACCGGCTTGGGCAGCCGCACGATCGCCTGCATGAGCTGCGCACAGTCTTCCATCGTGCGCTGGTAGAACTCGCGTCCCCTGTCGGCGTCGGCGCGATGCGCGGTCAGTTCCTTCAAGTCGTGCCCGGCGCAGAACACCTTGCCGGCGGCGGCGATGATGACCACGCGCACCGCCTTGTCCTCGCGGGCGGCGTCAAGTTCGCTGCGCATTGCGGCGATCGTCGCCAGCGAAAGGGCGTTCGCCGGAGGGTTGGAGAGCGTCAGCCTCAGGATGCCGTCGGCGAATGCCGCCCGTACCGGCCCGTCCTGCTGCTCGTCCCTGCGCATCGCAACGACTTCCGCCATTTCATCCTCCATCATCCGTCGCGGGGCCGAGCCCGCACTTTGCCCGGGAAACTAGCACGGGGCGGGTTGAAGGAAAGCGGAGAAATGAGGAAAGTCCGGTTTGACGTTTACGCAAACGGAAGCCACGGGGAGGAGCCCGACGATGAACGCCATGAACCCGGTGATGACGGCGGATGAGGTCAACACCTTCCTCAAACAGGTCTACCCGCAGCTCAACGACGACTTTTCCGATTATCTCGCAACCGACGTCTTTCCTGGCGGCTGCACGGTGCGGCTCAATGCCGGGGAACGCCACCTGCGCCCCGGCAACACGGTTTCGGGCCCTTCCCTCTTCACGCTGGCCGACATCGGCGGCTATGTCTGCGTTCTCTCCCATGCAGGTCCGGATGCGCTGTCGGTCACGACCAACCTCAACATCAATTTCATGCGCAAGGCGGAAGCCGGACCAATCGACGGGCACTGCCGCATTCTCAAGCTCGGCCGCAGCCTGATGGTCTTCGACATCGCCATGACGACGGGCCCGGAAAAGCTGGTCGTCGCCCATGCTACGGGCACCTATTCGATCCCGCCGAAGCGCTGACGCCATCAACTGTACGATTTTGGGTACGGTATTATAACACCTTATTTATAACCGTTTGTTTTTGTTTGATTTTCTGACCCCGCCTACAAAAACATGCGCTTGACGGGTCTTTCGGCTGCGCCTATAAGCCACCGCGAAGGTCGCGGTCCGTCTACGGGCCGCTTCTTTCATGTTGGCCGGACGCCTTTGTCCAACCCAACACAAGCAACAAGAAACGCCTTTCCGTCCCCGGACGGAAGGTCCGAACCGAAAGCAAAGACCATGACAACCTTTTCGCAGAAGCCTGCGGACGTGGTGAAGAAGTGGGTGCTGATCGACGCCGAGGGTCTCGTCGTCGGCCGTCTCGCCTCCATCGTCGCCAACCGTCTCCGCGGCAAGCACAAGCCGACCTTCACGCCCCACGTCGACGATGGCGACAACGTCATCATCATCAACGCCGACAAGGTGGTGCTGACCGGCAAGAAGTACACCGACAAGATGTATTACTGGCACACCGGCCATCCGGGCGGCATCAAGGAGCGCACCGCGCGCGACCTGCTCGAAGGCCGCTTCCCCGAGCGCGTGGTCGAGAAGGCGATTGAACGCATGATCCCGCGCGGTCCGCTCGGCCGTCGCCAGATGAAGAACCTGCGCGTCTATGCCGGCGCCGAGCATCCGCACGAGGCCCAGCAGCCCGAGACGCTCGACGTCGCAGCGCTCAATCCCAAGAACAAGAGGGCCGCATAATGGCTGACCTTTCCACTCTCGCCGAGCAGCTCGGCCAGGCGACCGAGACGGCCGAGACGGCAGCGCCCGTACACGTCCAGAAGCTCGACGCCCACGGCCGCGCCTACGCGACCGGCAAGCGCAAGGACGCCATCGCGCGCGTCTGGGTGAAGCCGGGCACCGGCAAGATCGTCGTCAACGACAAGGAGTACGACAAGTACTTCGCCCGTCCGGTCCTGCAGATGATCCTGCAGCAGCCGATCGTCGCGACCAACCGCAATGGCCAGTACGATGTCATCGCCACGGTTGTCGGCGGCGGGCTGTCCGGCCAGGCCGGTGCCGTTCGTCACGGCATTTCCAAGGCGCTCACCTACTACGAGCCGACGCTGCGCGGCGTGCTCAAGAAGGGCGGCTTCCTGACCCGCGACAGCCGCACGGTCGAGCGAAAGAAGTACGGCAAGGCGAAGGCCCGCCGCTCGTTCCAGTTCTCGAAGCGCTAAGCCGCTCGATTATCGGACAGACGGAAAGCGGGCCTTCGGGCCCGCTTTTTTGTTGCCAGAACGTCGCATTCGGCCAATACCTTGCCGCGCCGGAGAGACTGGAGACGGATCAATGCCCTCGAATGCCATCGACCGCGCCTTCACCGCACGCAAATCCGTGGGGAGCGAGCCTGAGCCGACCTATGCCGGCGCGCTGTCGTTCATGCGCCGCCGCTTCACCAAGGATGTAAAGGGCGCCGACGCCGTGGTGTGGGGCATCCCCTTCGACGCAGCGGTATCCAACAGACCGGGCGCGCGTTTCGGGCCGCAGGCGATCCGGCGCGCATCGTCGATCTTCGACGTCGACCCGCAATATCCGTTCGGCATCGACCTGTTCGAGGCGATGGCGGTGGTCGACTATGGCGACTGCCTGCTCGACTACGGCAATCACCAGAAGACGCCGGCGACCATCGAGCGGGAAGCGGCGAAGATCCTCAAGCACACGGATTTCCTGCTGTCGCTGGGTGGCGACCATTTCGTCACCTGGCCGCTGCTCAAGGCGCATGCCGCCAAGCACGGGCCGCTGGCGCTGGTGCAGTTCGATGCGCACCAGGACACATGGTTCGACGACGACAAGCGCATCGACCACGGCTCCTTCGTCGCGCGCGCCGTACGGGCGGGCATCATCGATCCTGCGCGGTCGATCCAGATCGGCATCCGGACCCACGCGCCCGAGGATTGCGGCATCAAGATCATCCACGGCTACGAGCTGGAGGACATGAAGGCGGCCGACGTCGCCTACGCGATCCACGAGCGCACGGGCGGCAAGAAGACCTACGTCACCTTCGACATCGACTGTCTCGACCCCGCCTACGCGCCGGGAACGGGCACGCCGGTCGCCGGCGGCCCGTCCACCGCCAAGGCGCTTTCCATCCTGCGCCAGATGGGCGGCATCGACATCGTCGGCGCCGACGTCGTCGAGGTCGCGCCTGCCTATGACCATGCGGACGTAACGGCGATTGCCGGCGCTACCGTGGCCATGCACTATCTCGGCCTTCTGGCAGAGCGGCGCGCCCGACGATGAGAAACCGATTCAAGCGCTTGCCGGATTGATTCCGGACGCCAACACAACCATCTGTTTTTCCTGAACTTCGGAACACCGAGCCATGAAACCCAAAATCTTCATCGACGGCGAACACGGCACCACCGGGCTGCAGATACGGCAGCGGCTCGCCGACCGCGGCGACCTCGACATGCTTTCGATTCCCGAGGCCGAGCGGCGCAACCCGGCTCTGCGGCAGGAGATGCTGCAGACGGCGGACATCGCGATCCTGTGCCTGCCGGACGATGCGGCGCGCGAATCCGTGTCGATGCTCGACGGCAACAATTCCACCCGCGTGATCGACACCTCCACCGCCAACCGCGTTAATCCCGACTGGGCCTACGGCTTTGCCGAGATGGATGCCGGGCAGAAAACGAAGATCGCCGAAGCACGCTTCGTGGCCAATCCGGGATGCTATCCGACCGGTGCGATCGGGCTGATCCGGCCGCTGCGGCAGGCTAGGCTGCTTCCGGCCGACTATCCCGTCACCGTCAACGCCGTTTCCGGCTACACGGGCGGCGGCAAGCAGATGATCGCGCAGATGGAGAACGAGGACGCGGCCGACCACATAGCCGCGCCGCACTTCCTGTACGGGCTCACGCTCGGCCACAAGCACGTGCCCGAACTGCAGATGCACGGCCTGCTCGACCGCCGGCCGCTGTTTTCGCCGAGCGTCGGCCGCTTCGCGCAGGGCATGATCGTCCAGGTGCCGCTGCACCTTGCGGACATGGCCGGCCAGCCCACGCTTGCCGACCTGCACGGGGCGCTTGCGGCGCACTATGCCGGGCAGGACATCGTAGAGGTCGTGCCGCTCGAAACGAGCGCCAAGCTGGCGCGCATCGACCCGACCGAGCTCAACGATACGGATCGCATGAAGCTCTTCGTCTTCGGCACCGAGGGCGGTGGACAGGCCAATCTCGTCGCCGTGCTCGACAATCTTGGCAAGGGCGCGTCTGGTGCGGCCGTCCAGAACATGGACCTCATGCTCGGCAAGGCGGCCTGAGTGCCGCCTGCCCTTCCCGCCGGTTGGGACATCGCTGATCCGAGGCTGCTCTCCAACGGGATCGGCGGCCGCGTCTGGCGTGTCACGCTGCCCGACGGGCAGCCGGCTGCGCTCAAGCAGGCGAGCATCCTCGCGCAGAAGGAAGTGCCCGGCGGCAATGACTACCTGCGCTGGCTCGACGGCGACGGGGCGGTGCGCCTCCTTAATGAGCACGGCGACCTGTCGCTAATGGAATGGGCCGGCGAGCGGACACTGCTCGCGCATCTGGAAGACCATGGCGACGACGCGGCCACGGCAATCGCGGCCGATGTGGTCGCGCGGCTTCATGCGACGCGAGACTTGCCTGCCCCGCCCTCGCTGACGACGCTGACCGACAACTTCGCCAGCCTGTTCGCGAAGGCCGAGGAAGACCGCCGCGAAGGCCGGCGCAGCCAGTTCGTCGAGGCGGCGGAAGTGGCCGCCCGGCTGCTGGCCAACCAGCGTGACGTACGCCCGCTGCATGGCGACATCCATCACGAGAACATTCTGTACGGGGCACGCGGCCGGCTCGCCATCGATCCGAAAGGCGTGCTCGGCGATCCGGCCTTCGACATCGCCAATCTCTTCTACAATCCCGTGGAATCCGAACTCCGGACGAGCGAGACACGGGCCGTGTCGATGGCGACGATCCTCGCCGACAGCCTGCGCTGCGACATCGGCAAAGTGCTCGACTACGCCTTTGCATTCCCGGCGCTTTCCGCCTCGTGGCATCTGGAAGACGGGAATGACGAGGAAGCCGACCGCAGCCTCGCCGTTGGTCGCGCTGTCGGGGCCGCGCGACGGCAGGTCAGGTCCTGACGGCAATCTCCGTCTGGGGAGGATAGGCACCCTTGGTCCCGCGCCAATGCGCGGCTGCGAAACCCAGCACGACGATCGCAAGGCCGTGATGCGTCAGCGCGGCGTGCAGGTTGACGACCGAAAGCAGCGTGACGATACCGATCACGGCCTGCAACGACACAATCAGGAAAAGCACGATGGCGCGCCGCGCATGCATCGAGCCGGGCTCGGTCCGCCATGTGGCGACCGCGTGCCAGGCTGCCGCCGCAAAAACGATATAGGCGCCCAGCCGATGCATGAACTGCACCGTCTTCGGGTTCTCGAAGAAGTTCGCCCAGAGCGGCTGCATCGTCAGAAGCTGGTCCGGCCAAAGCCTGCCGTCCATCAGCGGCCACGTGTTGAACGTCATGCCGGCATGCAGCCCGGCAACCAGCGCTCCGAAATAGATCTGCAGGAACACCAGCACCAGCATCCAGCCGGCAAAGCGCTGCGTTTCCCGGCGCGCCGGCCCTGCCGAATGCGGCGCGAGCCCGCGCGCGATCAGCGTCGTCGCGGCAAAGATCAGGCAGGCCAGCATCAGGTGCGTGGCCAACCGGTACTGGCTGACGGAGACGCGCTCCGAAAGGCCCGAGGCCACCATCCACCAGCCGATGAAGCCTTGCAGGCCGCCGAGCGCCAGCAGTCCGAGCAGCCTGGGCTTCAGACGGCTCTCGAGCCGCCCGGTCAACCAGAAGAAGGCGAGCGGGATCGCGACCAGGAAGCCGACACCCCGCGCGAGCAGCCTGTGCGCCCATTCCCACCAGAAGATGGTCTGGAATTCGCCAAGGCTCATGCCCTTGTTGATCTGCTCGTATTGCGGGATCTGCCGGTATTTTTCGAACTCTTCCTGCCACTCGGCTTCGTTGAGCGGCGGGATGACGCCGTGGATCGGCTTCCACTCGGTGATCGAGAGGCCAGAGCCCGTGAGCCGCGTCGCCCCGCCGACGAGGAACAGCGCCAGCAGCACGACCAGAACGATGTAGAGCCATACGCGCACATAGAGGCGGTTGCGCTGCTCGCGGTCCTTGGTCCGGAGCGGTTCATCTGCGGAAAGCGCGTGGTCTGCCATGCGGCTGGTCCTCAAGGGAATTTGGCGGTTGTGTCGTGGCTCATCGCCGTCTGCAAGGCAAGGAACGCGTACGCGACACGCCGTCGCGCCTGCAAAGCCCACGCGACCAAAGCATTTGCGCCGCCCGGCCGATCGGACTATGTGATCGCGCAAAGGAAATGCCAATGCCCGTGCGCCTGAAGAAACTGATCGGAACTGTACTGCTGGTGCTGCTAGTCGCCGTCTATGCGATCCTCGCCACGATCATCGCCGTCGCGCAACTCGCCGAATCCGGCCCGCTGGTCCACCTCGCCTATTTCTTCTTCACCGGGCTTTTGTGGGTGCTGCCGGCCATGGTCATCATCAAGTGGATGGTGAAGCCGCCGCGCGCAAAAGCCGGCCCGCAGCTTTGACCTAGACCGTTACCACCCGGCGCCCACGGTTGCTGAGCGGGGTCGTCAGACCGGACAGCAGCGTACGCACATAGCTCAGACGCTGGAAATTGCCATTGATCGAGATGCGCGGCAGCGCGTGCAGGTGATGCGCGTGTCCCTTATGCAAAACGCCGTGCCGCGTCGTCACCGCAGAGGCAAAGCCTGCTTCCCGCGCAAGCGCCACCTCACGTGCGCCCACGGCTCGTTCGTAGCCGTAGGGATAGGCGAAATGCGAAGGCCGCATGCCGGTCTCGGCCTCTATGCCGGCGGCCGAGGCGGACATTTCCCGTAGCGCCACCTGCTCCTCGAGCCGCCGCAGATTGTAGTGGTGCATCGTGTGCGCACCGATCGTTGCAAGCGGATGCGCCGAAAGTCCCCGGATTTCATCCCAATCCATAAAACGCCGGCCATCCGCGGTGCTTTCCGGCAGCGCGCCGATCTGCCGGAGAAAGTCCTGCTGTCCCGCCTCCGGCACATCGTTGGTCAGCCGCTCCATCAACGAGCGGGCAACGGAAAGTTTGTCTGCGGGGTCCGCGCAAGCGAGCGCTGCCCCACCCTCGCCCTCAGGCAGATAGATCGCGTCGGAGCGGGCCACCTTCTCCTCCACGACCTCCCACCATGGTGCCACCGCGCCGCTGGTGAGCCCGGGGGCCACGTAGACGGTAAACGGCGCATCGTGCGTTTCGAATACGGGCAGCGCATCGGTCAGATTGTCGAGCCAGCCGTCGTCCAGCGTGATCGCGACGGCTCGCCGGCCACCCGCCGGCAGCCGCTCGAGCAACTCGTCGAGCGACACCAGCGCCAGCCCGCGCCGTTTCAGATCGGCGAGCAAACGGTCCAGAAAGTCGGGTTCGATCGACAGATGGCTGTTGAGCCCCAGTGGCGAGGTTGCATGCCTATGGACCCGATGAAGCATCAGTATCGCGCCGGCACCAGCCAGCAACGGCGTCGAAAGCGCCGCGAGGCCCGACCACCAGCCCGCACCGAGCACCAGCTTTCGGGCTTTCTCGCGCGCGTCGATCATTGATTCACCTTTTCAGCCTAGTCTTCCCGCCCGCATGGCACATTTCGGCCGCGACATTCGATGTTGAGGCCACTCTAGGGCCGAAGGATTGCGGTATGGTTGACATCGGCGCGACGACAAGAGCAGCGGAAACATCCCGTAACGATGGGAAGGCGGCCCCAACGCGCGCTGCTTTCAGCCTCGACGTGCGCTCGGCAAACGAAGCCGCGCTTTCCGACTACGAAGCCTTCTGCGCCAGCGCTGTTCATGCACAGGCCCAGCACCCACTCTGGGTTCGATCCTGGATCGATGCCACCGGGGCCGATGCACTGATTACAACGGTGAGCCGCGACGGCAGGCCTGCGGTATCGCTGGCGCTGGAGGTTGTTCGCTCGGGCGGCTTCGGCATCGCGCGCTTCATCGGCGGTAGTCATGCCAATGGCAATTTCGCCGCCACGGCGCCCACGGCCACGCACCCCCTGACGGACTCGGAGGCGCAAGCGCTGTCTGATGCCCTGCACGCAGCCCGGCCCGACATCGACCTCGTCCTGCTCGAGCGGCAGAACCCGCGATGGGAAGGCCGGGAGAACCCGCTGCAACGCCTTGCCACGGTCGAAAGCCCCAACGTCTCGCTGGCCGTCGATCTATCGGGCGGCTTCGACGAAATGCTTTCGCGCCACAACGGCAAGCGCAAACGCAAGAAGTTCCGGCTTCAGCTCCGGCGCTTCGAAGAAGCGGGCGGCCATCGGCTTATCGAGGCGCGTACCGTCGAGGATGTCGATCACCTGATGACCGCATTTTTCGAGTTGAAGGCCGCGCGCTTCGGCAAGCAGGGCATAACCAATGTCTTCGAGCCCGCCGACGTACAGGCATTCTTCCGCAAGCTGTTTACCGATGCGGTTCGCCAACCGGCCCCGCCCTTCATCCTGACGGGCATCGAGGTCGCCGGCGTGCTCCGCGGCATCCACGGCATGAGCGTGGTTGCAGACGGTGTCGTTTGCGAGTTCAGCGCCATGCTGGAAGACGAACTGCAGATCAGCCCCGGCTTCTTCCTCGACTACACCGCGATGGAAGAAGCCTGCGCCAAGGGCATGAAGTTCTTCGATTTCAGCGTCGGCGACGAGGATTACAAAAGAAGCTGGTGCGATCTCGAAACCCGCCAGTTCGACACCCTGATGCCGCTGACGACGAAGGGGCGTATGCTGCGCGGCTGGAAGATTGCGCGCAGCCGGGCAGTGCGCGCGGTCAAGTCCAATGCGACCCTCTGGGCGCTGACGAAGCGTCTGCGTGCCGGCGTGGCGGGCGGCGCGAAGCCGGCCGCGTCCGACGACTGACCCTTACGCGGCGGAGCGGCCTTCCGGCGCCGGCGGCAGAATATGCCCGACCGGCGTGACCATGTGAACATGCTCGTAGCCATTGGCGGCCAGGTCCGCCGCAACATCGGCTACCGCCTCATCCTCGGGCTCTATGACGCTGACCAGCACCTCGGCACCGTCGTCCACGACGCGGCTGATGCCGTGCGCGTTTGTCGGGCCACATTCGACCACAACCATGTCATAGGCCGTCGTCAGCGAAGCCATGATGATCGGCAGCCGGTCGGAGGCGCGCATCGCCTTTTCCGCATCGGCGGTGCCGACTGGAATGACATGGCAATCCGAATAGAGATCGCCGCGGATGACGTCGGCGAACTGCGCCTCCGAAGCCAGCAGATTGGTGATACCCGGATAACGGCTACTCTCAAGCATCGAGGACGATGCAGCACCCGACACGGTCAGATCGAGGAACAGGACACGTAGGCCAGCATCACAGACTGCGCGCGCGACCATCACCGACGTTGCCGCCGCCTCGTCCCCCTCGGGCGAGACGAAGATCGCGCGCACGGCGCCGCTGGCAACGAGGCGGTCCGCGGCCGCGTCGATCGACAGTTCATCATCCGGGCGCTCGGCCCTCACTTCCTCGGGCTCGTCTTCGTCAGTCACTTCCTCGGCCGTTTCGGCTTCCGCCTCGTCCGAAAGTTCCGGTTCGACAACCGGCATGACCACCTGCTCGACGGGCTCGAACGAACCCGTCGCTGGACGCATCGCACGGCCGCTGAACAGCTCACGCAGCATCAGCACCACCGCCACGACCAGGATCGTCGCCACGAATGCCGCGATCATGATCGGCAGCGGCTTCGGGAAGTAGGCCTTGAAGGGCGGCGTGGCGCGCGAGAAAATACGCGCATCGGCGGGCAAATAGTTGCGGTCGGCGCGCGATGCCGCTTCCCGATAACGGGTCAGGTACGATTCGAGCAAGGCCCGCTGCGCCGTCGCCTCGCGCTCCAGCGCGCGCAGTTCCACTTCGTCCTCGCCAGCTCGGGCCGACTCCGCCTTCAGCGTGTTCAGATCCGCAATAAGCTGCTGCTCGCGGGCCTGCGCGGTCGAAACCTCCGTTTCGAGACTTGCCAGAACCTTCTGCACTTCCTGGCGAAGCTGCTGATCGGTCTCGGCAAGCTGCGCATTGAGCGCGCGGATACGCGGATGATTGTTCAGCAGGGAGGCGGAAAGGTTGGCGAGGTCTGCCTCGATCTGCACCTGGCGCTCGCGAAGCCGCTGCACCAGCGGCGCGTTGAGCACGTCGGCAACGGTATCGACGCGTTCCCCGGAATCGAGCGCGGCGCGAATGGCGCTGGCGCGGCCCTCAGCCGCAGACCGGTTCGCACGAACGCGGCTCAGTTCCGTCGACAGCTCCGAAAGCTGCTGCGTGGCGAGCAGCGAATTCCCCTGGCCCACGACCATCAGATCGGCCTTTGCACGATAATCGGCCACGCGCGCTTCAGCTTCTCTCACGCGCTGCCGCAGATCGGCAATCTCCGGCTCCAGCCAGTCGGTCGCTTCCGAGTTGGATGCCCGCTTGGCAGCCTCCTGGACAGCAATATAGGCGTCGGCGATCGCATTGGGGACGGCCGCGGCCAGCTTGGGGTCTTCCGAGGAGAACTGAACGACGATGACGCGCGAGCGCTCAACGCGATAGACGACGAGCTTCTCGTTCATGGCCTGCAGCACGCGCTCCTCGGTCGGTGCCTGCGAGGCGTCGCTGCGCAGACCAACAAGCACCAGGAGATTACCGAGCGTCGAACGTTGCCCCGTGCCGCCGAATTCTTCGAGACTTGCAAGGTCGAGCTTGCGCGCCACGTCGCGCAGGATGTCCGCGGACGAAATCACCTCGACCTGGCTGGCAATCCCCTCCTCGTCGAGAAGCGGACGGTCAGCGTCGGCATTGCCGGTGCTGGGTCGCGTGTAAACGGATTCCCTGCTCTCGATGAGTATTCGCGTCTCGGCGCGATAGAGCGGGGTTGCCATGGACATCAGCAGGAAAGCGCCGGCCGCGACCACAACGGCGACCACGAGAATGCGCAACCAGTTGCGCAGCAGGCTGCCGAACAGCTGGGCCAGATCCACATCGACGTCGCTGACGGCCGGTCGTACTTCAGACATTTACCTCAACCCCGGTTACGCGTTTGGCAGCATGGTAAAGACGCATGGTAACCGGCGAGTTAAGCGTGCGGTAACGGTCCATTCTTCTTTGCTAATGGACCGTTAATTCAACCCCCCACATTCACCGAAAAGCTCATCCGCTTTACCGGCCATTAACCTTAACGAGACGATAAATGCCTCGTTCGATCCACGGCCGCGGCTCATCGCGGCATCAGGAAGGTCGTCAGCAGGTCATGAAAAGTCATCTCGCAGCCGCGATAGCCATTTCGATATTTCTAGCGGGATGTTCCGGCTACCGCCCTGCCCCCGCAGCGTTCCACGAAGCGATCAATGAGCCCTATATCGTCGATGCGGGCGACCGGATCCGCGTGACGGTCTTCGAGCAGGAAACGCTGACCAACACCTATGCCGTCGACCAGTCGGGCTACATCGCCTTTCCGCTTGTCGGCGCGATCGCTGCCCGCGGCTACACCGTCCAGCAGATCGAGGGCCAGATCGCGCAGAAGCTGCGCAACGGATATCTGCGCGATCCCGACGTGTCCGTCGAAGTCGATCGCTACCGCCCTGTCTTCGTGATGGGTGAAGTGGGTGCGGCCGGCCAGTATTCCTACGTGCCCGGTATGACGGTTCACAAGGCGGTGGCGGCTGCCGGCGGCTACACGCCGCGCGCCAACCAGAACAATGTCGACATAACCCGTGACATCAACGGCAAGGTCATGACAGGACGGGTGACGACCTCCGACCCGCTGATGCCGGGCGACACGATCTACGTCCGCGAACGCTTCTTCTAGGCCGGGAAGACCAGAACGTGGCCAGCGGCCTGCGCATCATTCACTGCTTTCGCTCGCCAGTCGGCGGCATATTCCGCCATGTGCGCGATCTGGTCGCGGCCCAGGCGGCGGCGGGGCATCAGGTCGGTATCATCTGCGATTCCTCCACCGGCGGGGAACTGGAAGAGCACTATTTCGACGAGATTCGCGGAATGCTGGCGCTTGGCGTCTCCCGCATCACCATCCACCGCCACATCGGACCGGGCGACATCGCCGCCGGTTGGCGCACCTACAAGCTTATCAAGGAATTGCGGCCGGACGTGCTGCACGGGCATGGCGCCAAGGGCGGCGCGCTCGCGCGGGTTTTCGGCTCACTTCTGCGGGTTTCCAGGTTTCGCGTAGCCCGCCTCTATTCCCCGCATGGCGGCGTTCTCCATTACGACGCGGGAACGCCGAAGGGGCGCATACTGTTTGCGATCGAGCGGCTGCTGGGCCGCTTCACGGACCATGTGCTGTTCGTATCGGACTATGAGCGGCGCACCTTCGTCGAGAAGATCGGCGAACCGACGTGCGCGGCCAGCCTGGTCTACAACGGTCTCAACGACAAAGAATTCGAGCCGGTACCCGCCAATCCGGGGGCTGCCGATTTCCTCTACATCGGCATGATGCGCGACCTGAAGGGCCCCGACATATTCATCGATGCGCTTGCCGCGGCTTCCGGCAAGGTCGGCCGCCCGCTTTCGGCGGTTATGGTCGGCGACGGCGCAGACCTCCCATCCTACAAGACACAGGTGGTCGAGCGCGGTCTTGCAGAGCATGTCCAGTTTCTGCCGCCAATGCCGGCGCGCAAGGCGTTTGCGCTCGGGCGGATCATCGTGGTCCCGTCCCGCGCCGAGGCCATGCCCTATATCGTGCTCGAAGCGCTGGCGGCCGGCAAGACGATGATCGCCACGACCGTCGGCGGCATTCCGGAAATATTCGATCCCGCCTCCCCCGCCCTGGTTTCACCCACGGTCGAGGGTGTGACGGCGGGCATGGCCGGCGCAATCGGCGACGAGCATTGCTTCGCAGCGGCAATGCCCAGCCAGACGGAACTGAGGTCGCGCTTCGGGGCCGCCGTGATGGCGCAACAGGTCGAAGACGCCTATCGCGCCAGCCTCTCTTAAAAACTGTCCGCGGCGGCTCGCTCTCCCGCGTCAATGTTTCCTTAGCGGCTTTCTGATAGGGAAACGGCGATCCGGGAGCAGACAAGATGGCCGAGAACGATCCCGCCATGCGCTTTAGCAGCCAGGCGATACGCACCTTCAAGGAGGGCGAAGCGCCCACGGCCGCAGCCGAACTGAACCCGACGGCGCGCCAGATCGCGACCCAGTATCGACGAGACAGCATGTCGCCGGTGATGGTCAGCGGTGTCCTGCGCTTCGTCGAGTTTATCCTGCTCGCCCTTTCGGGGCTTGCGATCTACGCGGTCTATGTCGACGTCCACCATGCGTTCCTGTGGCAATATCCGCTGCTGATTCTGGGCACATCGGCTGTCGCCGTGATCCTGCTCGAGATCACCGACAACTACCAGATAGCGCGCCTACGCCAGCCGATGAACAATCTCGGCACCATCATCCTCGTGTGGGGCGGCACGCTGGCATTGACCACCGTGGTCGGCTTCTTCCTCAAGGTTTCGGCCGATTTCTCGCGCTTCTGGCTTGCGTCCTGGTTCTTCACGGGGCTCGGGCTCTTGCTTATCCTGCGGTTCGTTATGGCGCGGATGGTCCGCCGCTGGGCGAGAAACGGGGCGATGGAGCGCCGCGCCGTCATCGTGGGCGGCGGCCAGACCGCAGAGACCCTCATCCGCTCCATCGAACAGCAGCCTCACAACGACATCCGTATCTGCGGCATTTTCGACGACCGCGACGACCGCCGATCGCCGCCGATCGTGGCCGGCTACCCCAAGCTCGGCAATATCGGCGCGCTGATAGAATTCGCGCGCATCGCCCGGATCGACATGCTTATCGTCGCCCTTCCCCTCACCGCTGAAGCACGCGTGCTGTCGCTGCTGAAGAAGCTGTGGGTGCTCCCTGTCGACATTCGCCTGTCCGCGCATTCCAACCAGCTTCGCTTCCGGCCGCGCTCCTATTCGTTCATCGGCTCCGTGCCGATGCTCGATGTGCTCGACAGGCCGATCAACGACTGGGATTCGGTAGCCAAGCGGGCTTTCGACATCGTCTTCAGTCTCATCGGTATCATCGTTTTCTCACCGATCATGATCGCGACGGCCATCGCCATCAAGCTGGAGAGCAAGGGGCCGGTGTTCTTCAAGCAGAAGCGGCACGGCTTCAACAACGAGGTCATCGACGTCTACAAGTTCCGCTCGATGTATGTCGATCAATGCGACCCGACCGCACGCAACGCCGTCACCAAGAACGATCCGCGCGTGACCCGCGTCGGCCGCATCATCCGCAAGACCTCCATCGACGAACTGCCTCAGTTCTTCAATTCGCTGATCGGCAACCTTTCCCTGGTCGGTCCGCGCCCGCACGCCGTATCCGCACAGTCGCACAATCGCCTCTATCATGAGGTGGTCGACGGCTATTTCGCGCGCCATCGGGTCAAGCCCGGCGTCACCGGCTGGGCGCAGATCAACGGCTGGCGCGGGGAGATCGATCACGACGACAAGATCAAGATGCGTACCGAGTACGATCTCTACTACATCGAGAACTGGTCTCTCTGGTTCGACCTCAAGATACTGCTGTTGACCCCGATTCGCCTGCTTAACACCGAGAACGCCTATTGAGCACGGTCACCGCCAACGGCCTGCCGCGCACGCTCGTTCATGCCAAGGCGCTCTCGCTTGTCGCATCGTCGGCGGTCGCGCTTGCGGTTTTCCTGCTCGGCTTCGTCATCCGCGAGCCCGCACCCTACGAGCTCTTCATGGCGGGCCTCATCGGCGTGTGGTTCCTGTTCGGACTGCGGCTGTCCCGCCATGCAGTCGCGCTGCTTGCACTGCTAGCCGCTTTCAACATCGGCGGCCTTCTGTCGATGACGACCATGGGCGATCTCTACACGACGCCACTCTTTCTGGCCGTTTCGCTGTTTCTCGCCTTCACGGCTGTATTCTTCACGGCGATTCTTGAAGCGGACCACCGGCGCTACAAGCTGATCTTCATCGCGTGGGTGGCCGCGGCGCTGGCAACCGGAATGCTCGGCATCGCAGGCTATTTCGGCCTGTTTCCCGGAGCGGAGGTCTTCACGAAGTTCAACCGCGCGACCGGAGCGTTCCAGGATCCCAACGTCTTCGGTCCGTTCCTGGTTCTGCCGGGCATCTATGTGCTCTACCGGCTGCTGACGGGAAATCCGCTGCGGCTACCGCTCTATGCCATCAGTTTCGTCATAATCGTCACCGCGATATTCCTGTCGTTCTCGCGCGGCGCGTGGGGCCTGTTCGCGGCCGCATCGATGATGCTGACGGCAGCCCTCTTCCTGCAAAGCAACAGCGGACTGTTCAGGCTGCGTGTGGCGCTGATGGCGGGGCTTGCCGTCATCATTCTCGCAGGCGCCATCCTCGTCGCCATGCAGTTGCCCGGCGTGTCGGACCTTTTTTCTACCAGAGCCAAGCTGGTACAGGACTACGATGGTGGCCAGCTCGGCCGCTTCGCGCGTTTCCCCATCGGGTTCGGCATGGCGACGGAGAACCCGCTTGGCATCGGCCCGCTGAACTTCGGCCGCACCCTTGGAGAAGACACGCACAATGTGTGGCTGTCCTCGCTGATGAACTATGGCTGGCTGGGGTTTGCCTCCTTCTTCACATTGGTTCTAGCGACCGTGGCAGGCGGCTTCCGCATTCTCTTCCGCGACAGGCCATGGCAACCCTATCTGCTATGCGCCTATGTGACGTTTCTCGGTCACATCGCGCTCGGGACGGTGATCGACATGGACCACTGGCGGCACTTTTACCTGCTCATCGGACTGATATGGGGCGCAATGGCACTCGAAACCCGCTATCAGCGAGCCTTGCAGGCCGGAGAGCAGCCTTTCCCAAGCGCCTGACATGGTCCGCATGTGGCCTGTCCACAGGCCTGCCCGCTTGAATCCGGTTGTGCGGCTGCGCAAAAACGCTATTTTCGCCGAAACTTTCCAGCCTCCCTTTCCGGGACCAGAAGAAACGATTGCCGATTGATACGCATCGCCATTGACGCAATGGGTGGAGACCACGGGCCAGAGGTCGTCATCCCCGGCCTGGACAAGGTGGCCGAACGCCGCCCCGACGTGCGCTTCCTGATCTTCGGGCGCGACGACCTCGTCCGGCCATTGCTCGCAAAATTCCCCCGCGTTGCCGGTGTCAGCGAGTTCACGCATTGCGAGATCGCCGTGCGCATGGACGACAAGCCAAGCCAGGCCCTACGCCAGGGCCGCTGGAAGTCGTCCATGTGGAAGGCAATCGAGGCGGTCAAGAACGACGATGCCGATGTCTGCGTTTCCGCGGGCAATACAGGCGCGTTGATGGCAATGTCCAAATTCTGCCTGCGCACCATGGTGTCGATCGAACGCCCTGCCATTGCGGCGATCTGGCCAACCGTGCGCGGTGAAAGCGTGGTGCTCGATGTCGGCGCGACGATCGGCGCCGATGCCCATCAGCTCATCGACTTTGCGATCCTCGGCTCTGCCATGGCGCGCGCCATATTCGCCATCGAGCGACCGTCCGTCGGTCTGCTCAATGTCGGCGTCGAAGAGATCAAGGGACAGGAAGAAGTCAAGGAAGCCGGACGCCTGCTGCGCGAATCCAACCTCAAGACCATGGACTACCACGGCTTTGTCGAAGGCGACGATATCGGCCTCGGCTCGGTCGACGTCGTCGTTACCGAGGGGTTCGCCGGCAATATTGCGCTGAAGACAGCCGAAGGCACGGCAAAACAGATCGGCGAATATCTGCGCGCGGCGATGAGTCGGACGCTTATGTCGAAGATCGGCTACGTGTTCGCGCGCGACGCGTTCAACCGACTGCGTGAGAAGATGGATGTTCGCAAGATCAATGGCGGCGTCTTCCTGGGCCTCAACGGCATTGTGGTGAAAAGCCACGGCGGGACCGACGACGAAGGCTTCGCGGCGGCGGTGGAACTCGGCTATGACATGGGGCGCAGTCGCCTCATCGACGGGATTCGCCGCGAGTTGGAATCTTTCCACGGCCGGATGCCGGAAAAACGGGGCGCGGCGCAGGACGATTCCGCCAGCGAAGAATAGGGCAAGCAGGAATGATCAGATCCGTAGTGCGCGGCGTGGGGACCGCCCTGCCGCGCCGCATCATGAAGAATGCGGAATTCGAAACCCTCGTCGACACCTCCGACGAGTGGATTGTCCAGCGCACCGGCATCACCCAGCGCCATATCGCGGCCGAAGATGAAACGACTGCATCGCTGGGCGAAGCAGCCGCGCGCGCCGCGCTGGCCAATGCCGGCCTGACGCCCGATGACATCGACCTGATCATTCTGGCGACGTCGACGCCCAACAACACGTTTCCGGCCACTTCCGTCGAAATCCAGGAACGGCTGGGCATGAGCCACGGCTTCGCGTTCGACATGCAGGCGGTCTGTAGCGGTTTTGTCTATGCGGTGACTGCCGCGGATGCGCATATCCGCGCCGGCATGGCGCGGCGCGTTCTTGTGATCGGGTCTGAGACGTTCTCCCGCCTCCTTGACTGGACCGATCGCACGACCTGCGTCCTGTTCGGCGATGGCGCCGGTGCAATGGTGCTGGAGACGGTCGAGAGCGCAGGCGCCCTCACGGATCGAGGCATCATCGCATCGAGCCTGCGCTCGGACGGCAGCCACCGCGAAAAGCTCTACGTCGATGGCGGGCCGTCCACCACGCAGACGGTCGGGCACCTGCGCATGGAAGGGCGGGAAGTCTTCAAGCATGCCGTCGGCATGATTACCGATGTGGTGGAAGACGCGCTCTCCCGTGGCGGCGTCAGCGCCGACGATCTCGACTGGTTCGTGCCGCACCAGGCCAACAAGCGCATCATCGACGCCTCCGCAAAAAAGCTCGGCATCGCAGAGGACAAGGTCGTCATCACCGTTCACCTGCACGGCAACACGTCGGCGGCCTCGGTTCCGCTGGCGCTGGGTGCAGCCGTGGCTGACGGCCGCATCAAGCAGGGCGATCTCGTCTTGCTCGAAGCCATGGGCGGCGGCTTCACCTGGGGTGCGGTTTTGCTGCGCTGGTAAACCGCGCGTCAACCAAACCGGCAAGTCGATGGGGTTTGCGGGTAGAGTCCTTGACCTCGCTGGACCAATTCCTTAACGTCTCGAAATATTGCGGATTTTCAGTTATTTCGACACGGTTGGACAGCCCAATGGGGGGAAAGACACTTACGCGCGCTGACCTGGCGGAGGCCGTTTACCGCAAGGTGGGGCTGTCGCGCACGGAATCCGCTCAACTTGTCGAAATGGTGCTGGACGAAATCTGCGAAGCGATTGTGCGCGGCGAAACCGTGAAGCTTTCCTCGTTTGCCACCTTCCACGTCCGCGGCAAGAACGAACGTGTCGGCCGCAACCCGAAGACCGGCGAGGAAGTGCCCATTCTTCCGCGCCGCGTGATGACCTTCAAGGCTTCGAACGTGCTCAAGCAGCGTATCCTGCGCTCGCACCAGACCGCCAAGGCAAAGCGGGAAAAGTAGCCCGGTCACATTGTCCGGATCCGTGCACGACAAAACTTGCGCATAGAGAATGCACGCCGCTTGAAAACCAGTGGCCAAACCGCTGCAATGGCGCTCGAATCGCAGCATGGGAGCCCGTACTGCCATGGACAAGAGCCCCGACGCCTTCCGCACCATCAGCGAGGTCGCAGAACTGCTGGACCTGCCGCAGCACGTCCTGCGCTTCTGGGAGACGCGCTTCACGCAGATCAAGCCGATGAAGCGCGGCGGTGGACGACGCTACTACCGCCCCCAGGACGTCGACCTGATCAAGGGCATCCGCCACATGCTCTACGACCAGGGCTACACGATCAAGGGCGTGCAGAAATTGCTGCGAGACAATGGCAACCAGTTTCTCGTTGCGATCGGCAATGGTGACCTTGCCGCCGTCGAGGTCATCGCCCAGCGCAAGCAGGCAGCCCTGGAAGCGGAAGAGCAACAATCCGCGGCGCGGCCGCGCAACGATGACGAGATGCTCGTCGGGCAGCCGAAAGCGAAACCCGGCCGGCGCTTCTTCGGCCTCGGCAAGGGCGAAGACGAGGGTTCAGCGTCAGGCGAGGAAGGGCGTCTATCACGCGACAACCGGGCGCTGCTTCAGGAGGCGCTTTTCGACCTGCTGGAATGTAAGAGGCTTCTGGACCAAGTGCGCTAGGCATCGTCACCTGGGAGCCGGCGCCCGGGGCGCGTTGGGGGGCTCTGCGCCGCCGGGGTCCGTCTCATCGCAGTGGCTTCCGTAACGGAAGCCGCAATAATAGAACCCAACAAGATTAACGGTCAGTAAACCGCAGAGCCTGGCGCTGGTTGCTGCTATGCTTGATTTCGCCGACATTGTTTGCGACAGAGCGCTTCTGCTGACCTTGCCGCGGCAAGGCAGGCAGCGACAACTGCAGGAGAGACACGCTTGAAGGTCGTTGGCCCGACGCGGCAAAAGATGCTCAGGGACGCTGAAGAAAAGCGTCGTGCCTTTGGGGAAAGCGTGCGTTCGCTAAAGCAGGGAAAGATCCAGTATCTCGACCGCACCCGCGAACTGCCCCAGAAGCTGATCGACTCCTGCCGTCTGATCCAGAATCGCCTGGAAATGGTGAAGTTGCTCCCGGCCAACGCCGTCGTGGCGGAAATCGGCACCGATGAAGGCAACTTTGCCCGCTACCTTCTCGATACCTGCACGCCCAAAGAGATGCACATATTCGAGATAGACGTCTCCCGCATCAAGCCCGAGAACCTGGAACAAGGTATGTCTAGTGGGATCGTGACGGTTCACGAGGGCGATTCCTCCGCATTGATCGGCGGTATGCCGGACGGCTATTTCGATTGGATCTATATCGACGGCGATCACCTCTACGAAGGTGTCAAACGCGACATTCTGGCTGCTGCTCCGAAGGTTCGGGACGGCGGCTTCCTGGTCTTCAACGACTACGCAACCTGGTCGCCGAGTTCCATGAGCCATTGCGGCGTCGCGCGGGCGGTCAACGAATTCTGCATCGATAACGATTGGGAACTCGTCTACCTCGCCTTCCAGACGATGATGTATAACGACGTCGCGATCCGACGCAGGCGCTGACATGAGTGCGGCCAAAACGGTTCGCCTGAGCGATTTCGCCTCGGAGATCGGGTACGAAATTGTTCGTGACGCATCCTTTCGCCATGTCGCGAAGATCGCCACGCGCCTCGACTCGATGGTAGTGCCGCTGACGGATGCGGCCTTCGTCGAGGAGTTGGGGCGATCAGGCCGGTTTGCCGCAGTCATCACGAGCAAGGCTTTCGCCGATCTGGTGCCGCCGAATCTCGGCCTTGCCCTGTCGGACACGCCCGGCGAGGCGCATGCCGCGCTCCACGCCCGCATCTGCGCAATACCCGGCCTGTTGTGGGAAAGCTTCGAAACAGAGATCGGACCGGGCTGCAGCATTGCCGAGACGGCCATTATCCCGCCTCGCGACGTGCGCATCGGTGCCGGCTGCGTCATCGCACATGGCGTAGTAATTCATCCTCGCTCGATCATCGGGGACAATGTCGGAGTTCGCGAGCGCTGTGTGGTCGGCTCCGCCGCCTACGAGATCGTCAGGATCGGCGGGCGGCAGGTTCTGCGGCCGCAGGCAGGCGGCGTCACGCTTGGCGACGGCGTCGAACTTCTGCCGGGCGTTTCGATTTCCCGTACGGCGTTCGGTGGCTTCACCTCGATAGGCGAAGCGACGGTGATCGATCACAACGTAGTCGTCTCGCACGACACGGAGGTTGGCGAAAACACGCGGATCGGCGGCCAGGGATGGATAGGCGGGCGAGTGCGCATCGGCAACCACGTGGTGATCGGGCCGCAGGTAACGATCACGAATGGTCTGACACTCGGGGATCGCTGCCACGTCTCGCTTGGATCCGTCGTTACGCATGACGTGCCGCCGGGCCAGCGCGTGAGTGGCAACTTCGCGATTGCCCACGATCGCTTTATTGAAGCGCTGCGCAAGGTACGCTGAGGCTGACCGCTATTCCGGCTGTCGTTAGCCTTCTTCCTTAAGCTCGGACAGCGTATCCGAAATCGCCTCGGCAACCGGGCGCGCGAGTACGTCATAGCCGTCGTTGGTGAAATGCACGTTGCGTGGAAGCTGGATTTCGTGGAGCCGTGCAAGCGAAAAGGTATAAAGGTCGACGACAGGAATCCCCCGTTGGTCCATGAGGCGTTGCGCAGCCGCGTTGTAGCGAACGATGTCCTTGTTGCGACGATAGGGCTGTGTGCGATCGGTCTGCCATCGCGTTGCCGTGTGCTTTTCGCATTCAGACGTGACGGGCGTCGAACTTACCCAGATCAGCCGACGTGCCTGCGCCTGCATCATGTCGATCATGGCGCCAAGCCTGGCTAGATAAAGCCCCATCGAGATACGTGGTTCGCCGCGCAATATCAGCACGTCGTGGAGGCCGAAATTGAAGACGATGAGGTCCCATTTGGCCGTGCCGAGCCAACCTTCCAGCAAACCGATGCTCTTGGCCGTACCTTCGGCATTGGCAGGAACCCTGTGGAGGTTTGCCCGTCCCGCAAGCAACGCGCGTACAGGTATCGTGTATCCGACAGAGATCGAATCACCGACCAGAAGCACCCGCGGCAGAGTGGCATCATCCTCGACCGGCGCAAATGCCGGATGGGTCCGCAGATATTGCTCTTCTTCTTCCGGGGTCATCTGAAACTCCACTGACGGGTGGCGACTTCGCGCATGGGCCGACATGGTGTCAACTGTAGCGGTGTCGCACGTTGCCTCGGGCAAGATGATCGCCTAAGGGGAAAGCCTTGTGCCCGAGGAGTTGGCCGAAAGCATGAAAGCATCGACACAAGCAGGCGCGGTCACCTTTGTCCTGGATCCCCCGGTTGGAATTTCACGCGCGTCAAGCTGGACTTACGCGTGCAGATGTATTCCAGACAATGGCCGTCTCGCGATCACGGGTCATATCGACATCCAGGGCGAGGGCGAGCCGAACGACCTCGTCCTTAAAGTCCGCCTGAAGCTCGCCTCCGGTGAAGACTTCAAGGGCGAAGCCGAGGGGCTCAACTGGTCCGAAAGAGCCGGTCCGTATTTCTATCCTCTCAAATTTATCCAGCGTGGTGCCTTCAAGCGCGAGATCAAGGTCGACGGTCCGGTCGATTCGGTCGAAGTCGAGCTTGTACTATGGAAGACGGGTACGGTCGCGCAGTACTCGCTGACGCGCTTTGGCGTCGAGCCGGCTAGCCTGCCCGACGAATCAACTTTTCGCTGGGCTGTAGAGCAACTGTTTCCTGTTCCACCACCGGACGGGACAAAAGCGCTGATGATCGGTGCACCAAGGAGCGAAAGCCAGGCTGCAACGCTGGCCGAACTTTTCCCGCCTGCGGGCCGACTGTGGAAAAGAAGCAGTCGGATCGATCGGGTCGAAAATCTCTCGTCGTCCGCCCTGCCCACAATCGGCGACTACGCCTTGATCACGGCAGCTCCGGATCAGGACGAATGGGATTGGCCACTCCTCAATAGTGGAGCTCTGAACGACCTGCTGATCGAAGACGGCAGGCTCCTCATCGCGATGCCTCTGACGGTGACGGGACAGAACGAGGCTTGGGAGAAACGTTTCATCGAGCGCTTCGGCTCGGACCGGCCGGGATTCAACGATCTCCAGCACGGTCTGGCATTGACGCCATTTCGACTACTTGCGGCGGCTCCCATCGCCGGCTCGGTGGACAAGGGCCCGCGAAATATGTGGCTGGCGTTGGGCCGCAATGCCGCTTTCCCGGCAGCAAGGAAGGCGATGCCGGAACTGACTGACATGATTCTTGGCGGCGACTGGGTGCGCGCGGCGGAAACCATTGAACATGCAGATCGCTCGTCCGCGGAGTTCTTGACCGCGTCGGCTTGGCTGAGGCCACTCGTCTCCAACTTGGCTACCAATTCACTCAGGCTGGAAAAGGCGGGAGAGCGGGAGGCTTCGGCGATGCTGCGGCTTGCCATGCATCGTCTGGAGCCTGCAGTCGAACGTTACGCCTACGAGGCGATGGCACATCTGCGCGTTGCAGGGAAGTTCGAGCTCGCCCGCAAGATCGTTGCGGAAGGCCGCCAATCGATGCCGGATTCGCTTGCGGTGCGCCTCCAGGACGCGCTTCTCTGCGCCGCCGATGGCCAACCGGACCGCGCGATCGAAATGCTGTGGCGAGAAGTTCAGGGGCTGACCGCCGTCACCCCTTCCCTGCGACGCACGATCGCAGTCGTCCTCAGGGGCTACGCTCAGGAATGCCAGCGCGCCGGCATCCCGACCAGCCATCCTCAACCCCTTCTGCTTCCGGAGGTCGCGAACGCATACAACAGCGATCCGGAACGCTTCGCGGCGCGTTGGCACGCTATGCCGTTTGCGCAGAAGCTTGAAGAGGATGCGCAAGCACGCAGAGCGACCCGCAAGCCAGCCGCATCGACAATACCGGCCGACAGACCTCTACGTATGCTGGTGCTGACCTCCGACAACTGGCAGTTTCTCGTTAACCTGCTAGACCGTGTCGATACCCACGACACCGGCTTTGAGGTTCGAACCTTCGACTTTGCCTTTCTGGAACAGCATTGGTCCAAGGAGCATCTCCACGAGCTCTTCGCGCCCATAAGCATGGGCCTGAAACAGGAAAAGGTCTGGAAGCGGGCGATCGCCGACGACACCACGCTAGGAGAACTTGTCGACTGGTGCGACGTGGTCCTTTGCGAATGGGCGGGCACTCACGCGATCTGGCTGTCGCGGTTCCTGCCGGCGGACAAGAGGCTGGTGGTGCGCCTGCACAGCTTCGAGGCGTTCTCGCAGTGGCCGTTCTTCATCGACTTTGGCGGCATCGACGGCATGATCTTCGTGGCCGACCACATTCGCCGCTTCACCGATCTTCAATATCGCCTCGGCGGCCACGATCTGGCGACTACCGTCCTGCCTAATTTCATTCCGCTCGAGAATTTCGCCCGACCCAAGGGGTCGCAGGCGGCGCGTACGCTCGCCATGGTCGGCTATGCCAATCTGAACAAGCACCCGCTGATGGCGGCCGAGATATTGGCGGGTCTGCGCAAGGACGATCCGCAGTGGAAGCTTCGGCTCTACGGGCACCCATGGTCGCCGGAAACGCTCAACGAAACCGAGCGTGCCTATTACGACCGCTTCTGGGCCTTCGTTCGGGAGGCAAAGCTCGAAACCGCTATCGAGGTGATGCCCTACACGACGGATGTCGCCACGGCGCTCCAGGATGTCGGCTTCATCGTCTCGTGCAGTTGGCGCGAGGGAACACACGAGGCCGTCCTGGAAGGCATGGCGACGGGCTGCGTGCCCGTGCTGCGGCGGTGGCCCATGGTGAAGCAGTACGGCGCACCTGAATCCGGCTATCCCGGGATCCCGTGTTTCGATACCGTCGACGAGGCCGTTGCGATCGTGAAGGCATCGGCCGAGCCCGAGACGTTCGCGAAGGCGTCCCGCGAGGCCGCGGCATACGCCATGGCGCGATTCGACATTGAGGCGGTGTTCCCGAAATTCCAGGACTTCATACGGCAGGTTGCGTCCAGATAAGGCTTTCTAGTGCCGACGCCGAAGAACGGAACAAGCGAAAGAGAAGACGCGTGCGCAAGAGACTGAAGATATTCGCGCTCCACACGACGCGCAGGACGTTGCCGGCAACCGGTGGCGATATGATCAACGAAGCGCGCTTCCTGACCGCCCTCTCCCGCTTCGCCGACGTCTACTACAACGGCCAGCTCTTCCAGCCCGGCGTTCCCGGCTACGGGCTGGAGGACAGGGAAATCGTCGTACCGCAAGGCGGTTACGACCTCTATTATGTACGCAACAATCCGGAGCTGTTCGTGCAGCTGCCGAGCCCCAAGATCGTGATGGCCTATCCTTACGTGGAAGATGTCTTCCGCGCCGCCGACGCCGTGGTGGTTACGACCGAAGCCTGGGAGCGCGGGCTCACCCCCTATTCCGACGAGAACATGTTCACCCGCCCGATGCGCGACTGGTATGGCGACGATGTCGTCGCGCCCAAGCGCGTCATCAATATCAAGCAGACCATCGATCCGTACTTTCTGGAGGAGCCGTCGCGCGCCCGGCTCATCGAGGCCCGTGCGAAGACCACCGGCGCCAAGGCCATCGGCTTCTTCGGCCGCATCGATTCGAACACCTTCCCCTACATGTTCGTGCGCGCCTACAAGCGGATCATCAAGGAACTGCCGCAGGTAAAATTCGTGGTCGGCGGCACGGTGCGCATTCCGCTGGACCCGACCATCGTCAAGACCACCCGCATCGCCTACGAAAAGATGCCCGCGATGGTTAAAGCCTGCGTGGCGACGGCAACCGACGAAGGCAACGACGCGGCCTTCCTCGGCTCTGGCAAGGTGCTCGACTCGATGGCGTGCGGCGTCCCGGTGATCGCCTACAAGACGCTGACGCGCACCGAGCAGCTTGGCGACTACTACCCGCTCTACTACGAGAGCGAGGAAGAGTGCTGCCAGCGCATCCGCGAAGTGATCCACGATCCCGACATCGTGGCGGAAGCGCGCCGCCAGATGGATATTCGCAAGCGGCACTTCCTGCCCGACGCACGCGCGGCGGCACTGCAGGCGACACTGGAGGAACTGGTGGAACTACGCGGCGCTGGCCTGCGCTAGAGCCGATTGAGATGTTGATGGCTTTGCTTGCGAGGGCGACCGGGTAGCAGCGGCATTCACCTCGGAGAGAATAATGGTCGGAGCGATAGGATTCGAACCTACGACCCCTTGACCCCCAGTCAAGTGCGCTACCGGGCTGCGCTACGCTCCGAACCGCGCAAAGCCCTATAGACTGGACGGTGGGCGTGCAAGCCTTATTTCACGCCCGAAGCGGAGAAGTGACAAAGAGCACCGAAAAGTCCGGCGCTTCGAAGCCCAGACTTACTGAAAGCGATGGCTATCGCTTGCGAGCGGCGTGCCTTTCAGAACACCGTTCTTTGGTTGATGCCGAACTCTCATCGTCCGGATTCGCACCTCATTGTTGACGCGCTCTACATTCCGGCGATTGAGAATTTCGATGGCGCGCTCTTCCCGCTCGTCCATGGACTCATCGGGACGATTGCCGCGCTTCAATTCCTCACGCAGCTCATCAATTTGTTCGGGCGTAAAGATACCGCCACACTTCATGCGACTGCCCATATGTATGCTTCCTCTCGGGGAGGTCGGGCGAAAGCACGATATTCGCTGACTGTCGTCAGCGCCCTTATCAATGGCTGACGATATGTAGATCATCGCATTGAAAGATGTTCTTAGCGAGATGGCGTGAAGCGGGCGCGTTCACAATTGATTACAGCGCCTCGGCGCGCCAGCCTACGACGTTTTGGGCCCCGATACGAAGCGTTGCGGGGTTTCAGTGTCAGTCTCCCACGCCGGCGACAGGTGCAGAGACAGGCGCGGTACGGCGAGCAGCGAACGGGCCCAGAAGAGCATCCCACGAAAGCGGCGTCCGGCAAAGTGATTGGCTGCGGCGCACTCAATGTCGAGATAGGCGCGCAGCCGTCTTAGCAATCGCCTGTCGGAGCTGGTCCGGCGCCACTTGTCCATGATGGCCCTAGCGGTCCGCTCCACTTTTTCAGGTGACTGGCTGCGGTGCCGCTCGATCGCCACCGCGATCAAAGGCAGGGTCCGCAGTGTGGCGCCCCGCAGCGAAAGCGATAGAAACCAGTCCAGGTCCTCGAAACGGTTCAGTTCCTCGTCCTGCCATATGCCGGTGTCGAGCACCGCCTTCCTGTTCATGACGATACAGGAGCCCGGCGAGAACCAGCATCCGGAGGCGAACTCGTCCGGCCGGCTCGCCGCGCGCGGCAGCCGAGTGCCGAGTGCCCTGCCCGACTTGTCCTGAACGACCCATCCGCACGCGAACACGGTCAACCCCTCGCCTGTCTGCGCGGATATGAGCTCCCATCGCTTTGCGAGCGACGACGGCATCAGATGGTCGTCACTGTCCAGGAACGAAATCCACTCCGACTTCGCCGCCCGCATGCCCGTATTGCGCGCGGCTGCCGCACCGCGATTCGTTTCGTGGCGCAGCACGGTCAACGGGACCGCCCCGGTGTCGCATCCGCTTACGTCGATTGGCGGTTCCGACCCATCGTCCACGACGATGATCTCGGCTGGCGGCGCGTCCTGGGTCACGACACTTCTCAGCGCACGCAAAAGCGCATCCTGCCTTCCATAGGCCGGAATTATGATCGAGATCGGTAGAGGCGGCGTGCCGGCCATCTTCGCTCCGCTGGCCGCAAGCCCTTGTCGCAGCCCCGCCGCGTGACATAAGGGATGCAGCGACGAAACGATAGGCCCTCCCTCCTGAACTTCGGCATCAAGGTGAAACCCATTCGCACGACCTTCATCTGCAACGATGGAGAGTATTTTCTCCGCCATCGGCGGCAGGTAGCCGATGTGCTTGCTGCTGCCGGCCACGACGTAACGGTGCTCGTCGGCGGGCCGCCGCTTTCCTCAGAGCGTCTGGGCCAATGGCGGCACGTCAACGTACCGGTCGACCGCTTCACCTTCCACCCGGTCTCCGATCTCCGGCTGTTCTTTGCCAGCCTGCGTGAGATCGCCGTCAACCGGCCCCGCTATGTTCAGCTCATCACCTTGAAGCCGGCGGTATTTTCCGGCCTCGCGTCGGTCGCGGCACGGCTCATCGGGCTCGGGCCTGAACGCATCGTCGTCACAATCCCCGGACTCGGGCGGCTGATGTCGCCAGGAAGCGAGCACAACGGCGCGGGTGCGGGTGCAACACGCAAGGTTGTCGGTGCGGTGATCCGTTTCTTGTCTCGGCGCAGAAACGTCTTTTTCACTTTCGAGACGCCGACCGACCGCGATCATTGGCTGTCTCTCGGCTACATCAGGCCCGAAACATCGATGGCCATCGCCGGCGCTGGCGTCGATCCCTCCCGCTTCCATCCGGGCGAAGCGCGGCAGAAGCGCGACGCCGTCCGCGTGCTGTTCGCCTCACGCCTGCTGCGCGCGAAGGGCCTCGACGCCTTTGTGGACGTGGCACGGCGCCTTTCGGGCACGGGAAAAGTGGAGTTCCTTGTCGCGGGCATGGTCGAACCGCACGACCCCGACGGCTATTCGCCCGCGCAGCTTGCCGCAGAGCCGTCTATCAGCTTTCTGGGCGAAAGCGGCGACATGCCCTCGCTCTTGCGCGACGTCGATCTTGTCTGCCTGCCTACGCGCTATGGCGAGGGTATTCCCCGCATTCTCATCGAGGCAGCGGCAAGCGGCCTGCCGAGTATAGCGAGCGACGTGCCCGGCTGCACCCATATCGTCGAGGACGGCGTCAGCGGTACCATCATTCCGGTGTCACCGCCGGCGGGCATGGCCGACCGGCTGGAAGCAGCGATCCGGCATTATCTCGATGATCCGGCGCTTTTGCGCAGCCACGGCTCAGCCGCCTATGCGCATTTCCGACAGGGCGAATTCACGGAAGATGCCGTCAACCGGCGCATCATCGAGCTGCTGACCGGCAGCCCGCTGGCCGCAGAGGCCGGCTGACGAGCCTCAAGGCTTCTTTTTCAGAGCCTGCAGCTTTTCATAAAGCGGTCCGCGCTTTTCATCTTCGGACCCGTCGGCGGCAGGCTCCACAGCCACCCCCGCCTTGCGCGGATAGGGATTGATGCCCAGCGCGAAAAATTCCTCGGCAAGCTGGCCGACATCGACCGTGTCGCCCGTAAACGGCTCGGGCGCATCGTCACCCTCTGCATCGAGCAGAATCTCGCCCTCCGCCGAGCGCCTGGGCACCATCAGCTTCGAGTTCTCCGGCAGGAACAGTGCCGAGACCTCCTCGTCCACGGTTTCGGCGACCGGGTCGAGCGTGACGATGCACGCCTGCACGATGTCGGCGCGAACATGGCCTGCAACCTTCACGCCACCCCTTTTCCAGCTATTGACCTCCAGCCTGGCCGTGAACCGCTCGACGGCGCTAAGGTCATGTGCAGCCGAGAGCGCGGCGCGCTGCTCCGCGTCGGCCTCGATCACGACCTCCATGCCCTTCTTGGGCAGGCGCGCAACGTTGACGGGGAATGAAACCGGGCTTTTCGTCTGGCCGTTCATGCCTTACCTGCTCCCTCCCCCGCATCTGGAAAGACGACCCGGCCTGCGAGCAGTTCGTCGTCCGGCTGCGTCGCAAGCAGCGCGGAGGACCGCTCGACATAGGTCGCGATATGCGCGGCTTCCGGCCAGGCCTCGCGCTCAGGCCCGATATTGCGGGCGAGTGCTGCCGTCAGGGCAACCGTGTCGCCCGCAGCCAGCGCCTCGCGATAGGCTTCCGCGCGGCCATAGAACATCTTGGCGAGCTTCTTCATGCGCTTGGGTACGCTGAGATCGCCTATCCCCAGTTCGCGCAGCGAATGCTCGACATCCTTGAAGAACTCGTCCGTCATGTCCTGCGCGACATCGCCGAGCGCCGTGGCGCTGCCCTTTGCCCTGTCGAGAAACAGAAACATGTGTACGCAAAGCATCTCGAATCGCCCGAGTGGCGTATCCGACACGCCCCATTCGGAATAGAAAGTCGGCTGCCGTGCGGATGCCACGATTTGGCCGTAGAGGGCATCGGTAATCACCTGATTGGGACGCCGACCGAGGCTCAGGATGGACTTGAACATGGCAAGGGCTTTCGAAACCGGTTTCGGTGGCGATGCGGTTGCATCGACGCGCAAGCTGGTTTACCGCTTTTGCCGCTCGGCGCAAGCCGCACAGGGGACAGGATTATCATGCAAATGAAGACGAAAACGCGGCTCTCGACGGCGGTCGCAACCCGGCCTGCATATGCCGCGCTCGTTGTTCTTGGCACATCGGTGCTGCTGGCGGGCTGCAGCACCGAAGGGGCGTTGTCGGCCAGTGAAACGCTGACGCATGGCTACGTGGTGGACCAGGAAACGCTGGAAATGGTGCCGGTGGGCTCCAGCCGCGAGCAGGTGCTGCTGGCGCTCGGCACGCCTTCCACCACCGCCACCTTCGACAACGAAGTGCTTTACTACATATCACAGACGCGCGTGCGCCCCGTTGCCTTCATGAACCCGCGTGTGACCGACCAGCGCGTGCTTGCCGTCTATCTCGGCGAGGACGGCCGTGTCAGCAATCTCGCCAATTATGGCCTGCAGGACGGCAAGGTCTTCGACTTCATCACGCGCACGACGCCGACCGGCGGTCGCGACCAGAGCTTCATCGCCCAGATGCTGACCGGCGTAGCGGGACGTCCTAGCTCCTTCCCTGTCAGGTAGTCGCCGCTTTCGAATTCCGGAAACGAAGAAGGCCGCGGGATCACTCCCGCGGCCTTCTTTTTGATCCCTGGCTGGCGCGTCAGTGCGCGAGAACGGCCAGAAGCAGAAGCGCCATGATGTTGGTGATCTTGATGGCGGGGTTTACCGCCGGACCGGCAGTGTCCTTGTAGGGATCGCCGACCGTATCACCGGTCACGGAAGCCTTGTGCGCCTCCGAACCCTTTAGGTGCTTGACGCCGTCCTTGTCCGTGAAGCCGTCCTCGAACGACTTCTTGGCGTTGTCCCATGCGCCGCCGCCCGAAGTCATCGAGATGGCGACGAACAGGCCGTTGACGATCACGCCGAGGAGCATTGCACCCAGCGCTGCAAACGCGGACGCTTTTGAGCCCGAGATCAGCAGCACGCCGAAATAGACGACGAGCGGCGCCAGAACCGGCAGCAGCGAGGGCAGGATCATCTCCCTGATCGCCGCCCGCGTCAGCAGGTCGACCGCACGGGCGTAGTTCGGCTTGGAAGTGCCAGCCATGATGCCGGGGTCCTCGCGGAACTGACGGCGCACCTCCTCCACGATCGAGCCCGCCGCACGACCCACCGCCGTCATGGCGATGCCGCCGAACAGGTAGGGAATGAGGCCGCCGAAGATCAGGCCCGCCACAACGTACGGGTTGGAGAGCGAGAACGAGACGTTCTCCATGCCCTGGAAGTAGGGGTATGTCTCGCTGTTGGCGATAAAGAACTCCAGGTCGTAGGAATAGGCCGCAAACAGCACCAGCGCGCCGAGACCGGCCGAACCGATCGCGTAGCCCTTGGTGACGGCCTTGGTCGTGTTGCCGACGGCGTCGAGCGCGTCGGTGGACTGGCGCACTTCCGGCGGCAGACCCGACATTTCGGCAATGCCGCCTGCGTTGTCGGTGACCGGGCCGAATGCGTCCAGCGCCACGATCATGCCGGCGAGGCCGAGCATGGTCGTCACGGCGATCGCCGTGCCGAACAGGCCGGCAAGCTGGAAGGTCGCGAGAATACCGCCGACGATGACGATCGCCGGCAGCGCCGTCGATTCCAGCGAAACGGCAAGACCCTGGATCACGTTGGTGCCGTGACCTGTCACGGATGCCTGAGCGATTGAATTGACGGGACGCTTGTCTGTGCCGGTGTAGTATTCGGTAATCACGACGATCAGGCCGGTGACCACCAAGCCGATTACGCCGCAGGCGAACAGTGCCGAACCGGTGATGTCCATCCCGGCGACCGTGCCGATCGAACCCCAGCCGATGGTCAGCGAAGTCGCGGCGCCCACGCCGACGATGGTCAGCAGGCCGGTGACGATGAGGCCCTTGTACAGCGCGCCCATGATCGAGCCATTGGCGCCGAGCTTGACGAAGAAAGTGCCGATGATCGACGTAATGATGCAGGCCGCACAGATGGCGAGCGGATAGATCATGACCGAGCCGAGCACGTCCGTGCCGGCGAAGAAGATCGCGCCGAGAACCATGGTGGCGACGACGGTCACCGCATAGGTCTCGAAAAGGTCGGCCGCCATGCCGGCGCAGTCGCCGACATTGTCGCCCACGTTGTCGGCGATCGTAGCCGGGTTGCGCGGGTCATCCTCGGGAATGCCTGCCTCCACCTTGCCGACGAGATCGCCGCCGACATCAGCACCCTTGGTGAAGATGCCGCCGCCGAGACGCGCGAAGATCGAGATCAGCGACGCACCGAAGCCGAGCGCGACCAGCGCATCGATCACCGCACGGTCCGCCGGCGAATAGCCCATGGGACCGATCAGGACCCAGTAGTAGACCGCGACGCCCAGCAGCGCGAGGCCGGCCACCAGCATGCCGGTGATGGCGCCTGCCTTGAAGGCGACGTCGAGGCCGGCTGCGAGGCTGTTCGACGCTGCCTGCGCGGTGCGCACATTGGCGCGTACGGACACGTGCATGCCGATATACCCGGCGGCGCCCGAGAGCACGGCGCCGATCAGGAAGCCGACGGCCGCCGCACCCGAAAGCAAAAGCCAGGCGAGCACGAAGACGACGACGCCGACAATGGCGATGGTTGTGTACTGGCGGTTCAGATAGGCCTGCGCTCCCTCCCGGATCGCGCCTGCAATTTCCTGCATGCGTGCATTGCCCTGATCGGCCGCAAGGACCGACTGTGTCGCCCAGAATGCATAGACGACAGACAGGACGCCGCAGAGAATGACGACATAAAGTATGGTCATTTCACGGATTTCCTCGATTGCGGTCCGAAAGACCCCTCCCCGGACCAGTTAGAAACAGGGTGGAAGCCGAGCGGCCTTCACCCTTCCGCAGCAGCTTGCGAAACGGTCCGGCGAACGTCAAGGTTCAGTTGATGTTTTGTCCCGCCTTTCAGCGGTTCCGGCCCTTGCGGCCTAAGCCAGCTCACCGTCGGGCTGGTTGACGTAGATCAGCACGGCGAGGATGGTGACGTAGAACTTGAAGGCCGCGTCCTGCCCGTTCCAGGTGCTCGACTGCCACATGGCGAACCATTCGCCGCCTATGACCATGAAACCCAGGAACCAGACCAGGAACCCCATCGTGGCGGCCAGGGCCACGCCACCCTTGGCGCCGTTGAATTGCGCGGCGGTACCGCTGCGCGCGCTCCACAGACGCCATGCAGCCACCAGAAACAGGATGCAGGTAATCGCCTCCCCGGCGATGATCAGCCAGTAGCCGGCCGTCCAGAGCGCACGATTGGTGATCGCCCGATACATCAGTGCATTGCCGGGAAAGGTCGTGTCCATGCTCAATACGTGCTGTACGAACGCGTAGTTCGAGCCGTAGTCGGTTATGTTGCCGAAAGCGACGAGAAAGCAGAACGCCGCAAGGCACAGGCACATGACGATCTTGGAAAGGCGCATGGTCATGACGAAACCTCCATCTGATTCCCGCAAACATACTCCCACAAATCCGCGAAGCGGTATCGCGGGCGGCGACATGCATGTGGGTATCCGGCTGACAGCGTCGGCTGAACGTTATGCCAGGCACCATGCGCTGACGGAGGTATTAGAAGCAGCCAATCCGGGACCAATGGCGGCGGTTGGCGACATCCTGTCGCTAAAGACCGGAGGATGCGTCCACGAGTTCGCCGTGGCGCAGCGCCGCTGGAAGATCGACGGCGAAACGCTTCGGCTGGAGCTCACGATCGACCATCCCGCCTTCGGGCGCAGATGATCAGGAGGATACGACGGCCGTGTTGCGACGAAGCACGACCAGCGCTCCCAGGCCTGCAAGGCACAGCACCACAACCGGGAAGATCACCCAGTTGAGCATGTCCCAGCCCCATTCGTTGTAGACCACACCGGAGAGGAACGAGGCGAGCGCGACCGAGCCGAACAGCACGAAATCGTGGAAGCCCTGTACCTTACCCTTCTCCGAGGGACGATAGGCATCTGCCACCATCGCGGTCGCGCCGATAAAAGCGAAGTTCCAGCCGAGGCCGAGCAGGATCAGCGCCGTCCAGAACTGCCACAAATCGATGCCGGACAAGCCGACCAGCGCGCAGCCGACCAGAAGCAGAAGGCCGACGCCCACCATGGTCTCGCGGCCGAAGCGTGAGATCAGCCTGCCGGTGATGAAGCTCGGTCCGAACATCGCCATCACGTGCCACGAGATGCCGAGCGCGGCTTCGTCGGGCGAGAAACCGCAGCCGACCATGGCGAGCGGCGCGCCGGTCATCACGAAGCTCATGAGCGCGTAGGAGCCGACGGCACAGAGCAGGCCGATGGCGAAGAGCGGCTGGCGGAGAATCTCGCCGAGCGGCCGGGCGGTTTCTTCCGCGCCGGATACGTGCGACGAGCCGGCCTGGCGCGCCGGCAGGAAAGCGAGGATCATCGCGCCGACTGCCGCCAAGCCAATGATGGCGGCAAACGAGCCTGCAAACATCACTGGAGCGAGCATTTCGCGCGTGAAGATCACCACCTGCGGTCCCAGTATGGCCGTGATGATGCCCCCTGCGAGCACGAACGAGATCGCCCTCGCCTTGAAGGCCGGCGGTGCGTTGTCGGCAGCGGCAAAGCGGAACTGCTGCACGAAGGCGCCGCCGAAGCCGAGCACAAGCAAGCCGAAGCTGAACAGCAGGAACGAGGCCTGAAAAAGCCCGAGCGTCGCCACGGCCCCGCCCGCGGCGGTGATGCCGGTGCCGGTCATGAAGCCGGCGCGCTGGCCAACCTTCTTGATGATGCCTGCTGCAGGAATCGCGCCCACGGCCACGCCAACCGTGAACGCGGTGACGGGAATGGTCGCCAGCGACTTGTCGGCATCGAGCAGATAGTAGCCGGCGAGCCCGCCGACGGAGAAGGAGATGGGCGCTGCGGAACCGACGATCGCCTGCGAGGCAGCGAGGACGATCGCCGTGCGCCGCGCCTGCGATTCGCCGGGCATGCTCATGCGGGATCCCTGCCCTTGCCTTCGCCGCGCACACGCCGCGATACGCGATCGAGCACGGCGTTCACCAACTTGGGCTCGTCGTCCTCGTAGAACGCCTTGGCGATGTCGACATATTCGGAAACGATCACGGCGACAGGCACGTCGCTGCGCTGCATCAGCTCGTAGACGCCGGCGCGCAGGATCGCGCGTAGCGTCGAATCGAGCCGCGAGAGAGGCCAGTCGTCCGTCAGTGCCTGACGAATGATCGGGTCGACGTTCTTCTGGTTCTCAACCACGCCCGAAAGGATTGCGCGGAACCACTGCGCGTCAGCCTCGCGATATTGCGCGCCGTCCACCTCCTTGCCGAGGCGGAACTGCTCATATTCCGCGGTGATCTCCAGAATGCCGCTGCCGGCGACATCCATCTGGTAGAGTGCCTGCACGGCGGCAAGGCGCGCAGCGCCACGCTTGTTGGCCTGGCGCGGTCCTGCCGCTTTGCCCGCTGGGGATTTCTCCGACACGATCACGCTCCCAGACGGTCGCGCAGTTCGATCATGGTGAGCGCGGCGCGCGCGGCGAAACCGCCCTTGTCGCCCTCGTCGATCTTGGCGCGCGCCCAGGCCTGCGCCTCGTTCTCCACGGTCAGGATGCCGTTGCCGATCGCAGCCGATTCATCGACGGCGAGGTCCATCAGCGCACGGCAGGACTCGTTGGCCACGATGTCGAAATGATAGGTCTCGCCACGGATCACGCAGCCGAGCGCGACGAAGCCGTCATACTCCGCCCCGTCGGCCTCGCCGCCGTCGAGCGCAAACGAGATCGCGGCCGGCACTTCAAGCGCGCCAGGCACGGTCACCACGTCGTAACGCGCGCCGGCGGCATCCAGCGCGGCCTTGGCGCCAGCAAGCAGCGCATCGGAAAGGTCGTCGTAGAAACGCGCCTCGACGATGAGAAGTTTGAGTTGTTTTTTGCTTGCCATGGTCGTCTCCGAAGTCGCCGGTGACTTAGGCCGAAGCCGACACCTTAGCAAGCGGTTCGTTGCGGGTAGCGGCCCTGCGCGGGACGCAAGGCTGGCAAAATGGAGCTACAACCCCTCCGCAGCAGCCTCGCTCAGTCGCGCGGCATAACGGGCCATGGTGTCGACTTCGAGGTTGACGCGGTCGCCGGGCTGGCGTTCGCCCCATGTCGTCACGGAAAGCGAGTGGTGGATCAGGAGCACGTCGAAACGCCTGCCTTCGACGCGATTGACCGTCAGCGAAGTGCCGTCCAGCGCCACCGATCCCTTAGGCGCGATGAAGCGGGCCAGTCCCTTCGGCGCCTCGATGGTGAAGCGCACTGCGTCGCCCTCCTCCTTGCGCTCGACGATCTCGGCCGTGCCGTCGACATGGCCGGACACGATGTGGCCACCCAGTTCGTCGCCGATCTTAAGCGCGCGTTCGAGGTTGATCGCGGTGCCCTCGCCCCAGCTCGCCGCCGTCGTCAGGCGCAGCGCCTCCTCCCAGGCCTCGACCTCGAACCAGCGCTGGTTCGAGCCCTGCTCGGGAAGCGCGACGACCGTCAGGCAGACGCCGGCACAGGCGATCGAGGCCCCGATCGCGATCGTTTCGGGGTCGTAGGCCGTCTCGATCCGCAGCCGAATCCCTTCCGGCAGCGGCGAGACGGATGCGACGCGGCCCACACCGGTGACAATCCCGGTAAACATCAGCGTGTCCTTACATATTCGCGATAGAGGTCGTTTCCGAAGGTGGCTTCCCGCACGAGACGGAAACCTTCCGGCGGGTCGGACGGATCGAGCGGCGACGCGACGCCGCCCTCTCCCACCGTGCCCGGCCCGACATAGAGTGCTATGCGGTCGACGAGACCCTCGTCGAGGAAATGAGCGGCCGTTTCCGCGCCGCCTTCGACCATCACCGTCATCGTGCCCTGCGCGGCAAGGTCTTCAAGCAGTTCGGGCAGCGCGATCCGTCCGGTCTCGTCGATCTCGACTGCGAGGAAGCCGACACCCTGCGCAGCCAGCGCGGCACGGCGGCCCGCATCCGCGTCGCCGCCTGCGGCCAGAAGCACCGGCACGTCGCGTGCGCTTTGGGCAAGCTTTGAAGAAGGCGACAGCCGCAGGCTCCGGTCGAGCACGATGCGCGTCGGGGAGCGCGTTTCCAACCCCGGAAGCCGGCATGTCAGCTCTGGGTCGTCGTCAACGGCAGTGCCGACCCCGATCAGGATCGCGTCGCATTCCGCGCGCATCACATGCACCTGAAGCCTCGCCTGCGCGCTGGTAATTGCGACCTGGCCTTCGCCGCGCCGACCGATCATGCCGTCGGCCGAAACCGCAAGCTTGAGAATCACTTCCGGCCGTTTTTTCAGGGATCGAGTCAGGTAGCCGGCCAGCATATCGATGGCGGCTTCGGCAAGCACGCCTTCCGTAACCTCGATTCCGCCGGCACGCAGGATCGCATATCCCTTTCCCGACACGCGTTCGTCCGGGTCACTTGCCGCACCCACCACCCGCGCCACGCCGGCGGTAACCAGCGCGTCGGCGCAAGGCGGCGTGCGGCCATGATGGGCGCAGGGTTCGAGGGTGACGTAGGCGGTGGCGCCCCGCGCACGCTCGCCCGCTTCGGCCAGCGCCTGCGTCTCGGCATGCGGCCGGCCGCCGATGGCCGTCACACCGCGCCCGACGATCACGCCGTCGCGCACGATCAGAGTTGCCACGGAAGGATTTGTGGCCGTCAGGCCAAGATGCCTGCGCGAAAGCCGGATGGCGGCGGCCATGAAGCGGCGGTCAGCCTCCGCCTGCCGGGCAGCGTCCTGTGCCGCCATCGCCGCCTACTCCTCGTCTTCGTCGCCCCGCAATTCGCCGAGCACGTCGTGAAAATCCTTGGCCTCGCGGAAATTGCGGTAGACCGATGCGAAGCGCACATAGGCAACGTCGTCTATCGACTTTAAGGCCTCCATGACAAGGCGGCCGATCTCGCCGGACACAATCTCGCTCTCGCCGGAACTTTCGAGCTGGCGGACGATGCCGCTAACGGCCCGATCGATGCGCTCCGGGTCGACATTGCGCTTGCGCACGGCGATCTCGACGGAGCGTAGCAGCTTGTCGCGATCGAACGGAACCTTGCGGCCCGATTTCTTCAGCACCACGAGATCGCGCAACTGCACCCGCTCGAAGGTGGTGAAGCGTCCGCCGCAATCCGGGCAGACGCGGCGGCGGCGGATCGCCGCCCCGTCTTCGGCGGGGCGGGAATCCTTCACCTGCGTATCTTCGGACTGGCAGTAGGGGCAGCGCATAGCTTATCGATCCGGCGAATCTGTCTCGCCGGACTGCTTACCCCAGATAGGGGTAGAGCGGGAAGCGTTCGCACAGTGCTTCCACCTTCTTGCGCACCGCGGCCTCGACCGAGGCGTTGCCCTCGTCCGAGTTTGCGACCTTGAGCCCATCCAGCACCTCGGCGATCAGCTTGCCGATCTCGCGGAACTCGGCCGCGCCGAAACCGCGTGTGGTGCCGGCCGGGGTGCCGAGGCGCACGCCCGAGGTGACGAACGGCTTTTCGGGGTCGAACGGGATGCCGTTCTTGTTGCAGGTGACGTGGGCACGGCCGAGTGCTGCCTCGGCGCGTTTGCCGGTCGCGTTCTTCGGCCTCAGGTCGACCAGCATCAAATGGTTGTCGGTGCCGCCCGAAACGATGTCGAGCCCGGTTTCCTGCAGGCTTGCGGCAAGCGCCTTGGCGTTGGTCACGACATTCTGCGCATAGGCGCGGAATTCCGGCTGCAGAGCCTCGCGGAAGGCGACCGCCTTGGCGGCGATGACGTGCATCAGCGGCCCTCCCTGGAGGCCGGGGAAGACGGCCGAGTTGATCTTCTTGGCGATATCCTCGTCATTGGTGAGGATCATGCCGCCGCGCGGGCCGCGCAGCGACTTGTGCGTGGTGGTGGTCACGACATGCGCGTGCGGGATCGGCGACGGGTGCACGCCGCCGGCAACGAGGCCGGCAATATGGGCCATGTCGACCATCAGCCAGGCGCCGACGCTGTCTGCGATCTCGCGGAAGCGTTTCCAGTCCCAAATGCGCGAATAGGCGGTGCCGCCGGCGAGGATCAGCTTCGGCTTCGTCTCGTGCGCCTGCTTTTCGATGGCGTCCATATCGAGCAGGTGGTCGTCCTCGCGCACGCCGTAAGAGACGACGTTGAACCACTTGCCGGACATGTTGACCGGCGATCCGTGCGTCAGGTGGCCGCCCGAGTTGAGGTCCAGCCCCATGAAGGTGTCGCCCGGCTGCAGCAGCGCCAGGAACACCGCCTGGTTCATCTGCGAACCCGAATTCGGCTGCACATTGGCGAAGTTGCAGGAAAACAGCTTCTTGGCGCGCTCAATGGCCAGTTCCTCGGCAATGTCCACGAACTGGCAGCCGCCATAATAGCGCTTGCCCGGATACCCTTCCGCATATTTGTTGGTCATGATCGAGCCCTGCGCCTCGAGAACGGCGCGGGAGACGATGTTCTCCGAGGCGATCAGCTCGATTTCGTCACGCTGGCGACCGAGCTCCTTGCGGATGGCCCCAAAGATTTCCGGGTCGCGCGATTCGAGCGTCCCGGTAAAGAATGCGGACGCATCCGTCGCTGCTGCGGGGTCGAGGGCCATGGCTCAGTCCTTTACTCGTCGGGAGATGGCGGCGCATTAACACACTTCCCGCAGGCCTTCCATGTTCGGCGCGCGAATTTTGATCGCCGCTTTGCGCCGTTCCGAAAAAAGAAAAGGCCGCCCTGGAGGCGGCCTTCAATTTTGCAGTGCTTCTGGCAATCAAAGCGTGGAGAGCTGAAGCTCCTCCACCCCGTCGCGGCCGTATATGTCGTCGCGGAAATGCGCCACACCGCCGTCGCTTGCCCAGGCCGAAATATAGGTGAAATACACTGGCACCGGATTCGTCAGAGCAACCGGGACGTCCGAATCGTTCTGGATCGTCTGCTCGATATGGCGCCTGTCCCAGCCGGGCGTGTCACGAAGCAGCCAGGTGACGAGGTCGCGCACGTTCTGGACGCGCACGCAGCCCGACGAGTGGAACCGTTCGAGCTGGTTGAACAGGCTCTGCTGCGGCGTGTCGTGCATGTAGACGGCGTGCGGGTTGGGGAAGTTGATCTTCACCGAAGCCATGGCGTTGATCTTGCCCGGATCCTGTCGGAAGCGCAGCTTTGCAGCCTCTTCCGTCGACCAGTCGATGCTCATCGGATCGACCTCGCCGTTTGGCCCGAGGATGCGGATGTTGTTTTCGGTCAGATACTGCGGATTCTTGCGCATCAGCGGAATGATGTCGCGGCGCACGATCGACTCAGGCGCGTTCCAGTACGGATTGATGATGATCTCGTGGATCTTGGAATTCAGGATCGGCGTCTGGCGGTCGATCTTGCCGACCACGGCGGCATGACGCGAGACAACGCGGTCCCCTTCGACTGCCTCGATCTGAATGGCGGGAATGTTCACCATCACGTAACGATCGCCGAGGAAACCGGACATCGAGCGCAGACGCACGAGATTGGTCTCGAGCTGGCCGAGCCGCACCTGCGCGGAAACGTTCATCGCGCCATAAGTGAAGCGGCCGGTGGCGCCGTCGGCGGGAATGCCGTGGCGGATCTGGAAGCGCTTGAGCGCGGCGTCAACGTAGGTGTCGAATGAAGACGAGATGCCCGCCTGCTCGGACAGGTCGCCCGAGATCATAAGGCGGCGGCGCAGCACCTGCACGTCGGGGTCGACAACGCCGACCTTGAGGGCCTTGGTGTCCGGCACCATCGGCCAGCCGCCGCGCGAGACGATGTCGCGATACTGGCCTAGCGTCTGCTCGATATAGGCAACGGTGAACGGGCTGAACACCGGCGTCGTCGAGACCACGGTGCCCGGCTGCGTCGTGGCGCGCGCGTCGAACTGGTCGTCCCAGTTGCCGCGCTGGGTTGACGCGAGGATGTCATCGATGGCGCTTTGCGCGAACGCGCTTCCAGACAATGCGCTGGCTGCTGTCGCACCCGCACCAGCAAGGAAGATACGGCGAGATGTCTTCATGGATTTTCCCGACACTGTTCTCGTCTGCCGCGAAAAGTCGCGACTTCATCCAGCATAGTGAGCGGTTAACGTTAAGAATCGCCAAACCCGCCCGGCTGCCACACTCCTTAACGGAAGTTATCCGTTTCGGTTTCATTCCTTTATGGCAGGATCGTGACCAAGGTGCGGCGCAGCGCCGCGGAACCCCGAAAACCGCGAACCGCAAGCGGCTGGCCGCTTGCGGTTCGGATAGAGTCGGACCCCGGTGGCCCGATACGGAGAGTGGGTCCTACATGCGGTAGGCGATTGTGTCGTTCCAGAAGCGGTCCAGGCGCTGCAGAGCGCGGTTCATCTGCTGGAATTCTTCCGAATTGATGCCACCGACCTGCTCGATCGAACCGACGTGACGGTCATAGAGGCGTGCGACGACCTCGGCGACCTCCTGCCCCTTCGGCGTCAGGCTCACCCGCACCGAGCGGCGGTCGACACGCGAACGCTGGTGGTTGATAAAGCCCAGATCGACCAGCTTCTTGAGGTTGTAGGACACGTTCGAGCCGAGATAGTAGCCCCGCGAACGCAGCTCGCCGGCGGTCAGCTCAGCCGAACCGATATTGAAGAGCAGCAGTGCCTGGATGGAATTGATGTCGCTGCGACCGGCACGGTCAAACTCATCCTTGATCACATCAAGCAACCGGCGGTGCAGCCGCTCGACGAGCTGAAGCGATTCAAGATAAAGTGACCGGATCGAGTCGTAGCGATCGTTGTTTTCAGCGGGCTTCGCCGCCTGGCGCGAAGTCATCATGGTCTAGCCTCTCGTTTTGACGCCCGGTGATTTTGTTTTTTGTTCTCACCTTGGCCCGACCTTATCGAATGCCTATAAAATTCGACTTAAACCGCAGGCTTAACAAGGGCTTACCAGGGGCCGAGCTGCAAAGAGGCCTAAAAAATGGTTAATCCTCCTGTTTGCGCGAGCGGATATAGAAGACCAATCTGAAGGCGGCATAGATGAGGGCCACGAGCGCATGGGACACGATCACCTCGATGCGCCAGCCGTAAAGATCGGGAAAGCCCGCATACATCGTCGTCTCGATCACCGCGCAGATGAACCAGATGACGAAACCCCAGGAAGCGAGCATCCAGAGGCCGCTCGCGGCAAACGGAAACAGGACCGCAAGCGTCACCGAAACCACCTGCCAGTGAACCGGCATCAGATCGAAGCGCCAGTTGGCGCCTTCATATATGCCCACCAGCCGCACCCAGTAGAGAACCCCGAACAGCAGGCAGTAGACGGCGACGATCCTGTGGAACCACTGCCAGATCAGTTCCAGCGTGGTCGCGTGCAGGGGCGCGCGTTCAAAAACCTGCTGCATTGCGGATGACTGCTCCGGATCGTTGCGATTCGTTAAGCATAGTTTTTGCCGCGCGGTTGGGCAAAGACATCCGCGATGGTGATCGGGGCATAAAGGCCGCGCGGCTCAGCGGCGCCTTGCCACCAGGAACGGCCGCGCATCTTTGCCCCGCGAGGCATGGCGGCCTCGCTCGACGATCTCGAAGCCCGCTTCGCGCATCTCGCGATCGAGGTCCTCGCCCGAGAGAAACGAAACGTAGGGCGCCTTGCCGATCATCTGCATGACCGGCAGGACGATCCGGAAAACCGGATTCATCTCCTTGAGACACGGCGTCTTGGTTATGAAATGGCCGCCCGGCCTCAAGAGGCGATGGATACCTGCGATTGCCGCGGCGCGAGCGGAAACCAGATGCAGTAGATTGAAGCCGAGAACGACATCGAAGCTCGCATCCGGCCAGGGCGCAGCGTCGGGGGTGCCGACCTCGAAAGACGCATTGGTTATGCCTTCCTTCTCTGCCTTGTCGCGCGCGATCGCGATCATCTCGCCCGAAATGTCGGTGCCGACGATGCGCGCCACCGATGACGCGAGCCTGAGCGCCGTCGTCCCCGTGCCGCAACCGACCTCAAGCACCGCGTCGTCGTTCTTGAGGTAGGCGCAGGTGCGCTCGAGCGTCCGTTCGTAGCCTGCCATATCGCTGATCGGATCGGCTGCGTATTTGCGCGCGGCGCGATCCCAGAAACGCGCGTCGTTGACGATGCTGAACATGACCTGTCTCCCGTGTGCGGGCGGTCTAGCATATGCGCCGAATTATCAAATTGCTGCGAATTGCAGAAGCGATATACATTTTTTCGCATGAACAGGATCGACTGGAACCGCGCCCGCGCCTTTCTCGCCACAGCCGGCAGCGGCTCGTTGTCCGCCGCCGCCCGCGAGCTCGGGCTGACGCAACCGACGCTTTCGCGCCAGGTCGCCGCCCTGGAAGAAGAGCTCGGCGTCACGCTTTTCGAACGTGTCGGCAAGAAGCTGGTGCTGACGCCAACCGGCGAAAGCCTGCTTGGTCACGTTCGCACCATGGGCGAAGCCGCGGCCGCGATGACCGTCGCCGCCTCCGGCAGCGCACAGGAAACCGAAGGGCGCGTCAACATCTCGGCGACCGATGCCTACGCCGCATATCTCCTACCCGACATCGTCGAGCGCATTCGCGGCGAAGCGCCCCAGATCACCATTGTGATCGTCTCGCAAAATTCGTTGAGCGACCTGCGCCGGCGCGAGGCGGATATCGCGATCCGCCATGTAAGGCCCGATGAGGATGGGCTGATCGGCAAGCTCGTCTGCGAAAGTACGGCGCATTTCTATGCCTCGCGATCCTGGCTGGCGCGCAATGGACGCCCGGCATCCATCGCTGAAATCGCGCCTCAGGACCTGATTGCATACGAGGAAATCGAACGCTTCGCCGAATTCATGCGCGGTGTCGGCGTGCGCGCATCGGCGGGCGATTTCCGCATGGTGTCGGAAAACTCGGTTGTTGTCTGGGAGATGGTCAAGCGGGGATTGGGCATCTGCATCATGAGCCGCGATATTGGCGAGCGCACCGAAGGCGTGGTCGATCTGTTTCCCCAGATGGAGCCACCGCGGTTTCCGGTCTGGCTCGTCACCCACCGCGAGCTGCGCACCAGCCGTCGGATCCGCCTGGTCTACGAAATCCTCGCCGATGAACTGGCGCGGGCGATACGAGGGCGCGCCTGATCTTGCGCTCAAACCGGCCTGCTGCACCTTGCCGCCTTGGTGGCCTCCAGGCAGCGTGCTAGAAGGCGGCCGAACTTGGAGTGGACGCGATGAACAAGATGCCCCCTGCCCGCCTGACGCCATCGCGCAGCGTCGACGAGATCACCGGATCACGCAGGCTGCGCCGCATGCGCAAGGCAGATTGGTCGCGCAGGCTGGTTCAGGAAAACCACCTGACGGTGAACGACCTGATATGGCCGATCTTCCTGGTCGATGGCGAAAACCGCCGCGAGGAAGTCGCAGCCATGCCGGGTGTGTTCCGCCTATCGGTCGATCTGGCAGTGAAGGAAGCCGAACGGGCGGCGAAGCTTGGCATTCCGGCGCTCGCCACCTTTCCCAATGTGGATCTCGCGCTGCGCGACCGCACCGGCTCCGAGATTCTGAACCCTGACAATCTCATCAACCGCGCCACACGGGCGATCAAGGCCGCAGTGCCGGAAATCGGCATCATTACCGACGCCGCGCTCGACCCCTTCACCAGCCATGGCCATGACGGCATTCTTGATAACGGCATCATCGTCAACGACGAGACCGTCGACCAGGTCGCTGCCGCCGCCATGCTTCAGGCGGCTGCCGGCTCGGACATCATCGCGCCTTCGGACATGATGGACGGACGCGTCGGCGCGATCCGCGATGCGCTGGATGCGGCGGGCTTTCAGGACGTGGCGATCATGTCCTATGCGACGAAGTTCGCCTCCGCCTTCTACGGCCCCTATCGCGAGGCTATCGGCACACAGGGCCTGCTGAAGGGGGACAAGAAGACCTATTATCTGGACCACGCCAATTCCGACGAAGCAGTACGCGAGACCGAGCAGGACATCGCCGAGGGCGCCGATATGATCATGGTCAAGCCCGGCCTGCCCTATCTCGACATCGTGCGGCGGCTGAAGGACGAGTTCCGGGTGCCGACCTTCGCCTATCAGGTGTCCGGCGAATACGCGATGATCGAGGCGGCAAGCGCCAATGGTTGGCTCGACGGCGAAAAGGCGATGCTGGAGAGCCTGCTGGCCTTCAAACGGGCCGGTTGCGACGGCATCCTGACCTATTTCGCGCCGCGCGTGGCGGAGATGCTGAAGGGCTAGTACCTAGGCCGCCTCGATGTCGGTCAGCGGAAAATCCGCCCCCTTGAACATCAAAGGCGTGCCGAAATGCCTCGCACAGGCATAGGCAAAGCAGTCGCCGAAGTTCAGTCGTGCTGGATGCCGACCTTTGCCGTAGCGGTCATAGGCGTCGATCGCAATCCTGGCGGTCGAAGGCGGAACGGCGACGACCTCGATTCCCATCTCTTCGAAATACGCCTCCAGCGCAGAAGCGACTTCCTTCACACTCAAGTCGAGCACGCGAGCGACAGCGATGGCTGCCTCCCACACCGCCATCGGCGAAGTGATGCGCGTCGTCGCCCCCTGCATGCGGGCCAGCAGTTCGCGCGCATCGTCCTCGTCGGTGAGGAGCGCGGTCAATGCGGAAGCGTCGATGAACATCAGTCGTTCTCGTAGAGGCTGTCGATAAACGCCTTGTCGGCCGGAAGGCCGCGCTCGGGTCGCCCCTTCGCGCGAAGAGCGCGGGTAAACGCAAGCCCCTTTTCGACCAGGGACGGCTTGCCCAGTTCGCGATCGAGCTCGTGGCGGAGCGCGTCGTGCACCACCTCTGTCAAACCCGCCTTCCTCAGGGCAGCGAGCCGCCGCGCCAAAGCCTCAGTCTCAGCATTCCTTATATGAAAGGCCATCGCACACTCTGTCTAGCCATTTGTATCTATCCGTATATACAGCATCGGATACCCGACTGGAAGGGCACTGCCATCTTGAATTCGGTAGCACAATTCCCATCTGCAACGGACGATCATCCGCGAAGCACAAGGAGCAGCGCGCATCATGAACACACGGGTTATCGACGGTGAGATCATCTCGTCACGCCTCGAAGACACGCGTGTCTATGAGGGTGTGAGGACACGGCGCATATTCGCTTTCATCATCGACTATTGCATCATCGCGCTGCTGCTGATCCCGTTTGCCATCCTCGTCGCGATCCTGGGTGTCCTCACGCTGGGGCTGGGATGGATGCTCTTTTCCATACTCGGTCCCGCAGTGGCCCTGCTTTACGTTTGGAACACGCTGGGCGGCGCCAACCAGGCAACCGTCGGCATGAAGATGATGGGCATCCGCCTAGACCGTCTCGACGGTCGTCCCGTCGACGGCCTGATCGCCGTGGTCCATACCGTGCTGTTCTGGGCCGGCAACGTCATCCTGACCCCCCTTATCCTGCTCGCGACACTCTTCCTGGACCGCAAGCGCACGGTTCACGATCTGTTGCTCGGCACGGTGGTGACCCGCGACGACCGCTGAACGCCTTGTGCTCCAAGGTTTGCGTTACGTCATATTCAATATTTTACAGTTGACGTTTGCTGCGGGCGTGACAAGCCTAGAAACCTGAATCGCAGCAACGGCTCATGAAGCACCAACCGACCCAATCGCCGCAGTTCTTCCTGACAGCGCCTTCGCCCTGTCCTTATGTCGAAGGACAGTTCGAGCGGAAGGTTTTTACGCATCTCGTCGGCGAGCGCGCGGCCGAACTCAACGACCTCCTGACGCAGGGCGGCTTCCGCCGCTCGCAGAACATCGCTTATCGCCCCGCCTGCGAAACCTGCCGGGCCTGTGTTTCGGTTCGCATCCTGGTCGACGAATTCAAGCCGTCGCGCAGCATGAAGCGCGTTGCGGCCACCAATGCCGACTTGATCGGCGTGGAGCATGACGCGGAGCCGTCGACCGAACAGTATTCCCTCTTCCGCACCTATCTCGATGCGCGTCACCGCCGCGGCGGGATGTCAGACATGACCGTGCTCGACTATGCGATGATGGTCGAGGATACACATGTCGATACCAAGATCATCGAATATCGCAGGCGCGGCCCGGACTCCTTCATCACCGGCCGGGGCGAAGGCGAGCTCATCGCGGTCGCTTTGACCGATCGCATGGGCGACGGGCTGTCGATGGTCTATTCCTTCTTCAATCCCGAGTTCGATGATCGCTCGCTCGGCACCTTCATGATCCTCGATCACATCGCGCGCGCCCGCGCGGCGGGGCTGCCCCACGTCTATCTCGGTTACTGGGTCAACGGGTCCCGCAAGATGGCTTATAAGGTACGCTTCGGACCGCAGGAGCATCTCGGTCCCAAGGGCTGGGAACGCTACGACCACGAAGCCGTCTGACGGTATCCGGTTCTTCCGCCTTTCGCCCGTTGCCTTCCTCGGCGTTCCGCCGGAGCCAGTTTCCATGTCCGCACCCATTTCCGACCATTCCAAGGGTCTGCTGCTGACCGCCATCGGCGGGCTGACGCTGACCATCGACATTCCGCTCATCAAGCTCGCCAACGGCGACGTCTGGTCGGTGCTGATGGTGCGCTGCGCCACCACGCTGGTGGTCACCGCCATAGTGTGGGCGGTCTGGCGGGCGCTTTCGCCGCGCGCGCCCGCGCTTTTGCCCGGCAAGGCCGGCCTGGCGGTTGCCGCATGCTACGGCATCGGCTCGATCTGCTTTCTGAGCGCCGTCTACCATATCCCGACGGCCAATCTCGTATTCCTGCTGGCCTTCAACACGGTCTTCGCGGCGGTGCTTTCATGGCTCTTCCTCAAGGAGCGGCCGCGTCCCGCGACGCTGGCGGCCATGGCTGCCATGCTGGTGGGTGTCGCCATCATCGTCAGCGACGGCATCTCCGCTGGTAGCCTTTTCGGCAATGTGCTGGCGCTGTGCTCGTCGCTGTGCATCGCCTCGGCCATCACGATCACGAGGGCAACCGGGCGAGACATGGGATTCACCTCGCTGGTCGCGGTCAGTCTGCCGCTGCTGGTCGCCATCGTCATGGTCGCGCAGGTCGGCTACAGGATCGAGGCGCCGTGGTGGATCGTCCTTAACGGTGCGGTGGTGATGCCGATCGCCTTTTTCCTGCTCGCCACCGGGCCGAAATACATCTCCGGGCCGGAGGTCGCGATGTTCTACCTGCTGGAAACCGTTCTGGCGCCGATCTGGGTGTGGTTGATTTTCCTGGAGACGCCAACGCCGCAGACGCTTATCGGCGGGACAATCCTGATTACCGCCCTGCTCGCCCATTCGCTATGGCAGCTTCATCAAGGCCGGCGACGCCGGGCCGCACAGGCGGTCCGCCACGCCCCCTGATTACTCGGCCGCGTCGCGGCTTTCCGCAAGATCGTCCGGTGCGTTGGGATCGCCCGGTGCGCTCTCGGCGCCGAGGTCAGGAAAGACGACGATGCGCTGACCATGGAAATCCGTGCGAACCACCAACAGGCCCCGCTCCTCGAAATAGGTGAGCAGCCGACGCGCGCGCGACAGCGAATGCGTACCGTAAGCCCGCGCCAGAGTCGCGTCGGACGGGCACGGCGCGCCGGCCAGGGCCGCCTGCGCGACGATCAGGAAGACGCCCTGAATGTCGTCTGTCAGGCTTTCCGACATGCGCAGCGCCTCCTGCCAGGCATCGTCGGCGGCCATTGCCTCGTCGACGCCGGCCCGTGCAATCGCCAGCCTGCGCTTGAAGGCGGCTAGGTCGAGCGGCTGGCCCGGCACCCTGTGGATGCGGCAGCGCACGAGAAAATCCTGGTAGAGCACAGCGACCGTGCGGAACGCGGCGTCGGCATCGGCCACGATCTCGCGCAGCACGGCATCGAGCGCGGCGTCTCGTTCGGCCTCGTCGATCTCGGGGAAAAGCGACCCCGCATCGGCTGCCGCCGGCTGCGGCTTGGACCGGGCGAGCTGGGCCAGGATTTCCGCCGTGGGTGTGGGCGGAGGCGGTGGTGGTGGTCGACGAACCGGTTGGCGCAGCTCGATCGGGTCCATCTTGAAGATCAGCTCGGCGGCATCCTCCGGCGCCGTTTCCGGCAGCGGCATCAGCTTGGGGCTGACGGAGCGCGCGGACGTCTCGACCGCACCGATCGCCACCGGCAGAGGCCGGCGCGCGATCGCCGGGCCGAGCGCCACGAACCGACCGCGATCGAGGTCGCGGAACTGCTCCGCCTGACGGCGATCCATGCCGAGCAGGTCGGCGGCGCGCGCCATGTCGATGTCGAGAAAGGTACGCCCCATGAGGAAGTTGGAAGCTTCCGCAGCGACATTCTTGGCAAGCTTGGCGAGGCGCTGGGTAGCGATGACGCCGGCGAGGCCGCGCTTGCGGCCGCGGCACATCAGGTTGGTCATCGCGCCCAGAGACAGTTTGCGGGCCTCGTCGGAGACTTCCCCGGCTGCGGCGGGCGCGAAGAGCTGGGCCTCGTCCACCACAACAAGCACCGGATACCAGTGGTCGCGCTCCGCGTCGAACATGCCACCTAGAAAGGCGGCTGCGGCGCGCATCTGCTGCTCGACGTCGAGCCCCTCAAGGTTGAGCACCACGGAAACGCGATGTTGCCGGATGCGCCCAGCGATGCGCGTGAGTTCCGTCTCGGTGCGCGCGGCGTCCACCACCACATGGCCGAACCTGTCGGCCAGCGTCACGAAATCGCCCTCGGGGTCGATCACGCATTGCTGCACCCAGGGAGCCGACTGCTCCAGCAGCCGGCGCAGCAGGTGCGACTTGCCAGAACCCGAATTGCCCTGGACGAGCAGACGCGTGGCGAGCAGTTCCTCGAGGTCGACGGATGCCGGCGCGCCGCCCGCGCCCGTTCCCAGATCGATACCGACCTTCATTCATGCCTCGACGCGTGTTGCAATGCGGCAGGCATATCATCCCCGGCAACACATTGCGCGGGTCGGAGGTCGCAATTCACAAGAGAGGCGCAGGCCGGCCGAGCAATCGCAGGGGCGGAGCGATGAGAAGCAGCCCGGCAATCATGCCCACCAGTCCCAGGAGACCCTTCAGCAGGGTCGGCCGCCAGGCAAACGACGTTTCCAGATAGGCCTGGTCCGGATTTTCGGGATCGTAATAGGCCGGCACCGTCCGCCCGGTTACGCTGGCGAAGACAAGCCGGTGATAAAGCCGGCGCAGGCGGCGATCGCCCGGTTCGCCACGATCGGAAAGGCTGGCCGCATGGCCGGCACGCAGTTCGCCAGCGGCTTCGAATTCATAGACGGCCGAAAGGACGAGCTCGGTAACGAAGCCTTCGCCGCGCGGCAGCCGATCCTCGAAGAGCGTCACGGAGACGATGGCGGCCTCGGCCGACGGCCATGCCCGTGCCTCCAGATGGGTGGCGGCCTGCCGCCAGGGCACGCTCGTCAGCAAGGCAAAGGACGCGATAGCCAGCGCCACGCCGATGACGAGGTTGACCACCCTGCCCCGATGCCGCGCGTCGCGGCCACCCCTTGCCCGGATTCCTCCGAAGCTCGCCGTATCCATCTCGGCCCCCGCCGATCGTTTGTCCCACCGTCACAATAGCAGCGGCATGTTGAGCAACGACCAAGGAATTCGGTTAAATTGCGCTTATCCGAATGGGTTAACGGGTACTCGCCGCGAGTCGCTGGGCCTTCTTCCAGCGCATCACGCGCGGCCGCAGCGCCCGGTAGCCGACTAGTACGAAAGCGAGCAGCAGGTAGATGAAGGGCTCGGCCGTGACCACCTTGACCGACATGGCGAAATGGGTCGCGCCGCCCAGCACTATCAGGTAGCTGAGCTTGTGCAGGCGCTGCCAGTTGGGGCCGAGCCTGCGGATCGACCACGCATTCGAGGTCGCCGCCAGCGGTATGAGCAGCACGAGGCAGGCCATGCCGATGGTAATGAACGGCCGTTTGGCGATGTCGGCCAGGATCGTTCCAAGGTTGAGGTTCTGGTCGAGCACCATGTAGGTGAGGAAATGCATGAGCACATACCAGAAGGCGAGAAGGCCGAGCGCGCGCCTATAGCGTAGCAGGTTGACGCCGGCGAGATCGCGCAGCGGCGTGACGGTGAGCGCGGCAATGAGGAAGCGCAGCGCCCAGATGCCCAGCAGATGCTCGAACTCCTTGACCGCGTTGCCCGCGATCTGCCCCGTCGCGCCGAGGTAGAAATACCAGACAGCAGGCACGAAACCCACAGCGTAGAGCGCCCATATGCTGGCGGGCCGCCAGTTCCAGGGCTTCGCCTGCGCCGTTCGGCCTTGGGCCGGTTTGGCTTGCACCGATCTGGCCTCTACCTGCGCCATGGTCAGTAATTCTTCCTGAGATCCATGCCGGCGTAGAGGCTGGCAACCTCATCGGCATAGCCGTTGAAGGGCAGCGTCGGGCGGCGGGCGGCGTTGAAGAACCCGCCTTCGCCGACGCGCGTCTCGCTCGCCTGGCTCCAGCGGGGATGGTCGACCTCAGGGTTTACGTTTGCGTAGAAACCGTATTCCTGCGGCGCAAGACGCGACCAGCTCGTCACCGGTTCCTCTTCCACAAGCGTCATGCGCACGATCGACTTGATGCCCTTGAAGCCGTATTTCCACGGCACGACGAGGCGGACCGGCGCGCCGTTCTGTTTCGGCAGGGTCTCGCCATAAAGGCCGACGGAAAGAATGGTGAGCGGATGGCGCGCCTCGTCGAGGCGCAGGCCCTCCACATAAGGCCATTCCAGCGGCTGGAACAGCCCGCGCTGACCGGGCATCTCCTCCGGCCGCACGACCGTTTCAAATGCAACGTATTTCGCGCTGCCCAGCGGCTCGACGCGGTCAAGCAGCGCTGCAAGCGGAAAGCCGACCCACGGGATCACCATCGACCAGGCTTCTACGCAGCGCATGCGATAGGTGCGATCCTCCAGAGGAAAAGCGTGCAGGCTGTCGAGATCGAATTTTTGCGGCTTGCCGACGAGGCCGTCGACCTCAAGCGTCCACGGTTCCGGCCGGAAGTCGCCGGAATTGGCCGAAGGGTCGGCCTTGCCGGTACCGAACTCGTAGAAGTTGTTGTAGCTGGTCACGTCCGACTTGGCGGTCGGCTCCTCGTCGATGGTGAAGGGACCAGGGGTGGTCTGCAATGCCGCCGCATGAGCAACACCGCCGCCGATGAGCGGCAATGCGGCCGCCGTGCCGACGCCAGCCAGGAAACGGCGACGGTCGAGCCAGACGGACCGCGGCGTTATCTCGGACGCCACCACCTTCGGATAACGATATGAAGCCATGGGCATGATCTCCTGCTTTCGGCCTGCGCGCCGGAGCCCGCTTTTCAATGACCAGTCACGTTGCGCACACGAACATAGTTTCGGTCGAACGAGATGAAATGTTACATCACGAAGGCGTGTTTTTGAGGAATTTTCGGGGCGGTGCGTCCGTCGAGGCTTGCTGCTCTCGCACCTCAGGATGAGAGCGGTGGGTTGATTGACCGAACGTAGTTGGCTCGACGCAGGACAGTCGTGTGTTGACTGGATCCGACCGCCTGCGTTCTTCTGACGAAGACGAGCGCCTTGCCTTTCAGTTGGCGTGGGTCATCTCTCCGCGACGACCCGGACGTGAGTTAAAAGTTGCCGGATTACGGGATTTCATATCGAGTTGCAGCGGCAATCGCCCGTAGGCAACCGGCCAAGACCGACTATCGGATTCGAGCTCTCAGGAACCCGACGCTTGCTGTCCCTTGTCAGGCGCCGATGGGACCGGCCCCGCTGTTCAAGGACCTTTTGAGCATCTCCTTCGTCACCTGCCGTTCGTCGTAAGGCTTTCCGAAAAAGACGGCGTCGGGAGGCAGGCGAAGGTCGCGAGAGGCTACGTGTCCGGATGTCACGATAAGATGGATAGGCGGCCAACGATCTCTGATAATCGCCGCCAGCCTCATGCCATCCATGTCTCCCGGCATATCAATGTCAGTAAAAACAATATGTATGTCGGTGCGGCCTTCCAAAATCGCGACTGCTTCGGCAGCGTTGCACGCCTCGAGTGCCTCGAAGCCTGCGTCTTCCACCATGTCCACCGCGGCCATGCGAAGAAGCGGCTCGTCCTCTACAACGAGGACGATCGTTCGGACGCCTGAAATTTGGGACAAACCTATGCCGCCTATGTCTGCTGCATCTGCTGCAGCTTTGCCTGCATGAGAACCATCAGGCCTGAATGACGGTAACTTGCCTCAACACCGCCGGTTCCAATCAAACCCATATTTATAAGCCGAGACCCAAATCCACGGCCCGAGGGCTCGACGACAGGGGGGCCATCCCTCTCTATCCAGCTAAAAATCAAAATATCCCCGGTCTCGTCGCGTTCGACCCGCCATTCCACAGCGACACGCCCGTCAGGAACCGAGAGGGCGCCATATTTGATTGCGTTGGTCGTAAGCGCGAAGTCTGGGCCGCCTGACGTTTCGGTTGGGCGTCTTGTATGAAGGCAGGGATTGGCGGAGGTGTCAGTTTCTGTGTCTACGGTTGA
>NZ_JBZFLJ010000013.1:0-146776 GCF_058448885.1 Mesorhizobium sp. DxT | reverse complement strand
GAATCCGCCACCGCATTCCTCTACGCCGCGGCCGTCATGATCCTCGTCAGACGCATCGCACGCCACTCATGAGCAGTTTCGGCACGGACTCTAAGTGACACCTATGTCGAGACTCTTCGTTCCACCTATTCTAAGGTGCCCGAGAGTGTAGATTTCGTGATGTACTGGTGGCAAGTAGCAACGGCCGCCGTAGCTGATGGCAAGGTTCGTCGCAGCGGCTTGGTGACGACCAACTCGATCACGCAGAATTATAACCGAAGGGTAATTCAAGCGAATTTGGGTGCTAAGGCACCGGTGTCGATCATATTCGCCATATCAGACCACCCTTGGACACGATCAGATCGATCATCAGCGGCTGTGCGAATTGCGATGACCGTAGTTGAAAAGGGTACTGTCGATGGTCAGCTAATGACTGTCGAACGCGCATCAAACTTGGACAGTGACGCTCCAACAATCGAGTACAGCAAGGAAACAGGAGCAATATCTGCTGACCTGAGCGCCGGAACTAACACAATAAATTCGGCATATCTTGCGGCCAACATTGATCTGGCACACCAAGGTGTAACCCCTCTCGGCGAAGGTTTCAGGCTGACGCGAAGTGAGGTTACTCATCTCGGATACGACCCAGGCAATCTTCCGACTGTGATCCGAAAGTATTTGATCGGACGCGACCTAGTGCAGACTCCCTTAGAACGGTTCATCATCGACTTCTTCGGCTTGAATGAGGAAGAGGCGCGCCTTCTCCATCCGCGCTTATTTCAAGTTGTTATTGAGAGAGTTAAGCAAGAACGTAAGGTCAAGAGTCGTGCCGCTTACCGAGAAAAATATTGGGTATATGCAGAACCTCGTGCTCGGATGCGGGAGGCACTCCGACATTTGGATCGATACGTGGTGACATGCCGCACGGCGAAGCACAGATTATTCAGTTTTGCCGACAAAGACATGTTGAGCGATGCAAAGATCGTCGCCATAGCGACTTCCGAAGCGACAACGTTAGCGCTACTTAGCTCTCGCGTTCACATCGAATGGGCCAAACGCACCGGCGCTTGGCTCGGCATCGGGAATGACTCCAACTACAACCATTCTGAATGCTTCGGGAAATTCCCGTTCCCCGACCCCTCGGAGGCGCTGCGCCAGCAGCTCCGCGCCGCCGGCGAGGAGCTGGATGCGCTGCGCAAGAAGGTGTTGGCCGATCATTCCGACCTGACGCTAACCGGGCTCTACAATGTGCTGGAGAAGGTGAAGGCCGGGACCGCGCTCACCGACAAGGACGAGGATGTGAAGGAGCGCGGGCTGGTGCTGATCCTCAAGGAGCTGCACGAGACCATCGACCGCCTGACGGCGCAGGCCTATGGCTGGCCGGAAGACCTTTCCGACGAGCAGATACTGGAACGGCTCGTGGCGCTGAATGCCGAGCGCGCGCGTGAAGAAGCCGGAGGCCATGTGCGCTGGCTGCGGCCGGATTATCAGGTGCCGCGTTTCGCCAAGGGCGCGAAGGCAAGGACCGGCGAGCTCGATCTCGGCGAGACGGTGGTGGCGCTGGACGCCGGCAAGCCGGTCTTTCCGAAGGATCGCCACGAACAGCCGCTTGCCATCGAGGCGCTGCTGGCCGCCAGGGGCGGCGCGATGGATGCAGGCGCGATCGCGCGTGCGTTCAAGGGCGGCGGCAAGCGCATCGAGGCCCGCGTCGGGCAGGTTCTTGTCACGCTTGCGCGCTACGGTCGTGTCACAGCTCTGCCCGACGGCAGGTTTGCGGCGCGGCGGGCGGCGTGAGGGGGAGAGTTGAGGCTCACTGAACGCGGCCAATAGCCCGAACCGCGTATCTGTCCGGCTGCCGGACTTCCGCGAGGGCGGCCGGATCAGCGGATAAGTAGCGAGCACCATATTACGGGGGCGTGCCGCTTGTCTCGCCCGTCCTTCGAACCCCCGCAGGCGGTTTCAGAACCGCAGCGCTCGGTACAAACCCTGTGAAGAACGGTGGCACCTCAAGGCCTCCTTCCTCCTTTGTGGTCAAGGGGTGATGAGAGCCTTGCACTCGGGATTTGCGCGGGCGGCCCTAGCCTCGACGTGAATAAGAAATCGCCAGCGGGGGATTTCGATCATCCACCGCGTTCTGGGCGCGGGCATTTCGGCCGGTATCGCTCATGGGAGACCGACCCCATACCCGACAGGGTGCGACATGATTGTCGCGTCTAGGCACTTGTTTATAAGCGTGCTTATAATATATGTGCCTTATGAAAAATGGACACACCGAAGGGCTGGGTTTTCTCATCCACGACGCCGCGCGCGTGATGCGGCGGCGGTTTGAGGTGCGGGCGGCCGGTTACGGTCTGTCGGCGGCGCAATGGCGTCTGCTCGTGCGCCTCGTTAAGGCCGAGGGCGTGCCGCAGGCGCGGCTTGCGACGTTTCTGGAGATCGAGCCGATCAGCGTTTCGCGGCTGCTCGATCGCATGGAGGAGGCCGGCTGGATCGAGCGCCGGCCGGACCCGGCGGACCGGCGCGTGCGCACGGTGTTTGCTACCGAAAAGAGCCGCCGTGCCTTCGCCGAGGTGAAGAGCGTGGCAAACGAGATCTACGAGGAGGCACTGACCGGCATTTCGCCCGCCGATCGCGCGGCGCTCGTCGGTGGCCTCAGAACCCTGATTTCAAACCTCTCCGACGACGACTGCGCCGCGGAGGGCTGCAAGACGACCGTCGCGAAGGAAGACGTAGCATGAATGCGATGACCAAGATCGAAGAGGAAGAAGCCGGCGCGCAGCCGCCGCAGGTGCAGGAGGCCGCGCAGCCCGCGAAGAAGAAGCGGCGCGGCGGGCGCTATGCGCTGATGCTGGCGGTGCCGCTGCTGCTGGTGGCCGGCGGCGCCTATGTGTGGGCGACGGGCGGACGCTTCCAGGAGACGGACAACGCCAATCTGCGCCAAGCCCGCATCACGATCGCCGCGGACACGGCAGGCCGCATCGTCGAGGTGGACGTTGCCGACAGCGCGCAGGTGAAGGCCGGCGACGTGCTGTTCGTGGTCGATCCCGAGCCATACCGGATCGCGCTCGCGCAGGCCGATGCCGCGCTCGACGGCGCCCGGCTGAATATCGGCCAGTTGCGCGCCGCCCATAGCCAGGCGGTCGCGCAGCAGCACAACGCCGAAAACAACGTGACCTACCTCCAGTCCGAATTCGACCGTCAGCAGGCGCTGGAAAAGCGCGGCGTGAGCACCAAGTCGTCGCTCGACCAGGCCGGCCGCGCGCTTGCCCAGGCGCGGGACCAGCTCCAGGGAGCCCGCGAGGCGGTTTCCGGGGCGCTCGCCGCGCTCGGCGGAGACGCGGACATCGACACGGACACGCATCCGACGGTGCAGGCGGCGCTGGCTGCGCGCGACAAGGCGGCCTATCAGCTCGCGCAGACCACCGTGCGCGCGCCGGCCGACGGCATCGTCGCGCAGGCATCCTCCTTCAAGGAGGGGCAGTATGTGTCGGCGGGCTCGCCGCTGTTCTCGCTGGTGGAAACCGGCGATAGCTGGGTGGAGGCGAATTTCAAGGAAACGCAGCTCACCAACATGCGCGTCGGCCAGACGGCGGAGGTGACGCTGGACACGTTTCCGGACCGGCCGCTGACCGCGACCATCGAAAGCATCGGCGCGGGCACGGGCGCGGAATTCTCCGTGCTGCCGGCCCAGAACGCTACCGGCAACTGGGTGAAGGTGACCCAGCGCATCCCGGTGAGGCTGAAGGTGGAAGACGCGGACGCACAGGCGCTGCTGCGCACCGGCATGAGCGCGGTGGTGTCGGTCGACACCGGCCATGCGCGCGGCCTGCCGACCTTCGCGGGCTGGTTCGGCCAGACCGCCCACGCGGGGCAGTCGCAGTAGCTCGTGCGATGAATGCCTCTGTCATATCGGGTTTCGCGGGGCCGCGTTCGCCTGTGAGAGGGCAGGGCAGCGGCAGGCGTTACCCCCACCCCTTACCCCTCCCCACAAGGGGGAGGGGGACTTGGATGTCCCGTCGTCCCCGACAAGGTTCGCGCCGAGCGCCGCGGTTCCGAATCCCCCTCCCCCTTGTGGGGAGGGGTAAGGGGTGGGGGTGAAGCCGCTCCAGCGCCTGGGGGCAGCGAGCGGGACCGCCGGAACCGTATAGGGCGCGGGCGCGCGAATACCGGAAGCAACGACGATGAGTGCCGCAGCAACAACGCCAACCACTGACTACCCGCATCGCGGCCTGATCACCATCTCGATCATGCTGGCGACGATCATGCAGGTGCTCGACACCACGATCGCCAATGTCGCCCTGCCGACGATGACGGGCGACCTCGGCGCGTCGCAGGACACGATCAACTGGGTGCTGACCTCCTACATCGTCGCCGCCGCCATCATGACGCCGGTGACGGGCTGGCTCGCCGACCGGTTCGGCCGGCGCGAGCTTTTCCTGGTGACCATCGCCGGCTTCACCATCTTCTCGATGCTGTGCGGGCTGGCGTGGAGCCTGGAAAGCATGGTCGCCTTCCGCGTCATGCAGGGCCTGTTCGGCGCGTCGATCGTGCCGCTGTCGCAGACCTTCCTGCTCGACATCAACCCGAAGGAAAAGCACGGCCAGGCGATGGCGATCTGGGGTGCGGGCATCATGGTCGGCCCGATCATCGGACCGACGCTCGGCGGCTGGCTGACCGAGTTCGCGAGCTGGCGCTGGGTGTTCTTCATCAACCTGCCGGTCGGCATCCTCGCCTTCCTCGGCTCGGCCGCCTTCCTGCCGAGGGCCGGCGTGCGCCTGCGCGGCTTCGACTTCTTCGGCTTCGCCATGCTGTCGCTGGGCGTGGGCGCGCTGCAGCTCATGCTCGACCGCGGGGCGGAGGTGGACTGGTTCTCGGCCGTCGAGATCTGGCTCGAGCTCGGGCTGGCGATCACCGGTTTCTGGATCTTCGCCGTGCACCTGATGACCGGCAAGGACACCTTCATCGACGCGCGGATCTTCGCCGACCGCAATTTCGTGACCGGCCTCGTATTCATCTTCGTGATCGGCGTGATCCTGCTGGCGAGCCTTGCGCTGCTGCCGCCGATGCTGTCGCGGCTCTTCAACCATTCGACCACGCTCACCGGCCTCGTGATGGCGCCGCGCGGCGTCGGCACGATGATCTCCATGCTGCTCGTAGGGCGGCTGGTGCAGGTGGTCGACGCACGCGTGCTCGTCGTCGCCGGCCTGTCGCTGACGGCGTGGTCTCTGCACATGATGACGGGCTTCTCGCCGCAGATGGACGATCATCTGATCATCGTCTCGGGCGTCGTGCAGGGCCTCGGCCTCGGCCTCGTCTTCGTGCCACTTTCGACGGTTGCCTTCGCCACGCTCGACCCGCGCTTCCGCACCGATGCGGCGAGCCTGTTCAACCTGGTGCGTAATATCGGCTCGTCGATCGGCATCTCGATCGTCACCGTGCTTCTGACGCGCAACGTGCAGGTCAACCACGCCGAGCTTTCCGCGGGGCTGACGCCGTTCAACCAGAACCTTGCCGCGGCCATGCCCGGCGCGGCTGCGGGCAACGTTTCGACGTTGAGCCAGCTCGACCAGCTCGTCAACCAGCAGGCGCTGATGATCGCCTACATCGACGACTTCAAGCTGATGATGATCGTGACGCTGTGCGCGATACCGCTGGCGCTGCTGCTCAGGAAGCCGAAGATGGCCGCAGCCGGCGCGCCGGCGGCCGCCCACATGGACTGAGGTTGCCGGCGACGTCTCAGTCGTAGCTGAGGTCGCCGGCCTTTCCGCTGAAGACGCTGTAGACGTAGAAGGACGCGCCGATCATCACCGGCAGCACGACGGCCGTGCCGGCGAGGATGATGGCGAGGCTTTCGGTCGCGGCCGCGGCCTCCCAGATGGTGAGCCGGTCCGGCACCACGAACGGGTAGAAGGAATAGGCCAGCCCCGCGAAGCCGAGCGCGAAGATCGCCGCCAGCGTCAGGAACGGCGTGATGGCGTGGCGGTCGCCCGGCGCGGGCATGCGGAAGGTGAGCAGCCACAGGCCAAGGAAGGCCGCGCCCGTCACGATCGGCAGCGGCGCCAGAAGCGCGATCTCGGGCCAGGTGAACCACTTCTCGAAGATGCGCGGGCTCGCAAAGGGCGTCGCCAGCGAGACGGCGACCATGCCGACGGCGGTGAAGACCAGCGCGGAGCGCAGGAAGCGCACGGCCTTGCGCTGCAGGTCGCCCTCCGTCTTGTAGATGAGCCACGCGGCCCCCATCGCCGCGTAGGACGCCGCAAGGCACAGCGCCACGAGCAGGCCGAAGCCGATCGCCGGCAGTCCGGTTTCCAGCCCCAGCACATAGACGCCGAGCATGTAGCCCTGCGAGAGCGAGGCGGCGAGCGAACCGATGCAGAACAGCGCGTCCCAGCGCTTCTTGCGGTGGACCGGCACCTTGGCGCGGAAGTCGAAGGCGACGCCGCGCAGGATGAGGCCGACGAGCAGCACGAAGACGGGGATGTAGAGCGCGGTGAGGATGACGCCGTGGGCGACGGGGAAGGCAACGAGAAGCAGCCCGACGGCGAGCACCAGCCAGGTCTCGTTGGCGTCCCAGAACGGGCCGATTGCGGCGATCATCGTGTCCTTCTCGTGCGCGTCGGACGCGGCGAACAGGATGCCGATGCCGAGGTCGAAGCCGTCGAGCACGACATAGACCAGGATCGCCAGACCCATCAGCCCGGCGAAGATGAGAGGGAGAAGGGTGGGCCAGTCGAGGGTCATAGATTGTTCTCCCATAGAGGCGCCGGTGCTCTACGTTGCCCCCCTCTGTCCTGCCGGACATCTCCCCCACAAGGAGGGAGATCGGCAGCTTCAGCGAAGGCTCTTCTCTTGCGATTGGCGAAAGCCATGAGGCCGGCTGATCTCCCTCCTTGTGGGGGAGATGTCCGGCAGGACAGAGGGGGGCGCGACAGAGCGGGGCTTTTCAGCATCATGGTGAACTTCACTCCCCCGCCATCGGTTGGGCCAGGGCGCGGTCTTCGACGCCGGGGAGCGGGGATTGGTCGCCGTCCTTGGCCGCCTTGAGCGCCAGGTGGGTGAGCACGCCGAGATAGACGATCATCAGAACGATGTAGAGCACAATGTAGATGGCGAGCGTGAAGCCGACATTGGAGGCGGCGACCGGGCCGACTGCCTCTTCGGTGCGCAGCACGCCGGTCACCAGCCATGGCTGGCGGCCGATCTCGGTGGTGTACCAGCCGGCGAGCGTGGCGACCCAGCCTGAAAAGGCCATCGGCGCGTAGGCATAGGCGAGCAGCCTCGGCATCGCGCCGCGTCGCCACAGGAACCACGAGGTCGCCCAGGACAGCGCCAGCATGGCGAGCCCCACGCCAACCATGATGCGGAAGCCCCAGAACACTGGCGCGACCGGAGGGTGCTCGCCAACATAGTCGTTGAGGCCGGGCACAACGCCGTCGAGCGAGTGCCTGAGGATGAGGCTGGCTCCATTGGGCACGGCGATCTCGAACCGGTTTTCGCGGGCCTTCTCGTCTGGCCATGCGAACAGCACAAGCGGCACGTTGCCCCGCGTCTCCCAGTTGGCCTCCATGGCGGCGACCTTCTGCGGCTGGTGCTCCAGCGTGTTGAGACCGTGCATGTCGCCGACGAAGATTTGCACTGGAATGAGTGCCGCACCCATGAAGACGCCGGTGCGCAGCGCCTTCCACATCGATTCGGCGCGGTCGCCTGCCAGGAAACGCAGCGCCGAGAGGCCGGCGATGAGGAAGGCGACCGTCAGGCCGGAAGCCAGCAGCATATGGACGAGGCGGTAGGGGAAGGACGGGTTGAAGACGATCGCCCACCAGTCGACGGGGAAGGCGACTCCGTCGCGCATCTCGAAGCCGGCCGGCGTCTGCATCCAAGAGTTGAGCGCCAGGATCCAGAATGCCGAGAGCGTCGTGCCGAAGGCGACGAGGAAGGTCGCGAGCGTGTGAACCCGGTTCGACACGCGGCGGAAGCCGAACAGCATGATGCCGAGGAACACGGCCTCCAGGAAGAAGGCGGTGAGCACCTCATAGGCGAGCAGCGGCCCGGCGATGTTGCCGACCTTCTCCATGAAACCCGGCCAGTTGGTGCCGAACTGGAAGCTCATGGTGACGCCCGAGACGACGCCGAGCGCGAAGGACAGCGCGAACACCTTCACCCAGAAGAAATAGGCGCGCATCCAGGCCGAGTCGCCGGTCGCGTTGTAGCGCAGCTTGAAGAACAGCAGCACCCAGCCCAGCGCGATGGTGATCGTCGGAAAGAGAATGTGGAACGAGATGTTCGCAGCAAACTGCAGGCGGGAAAGAATAAGCGCGTCCATGACCGGCTTCCGGCTCCATTTGGCTCCCGCTTGCAACGTTAGGGCGTAGCGGCGGACGGGTCAAAGGTGCCGCCTGTCGCAGGGGCGGAGTGTCGCGGTGCGGCAGCTTAGCGCAGCAGGCGGCTGAGCAGCGCGACCAGTTCGCCCTGGCGGTGGGTGCCGGTCTTGGCGAAGATCGCCTTGAGCCTCTGGCGCGCCGTGCCGATGGCGATGCCGAGCTGGTCGGCGCAGCGTTCGAGACTCCGGCCTTCCGCCATCGCGCCGGCCAGTAGCGCTTCGGCGGGCGTAAGCCCCAGAGCCTGCCGCAAACGCTCGGTGTCAGCGAGCGGCCGCTCGTGCGGGTCGCTGAGGAGCAGGATGGCAAAGGCCCGCATGGAGACGGGTGCGACGAGCCCGCGCACGGAGACGAGCTCCGCGATCAGGGGCAGCCCGGCGGGACGCTCGATACGCACCGGCAAGGCCTCGGCCGCGCGCTGGCGGCGGTGGCCGTTGCTGCCGGCGCCTCCGAGCAACGCCTGCAACTGCCGGTCGCTGCCCGCATGCACCGCGCGGGGCCGCCCATCGCGGACCACGATCGTGTCCGATGCCGAGGCGAGAAGGCTTTCGGCCTGCGCGTTGATTTCGATCGCGCGGCCCTGCCAGTCGAGTAGCATGGCGGCGCGGCCGATATGCGCCAGCGCCTCGACGCCGGTCGCCGCGCGCGCCTGCGCGAACTGCTCGCTGAGGTGCATCATCCGGCGCAGATCCGGCCCGAGCCGTGCGAACAGATGCGCTTCCTCGTATGAGAAGTGTCCCTGGCTGCTGGAGCGCAGCAGGGGCAGACACCAGCGCTGGCCTTCCACGCGGAAACCGATCGCGGCGAAGCCGGGATAGCCCCATTTCAGATAGAAGTCGTGGTAGTGGGCGAGCTTGCGGCGCTCCTCGTCGGTGGCGAGATCGTGCTCGATCAGCACACTGGTCGGATGCGTCTCCAGCAGCGGCCAGCCGCGTTCGGCGCGGTAGTGATTGTCATACCAGCCGCCGGCGACATAATCCTCGAGCAGGTCGGCATAGTGAACGGATGAAGGCACGAGCGTTGCCCGCTCGCCGACATCCTTGGGATAGAACATGGCGCAGGCGGAATCGAGCGAGGAGGCGAGGTCGTGTAGCGCGGTCTGCCAGAGCTCCGGTTCCGACACCGCGTCGTAACAGGCGTCGAGCGCCCTATGTACCGCATCCGCTCGCACGAAACGCCACCTCCCGCTGAAAGGCTGTTCCGGTCCCCACGCTCAGATTGGAGCGGCGGGCCGGCAGGGTCAACCTTCCATGGTTCAATCGGCGAGCAACTTGTCGAATGCGCGTCGGCCGGTCGGCGTGAAGACGACGGCGCGGCTGTCCTTGTCGCGCCGCGCCCAGCCGCGCGTCGTGATGGTGTCGAGCATGGCCGCGCCCAGGCTGCCGGAAAGATGCGAGCGGCGGACGCTCCAGTCGAGGCAGGCGCGGCACATCGGACGTCGCGCCTGCTTGAGCGCGCCGACATCGATGTCGAGCGCCTCGAACCAGCGCCGGCCGGCATCGCTGGGCGTCAGTCGCTCGGCGTCCTCGACCAGCAGCCCGCGTGCCACCAAGTGGTCGAACAGCGCGACGCCACGCTCGCCGGCAAGATGGTCGTAGCAGACCCGCGCCTCGCGCATCGCCCTGTCGCGCGGGCCGGGGCGGGTGCGCTGGGGGCCGACCGCCTCGGCCACCCCGGAGATGGCCTCGATCATCAAGGCAACCTGCGTGCCGGCAAGCGCGAAATAGCGATGACGGCCCTGCGCGGCGACACGCACGAGGCCGCCATCGCACAGTTTTGCCAGATGCGAGCTTGCCGTCGGCAGGCTGACGCCGGCTTCCAGCGCGAGCTCGCTGGCCGTGAGCGCGGTTCCGCCCATCAGCGCCGACAGCATGTTGGCGCGAGCGGGGTCGCCCACCAGTGCAGCGACCCGCGACAGATCCGGACCTTCCCTCATCGACGCCTCCTGGCTGGCTGGCCTACGATCATGGTTCGATGGTAGTCGAAGCGTTGTCGTCACGCAATCGGTAGAGTGTTGTTCAAAGGAGCTTCACCATGCCGACCACTTCCGTGCCCCTCTCGCCGATCCGTTCCGCTGCCGAGGCCGGGTCGGCATCTCCGGGTCGCGGCGTGATTGCGCTGCTGCGCCGGCTTTGGCGCTGGAACGATCGCCATCGGCAGCGTCTGGACCTCGCAGACCTCGACGACCGGATGCTGCATGACATCGGCATCACCCGCCGCATGGCCGAGCGCGAGTGCGGCAAGCCGCCATGGCGTTGAACCATAGGCCGGCACGATGCCGGAACGCTTCGTTCCGCGTCGAAGTATAACCGAAGGAAGAAGGGAGGCGACATGTCGATTACCTGTTTCATCCGCTACGAGATCGATCAGTTCGGCAAGGAGGATTTCGTGGAATATGCCCGCAACTGGGGCGAGGCGATCCCGCGCTGCGGGGCCAAACTGATCGGCTATTTTGCCCCGCACGAGGGCTCCGCAACGACGGCCTACGGTGTCTATTCGATCGACAGCCTCGCTGAATACGAGGCCTATCGGGCGCGGTTGGCCGCCGACCCGATAGGCAAGGAGAACTACCGGTTCGCGCGCGAGAAGCGTTTCATCCTCAAGGAGGACCGCATTTTCCTGAAGCTGGCCTCGGCGCCGCACGGCGAAGAGCGCGCGCCATGATCGCGGTGATCTTCGAGGTGGAACCCGCCGCCGGCCGGCGCGATGCCTATCTGTCGATCGCCGCGGAACTGCGCCCGCTGCTCGACGGGGTCGACGGTTTCGTTTCCATCGAACGCTTCCAGAGCCTTTCGGACCCCGACCGCATCCTGTCGCTGTCGTTCTGGCGCGACGAGGATGCTGTTGCCGCATGGCGCAACACGCGCGAGCATCGGCTGGCGCAGAAGGCCGGCCGTGGCGGCATTTTCGACGCTTACAGACTGCGGATCGCCCATGTCGTGCGCGACTACGAGATGGAAGAGCGGCGCCAACAGGCGCCCGCCGACAGCAGGGCGGTGCACGAGCGCTGAGCGGGCTGCCCTCCGCGGGCTTGCCAACCGGCCACACGCGCGATTTGATGCCGGCATGGCGAAGGAGATCGAGCGCAAGTTTCTGGTGAAGACCTCCGGCTGGCGGGCAGCGGCGACGAATGCCACCGCCATCAGCCAGTTCTATGTGAGCGCCGGCGAGGACCGCTCCGTGCGTGTGCGCATCGTGGATGGCGAGAAGGCGAAGCTGACGATCAAGTTCGGCGGGGCCGCGCGGGCACGCGACGAGTTCGAATATCCGATTCCGCTGGCAGATGCGCGCGACTTGCTGCGTTTTGCGCTGGGCAACGTCGTCGAAAAGACGCGCCACAAGGTGCCCCATGGCGGGCGCGAATATGACGTCGACACGTTCGAGGGCGCGCTGGCCGGGCTGGTGATCGCCGAGCTGGAGACACCCGACGACGTGCCGGATGAGGAATTGCCGGACTGGCTCGGCGACGAGGTGACGGGCGATCGGGCTTTCTACAACCTCTCGCTTGCGCTGGAAGGCGCGCCGTGACGGCCCAGCCGGTCTTTCGCATTGCTCCGTCGAGATCGCTCGACGCTGAGGTGATGCGCATCCTCGACGAAACGGGCGGCCGCGTCATAGGGCATCTGGAAGACAGGGAGGGCGACCACGGAAAGGCGCTGCATGAGGCGCGCAAGGGCATCAAGAAGCTGCGTGCCCTGCTGCTTCTGGTGCGTGCCGCCGACAAGCCGCTGATGAAAGAGGAAGGGCGACGCCTTCGCGATGCGGCTCGGCTGATCGCGGGACCGCGCGAGGCGACCGCTGCGGTAGAGACGGTCGACCGGTTCATTGCCGCGTTCCCGGAGAAGGTCGAAACCTGCAATCTCGCGGAAATTCGCGATGCGCTCGACGCCCGTCATGCGAGGATCGCTGGGCAGGCGCTGGACGAGGCGCGGGATGAAGCGGCCGCCATGTGCCGGGCGGCGCTGGAACGGCTTCGCCGCAGCCAGTCTCTTGCCGATGTCTCCGACAGCGCGATACCCGCCAAAGGCTTCGCAAAGGCGCTGAAACACTGGGGCAAGGCACTCGAAAAGGCACGGGCTCGCGGCGAGCCGGAAGAGTTTCACGAGTTGCGCAAGGCCGTTAAGGCACACTGGGCGCAACTCGGCCTGCTGCGCGATTTCATGGGCGGCAACATCAAGAAGCGGCGCGCCGAGGTCGAAGAACTGGGCGAACGGCTCGGCGAGATCAATGACATTCACGTGATGCGCGACGGGCTGGCGAGCGGCGCGCTCGGCTTGCCGGAAGCGATCGATACGAAACCGTTTGACCGGCTCCTGAAGAAGCAGGCCAGGGCGTTGTCGAAAGAAGCACTCTCCGATGCCGGCAGGCTGCTGGACAGCGCGCCCGGAAAGCAGGAAAGACGGCTGCGCAAGCGGTTCGCCAAGGCGGCGTGAACCGACGGGCAACGAGATCACAGATTCCCTGATGACAAGCGGGTAGTGTCTCAGTTTGAGTTTCAGCTTCGGGGGAAGCGGAACGGCCGGTTCGGCTGCTTGCGGTGGAAGTGGAAAAGTCGTGGGTAGAAGTCGCGCCGCTAATGCTCTGCCAGAATTTTCTGCAGGCTTCCGGCGGTCGCTCTCAGATTTTCACTCCACAGCACCAAAAGATCATGGGTCCTAGGCACACCTGTTTCCCGCGGGGCCGTAGCTGCCAACTTTATCAGGTGATTCGCGTTCTCGGTGAGGCGGGAGGCAGTGTCGACCAAAAGCGCGCTGCCTTCCTCCGGCAAGCAGTCAAGAAGCGCCAATCCAGCGCTCAGTTCGATCAGGTCGAAACTGGATAACGCCCTGCGCAGCAGATTGAGAAACTCCTCCTCCCCGGAGCGTGTCAGCGAGAACAGTGCTTTGCCCGGGCCACGATGACCCGGCTCGTGTCCTTGCGACGAAATCAGGCCCTCTTTCGCCATCTGCTGGAGTGAATGATACACGGATCCGGAATGTAGCCGGGTCCACATCTGCACCTGCCAGTCCTCCAGAATCTGGCGGATTGCGTAGCCGTGCAATGCGCCTTTTTCCCTCATCGCGCCGAGCACCAACAATCTCACCACGTTCATACAATTCTCTCCAAAAGCTAACTAGTCAAATTTGGCTAATTCACCTAATGCTGGTAACCAAATTTGACCAATGGAGCCTTAGCATGAGCATGTCGATCGCCGATATCAGAAATTTTCTTGAGACGGCCCTTCCTTCCGTCACCGTTGATAACAGCACAGCAGACCTGTTCTTTTTCACCGGAGAGGAGCGGAAAATTCCTTTCGCAACCATTGTCACACACGACACCCCGTTCGATTCGGCGTCGAACCTGACGCGCGGGGACTTGTTTCGTCTCAATCTGGTTACCGACAAAGAAACGTTCGAGCGCCTGTTTGGCATCAGCACGCCAAATGCACTGGACGACGCTGACTTCGATTATCAGGCGCTTGACCGGCTTTTCCCGCATCCACTCTACGGAAAAATGCGCTGGATAAGCGTTATTAACCCGGAGACGGTTTGGGAGAATTGCCAGGAGCTTCTTGTTAAGGCCCGCCAAATCCGGGAGCTTCGACCGAACAGCTGGTAGCGGTCATCGAAATCGACAGCAATTTTCCTGCGTGCTGTCGTGAGGCCTTTGGCAAGAAGGCAGGAGCAAACCTTAAAGCTCGTCTGCTTCCGGGTTACCCGCCGGAGCACCTTCATGTCCGCAATACGGTCGCAAGTCGAAATTCAACCGAGACACTAGCGGCTAGCGGTTTCGCCTTGGGGTGAAAGGCTCTAGAACATCGTCGGGGTGATTCACGCAATTCCGGGGATCTGATGGAGCGCCTGGCCGGCAAGGTCATACTGCTGTGGGGGTGGCGCAGGGCGCTGGCTGCGTTTCTGGCCGGCGCAGTCGCGGCCCTTGGCCAGCCGCCATTCGATTTCTTCGCTGCTTGCCTGATCGCCTTTCCGGTGCTGGTGTGGCTGCTGGACGGATCGGCCAGCGCGCCGGGTGAAAGGTTCTTCCGACGCATTTTCAGGCCTTTCCTGACGGGCTGGTGGTTCGGCTTCGGCTACTTCGTTGCAGGCCTCTGGTGGACCGGAAATGCGCTGCTGGTCGAAGCCGATCTCTTTGCCTGGGCGCTGCCGCTCGCCGTATTCGGCCTGCCGGCGCTGCTCGCGATCTTCCACGGGCTGGCCGCCGTGGTCGCGCGGCTCCTGTGGAGCGACGGCCTCGGCCGGATCGCGGCAATCGCTTTTGCTTTCGGCGTGGCCGAGTGGCTGCGCGGCGTTGTCCTGACGGGCTTTCCATGGAACGCCATAGGGCAGGCGGCAATGCCCGTTCCGCTGCTCATGCAATCGGTCGGTGTCGTCGGCATGACGGGCATGAATGCGCTCGCCGTCTTCGTGTTCGCGATGCCGGCGCTGCTGGCTTCTCCCAAGGGGCGGCTGGCGGGCTTCGGCCTCGCGGGCCTCCTGATCGCCGCCCATGCCGGCTACGGCGTATGGCGTCTTTCGACGGCGGATGCCGCGCCGGAGACGCTCGTCAACGTGCGTATCGTGCAACCCTCGATCGACCAGACCGAGAAGTGGGATGCAAGCGTCCGCGACCGCATCTTCGCGACCTATCTCGACCTGTCCGCGCGGCCACCGGCGGAGGGCGCGCCAGCGCCCGACCTGATCGTCTGGCCCGAGACCTCCGTGCCCTTCATCCTGGCTGATCGACCGGATGCGCTGGTGGCGCTGGGCGAGCTCGTCGCGGATGGACAGACGCTGCTCGTCGGCGCCGTGCGCGTGGAGGGCGCGAGCCAGGCGCAGGACGTGCGCTACTACAATGCCGTCGTCGGCATCAACGCGGCCGGCGAGACCTACGACGCGGTCGACAAGATCAGGCTGGTGCCGTTCGGCGAATACCTGCCGTTCGCGGATCTGCTGGGACGGTTCGGCATGAAGAGGCTGGTGCAGTCGGTGTCGGACTTTTCGCCGGGCGGTCCTCGCCGCAGCATCAAGACGGCGGGCGGTGTAAAGGCGCTGCCCTTCATCTGCTACGAGATCATCTTTCCGGGCATTGCGGGCTATGGCGATGTCGACGCGGATGTCATCCTCAACGTGACGAACGACGCTTGGTTCGGAAACACGCCCGGCCCGTACCAGCATTTCCGTCAGGCGCAGATTCGCGCGGTCGAGGCTGGACGGCCTCTGGTGCGCGCCGCCAATAACGGTATTTCCGGGGTCGTCGACGCTTATGGCCGCGTAATCGACGCATTTGCGATCGATGCAGTTGGCGTGCTGGACGTTTCGGTGCCGCGGCAGCGGGTCGAAGGTTTGGGCTCGCCGGCTCTTGCAGGGGCATCCTTTCTGGTGATTCTAGGCCTTTGGTCGGTCTTGACCTGCCTGTTTTCCGGCTACCGGTCTGATTGACAGCGCGTATATTAGAGATTCATAGTGAAAAGCCGTCTGCCGAGGGATTCGTCACGCTGGATCATTGGGGTCTCCAGCCGATCCATTCCGGCAAAGGGAAGTTGGAAGTTCAACCTTTGCAGGTAACGGCGAGGGAATCATGCCGGAAAACAAGAAGAAGCCGAATCCGATCGACATTCATGTCGGGGGCCGCATCCGTCTCAGGCGCAACATGCTGGGCCTGAGCCAGGAGAAGCTTGGGGAAAGCCTCGGCATCACGTTCCAGCAGATCCAGAAATACGAGAAGGGGACGAATCGCGTCGGCGCCAGCAGGCTCCAGGCGATCGCTTCGATCCTCGAGGTTCCTGTCGCCTTCTTCTTCGAGGACGCGCCGGGAGGACCAGGTGCTGAAGGCCTGTCGGAGGAAAGCCAGACCACCTATGTGGTCGATTTCCTGTCGAGCACCGAGGGCCTGCGTCTTAACCGGGCGTTCGTGCGCATTTCCGATCCGAAGGTGCGGACAAAGATCATCGATCTCGTAAGGGCACTCGCCGACGAGGAATGATCCCGCCCGTTCCCGCGCAACCGGCGTGGCGGCGCGGTAACGCAGCGGCTTCGCACGACCATTTTCTCCTTTTTCATAGGATTGACGAACGTTTGTTTGCTTGACGGCACAAGGCGGGCCTCGGTAACAGATTGCGTCTTTGCCGGATCGTTCCGGCATTTCTTTCGAGAGGGGATACCCGTGGCACGCCAGAACTACCTTTTCACCAGCGAATCGGTCTCCGAAGGCCATCCCGACAAGGTTTGCGACCGCATCTCGGACGAGATCGTGGATCTCGTTTATCGCGAGGCCAAGAAGACCGGGATGAACCCCTGGGACGTGCGTGTCGCATGCGAAACGCTGGCGACGACCAACCGGGTCGTGATCGCTGGAGAAGTCCGGGTGCCCGACTCTCTTCTCAGGAAGAACAAGGACGGCTCGATCATGACGAATGCGGCGGAGTTTCCGCTGATCAATCCGTCGAAGTTCAAGTCCGCCGCCCGCAAGGCGATCCGCGCCATCGGCTATGAGCAGGATGGCTTTCACTGGAAGACCGCCAAGATCGACGTGCTCTTGCACGGCCAGTCGGCCGACATCGCGCAGGGCGTCGACAATGCGTCCGACAGGCAGGGCGAGGAGGGCGCTGGCGACCAGGGCATCATGTTCGGCTACGCCTGCAACGAGACCCCCGACCTGATGCCGGCCCCGATCTACTACAGCCACAAGATCCTCGAACTGCTGGCCGCCGCCCGCCACGCTGGTGAGGGTGAAGCCGGCAAGCTCGGCCCGGATGCCAAGAGCCAGGTGACCGTGCGCTATGTCGGCGGCAAGCCGGCCGAGGCGACCCAGATCGTGCTCTCGACCCAGCACCTGGACGGAAGCTGGGATTCGAAGAAGGTGCGCGCGGTGGTCGAGCCGTATATCCGCGAGGCGCTCGGCGACCTGAAGATCGCCGACGACTGCAACTGGTACATCAACCCGACCGGCAAGTTCGTGATCGGCGGCCCCGACGGCGACGCCGGCCTGACCGGCCGCAAGATCATCGTCGACACCTATGGCGGCGCGGCTCCGCACGGCGGCGGCGCGTTCTCCGGCAAGGACACCACTAAGGTCGACCGCTCGGCCGCCTATGCGGCGCGGTATCTGGCCAAGAACGTGGTGGCGGCGAAGCTGGCCGAGCGCTGCACGATCCAGCTCTCCTACGCCATTGGCGTCGCGCAGCCGCTTTCGGTCTATGTGGACCTGCACGGAACCGGCAAGGGCGTGACCGAGGAACAGATCGAGGCGGCGATCCGCAAGGTTATGGACCTGTCGCCGTCCGGCATTCGCCGGCATCTCGACCTGAACAAGCCGATCTACGGCAGGACCGCCGCCTATGGGCATTTCGGCCGCAAGGCCGGCCGCGACGGCTCCTTCTCCTGGGAGAAGACCGATCTGGTCAAGGCGCTCAAGGAAGCAGTGGCGAGCAACGCGTGAGGCCGGTCAGCAAATGGCGGTTTTCTACGCTTCCGGTGCTCACGTACCTCGGTACGCTCCGCTCCGGTTCTCGAAAGCCACCATTTTCGAGTCGCTCTGACGCATTGCTTGGGCGGTACTGAAGGAGCATCGGGGAATGGCGGAAGAGCGGCGCAAGCGCGCGACCGAGGCCTTCTTCGGTCGTCGGCGGGGCAAGTCGTTGCGCCCCGCCCAGGCGGAAGCCGCCGCGCGGCTCCTGCCGGAGCTCATGCTCGACCTCGGCAGCCCGGCGCCGGACGACCTGACCGGCCTGTTCGGCGTGCCGGTCGATGGTGTTCGGCTGGAAATCGGCTTCGGCGGCGGGGAGCACCTGCATCTGGAGGCTGGCCGCAACCCAACGACTGGCTTTATCGGCGTGGAGCCCTTCGTCAATGGCATGGCCAAGATGGCTTCGCTGCTGGACGAGGAGCCCCGCGGCAACCTTCGGCTTTACGACGACGACGCGACCCGCCTGCTCGACTGGCTTCCGGACGCATCGCTGGACGGGATAGACCTGTTCTATCCCGACCCGTGGCCGAAGAAGAAGCACTGGAAGCGCCGTTTCGTCAACGAAGCCAATCTGGATCGTTTTGCAAGGGTGCTGAAGAAAGGCGGAGTGTTTCGCTTCGCATCAGACATCGATACCTATGTCGACTGGACGCTGCTGGCATGCCGAAAGCACGAGGCGTTCGAATGGCGCGCGGCCTCTGCTGAAGACTGGCGCACGCCCTATGCGGGCTGGCCGGGCACACGCTACGAGGCGAAGGCGATAAGAGAAGGAAGGACGCCGGCCTATCTCACATTTCTGCGCGGATAGGCCGGCGGTCCTTTGCGGGCGCGTGCCCGCTTCAGAAGCGCTTGATCCCGCGGAACCGAACCGGATCGATGCCGAGACGCAGAAGGTCTGCGTCCCTTGCGGGCCGGTGTTCACGCGTGGCCGCCGATACGGCGAATGCGCTTCCCACTATGTCGAGGAATTCCGAGATTCCCCTCGTCAGTGATCTGTTGGACATTTTTCCTGTCTCATCGGCTGTGCGATGCGACGTAGATAGGAAGCCGGCTGCCGCAGCGGAAGCGACGTTTCGACATAGCCGTCATGCATTTTTGTGCAGTGCAGCATGGCCGCTGGGAGGTCCGGTTCCATCTTCGGCGGGGGCGGGGGCGGGGGCGGGGGCACGTCCCCGAAGGCGTCATCCCGGCCGACCGAGCGGAGCGAGGAAGAGCCGGGACCCATTGGTTCGGAAATCGTGGAGCGCGGCCCGGTTCTGGGTATAGAGCGTGTGATTGCCGCCAGGAGAGTTTGTCAGCGTCGCCGCGAGAGCCCGCCGCTCGGCCACGCTGCTCAATGGGTCCCGGATAGCCTGCGCTGCGCTTCGGCTTCCGGGATGACGGGGGAGAGGTGACGCCGTGTGCTGCACTTATCGTCGGTGACGGCGACCATGACGAATGTCGGGGCGAGAACCGGGCCGTGCTAGACGATTTTCGCACCAATGGATCCCGGCTCTGCGGTCGCTCCGCTCCCTTGACCGGGATGACGATGGGAACGGCGGATGCCGCCGCTTTCAGTTGGTGTTCTTTTCTTCCTGCTCGAGCTGGTTCCAGGCGTTTTGCTGGGAGAGCATGGTGCGCAGGTAGGCGACGTTGGCCTGGGCCTGGTCGGGTGAGAGTTCGCGGCTGGCGATCTCTTCGGCTTCCTTGAAGCGCCCCTGCAGGCCTACGACGAGGGCGAGGTTCTGGCGCACGCGGCTGTCGGCGCCCTGCGTCTCGACGGCCTGTCGCATGTAGTTCTCGGCGGTCTTGAGGTCGCCTTCAAGCAGATGCGACATGCCGAGGTTGGACAGGATGGAGGGTTCGCCGGGCTTCATCTCGAGGGCGCGGCGATAAAGCTGGCGGGCCTCCTGCGGCTTGCCGAGCTGGTCGAGGATCGCTGCCTCGGCCGAAACGAGCTTCCAGTCTGGATATTCAGGTGTCTGGGCGCGGCGCACGGCGTCGAGCGCCGGCTCCAGCTCACCGGCCGCGGCGAGCGCCTTGCCGTAGGCCGCAAGCACCTGGCGCTCCTTGGGATAGTCGATCGCAAGCTTGCGCATCACCGCCAGCGACTGGTCGGTTCGCCCGTTCATCTGCAGGACGGAGGCGTAGCGCATCGCCGTGTTCACGTCCTTGGGGTTCTTGGCGTAAATCTGGCCCAGCGTCTGCGCCTCGGACGCGAGCTGCTGTGTCGACATGGTCTCGACGGGGGCGGAGGACGGACGGCTGACCGATCCGGTCGTGATCCGGTCCTTGGTGGCGCAGCCGGCCAGCGCCAGGGCCAGCGCAAGTGCCGCTGCCGTGGTGCGAAGGCGTTTTCCCGTTGCGTTCGTCGCGCGGTTGGTCAACATCTGCACGCTCGTCTCCATGCCGTCATTGCCCTGCGAGAGGGCGCATCCGGGAACGAGCAATAGTCTGTTAACCCTAACGGACGGTTAAGGCGCTGGCGCCAGCGCCGGGGTTCCGTCCGGCATCAGGAAGTCTCCCATGCCGCTGAAACTGACCGAAAAGCCCGCGCGTGACGCACGTCCCGTTCACCTCGTCACCAAGAAAAGCTTCGACCAGCTAGATCTCGACGACCGGTCGCGCGCCTGGGCGGCAGCCAACGGGTTTTCGGGGCAGGCGGGCAAGCTGCTGGTGCTGCCGGGCGAAGGCGGCGCCGTAGCCGGCGCGCTGTTCGGTGTGGCCGCCGAGCGCGGCGGCTTCGCGCCGCTGGAAACGGGAACACTCGCGCGCCAGCTTCCCGATGGAGCATGGCGGTTTGCCGGGCAGGTCGGGGAACCGGAACTGGCGGCGCTGGGTCTGGCGCTGGGTGGCTACAGCTTCTCCCGCTATCGCAAGAACGAGACGCCCAAACTGGAATTCGCCGTTGCCGACGGCTCGGACCTCGCGGCGGTGCAGCGCCGGGCCGATGCAGTCTACCTCGTGCGCGACCTCATCAACACACCGACGAGCGACATGGGCCCTGACGCGCTGGAGGCGGCTGTGCGCAAGCTGGCCAAGGCGCACAAGGCGAGCGTGAAGGTGATTGCCGGCGACGATCTCCTGAAGAAGAACTTCCCGATGATCCACGCCGTGGGACGCGCATCCGCGCAGGCGCCGCGGCTCGTCGACCTGACCTGGGGTCCGAAGGGCGCACCCAAGGTGACGCTGGTGGGCAAGGGCGTGTGCTTCGACACCGGCGGGCTCGACATCAAGCCGGCCTCCGGCATGCTGCTGATGAAGAAGGACATGGGCGGGGCCGCAAATGTGCTGGGCCTTGCGTCGATGATCATGGCGGCGGGGCTGAATGTGCGGCTGCGGGTGCTGGTGCCGGCGGTCGAGAACTCCATCGCGGGCAACGCCTTCCGGCCGGGCGACGTGCTCCAGAGCCGCAAGGGGCCGACGGTGGAGATCGGAAACACCGATGCGGAAGGCCGGCTGGTGCTGGCCGACGCGCTGGCGCTTGCCGACGAGGAAGAGCCGCAGGTGCTGATCGACATGGCCACGCTGACGGGTGCCGCGCGCGTGGCCCTCGGTCCCGACCTGCCACCCTTCTTCACCGATGACGAGGCGTTTGCATCCGATTTGGCGGAAGCCTCGATGCGTGTGGCCGACCCGCTGTGGCGGATGCCGTTGTGGACGCCCTATGACAGGAAGCTCGCTTCCAAGGTCGCCGACGTCAACAACGTGACGTCGGATGGCTTTGCAGGCGCGGTGACGGCAGCCCTGTTCCTGCGCCGTTTCGTGGAGAAGGCGCAAAGCTGGACGCATCTGGACGTGTACGGTTGGAGCCCGGTTGACCGGCCCCATTGCCCGGTCGGCGGCGAGGCGCAGGGCATTCGCGCAATCGAGGATGTGCTGGCGCGCCGCTACGGCGGCTGAGGGCGCGTTACTGGTCCGGCGCGGCTTCGAGCAGCGTCTTCAAGCGCTCGGTGACGAGGTGGAACTCCTCGTCGGTCAGGACGTCCAGGTTTATGAGGGCCGAATTGCGCACGCCCAGCGCGACCAGGAAGATGACGATCGACAGCGCCGGGTCGGCGCTGTTTTCCTTCATGCGGTCGAGCAGCTCGCGCTCGAAACGACGCACGGGTCTCAGGAAGTCCGGGTTTTCGGCGAGTGCCGCAAGCAGACCCGAGGGCGGCGGCTTGTTGCAATCGTGGTCTTCCACGAAAAGCTCGAGATAGGCTTCGGCTAGGCCGTTGGGTTCGCCCTGCTTTTCGGCTGCGCGCTCCGACAGGGTTTCGGCGAAGCTCGAGACGAACATCTCCACCACGCCTTCCATGAGCGCGGCTTTCGTGGGAAAATGATAGAGAAGTCCGCCCTTGGATGTGCCTGCCCGCGCGGCCACGGCGTCGAGGGAGAGGCTGCCGGCTCCCGATTCACGAGAGATGTCCGCCGCCGCTTCAAGGAGACGCTGCCTGGTGTTGGGTCGCTTCTCTGCCATTTCACCTACAATCGGGGTTGACAATACCGTCCAGACGGTACAGTAGATCGCGCTCGATTTGCAAGGTTATTATTGCGGCCCTCTCACGGAGGCCGTTGGCCTTTGCTCGTCGGTTCCAGCCAGAAAGCCCAACACCTATGATCAAGCGCCTCCTCATCGCAATCGTACTGCTAGCCGTCCTCGCGGCAGGCGTGGTCGGGTTCAATATGTTCCGCGATCAGGCGATCGAGAACTTCTTCGCCAACATGCCGGTTGCGACCGTCACAGTCTCCACGGTGGAGGTCAAGCCGGAATCGTGGACCCCGTCGATCGATGCGATCGGAACGGTCAACGCGATCCGGGGCGTGGACCTGACGGTGGAGACGACGGGCATCGTCAAGGAGCTGCACTTTAGCGCCAACCAGCGGGTCGAGCAGGGCGAGGTGCTGGTGCAACTCGACGACGCCGTGCAGCGGGCCGACCTGTTCGCCGCGCGCACCCAGGCCGATCTCGACAAGCAGGCGCTCGATCGCGCGATGGAGCTGCAGCAGCGCGGCGTCGGCTCGACGGTGTCGCTGCAGGCTGCCGAAGCGGCTGCGGCGGCTTCCGGCGCGCAGGCCGAAAAGCTCGAAGCGGTGCTGCAGCAGAAGCAGTTGCGCGCGCCCTTCGCCGGCACCGTCGGTATCCCGCGCGTCGACATTGGCCAGTATCTGCAGCCGGGCACCAGCGTGGTGACGCTGCAGGACCTGGAGACGATGCGGGCCGACTTCACCGTGCCGGAGCAGCGGCTGAGCCAGCTCAGCATCGGCCAGCCGGTGCGCCTGACCGTGGATGGCGACGACAACGAGCTGACCGGCGAGATCGTGGGCATCGACCCGAAGGTCGACCCGTCCAGCCGGCTGGTTTCGGTGCGCGCGGCGATCGAGAACCCCGACGAGCGTCTGACGCCCGGCCAGTTCGCACGCATCTATGTCGATATGCCGAAGGAGGACGACGTCATCGCGCTGCCGCAGACGGCCGTCGTGACGAGCCTCTACGGCGACTATGTCTATGTCGCACGCAAGCCCGAGGCTGACGGCGAACAGCAGGCCCCGGCCGAAGGCGAGGCCGAGAAACTCGAGGCGCGGCAGGTCTTCGTGACGGTGGGACGCAGGTCCGGCAGCCAGGTGGAAATCGCCTCCGGCCTCGAAGGCGGCGAGATGGTGGTGACGGCAGGCCAGAACCGCCTCAACAACGGGACCCCCATCGCCGTCGACAACACTATCGATCCGGCCGGACAGACCGGTGAACAGGCGGCGTCGAAATGAGCTTCTCCGACATCTTCATCCGCCGGCCCGTCCTGTCGTCGGTGCTCGGCATCATGATCCTGCTCCTGGGCTTCCAGGGTCTCTTCAACCTCCAGGTGCGCCAGTATCCGGAGGTCGAGGAGACCGTGATCACGATCACCACGATCTATCCGGGCGCCAGCGCCGAGCTGATCCAGGGCTTCATCACCGCGCCGATCTCGGCCGCCGTCGCCACGACGGAGAACGTCGACTACGTCACCTCGCAGAGCCGTCCGTCTGCGAGCGTCGTTTCCGTGCAGATGCGGCTGGGCTCCAACCCCGACGTCGCGCTGACGGAGGTGATGTCGAAGGTGCAGCAGGTGCGCAGCCAGTTGCCCAGCGAGGCCGAGGACCCGACCATCGTCAAGGGCACGGGCATGCAGTTCGCCACCATGTATCTGGCGCTGCAGAACCCGAACATGACCAATGAGCAGGTGACGGAATATATCGAGCGCGTCATCCGGCCGCGCATGTCGACCATTCCGGGCGTCGCCGAGGTCCAGATCATGGGCGCGGCCAACTACGCCATGCGTGTCTGGGTCGATCCGGTGCGGCTGGCCGCCCGCGGCATGACCGCCGCGGAGGTGATGAACGCCATCAACTCCGCCAACTTCCTCGCGGCCCCCGGCAAGACCAAGAACGAGTTCGTCACCTATTCGGTGACGATGGAATCGACGCTGCAGAACCCCGAGGCGTTCGGCCAGTTGCCGCTCAAGGCGACTGGCGACGACGTCGTGCGGCTGCGCGACGTCGCCGAGGTGGAGCTCGCCGCCGAAAGCAGCGACATGGTCGTTACCTTCAACGGCCAGCCGGGGACCTTCATCGGCGTCTTCCCCACGCCGTCCGCCAACCCGCTGGACACGGCCTCGGCCGTGCTCGACGAGTTGCCGGCGATCCAGGCGAGCCTGCCCGAGGGCATGACGCTGACGATGATGTATAACGCCACCGAGCAGATCAGCGCATCGATCCGCGAGGTGTTCACGACGATCTCCGAAGCGGTGGTGATCGTCATCGTCATCATTCTTCTGTTCCTGGGCTCCTTCCGATCGGTGCTGATGCCGATCGTCACGATACCGCTGTCGCTGATCGGCGTCTGTTTCGTACTGTTTGCGCTTGGCTACTCGATCAACCTCCTGTCGCTGCTGGCGATGGTGCTTGCCATCGGCCTCGTGGTCGACGACGCGATCGTGGTGGTGGAGAACATCCACCGCCATATCGAGGAGGGGCTGAGCCCCCGGCAGGCGGCGTTCGTCGGCATGAAGGAGATCACCGGCCCGGTCGTCGCGATGACGATTACGCTGGCGGCGGTGTTCGCGCCGCTCGCCTTCATCGGCGGCCTGACGGGTTCGCTGTTCCGCGAATTCGCCATGACGCTGGCTGGCGCCGTCGTCATCTCCGGCATCGTCGCCCTGACGATCACGCCGATGATGTCGGCGCGGCTGCTCAAGCGCGGCGGCCACAGCCGCTTCCAGCAGGCTGTCGACAATACCTTCGACCGCGTCTCGGCGCGTTATGAACGGCTGGTCCACGGTTCGCTGAACTATCGGCCGGTGACGGTGCTGATCGTGCTGGTGCTGGTGGGCCTGACCGGCTTCATGTTCATGAAGACATCGAGCGAGCTCGCGCCGGAAGAAGACGAGGGCGCGCTCTTCGCACTGGTGACCGCGCCGCCTTATGCGACGACGGAATACACCAAGATGTACACCGATCAGATGCGCGCGTTGACGGAGGACCTGCCGGAGCTCGACGCGAACTTCTCCATCGTCGGTTTCGGCGGCCAGACCAATTCAGGCATCTCGGTGTGGGCTCTAAAGGACTGGGCCGAGCGCGAGCGGTCGCAGAAGGAAATCCAGCAGGACATCCAGGCGCGGCTGTCCAAGATCGCCGGCGTCGAGGCGCTGGTCTTCGCGCCGCCCTCGCTGCCGGGTGCCGGCGGCGGCCTGCCGATCTCGCTGGTGATCCAGTCGACCGGCGATCCGAGCCAGGTCTACGAGGTGGCCGAGCAGGTGCGCCAGGAGGCACAGGCAAGCGGTCGCTTCATCGTCGTGCAGAACTCGCTCGCCTTCAACGCGCAGCAGGTGGTCATCACGGTCGACCGCGAACGCGCGGCCGCACTCAACCTGCCGGTGCGCGACATCGGCTCCACGCTGAGCCTGCTGGTGGGCGGCGGCGCGATCGCGCAGTTCGACCGCGATTCCAACAGCTACGACATCATCATGCAGGTGCCGCAGGAGTACCGCGAGAATCCGGAACGGCTGGGCGACTTCTTCGTGCGCAGCGCCACCGGCCAGATGGTGCCGCTTTCGGCGGTGGTGACGATCTCGACCGGCGTGAGCGCGGCCGCCATCGAGCAGTTCAACCAGCTTAACTCGGCGACGATCTCCGCGCTGCCGCTGCCGGGCGTCACCACCGGCGACGGTCTCGCGCTGATCGAGGACATCGCACGGCCGCTGCTGCCGGACGGGTTCTTCATCGATTATTCCGGCCAGTCGCGGCTGGAGATCGAGCAGGGCAACACGATCGTCATCGCCTTCGCGCTGGCCGTTGTGGTGATCTATCTGGTGCTCGCAGCGCAGTTCGAGAGCTTCCGCGATCCGTTCATCATCATGATGACGGTGCCGCTGTCGATCTTCGGCGCGATGCTGCCGCTGAACCTCGGGCTTTCGACGCTGAACATCTACACGCAGGTGGGCCTGATCACGCTGATCGGCCTGATCACCAAGCACGGCATCCTGATGGTGGAGTTCGCCAACCAGCAGCGCGAGGCCCATGGGCTCGACCGCTTCGAGGCGATCGTCGCGTCGGCTAAGGTGCGCCTGCGGCCGATCCTGATGACCACGGCGGCGATGTCGCTGGGCGTGGTGCCGCTCATCATCGCCTCTGGCGCCGGTGCGGCGGCGCGCTTCTCGATGGGCCTCGTCATCTTCACCGGCCTGATCATCGGCACGATGTTCACGCTGTTCGTGGTGCCGATGTTCTACAGCTTCATCTCCGCCAAGGAGATGGGCCATGTCGAGGACGACGCTCCGCAGCCGCAGGGGGCGCCGGCTGGCGAGTAGCCGCCGTAGAGACGAAATGAAGAGCGGCCGGTGCCTTGCGCCGGCCGCTTTTTTTCGCTTGAATGATACGGAACCGAAACGACCTTCCGTGGAGCGCCGATGGGCATCGCGATGCGTCCCAGCCAGTCGCTGCGGCTCTGGCAGCAGGTCACGCTGGCGGAGGTGCAGGCGGCCTCGCACGACCTGACCATGCGCCAGATGGCGATCCTGCTGACGGTGTATCTCGACCCGCCGCCGCACACCGTGCGCGGGCTGGCCGAGAAGCTGGCGGTGACCAAGCCGGTGATTACCCGCGCCCTCGACACGATGGGCTCGCTCAAGCTGTTGTCGCGCCACCGAGACGAGAAGGACAAGCGCAACGTTCTGATCAAGCGCACCGTGGAGGGCGCGCTGTTCGTCGAACGCTTCGGTGACCTCGTCATCGACAAGGCCGCGGAGCTGCCGATATGAACGCTCTTGACCGCAGGTTGCAGGCCTTCCGGCCCGATCTCGCCGACGAGCGGCTGAAGGGCGCGGTGGAGGCGCAGCGTTTCGTTGCTGGCCGCCCGGCGCGGGTCGCCGCGCCCGTTCTCGACCTGCGCAACGCGCCGCGGCCCGATGCCGGGCTCGACACCCAGCTTCTGGCCGGAGACGAGGTGATGGTCTTCGAGGAAGCGGAAGGTTTCGCCTGGGTGCAGGGCGCGCGCGACGGCTATGTCGGCTACGCGCCGGCGACGGGGTTGGAGGCGCCGGGTGCGGCGCCCACACATGTCGTCGCCGCGCCGCGCACCTTCAGCTATCGCGAAGCCGACATGAAGAAGCCGGCCACGGGCGCCTTCTCCATGGGCAGCCGGCTGACGGTGGTCGGCAATGCGACGACGCGCGGCACGGACTACGCGCTTCTTGAAAGCGGCGAGGCGCTGGTCGCCGCGCACCTGCGACCTGTAGGCACGGTCAGCAGCGACTATGTCGCGGTCGCCGAAGAGCTGGAGCGCACGCCCTATCTGTGGGGCGGGTCGAGCGCCTTCGGCATCGACTGTTCCGGCCTCGTGCAGCTTTCCATGCGCATGGCGGGAAGCGGCGTGCGCCGCGACACCGACATGCAGGCGGCCACGATCGGCGCGGCGCTGGAGGTGGGCAATGATCTCGCCGGGCTGAGCCGCGGCGACCTGGTCTTCTGGAAGGGCCACGTGGCGATCATGGTCGACGAGAAAACCATCATCCACGCCAACGGCCACACCATGATGGTCTCACGCGAACCGCTCGCCGCGGCCGTGAAGCGCATAGCCTATCTCTACGGCCCGCCGACGGGGTTTCGGCGGGTGTGACCTTCGCTCAATACCCTTCCGCGCGGTCGACGACGTTCTGCAGCGCCTCGCCGCGTTGGTGGCGGGCGATCTGTTCGAGCATCAGCGGGGCGAGATGGACCGGATCGGAGGTGGCGGCCGCGTGCGGGGTTACGAAGACGCGCGGGTGCGTCCAAAGCGGGCTCTGCTGCGGCAGTGGCTCCTGCTGGAAAACGTCGAGGCTTGCTTCCTTCAGCGTACCGTCGTCGAGCGCCTGCAGGATGTCCGTCTCCTTTTGCAGCTTGCCGCGTCCGCCATTGATGAGGATCGCGCCGCCCAGCCGGTTTTCGCGGCGCAGGCCGCGCAGAAGCGCATGGTCGATGATGCCTTCGGTGGCCGGCGTATGCGGCAGCAGCACCACCAGAATGTCGGTCGCGGCAAGGAAGTCGCGCAGCCCGTTTTCGCCGTGGAAGGTGGTGACGCCTTCCATCGGGCGCGGCGTGCGTGTCCAGCCATTGACCTTGAAGCCGAGCGCCAGCAGGGCGGAGGCGCAGGCGCGGCCGAGCTGGCCAAGGCCCATGATGCCGACGCTGACATCGTTCGAGGCCGGTTGTGACAGCTCGTGCCAGGTCTTCTGCGCCTGATGGGCGCGGTAGGTCATGCCGTTGCGGTGATGATCGAGCACGCGCCAGGTCATGTATTCGACCATGTGCTGGGTCAGATTGTCGGCGACGATGCGCGCGATCGGCACCTCGGGCAGGCCGGGATCGGCAAGAATGTGGTCGACACCGGCGCCGAGCGAGAAGATCGCCTTGAGGCCTGTCAGCCCTTCGAGAGCGCCGTGCGGATGCTTCCAGACGACGGCATAGTCGATCGCTTCGCCGTCCGGCTGGGTGACGACGTCGTGTTCGGCCGACAGAAGTTCCTTCCACAGCTTCGGGTCGTAGCCGGTAACCGAAAGCAGGATGCGACTGCGCGCAGGTGAAGACATGGCGGGAATTCCTGAAAGTGAAGCTACTGGCTGACGACGCCGGCGGGCGCGGTGGCGATGTCGAAGGCGGCGGCGATCAGCGCCTTGGTATAGTCGGTTTGCGGGTTCTCGAAAATCTGCTCGGTCGAACCCTGCTCCACCACCTTGCCGTTGCGCATCACGATGACGTGGTTCGACAGGGCGCGCACCACCTTGAGGTCGTGGCTGATGAAGAGATAGGCGAGGTCGTGCTTCTTCTGCAGGTCGCGCAGGAGATCGACCACCTGCGCCTGCACGCTCATGTCCAGCGCGGAGGTCGGCTCGTCGAGCATGACGAAGCGTGGCTTCAGCACCATGGCGCGCGCGATCGCGATGCGCTGGCGCTGGCCGCCGGAGAATTCGTGCGGGTAGCGGAAGCGGGTGGCCGGATCGAGCCCGACCTCGCCGAGCACGTCGACCACCATGGCGTCGCGCTCGTCGACGGACAGGTTCGGCTCGTGGATCTTCAGGCCTTCCTCGATGATCTCGGAGACCGACATGCGCGGCGAAAGGGAGCCGAACGGGTCCTGGAAGACGATCTGCATCTCGCGGCGCAGCGGGCGCATCTGCTTGAAGGAATAGCCGTCGATTTCCTTCTGGCCGAGCATGATCTTGCCCTCCGACGAGATCATGCGCGACAGGGCGAGGCCGAGCGTGGTCTTGCCGGAACCGGATTCTCCGACGACGCCGAGCGTCTGGCCGGCCTTGACCACGACGTCGATGCCGTCGACCGCCTTCACGTGGTCGACGGTATTCCTGAAGAAGCCCTGCTTGATCGGGAACCAAACCTTGATGTCGTCGCCCGTCATGACCGTCTCGGCGTCCGGGTTCGCCTTGGGGGCGGTGCCCTTCGGCTCGGCGGCGAGCAGGTGGCGGGTGTATTCGTGCTGCGGGTTCTCGAAAATCTCGCTGGTCGGGCCGGCCTCGACGATCCGCCCCTTGGTCATCACGCAGACCTTGTCGGCGATGCGCCGGACAATGCCGAGATCGTGGGTGATGAACAGCATCGACATGCCGTTCTTCTTCTTCAGCTCGTCCAGCAATTCGAGGATCTGCGCCTGCACCGTCACGTCGAGCGCGGTGGTCGGCTCGTCGGCGATCAGCAGCTCCGGCTCGTTGGCGAGCGACATGGCGATCATCACGCGCTGGCGCTGGCCGCCCGACAACTGGTGCGGATAGGCGCCGAGGCGGCGTTCCGGCTCCTGGATGCCGACCTCGTGCAGCAGTTCCAGCGTGCGGGCACGGGCCTGCTTGTCGCCCATGCCGCGGTGGATCTTCAGGATCTCGCCGATCTGCTGCTCGATGGTGTGCAGCGGGTTGAGCGAGGTCATCGGCTCCTGGAAGATCATGGTGATCTTGTTGCCGCGTACCTTGCGAAGCTCCTTCTCGCCGCCTGCAAGCAGGTTCTCGCCGTGGAACAGGATTTCGCCCGAGGGGTGGCTGGCGGCCGGGTAGGGCAGGAGCTTGAGGACAGACAGCGCGGTGACCGACTTGCCGGAGCCGGATTCGCCGACGAGCGCGACCGTCTCGCCGCGCGCGATGTCGAAGGAGACGCGATCGACGGCGAGATTCTGCGCGCCGCCCTGCGTGAAGGCCACGGAAAGATCTCGCACGGAGAGGAGAGGTGTGTCGCTCATTTGAACGTCTTCCGGGGGTCGAAGGCGTCGCGCACGGCCTCGCCGATGAAGATCAGCAGCGACAGCATGATCGACAGCGTCAGGAAGCCAGTGATGCCGAGCCATGGCGCGTTGAGGTTGCGCTGGCCCTGGCGCAGCAGCTCGCCCAGCGAGGCCGAGCCGGGCGGCAGGCCGAAGCCGAGGAAGTCGAGCGAGGTCAGCGTCGTGATCGAGCCGTTGAGGATGAAGGGCAGGAAGGTCAGCGTCGCCACCATGGCGTTGGGCAGAAGGTGGCGGAACATGATCGTGCCGTTGGAGACGCCGAGCGCCCGCGCGGCGTTGACATATTCGAAGTTGCGCGCGCGCAGGAATTCCGCGCGCACCACGCCGACGAAGGCGACCCACGAGAACAGGAGCATGATGCCGAGCAGGATGAAGAAGCCCGGCGGCAGAACGGCGGCGATGATGAGGATCAGGTAGAGCACCGGGATCGACGACCAGATCTCGATCACGCGTTGGAAGATCAGGTCGGTCCAGCCGCCGAAATAGCCCTGCACGGCGCCGGCCGACACGCCGATGACGGCCGATGCCAGCGTGAGCACGAGGCCGAACAGCACCGATATGCGGAAGCCGTAGATGATGCGCGCCAGCACGTCGCGGGCCTGGTCGTCGGTGCCGAGCCAGTTCCAGTTGCCGAGCGTGCAGGCGGGGTCTGCGGCGCCGTCGAAATAGCGGCCGCAGCGCGTCTCAGCGTCATAGAGCCATGAGGGTTTGGCTGGCGCGGATTCGGGGATGTCGTTGTTGACCGTGCGGTAGGAATAGCGGATCGGCGGCCAGATCAGCCAGCCATTGGCCTCGATCTCCTCGCTGATGATCGGGTCGCGATAATCGGTGACGGCAAGAAACCCGCCGAATTTCTCTTCGGGGTAGTCGACGAGGACCGGGAACAGGATCTCACCCTTGTAGGACGCGAGGATCGGCTTGTCGTTGGCGATGAACTCGGCGAAGAGCGACAGCACGAACAGGACCAGGAAAATCCAGAGCGACCAGTAGCCGCGCCGGTTGGCCTTGAAGTTCTGCCAGCGGCGCTGGTTCAGCGGCGACAGCCATGGCCGCGCCGTGCGCTCGCGTACCTTCTCCACTTCGCCCTTGGCGATCACGTCGGACATCTAGACCTCCCGCCTTTCGAAATCGATCCGCGGATCGATCATCGTATAGGTGAGGTCCGAGAGGAGGCTGACGAACAGCCCGATCAGCGAGAAGATGTAGAGGGTGGCGAACACCACGGCATAGTCGCGGTCGAGCACGGAACGGAAGCCCAGGAGCCCCAGCCCGTCGAGCGAGAAGATGTTCTCGATCAGCAGCGAGCCGGTGAAGAAGGCAGAGATGAACGCGCCCGGAAAACCGGCGATGATGATGAGCATGGCGTTGCGGAAGACGTGGCCGTAGAGCACCTGCCGTTCGGACAGGCCCTTGGCGCGTGCCGTGACGACATATTGCTTGCGGATTTCGTCCAGGAAAGAGTTCTTGGTCAGCAGCGTGGTGGTAGCGAAGGCCGACAGCACCATCGCCGTCAGCGGCAGTGTCAGATGCCAGAAATAATCGAGGATGCGTTCCGGCCAGGACATGTCGCCCCAGTTCTCCGAGGTGAGCCCGCGCAGCGGGAACCAGTCGAAGAACGAGCCGCCGGCAAACAGCACCATCAGCAGGATCGCGAACAGGAAGCCCGGTATGGCATAGCCGACGATGACGATGCCGCTGGTCCACACGTCGAAGGCGGTGCCGTCCTTGACCGCCTTGCGGATGCCGAGCGGGATCGAGATCGAATAGGAGATCAGCGTGATCCATAGCCCCAGCGAGATCGACACCGGCATCTTCTCTATGATGAGGTCGATGACCGAGATGTCGCGGAAATAGCTCTCGCCGAAATCGAAGCGGGCATAGTTCCACAACATGTTGAAGAAGCGTTCGAGCGGCGGCTTGTCGAATCCGAACTGCTTTTCGAGCTGGGCGATGAAGGCGGGGTCCAGCCCCTGCGCGCCGCGATATTTGTAGTCGTTTCCGGCATCGAAGTTCTGCGAGACGTCGGCCCCGCCGCCGGAGAGGCGGTCGGTCGCGCCGCCGCCGTCGCCGGTCATGCGCGCGATCACCTGTTCCACCGGCCCGCCCGGCGCGAACTGGATGACGATGAAGGAGATGGCCATGATGCCGAACAGCGTCGGGATCATCAGCAGCAGGCGGCGGAGGATATAGGCGCCCATCAGTTTCCTTCGGGTTTCGAGCTGGACACGTCTGTAACCGGCTTTGTCATCACATGGGAAGCTTGCGTCAGCCGGTCATGCCGGTTGCCTGGACCTTGTCCGGGCGCGTCCACCATGTGTCGAGCACGCCGGTGGCGTATTTGGGACTGACCGCCGGACGGTCGTAATAGTCCCAGTATGCGAGCCAGCGTGCGGCCTTGTGCCACTGGAAGACCACGTAATGCTCGGCGCGGATGATCCGGTCGAGCGCGCGCGTGGCCATGGTGAATTCTTCCTGCGACTTCGCCGCGATGATCTTCTCCAGCACGGCGTCGATGGCGGGATTGGCCATGCCAGCCATGTTGAACGAGCCCGGCGAATTGGCGCTGACCGAGCCGAACACCTGCCTGATGAAGCGCGACGGAAAGAGCGACATCGTGAAGCGCGACACCACCATGTCGAAATCGAACTCGCGCAGCCGCAGCGAATATTGCGCGGCGTCCACGATGCGGTAGCTGGCGCGGATGCCGAGCTGGCCGAGATTGCGGATGAAGGCGTTGTGGTGCGGCTCGAACGAGTCCGAGTTTCCGAGAAACTCGATCGTAAGCTGCTCGCCGGAGGGTAGCAGCAGGCGGCGGCCCTCGAGCTTGCAGCCGGCCTCTGTGAACATCGCGAGCGCGGCGCGCATCTGGTTGCGGTCGCGGCCGCTGCCGTCTGTGACGGGCGCGACATAGGGTTCTTCGAAGACCTCCGGCGGAAGCTGGTCACGAAACGGCTCCAGCAGCGCAAGTTCCGCCTCGTTCGGCAGGCCCGACGCCTTGTTGTCCGACTTCTCGAAGAAGGAATTGGAGCGCTCGTAGAGGCCGTACATGATGTTGGCATTCGTCCATTCGAAATCGAACAGCATGCCGATGGCCCGGCGGATGCGCCGGTCCGCGAACTTTTCCCGGCGCGTGTTGAAGAACCAGCCCTGGCCGCCGGACGGCGTCTCGTCGGGATAGTCCTCGATCTTGACCCTGCCGTCGTTGATGGCCGGGAAATTGTAGTCCGTCGCCCAGTTGCGGGAGGTGAATTCCTCCCTGAAGAGGATGTTTCCACCCTTGAACGCCTCGAAGGATGCGGTCCTGTCGCGATAATACTCGTAGCGGATGCGGTCGAAATTGTAGCGCCCAACCATGACCGGGCGCTTGACCGCCCAATGGTCCGCGACCCTGTCGAACTCGATGAAACTGCCGAAATTGAAGCGGCCGACCCGATACGGTCCGGAACCCAGCGGCGCTTCGGAGAGCGTTGCCTGGAAATCGCGGCCTTCCCACCAGCTTTCCGAAAAGATCGGCGCGCCGGCGACGGTCAAAAGCACCGATATGCCGGCATCCGGTTTCAGCGTCACCGAGATGGTGCGCTCGTCCGGTGTTTCCATCGTCTCGACTTCGCGCAGCGTGCTGGCGATGTTTTCATGGCCGAGATCGCGCAGCGTGGTCAGGGTAAAGAGGACGTCCGAGGACTTGATCGGCGTGCCGTCATGGAAGGCGGCGTCGGGATGCAGTGTGAAGCGCCATGTCAGCCTGTCCTCGCTGACGACCACCGTCTCCGCCACATAGCCGTACATCGAGCTGGTCTCGTCGGACGAACTCGCCAGAAGCGAGGCGTAGGTGAGATCCATGCCGAATGCCGCGTTGCCGCGCAGCACATACATGTTGAGCGTATCGAACGTGTCGAAGTTCTGGTTGTAGATGCGCGCCGGCGACTGGGTGACGATGCGGCCGCCGCTGGGCGCATCCGGGTTCACATAGTCGAAATGCGCAAAGTCGGGTCCGTATTTCAGGTCGCCGAAGACCGATATGCCGTGAAGCGGCGTGTCCGTCGGCAACTGGGCGAAGGCGTCGCGAACCAGCAGAGGCGCCGCGACGGCCGCGCCGCCCAGCGCAAGAAAGTCGCGCCGGGCAATCATTCCACCGACCTTCATTGCGTCTCCTCGAAGCTGCGCTCGATCGCCTTTTCCTGGTCGGGACGGATCCACCAGGATTCGACGTCCACGCCGATATAGGAGGGCTGTTCTTCGGGGATGCCGAACTTGTTCCAGTAGGCGACCCATACCTCGGAGTTGTGGAACTGCGGCACGTAGTAGTAGCCCCAGAGGAGAACACGATCGAGGGCGTGGGTGGCCGCAATCAACTCCTCGCGATCCTTGGCGAAGATGACGCGCTCGACCAGCTTGTCGACGGCCGGGTCCTTGATGCCGGCATAGTTGCGGGTGTCGGGAAGGTCGGCGGCCTCCGAACCCCAATATTCCCGCTGCTCGTTGCCGGGAGACTGCGACTGCATCATCACGCCGGTGATGACGTCGAAGTCGTATTCCCGTACCCGGTTCACATACTGGCTGCTGTCGACGATGCGAAGCGAGGCGTCGATGCCTAGCCGCCGCAGCGTGTTGATATAGGGGCCGGTGAGGCGCTCGCTGTCGGGATTGAAGGAGAGAAACTCGATGCGGAAAGGCTCGCCCTGCTCGTTGACCAGTTGCCTGCCCTGCTGGCGCCAGCCTGCCTCGGCCAGCAGTTGCGAGGCGCGGCGAAGGTGGTCGCGCTGGGCCTCGCGGCTGTCATAGACCGGCAGCTTGAATTCCTCGGTGAAGATTTCCGGCGGAACCTCGTCACGGACGGTTTCGAGGATTTCGAGCTCCAGCCCCTCGGGCAGGCCACTCGACGCCAGTTCGCCACCTTCGAAGAAGCTGTCGGTGCGCGCGTAGAGCCCATGGAACTGGACACGGTTCAGGCTTTCGAAATCGTAGGCGAGCGTCAGCGCCTCGCGCACCCGCCTGTCCTGAAACTGCGGGCGCCGCGTGTTGAGCGCGAAGCCCTGCATCGGCTCGCCGGAGGTCGTTTCGTAGGTGCGCTTTAGCACGTCGCCGCGCTCGAAGGCGGGGAAGTTGTATTCCGACGCCCAGCGCGACGCGCGGTTCTCCACGCGGATGTCGTTCAGACCACCCTTGGTGAACGCCTGCCAGGCGGCGTTTTCGTCCTGGATGTAGGTGTATTTGCGCCGGTCGAAATTGTAGCGCCCGACATTCACCGGCAGGTCTTCCGCCCAGTAGTCCTCGACGCGTTTCCAGGTGATGTCGGCACCGGGACGGAAGGTCTCGATCTGGTAGGGGCCGGAGCCGAGCGGCGGCTCCAGCGTCGGTTGGGTGAAGTCGCGCTTCTGGCCCTGCGCGTCTTCGCCTTCCCACCAGTGCTTGGGCAGGATGGGCAGGTCGCCCATGATGTGCGGCAACTCGCGGTTCCCGGCCTGATCGAACTTGAACTCGACCTCGTGGTCGGACAGCGCGACCGCTTCGGTGACGTTGACGTAGTAGCGATTGTGGGTCTGGCTGTGCTGCTTGAGCATGTCGAATGACCAGACGACGTCTTCCGCGGTGATCGGCTCGCCGTCATGCCAGCGCGCATCGGGGTCGATCCGATAGGTCGCGTACGAATAGTCGTCAGGATATTTGAAGGCCTCGGCGATCAGCGCATGACTGGTGCCGGGATCGGCGATCGACTGCTGCATCAGCGTTTCCCACAGCAGGCCGCCGAAATAGTTGAGGCCGGCCGCCGCCGTGCCGCGCACGATGAACGGATTGAAGCTGTCGAATGTGCCGGACGTCACCGTGTTCAGCGTGCCGCCCTTGGGGGCATCGGGGTTGACGTGGTCGTAGCGCTCAAACGTCTCGGTCTCGGCTGCCTCGCTGATCAGCGACGAGGTTGTGCGCCATTCCGGTTCCTCCTGCGCTCCGGCCGCGCCGGTCAGCACGGCTGTTGCGATCATCGACAGAGCCAGAGTGCGAAAGCGCTTCAATCCCATGCCATCCTCATTCAGCGTGTGGTCCACGAATTCCTAAACTAGCCTTTGCGGCGCATATGAAAACCCTGCGCGGGCAAGTTTCCGTGCACCCCAGATTAACAAAAAAGCCGGGCGAAACCCGGCTTTTTCGTGATGCTGAGATTACATCTTTGTCATTGTTGCTGAGGGGTCGTCTCGCCGCTCTCGGTGCCGGCATCGGTTTCCGGCGAGGCGGCGCTGCCGTCATCGGGCGTTTCCGGCTGGGCCGGCTCGGCCTCTGTCTCTTCGGCGGGGGCAGTCTGTTCCTGGGCAGGGGCAGTCTGCTCTTCCGCAGGGGCGGCCTGATCCTCGGCGGGAGCAGCCCCATCCTCCGCTGCCGGGGCGGCTTCGCCTTCGGCGGCGGGCGCTGCGGCGTCGTCGGCCGGCGCTTCTTCTGCCGCGACTTCCGGCAGCGGGGCCGGGTCGCTGGAGAGCGTGCGCAGATAGGCGATCAGGTTGGCCTCTTCTTCCGGGTTCCTGATGCCGGCAAATGCCATGGCGGTGCCGGAGACGTAGGAGCGCGGCGCCTTGAGGAATTCGCTCAGGTGATCGTAATCCCACACCACCGAGCCGCCTTCGGAGAAGTCGCGCATGGCCGCGGAGTAGCTGAAACCTTCATGCGAAGCGATGGGACGGTTGACGATGTTCCAGAGGTTCGGGCCGACCTTGTTGGCGCCGCCTTCCTCGGGCGTGTGGCAGGCCTGGCATTTGCGGAAGGCCGTCTCGCCGGCGGCGGCGTCGGCCGTCTGCAGCAGCTCGGCGATCGACGGGCCCGCCTCGGCCGGTTCCGCGCCGCCCGCTTCCTGCTCCACCACCTCGATGGCGTAGCCGGGGTTTTCCGGTGCGTGGGTAGCGAAGATGGAATCGGACACAATGCTGACCGAAAAGACCACGAACGCCACCGCGAGAAACGCGCCGATCAGCTTGTTGAGTTCAAACGAATCCATCATCTATCCGAGGCTCCCTTGTCCGACCGCTCCGTCGGGCTTGCCCCCTTCTCGTGCGCAAGCCACATCCCCCGTGCGGTAGATGCCGGTGAAATCGCGCGGAAACTAGGTCTTTTGCTCGGTCCTTGCAACACATATAAGGGCACTTCCCAGTGAGACCTTTTGCCACTCGGGAATGCCCTCGCCATTCGCGCCGGAGACCCGTTTCCCAGCCATGTCCATCCTTGTCCTGATCCCCGCGCGCATGGCGGCGACCCGCCTGCCGGGCAAGCCGCTGGCGGACATTTGCGGCCGCCCGATGATCGCGCATGTCGCCGACCGCGCGGTGGAAAGCGGCGTGGGACGCGTGGTGGTGGCCACCGATTCGGCCGAGATTCGCGATGCCGTCGTGGCCAGCGGGCACGAGGCGGTGATGACCGACAGCGGCCACCAGTCGGGCTCGGACCGCATCTTCGAGGCGCTTCGGACATTGGACCCGGACGGAAAGGTCGAGACCGTCGTCAATGTGCAGGGCGATCTGCCGACCGTCGAGCCGCGGATCGTGCGCGCAGCACTCGAGCCGCTGGCGGACCCCGCCGTCGACATCGCCACGCTCGGCGTCGAGATCACCCATGACGAGGAGCGAACCGACCCGAACATTGTGAAGATCGTCGGCTCGCCGGTCGAGCCCGGCCGCCTGCGTACGCTCTATTTCACGCGCGCGACCGCGCCCTGGGGCGAGGGGCCGCATTACCACCATGTCGGTCTCTACGCCTATCGCCGCGCAGCACTTGCACGCTTCGTCGCCCTGCAACCCTCGACGCTGGAAAAGCGCGAGAAGCTCGAGCAGCTTCGGGCGCTGGAAGCCGGCATGCGCATCGATGCGCGCATCGTCGATGCCGTGCCGCTGGGCGTCGACACGCCGCGCGACCTCGAACGCGCCCGCACATTGATTTCACAAGGTCTGCCGAAATGATTGCAAAGACGAACAGGATTTCCTTCCAGGGCGAACCGGGGGCGAACTCCGACACCGCCTGCCGCGACATGTATCCCGACATGGAGCCGATGCCGTGCCCGACCTTCGAGGATGCGTTCAACGCGGTGGAGAGCGGCAAGGCCGACCTCGCCATGATCCCGATCGAGAACACGCTGGCGGGCCGCGTCGCCGACATTCACTACCTGCTGCCTGAATCGCGGCTGCACATCGTCGCGGAATATTTTCTGCCCATCCACTTCCAGCTCATGGTGCTGCCGGGAGTGAAGATGGAGGAGATCAAATCGGTCCACAGCCATATTCACGCGCTCGGCCAGTGCCGCAAGGTGATTCGCCGCCATCGCTGGAAGCCGGTCGTGGCCGGAGATACGGCGGGAGCTGCGCGTCTGGTGGCCGAGGAGGGCAACCGGAGCTGGGCTGCGCTTGCGCCGCGGCTGGCGTCGTCGCTCTACGGGCTCGACATCCTGGCCGAGAACGTCGAGGACGCCGAAAACAATGTTACCCGTTTCGTGGTGCTATCGAAGGAAAAGAGCTGGGCGCCGCGTGTCGATCCCGACCAGCTCATGATGACGACCTTCGTCTACCGCGTGCACAACATTCCCGCCGCGCTCTACAAGGCTATGGGGGGCTTTGCCACCAACGGCGTCAACATGACCAAGCTGGAGAGCTACCAGCTCGGCGGCAAGTTCTTCTCGACGCAGTTTTACGCTGACATCGAGGGGCACCCGGACGACAAGAACGTCGCCCAGGCGCTGAAGGAACTTGCGTTCTTCTCCCGCGAGGTCCGCATCCTCGGCGTCTATCCGGCGCATCCGTTCCGTGCGACGCAGAGCGTGGACGAGGACTAGGACCCCGCTTCAGACGTGGATCACATCTCCCAGCGGCGGCGCGGGTCGTCGTCGGCCATCACGTCGAATGTGTCGTCGCGCAGCAGGCCGAACAGCCGGAAGCGGCGGGTGTGCAGCATGTGCGGGTCGAAGCCGGCACGCCTGCATCCCTTCAGCGACGGTATGTTTTCGGTGCCGACGAAGGTGTGCACGTAGCGTGCGCCGAAATCAGACGCGTGCTCGGCGAACAGCGCCATCGCCGCCGACATGATGCCGAGGCCACGGTGGCTCGGCGGCGTGTAAGCGCACTCAAGCAGGGCCTCATCGGGACCGAAACGCGGGAAGCCACCGAGATCGGCGACGATGTCGGCCTCGGTGCGGCCGAACAGCCACTGCATGTAGCAGGGCGAGCCATCGCGCTCGTCGACGGCGACGAAGCCGTTGGCGATGCCGGCCTTGTCCAGGAAGAGACGGCGCCACTTGACCTCGAGTTGATCGGCAGGCGGCAGCGCGGAGGCGTCCTCCGGCAGCATGATGTCGATGTCGGCCTGGGTCATGCGGCGCGACGTGATCGGGATCTTGGCGCTGACGTGCTCCAGCGGCGCCGCGAGGTCGCGGCGAAGCCCGTAGCGGACGGTGCGCGTGACGAGCGTCGGCTTCAGGCGGCCGCGAATACGCTGCCCAAGATGGTCGAGCGTGTGGAGAAGGTCGGGCGATTTGCCGTTCAGTGACTTGGCGGTGTCCATGCTCATGACGGTTCCTCCGGGGAAATTTTTTTGCCCCTGCCGACGCCTAGCAACTTCCGTGCCGTCCCGTTGCGGGACAGCGCGGTGTCACAATTCCCAGCGGCGTCTCGGGTCTTCGTTGGGAAAAACATCGAAGCGGTCGTCGACGAGCAGCCCGAACAGGCGAAAGCGGCGCGTGTGCAGCAGATGCGGCTCGAAACCGATGCGCCGCGCGCTTTTGAGGGAAGGCCGGTTTCGGGTGCCGACGAAGCCGTGCATGTAGCGCAGACCGGCGGCGGCCGCCTCGCGGGCCACCATTTCGGTCACCACCGGCATTACGCCGACACCACGATAGGCGCGCGGCGCGTAGTGCCCTTCTATGAGATATCTTCTGGGTTCAGGTGCGGGAAGCCCCCGATGCGGCGCACGAGCGCGTTGTCTGAATGCCAGAACCGCCACAACGCCGCGCATAGCCTGCCGTTGCGCTCGTCCACGCCGACGATGCCGTTAGCGATGCCCGCCTTGTCGATGAACATGCGCCGCCAAACGACCTCTTGCCGGTCTTTCGGGGACAGCGCGGTCGCATCGTCGGGGAACAATATGTTCACGTCGGCGGGTGTCATGGGCCGCAGCGCGATCGGAACCCGCGTGGGGAGCATATCGCGCGGCACCGAAAGATCGCGCCTGATGCCGTAGCGTTCGATGCTGGTGAGCAGTGTCGGCTTGAAGCGGCCGCGAGCGCGCTCGTGAAGTACGGCCAGATGCTGCCAGGGACGCGGTGAGGTTGCCGTGTCGCCGACGGTCGTTTGCATGCTCATGGCGATCTCCCCGAATTCTCACCCTTGGCAACCGGGTTGCAAGGATCGTGCCGTCCCAAAGGGAGACAGGCGTTCAGGGGACTGAGGCCGATGGCGGAGCGCCGTTCTCCCGGACGGCTAACCGTGTTCGGCCCAGGCGCGGATGAGGTGGTTGGCGATGGCGCCGTTGGGTGGGATGCCGAGGCCGTCGGGATGGGCGCCGGCGATCATGGTCAGCACCTCGTCGCGTCCGAACCAGCGGCAATCCTCGAGTTCCTTGCCATCGAACGCGATGTCGTCATTCAGCGCCTCGCCGAAGCAGCCGATCATCAGCGAGTGCGGAAACGGCCATGGCTGGCTGGCGTGGTAGGCAACGCGGCCGAGGCGTATGCCCGATTCCTCCAGCGTCTCGCGGCGGACCGCGTTCTCGATGGTTTCGCCGGGCTCGATGAAGCCGGCGAGGCAGGAATACATGCCGGGCGCGAAATGCGGGCTGCGGCCGAGCAGGCACATGTCCTGCCTGACCGTCAGCATGATGGCGACGGGATCGGTGCGCGGGAAATGCTCGGCCCCGCAGGCGGCGCATGAGCGTTTGTAGCCGCCGATGCGCGCCTGCGTTTCCGCGCCGCAGCGGCCGCAGAAGCGGTGATTGCGGTTCCACGCAAGAAGGGCGGCCCCCTGCGCCAGCTCGCCAAGCATGTCGGGCCCGATCAGGCCCTGCACATAGACCGAGCGATGGTCGATGGCCTTGATGCGTTCGGGCAGGTCGTCGGGCTCGACCGCGCCCGGCGCCATGACCACGGGGCCGGCGTCCGACAGGCCCAGAAGCACGCCGTCGCCGAGCTTGGCGCCCATCTCCCGGGCTTCGGCCAGGGCGAAATACGGATCGAAGCCGGAACCGTTCAGCTTGAGATAGAGCCGGCCGCCGCGCGTCTGCATGATGCGCAGGCGCGGGTCGGCGAGCGCAACCTCCAGCGCTTCGTCAGTGCGGTTTTCCGACTGGCGGTCGATCCGGTTGCCCGCAAAGCCAACAAACTGGCTCGGCTCGCGCTCGGGCGCTGAAAACAGAAAAAAGCTCATTGGGGAGACGAAGTCCTATGGCGAGAGCGCCGATCTTATCGTGTCGACGAAGCGGTGCAAATCCTCGCGGCGGTAGGGCTCGCGGTCTCCGAATCCCCAGACCGGACCGGGCCAGGCGGGATCGCCTTCGTTGCGCGCGATGAGATGCACGTGGAGCTGCGGCACGACGTTGCCGAGCGCGCCCATGTTGATCTTGCGGCAGCCGGTCACGCGCTTGAGCGCCTGGCTGACCATGTTGATCTCGAAGGTGAGCATGGTCTGGTCGAGCGGCGTGAGCTCGTGCAGTTCGATGACGCCCGGACGCTGCGGCACCAGCATCAGCCATGGCCAGCGGCGGTCGTCCATCAGCCGCAATTCGCACAGACCCAGCCACATCAGCGGGCAGGTATCGCGCTCTATGCGCGGATCGAGTTCGAATCCGGCCGGCACGGCGGGCATGGCGTTTCCTCTTTTGTCGTTCCTGCGGAGGCTAGAGGCGCGTTCCCCCGGCTGCAAGCGAATCGTGCCGGCTTCACGGTTCTGCGGAAAGAATGTGTGCGGGGTGTTGACGAAATATGTATCATAGTGCATATACACAACCATGCAATTAGATGCTTTCCAGACACTGGCCGACCCCACCCGCCGCCGCATCGTCGAGGCGCTGCTTGGCGGCGAGCGGCAGGTCAACGACATCGTCGAGGATGCGGGGGTCCACCAATCCGGCGTCTCGCGACATCTGAAAATCCTGAACGAAGCAGGCTTCGTGGTGATGCGGCCGGACGGGCAGCGCCGGCTCTATTCGTTGAAACCGGAGCCGTTTCGCGAACTCGACCAGTGGCTGGCGCAGTATCGCAGCCTGTGGGAGGCGCGGCTCGATCGCTTCGCCGCCGCACTCGAAGTTCGGCAAAAAGCCATAAGGAAGGAACCGGAAACATGAACGACAGGGCAAACATCGTCATCGAACGCACCTATGCGGCTGAGCCCGAGGAATTGTGGGGCCTGTGGACGACGAAGGCCGGGTTCGAATCGTGGTGGGGGCCGCAGGGGTTCCGCTCCGATGTCCACAAGATCGAGGCACGCCAGGACGGCGCGCTCCACTACGACATGGTGGCGGATGCGCCGGAGGTGGTGGCGGAGATGGCAAAGCTGGACAGGCCGCCTTCCCATGGGATCAGAGGCACCTTCAGCGAGTTCAAGCCGCACGAACGCCTCGTGCTCAGCCAAGTCATCGATTTTCTGCCGGGCGTGGAGCCCTACAACAGCACCATCGTCGTGGAGTTCTTTCCCGCCGGCGAGGGGCATGTCCGCATGGTCGTGACACTGTGGCCGATGCACGACACCGAGACCTCCGCCATGCAGAAGGAAGGTTTCCTGAGCCAGCTCTCCAAGCTCGACGAGCGTTATGGCTGGACGGGTTAGGGTCGTGCCGCTGCCACGCGGCATCATGACCGGCGCCATTGCAATGGCTTGATGCTGCCGCGTGACAACGCTCCCCTTGCATTCGCAGCGCGAATTGCCGATATGGGGATTGGGAGGTTGGTGGTGGACGAGCCACTCGCCAACCGGGTCAGGTCCGGAAGGAAGCAGCCCTAACGAGCCACGGCACGGGTCATCGTGCCAGCCTCCCACCCTTCCCCCATCCATCGGGCCCCATCCACAGGAGACCATGGAACGGAGCGGTTGACGCCGCCGGTTCGCGGGGGCGAAACTCGATACTTCGGTGCCGCCGCCGCAGGGAGCTGGTTCAAGCGTCATGGAGACAAGCGGAACAGACGGGACGAAAAGACCCGCCGCATACCGCGTGCTGGCGCGGAAATACCGGCCGCGCGACTTCACCGCGCTCATCGGCCAGGAGCCGATGGTGCGCACGCTCACCAACGCCTTCTCTACCGGCCGAATCGCCCAAGCCTGGATGCTCACGGGCGTTCGCGGCGTCGGCAAGACCACCACGGCGCGCATTCTCTCGCGCGCGCTCAACTACAAGACCGACGCGATCGACCAGCCGTCGGTGGACCTGACGGTGCCGGGCGTCCACTGCGAGGCGATCATGGAAGGCCGCCATGTCGACGTGATCGAGATGGACGCTGCCTCCCACACCGGCATCGACGACATCCGCGACATCATCGAGCAGGTGCGCTACGCGCCGGTTTCCGCGCGCTACAAGGTCTACATCATCGACGAGGTCCACATGCTGTCGAACCAGGCCTTCAACGGCCTGCTGAAGACGCTGGAGGAGCCGCCGCCGCATGTGAAATTCATCTTCGCCACCACCGAAATCCGCAAGGTGCCGATCACCATCCTGTCGCGCTGCCAGCGCTTCGACCTGCGCCGCATCGACGCCGCCCTTATCAAGCAGGATCTGGCGCGGATCGGCGGGCTGGAAGGCGTGGAGGCGGAGGACGATGCGCTGGCCATGATCGCACGCGCGGCCGAGGGCTCGATGCGCGACGCGCAGTCGATCTTCGACCAGGCGATCGCGCATTCTTCCGGCAAGGTGACGGCCGAGACCGTGCGCGACATGCTGGGGCTGGCCGACCGCGCCCGCATCATCGACCTGTTCGAGACGCTGATGAGGGGCGACGTGGCGGCGGCGCTCGGCGAGTTCCGCGCGCAATACGACGCCGGCGCCGACCCAGCGACGGTTCTGACGGAACTGGCGGAATTCAACCACCTCGTCACCCGCATGCGCTTCGTGCCGGCAGCCGCCGACGATCCTTCGCTTTCGCAGGACGAGCGCACGCGGGGGCTGGACTTTTCCAAGTCGCTGTCGGTGCGCGTCTTGTCGCGCACCTGGCAGATGCTGCTCAAGGGCATTTCGGAAGTGCAGACGGCGAACCGGCCGATCAACGCAGCCGAGATGGTGCTGATCCGCATCGCCCATGCGGCGACGCTTCCGACGCTGGACGAGGCGCTGAAGGCGATCGAAAGCGGCGCTGCGGCCGCGCCCGCCGGCGCCCCACGCGGCAATGGCGGCGCGCCGGCCTCGCCGTCATCGGGTCCTGCCGCCTCCGCCGTTGGGCAGCAATATATGCCGGCGTCCAGCAATGGCGGCGGGCAGGCGATGCGGCTGGTCTCCTCGCAGCCGGCGGCCGAAAGCGCGCCTGTCTTCGAGGTGCCTCAGACTGCGCCCGAGCCCGAAGCCGAGCCGCAGGCGCGCATCAGGTCGCTGGCCGACATTGCAGCGCTTGCTGATGCGAACCGCGACAAGCTCTTCGAGATCAACCTCAAGAAATATGTACGGCCTGTGAGCATCCAGGACGGCCATATCGAGGTGGCCCTCACGCAGGATGCACCGAAGAGCCTGCTGAACGATCTGTCCGTGCGCCTGAAGGAATGGACGGGCCGGCGGTGGCTGATAACGACGTCCAAGGAGCCGGGCGGGCAGACGCTGTCGGAAATCGCGACGGCCAGGCGCGATGCCCAGTTCACGGACGCGCGCAACGATCCGGCGGTGGCCGCGATCCTGTCACGCTTTCCCGGCGCCAAGGTGATCGACGTGCGCATTCCCGACGCGCCGGAAGACAATGACGACGAAACGGCGGAGCCGATGCCGGACCCCGGCGTTGGTGACGAAGACGACGAACTCTAGAATAGCGCGGAGACCACGATGAAAGACCTTCTCGGCATGATGAGCAAGGCGAAGGAAATGCAGGCCAAATTCCAGGCCATGCAGGAAGAGATCGCCAACATCGAGGCCAGCGGCCAGGCCGGCGGCGGGCTGGTGCAGGTCACGCTTTCCGGCAAGTTCGAGATGCGCTCGCTGAAGATCGACCCCTCTCTGTTCAAGGAAGACGACGTCGAGGTGCTGGAGGACCTGATACTCGCCGCGCACAACGACGCCAAGTCCAAGGTCGAGGCGGTGATGCAGCAGAAGACGCAGGAACTCACCGCCGGCCTGCCGATCCCGCCCGGCATGAAACTGCCTTTCTAGCCGAGGCGGGAGGGCTTCCTGCGAAGCGTGGCGGGGGCGCATTCGGGTCCCAAGAGGCCCAAATGAGGCGCCGGTAACCATTTTGCCACGCTTTTGCCCGATTGGTCCGGCTCTGATGGACGCTCCGAAGTGGCGGGGACCGTTCGGAGAGGGTCAGTTTCGTGTACCAGAAATCCCGTAGGCTGCGGCTCGCGCCTGTGTGCGTCGTCGCGTTTTCATCCATCCTTGCCGCCTGCTCGCAAAGCGTCGAAGCGCTCGACAGCGTGAAGACCTCGTCGCTCCAGGCGAAGCCGATGGCGTATTCGATGAAGGACAAGGAGTGCCTGACGCGCGCGATGTTCTTCGAATCGCACCGCTCGAGTCGCGAAGGCATGGTCGCGGTCGGCACGGTCGTGATGAACCGGCTCGATTCGGGCAAATATGCCGATACGGTCTGCGGTGTGGTGGGCCAGAAGAACCAGTTCGCGCCGGGCGTGCTTAGCCGCAAGATGAATTCCAAGGCACTGCCGGATGTGCAGGCGGCCGCCGAAGCCGTGCTCAAGGGCGAACGGCATCCCGCCGTGAAGAAGGCCCAGTTCTTCCATCAGGCGGGCCTGAAATTCCCCTACAAGAACATGCACTACGTGCTGGAAGCCGGCGGCAACGCCTTCTACGAGAAGCGCAGCCGCAGGAGTACCCAGGTCGCCGAGGCCGAAAAGCCAGCCGAGACCGTGGTGACGGACACGACGATGATGTCCTACAGCGTCGAGCCGCAGGCCGCCGACGCGATCGGCGCCATGCTCGCGGGCCAGACGCGGCCGTTGGCTGCGGAGTAACGTGCTCCTCTAGGGCAGGGCGCGTTCCATCTCGACCGCGGGCAGCATCACGCCGGTGCCCATCTCGACCTCGATGAGGCCGATGCGCCGAAAGCCGGCGGCGGCGTAGAACGGCTCCGCCGGCAATGTCGACTGGCTCTTCATGATCTTGATGCCGGCGCTCGCTGCCTCGCGCAGGCAGTGCTGCAGCAGCGCTTGCGCCACGCCCTTGCGCAGATGCGCGGGGTGCGTGGCGAAATGGCGGATATGCGCGATCCCGTCGACCACCTCGCCGCTGCCCGGCTTCTGCCTCGTCCAGCCACCGCAGCCGGCCGCCTCGCCATCGATCTCCGCGACGAAATAAGTGCCGCTGGCGAGCAGCACCGGGTTGGCCTTCGACATCGCAGGCATGGCGGCCGCGATGCGGTCCGGCTCGTAGGAGCCGTCGTCCAACCCGGCATAAGATGCGGCGATGAGCCGCCCGAGCGTGTCGAGGTCGTCCGGGGTGGCGACGCGGATGGTGATTTCGGCGCGAGGCATAGGGCGGGCTCCGTGTTCAGCCTCTCGAAGGAAGCATCAACTTAATGCGCCGTGCCATTCCTGCGCTACCCAATTTCGCCGTTCCCCGCTAAACCGGCGTCATGTCGAAACGAATCGCAGGCCCGGAGATCGAACGCCTGATCCAGCTTCTGGCCAAGGTGCCGGGGCTGGGGCCACGCTCGGCGCGCCGCGCCGCGCTGCACCTCATCAAGAAGAAGGAGCAGCTCCTCGTCCCGCTCGCCGCCTCCATGGGCGAGGCGGTCGAGAAGGTGCGGGTGTGCTCGACCTGCGGCAATGTCGATACCAGCGACCCCTGCACCATCTGCACCGATCCGCGCCGCGATGGTGCGACGATCATCGTGGTGGAGGACGTGGCGGATTTGTGGGCGCTGGAACGCGCCTCGGCGATGAACGTGCGCTACCATGTGCTGGGCGGCACGCTGTCGCCGCTCGACGGGGTGCGGCCGGAGGATTTGAACATCCGTTCGCTGATCGCGCGCGTTGCCGAAGACGGGGTGCAGGAGGTGATCCTCGCCGTCAACGCCACTGTCGAGGGGCAGACCACCGCCCACTACATCACCGACCAGCTTTCCGGCATGGAGGTGAAGGTGACGCGGCTCGCCCACGGCGTGCCGGTGGGCGGCGAGCTCGACTATCTCGACGAGGGAACGCTTGCCGCCGCGCTGCGGTCGCGGACGGCGTTTTGACAAAATATTTCCGCAGGAGGATGCCCATGAGACATCTCGCCTACGCGGTCTGCCTTTCGCTGGCCGGTACACTTGTAGCACTTCCGGCCGCCGCGCAGAACGTTACGTCGCAGTTCCAGACATGGCTGCAGAACGACCTGTGGCCGGATGCTCGCGCGCGGGGCGTTTCGCAGGAGACTTTCAACGCGGCGTTCGGGGGCGTGAGCCCGAACCTCAAGCTGCCGGACCTCGTGATGCCGGGTCAGTCGTCGCAGACGCCGAAGGTGCAGCATCAGGCCGAGTTCGGTGCGCCGGGCAATTATTTCGCCGAGAACATCGTCTCGGGCGTGACCGGTGGCGGGCGCAGCCGCGCCGGACAGCTTGGCCAGGCGCTCGGGGCCATCGAGGGGCGCTTCGGTGTTCCGTCCGGCATATTGCTGGCGATCTGGGGACGCGAATCCGGCTTCGGCAACGCCAACATCCCGCACAATGCCTTCGAGGTGCTGGGCACCAAGGCGTTCATGGCGACGCGCAAGGACATGTTCCGCGAGGAGGTGCTGGCCGCGCTCGAAATGGTCCAGCGCGGCCATGTTTCCGTGGCGGCGATGAAGTCGTCCTGGGCTGGCGCGCTGGGGCAGCCGCAGTTCCTGCCGACCTCCTACCTGAAATATGCCGTCGACGCCGATGGAAACGGTCGCGCCGACATATGGGGCTCGCAGGTCGATACGCTCGCCTCGATCGCCAACTATCTGGCGAGCCACGGCTGGGTAAAGGGCCGCGACTGGGGCTTCGAGGTGACCGTGCCGGAAAGCGTGTCCTGCGCGCTCGAAGGTCCGGACCGGGGCAAGCGGATTTCCGAATGGGAGGCGATGGGTGTCGCGCGCGTCAGCGGCCGGCCGTTCCCGGAACACGAGGCGCGGCAGGAGGGTTTCCTGTTGATGCCGGCCGGGCGCTCGGGGCCGGCCTTCATCGTCACACCCAATTTTTATGTGCTGAAGGACTATAACGAGAGCGATCTCTACGCGCTGTTCGTCGGCCACGCGGCTGATCGCATCACCTATGGCGACCGGCGTTTCGCGGGCTCCTGGGGGCGGGTGGCGAAGCTCTATCGCTCCGACATCGCCGCCATGCAGCGCGGACTGGAGCGTCTCGGCTACGATGTCGGCGGCGCCGACGGGCTGCCCGGTTTCCGCACGCGCCGCTCGATCGGCGAGTGGCAGGCAAGGAACGGGCGAGCGCCGACCTGCTTCCCCGATGCCGAGCTGGTGCGGGCGCTCGGCTGATCGGCGGGCTCGCGCGATATGCGGGCTTGCAATTTGCCCGCATATGGGGATCGAATGCGATACTGACGCATTGTGATGATCGAGGGACATCTGGAGGACCGGGAATGCGTTTCCTTTCAATTGCGAAGATTGCGGCCGGGCTGGCCGTCGTTGCCACCGTGCTGGCAGCCTGTGTCGTGGTGGAGGAGGGTCCCGGACCGGGACCAGGTCCGCGCCCGCCGCGTCCCGACAGGCCGCCGGAGATGTGTACCCGCGAATACGCTCCCGTCTGCGGCGAGCGTCGCGGCCAGCGCGAAACCTTCTCGAACGCCTGCCTGGCGCGGTCGGACGGCTATCGTGTCGTCTATGGTGGCGAATGCCGCCGCGAGCGCCCGCCGCAGCGGCCTCCGGAAGTGGGCTGCACGATGCAGTTCGACCCGGTCTGCGCAGTGCGCGGCCGTGAGCGCCGCACCTTCGGCAATGCCTGCTCGGCGCAGGTCGAGGGCTATCGCGTGGTCAGCCAGGGCGAATGCCGTGGCGGCGGAGGCGGTGGTGGAGGCCGTGAAGAGCGGGCCTGCACGCGCGAATATGCGCCTGTCTGCGGAAGCAGGCGGGGTGAGCGCCGGACCTTCGGCAATGCCTGTGAAGCCGAAAACGCCCGCTACCGCATCGAGCGTCCCGGCCCCTGCTAAGGCGCTGGCCTGACCGAAAATCGACTGAGGCCCTCTCCGTTTTGTGCGGAGAGGGCCTTTTTCGTCTTGAATTGCGGCCGTGTAGCCATCAATAAGGCCCCTCGAAGAAAACCTCGCAACCGAGAAGGCGAAGAGTGGCAATTTACAAGGAACAGAGTTTCGCGGAACGCAGACAGGCCGCGATGGACGCCCGCAAGGCGCTGCTGGAAAAGGCGAAGGCCAAGATGCCGTCCGCCGACGATCCGGCCGCGCAGGCAAGGCGGGCCGAGCGCAAGGCTGCGGCCGAGGCGCGCGCGCAGCGTCAGGCCGAGCGCGAGCGTGAGAAGCGCGAGAAGGCCGAACGTGAGGCCCGCGAGCGCGCCGAGCGCGAGGCTGCGGCGGAAGCCGCGGCAAAGGCCGAGGCCGAGGCCAAGGAAAATGCCGAGAAGGACATGATCTCGCGGCTGCTGGCCGACGAGGCCGAGCGCAAGGCCAAGCGCGACGCGCGCTATGCCGCACGCAAGGCGCGCAAGCGCTAGGTTCGCCCCACCGGATTGCCGGCATCACGAGCGCCCGTAGTTGTGCGCTGCACATTCTTTGGGCTTGCGGGGCTTTGGCGGTCAAAATAAGCTTTTGCTGAACATCGAGTCCGGGATAAACCCGGTTCCGACCTATCCAGAAGAGGCGCGAAAAATGACCACTCCCCGTAAGACGATGCTGGCCGCGGCATCCGTGCTTGCCATGACGGCCGGCGCGGCGCAGGCCGAAACCCTGACCATCTCCTGGTGGGGCTTCAACGGCGAGAAACTCGACCAGTACATCGTCCAGCCGTTCCAGGAAAAATGCGGCTGCGAGCTGGTGTTCGAGACCGGCAACAACGCCGACCGCCTTAACAAGGTGAAGATTCGCGGCGGCGCGGGCGTCGACGTCATCTACCTGACCGATTCGTTCTCGCAGCTCGGCGTCGAGGAAGGTCTCTTCCAGAAGATCGACCGCTCGAAGATCCCGAACATCGACGGGCTCTACGAGCTGGCGCAGGACCCGCAGGGCGGCTACGGCCCGGCCTATACGATCGGTCGCGTGGGCATCGTCTACGATTCGGAAAAGGTGAACCCGCCGATCACGAGCTGGGCCGACCTGTGGCGCGAGGATCTTGCCAGCCAGGTGTCGCTGCCGGGCATCACCACCACCGCCGGCCCGATGGTTGTCATGATCGCCGGCGAGAAGGCCGGAACGAACGCCTTCGACGACGCCGACCCGGCCTTTGCCGAGATCGAGAAGATCAAGCCCAACGTGGTGAAGAACTACAACACCGGCTCGGAGATGATCAATCTGTTCTCGACCGGCGAGATCACTGTGTCGCTGGCGCAGGACTTCGCGCTCGGCCAGCTCCAGGCCGCCGTGCCGAGCGTGGTCTGGGCCGATCTCGAGGACGGCGCGATCGCGACGCTGAACACGGTCAACATCCCGAAGGGTGCGGCCAATGTCGAGCTGGCGCACGAGTTCATCAACTTCATCCTCGATCCCGAGCTGCAGAAGACGCTGGCGCAGAACGGCGTCGACGCCCCGGTTGCCGCTTCCGTCGAGCTGACGGAGGAGGAAGCCGCGCAGTGGACCTACGGCAAGGAGATGATCGACGGCCTCAAGCGCGTCGACTACTCCAAGATGAACCAGGCCAAGAACGCCTGGGTGGATCGCTGGAACGAGATTTTCGGGATGTGATGCCGATGGCTGGCGAGGTTTATGCCTCGCCAGCCGTGGTTTTTGGTGCGTCCTTCGAGGCTCGCTGCGCTCGCACCTCAGGATGGGGGATGTTGTGCATAGAGCCAACAATGCAGCGGGTTCGACAAACGGCCATCTTCATATTGAAGTGCCAGCGGATCGAACCCACGGCGTCATGGATTTGACAGAGCACCTCCCTCATCCTGAGGTGCGAGCCCACGGGTCTTGCCCTTGGCAAGCCCGAGGACAGGCTCCGCGAGCCTCGAAGGACGCACCCATGACATACGCGATGACGCGAAGGGAAAGACCGCAGTGCTGAAACGCTTCGCCGGATGGACGCTTTCCGCGCCGGCCACGACCCTCGTCGTGGTGTTCCTGGTGCTGCCGGTGGCTGCCACCATCACCGCGACCTTCGTCGAGCCCGCCGGCATCATCGCACCCTACATGGAATTCTTCTCCAGCGGCTTTCGCCGCACGGTGCTGTGGCGCACGCTGGAAATCTCGCTGATCACCACGATCATCTCCGTGGCGGTGGGCTTTCTTACCGCCTATGTGGTCGCCCGCTCGCCGGGTCGCATTAAGAGCCTGCTCATCATCGCGGCCGTCTTCCCGCTGCTGACCGGTGTGGTGGTGCGGTCCTTTGCCTGGCTCATCATCCTCGGGCGCAACGGCATCCTGAACAACTTCCTCATCGGGATGGGCATCACCGACGAGCCGTTCTCCATGCTCTACACGCAGGGCTCGGTGATCGTCGCCATGGTGTATCTCTTCGTGCCGCTGATGGTGCTCACACTCGTCGGCGTTTTGGAAAACATCCCTGACGACGTTGTGCAGGCGGCAGCCTCGCTGGGCGCCTCGCCGGCCGCAACGTTCCGGCAGGTGATCTTCCCGCTGGCGGTGCCCGGCCTGATCGTCGGCGCGGTGCTGGTCTTCACCGGCTCGTTCACCGCCTATGCGACGCCGCAGCTTCTCGGCGGCGAAAGCCAGATGGTGATGGGCACGCTGATGTACCAGCGCGCCATGGTCGCCTTCGACTGGGTCAGCGCTTCCACCATCGCCGCCATCATGGTGGTGGTGACGGTGGCCGTGGTGCTCTTCATGACGCGGGCCGCCCGCCGTCTCAACCCGATGGCGACCTGATGCCCAACCGTCTTCATCCTGCCCTGATCGGCTTCGCCGTCTTAGTCTACCTGTTCCTGATGGGGCCGCTGGTGATCGTCTTCGGCGCGGCACTCTCGGACACGACCTTCCTGACCTTCCCGCCGCAGGGGCTGACTCTGCGCTGGTTCGAGCGCATCTTCGAGATCGGCGCGTTCCGGCGCACCATCGTCACAAGCGTCGAGATCGCATTCCTGGCGACCGCGCTGGCGCTGCTGATCGGCATTCCGGCCGCCTATGCGCTGAACCGCTACCGCATCCAGCTTCCGGCCTGGCTGTCGACACTGTTCGTGCTGCCGATCCTGGTGCCGGAAATCGTACTGGGCTTCTCGCTGCTGCGCTCGGTCGCCGTGGGCCAGTCCGCTCCGATCTTCCTGACGCTGCTGATCGGTCACACCCTGATCGTGCTGCCCTATTGCGTGCGGGTCATCTCGGCGAGCCTCGCCTCCTTCGACTTCTCCATCGAGGAAGCGGCGATCAGCCTCGGCAGCCGTCCGATCAAGACCTTCTTCACGATCGTGCTGCCGAACGTGCGCTCCGGCGTGATCGCCGCCTTCATCCTCGCCTTCATCACCTCGATCAACGACGTCTCGGTGTCGCTGTTCCTGACCGGACCAGGCATCTCGACGCTGCCGATCCAGATACTTGCCCATGTCGAGCAGTTCTTCGATCCCGTCATCGCGTCGGTCTCCGTGCTGCTCATGCTGCTCACCGTCGCCGTGATGGCGATTGTCGAGCGCACGCTGGGCCTGACTTTCCTCGCCAAGTAGAAACAGCCAATGACCCATCCCCTCGCCGTCGAACACCTGACCGCCCATTACGGGACGACCAAGGTTCTGGACGACCTCTCACTCAGCGTCGGCGCGGGCGAGCTCGTCTCGCTGCTGGGCGCTTCCGGCTGCGGCAAGACGACGACGCTGCGGCTGATCGCCGGCTTTCTGGAGCCGACGGCAGGCACCATTACGCTGGGCGGCGAAGACCTGACGCGGCTTCCCGCCTACAAGCGCCATATCGGCCTCGTCTTCCAGAACTACGCGCTGTTTCCGCACCTGTCGGTGCTGGACAATGTCGCCTTTGGCCTGAAGCAGCGCGGCATCGCGACGGCCGAGCGCAACAAGCGGGCACGCGCGATGCTGGAGCGCGTCGGCCTCGACCAGCTCTCCGATAGGCTTCCCGGCGCGCTCTCCGGCGGTCAGAAGCAGCGCGTGGCGCTCGCACGCGCGCTGGTGATCGAACCGCCGCTGCTGATGTTCGACGAACCGCTCTCCAACCTCGACGCCAAGCTGCGCGTCGACATGCGCGTGGAAATCCGCCAGCTCCAGCGCGCCAACAACACCACCGCCGTCTACGTGACCCACGATCAGGAGGAGGCGTTCTCGATCTCCGACCGGGTGGCGATCATGCATCAGGGCCGCATCATGCAGCTCGATACGCCGGAAGTGCTCTACCAGCGGCCGGCCAACGCCTTCGTGGCGCGCTTCGTCGGGTTCGAGAACTTGATCCCGATGAAGGTGACGGCGCGCGACGGGGGCAACGTGACGGCGCAGGCGCCGGGCGGCGTTGCACTTGCGCTGCCCAAGGCGCGGTTCGGCGACATCCCGGACGATTTCGTGCTGGCAGCGCGCGCCGACGGGCTGGCGGTGACGGCCGATCCCGACGCGAAGGGCCTGCCTGCGACGCTCGGCCTGCGCACCTATCTGGGCCGCGCCTATCAGTACCAGTGCGAGACGGAGGCCGGCCCGCTGATCGCCAACGGCCCGCTGTCCTCGCCGCTGGAGCCCGGCTCGACCGCACGGCTGGTGCCGGTTCCAGACCAGTGCTGCGTGCTGAAGCCGGAATAGAATGACCACCATCATAACCAATGCCACGCTGATTCCTTGCACGCCCGACATGCCGGCGATCGAGGGCGGGTTCGTCCATGTCGACGGTGAGCGCATCGTCGCGACCGGAGCCGGCCCCGCACCGCGGGTCGAGGGCGCCGAGGTGGTCGACGTCGGCGGCGACATCGTCATGCCGGGCATGGTGAACCCGCACTGCCACATGGCGATGACGCTGTTTCGCGGGCTGGGGGAGGATGTCGACGACCGGCTCTACCGCTACGTGCTGCCGATGGAGCGCAAGTTCGTCACCCCGCAGATGGTGCGCGCGGGAACGGCGCTGGCAGCACTCGAGCTGATCGAGGGCGGCGTCACCACCGTCGCAGACATGTACTACTTCGAGACCGAAGTCGGCCGGGTGGTCGACCAGGCCGGCATACGCGGCGTCGTCGGGCAGACCATCGCCGATTTCAACCCGCCCGATCACAAGACCATCGACGAGGGCTTCGCGCTGACGGAAGCGCTGGTGGATGAATTCGCCGGCCATCCGCGCGTGACCGCGTCGATCGCGCCGCATGCGCCTTATTCGACCGACATCGCGGTGATGAACCGCGTCGCGCGCTGGGCCGACGACCACCCCGACGTGCCGGTGCAGATCCATCTCGCCGAAATGGATTCGGAGATGGAGTGGTGCGCGAAGAACCACGGCCTGCGCCCGGTCGAGGTGGTGGAGAAGGCGGGTCTGCTGTGCAAGGGACTGATCTGCGCGCACTGCCTGCATGTCAGCGACAGCGACATCGAGAAGATGGCCCACGCGCAGGTCTGCGTCGCGCACAATGCGCGCTCCAACGCCAAGGCGGGGCGCGGCATCGCGCCAGTGGAGGCGATGCGCGCGGCGGGCATTCCGGTCGGCGTCGCGACAGACGGGCCGATGAGCGGCAACACGCTCGACCTGTTCTCGCAGTTCGCGCCGGTGACGATGTTTCAGAAGCTGCTGGGCCACAGCCGCAAGCCGATGCCGGCGAGGGAAGTGATCCGCATGGCGACTATCGAAGGCGCGAAGGTGCTGGGCATGGATGGCAGGATCGGCTCGCTGGAGCCCGGCAAGCAGGCCGATCTGATCCGCATCGACGTGTCGGCGGCGCGCCTGCAGCCGATCTACGATCATTACGCGACGCTGGTGTTCTCGGCGATGCCGGTGGACGTGCGCGACGTGATGGTTGCGGGCGCGTGGCTGATGCGGGACCGCGGCGTGAAGACGCTGGAGCGCAGGAAGGTGATGCGCGACGCGCTGCAGGTCGCAGGTGAATTCAAGGCGGAGATGGCGCGCATCGACGCCGCCGACGGGCAGGCGTAATGAGCGATGCAACCATCCGCGCCGTGATCGACACCGATCCCGGCATCGACGACGCGGTCGCGATTCTGCATGCGCTGTCGTCGCCCGCCTTCGACATTCTCGGCCTCACGACGGTGGCCGGCAATATCGGCATCGAGACGACAACCCGCAATGCCGGCCGTATCCTGGCGCTGGCGGGGCGCGGCGACATCCCGGTGATTGCGGGCGCGCCGGCGCCGCTTTCGCGCAAGGGTTTCGACACGGCCGACATACACGGCAATGATGGTCTCGGCGGGGTCCGGTTTCCGGAGCCGGCGGTACCGCCGCTGGCGGACGCGGTCGAATGGCTGGCGGGCCTGCTGATGCGCGAGCCGGAAGGCAGCATCGACATACTGGCGCTCGGCCCGCTGACAAACATTGCGCGGCTCGTGAGCGACTACCCCGAAGCGGCGCGGCGCATCCGGCGGCTGATCGCCATGGGAGGCGCCGTCGACGAGCCGGGGAATATCGGCCCCCGCGCCGAGTTCAACATCGCCGCCGACCCCGAGGCCGCCGACATCGTCTTCCGGGCAGGGCTCGAGACGGTGCTGGTGCCGCTCGACGTGACGCGCAAGGTGCGCGCGACCCGCGCCTATACGGCCGCCCTGCGCGAGAGCGGCGTGGCCGCCGCTGCCGCCTCGGCCGACCTGATCGACGCCTATTTCCTGTCGACCTCCGGTGGCGAGAGCCGGCCGCTGCACGATCCCTGCGTCATGCTGTTTGCCGAACGGCCCGACTTGTTCAAGCTGGAGACGCTGCCGATAGCGGTCGACCTGGGCGAGGCACCCGACGCAGGTGCGCTCGACGTCGACCGGAAGGCAGGCACCGCAATTGCAGTGGCGATGAAGGTCGATAGCGCGGGTGCGCTGGAGTTGCTGGGGGCGCGGTTGTCGGGCCGGTAGTGCGTCCTTCGAGGCTCGCTTTGCTCGCACCTCAGGACGAGGGAAGCCGAGCGTGCCTCAATGCGAAAGCGTGGGCTCGAAGCATGCTGTTCTCCTCACGGGGCTGCTTCGCGACCATCCTCTGGCCGGCTGTAGAGGGCAATCGGATATGGCGTTACCCCCACCCCTTACCCCTCCCCACAAGGGGGAGGGGGTTCTGGAACGTGAGCGCTCTACACAGACGCCGCCGGAAATGGCGAAACATCAAGGTCTCCCTCCCCCTTGTGGGGAGGGGTAAGGGGTGGGGGTATGAGACCGCCACGGCGTTGGTTGTTTCCATATGCTGCCCTGTCGACGCATCGGGGGAGGGGCCGCGAAGCGGCCGGATGAGGAGGAACGATAGACTTCGAGCGCGACCTTCCTCATCCTGAGGTGCGAGCGTAGCGAGCCTCGAAGGGCGCACCACTCACCCCGCCTGCAGTTCCTGCTCCACCAGCGTGGTCCAGAAGCGGACGCCGGGTTCGATGGCGGCGTCGTTGAAATCGTAGCGGGTGTTGTGGTGCAGGGCGCCGTCTTGCGCCGGTCCGTTGCCGAGCCAGACATAGGCGCCGGGGACTTTTCCCGAGAAAATCGCGAAATCGTCGCCCGCTGTCGATGGCGGATAGGCGGTCGCCACGTTTGCGGTGCCGAGCGCGGCCTGCGCGGCCGCCAGCGCGCGCTGCGTTGCGTCCGCCTCGTTGATGACGGGCGGCATGCCGCGGCGGTAGTCGTAGGTAACGCGGATGCCGGCAGCCGCAGCTATGCCGGCGGCAATACGGCCGATCTCCGCTTCGATCAGGTCGCGCACTGTGTGGCTGTAGGCGCGCGCCGTGCCGCCGATGCGCACCTCGTCGGGGATGACGTTGAGCGCCTTGAAATCACCGGCCTCGATCGCGCAAGCGCTGACGACGGCCGCCTCCACCGGATCGACCTTGCACGAAACGATGGTGTGGATCGCGCTGAGGAACTGGCCGGTGGCGACCGTAGGGTCGAGGCCGAGATGCGGCTTGCCGCCATGAGTGCCGACGCCCTTGAAGGTGACCTCCCAGCGGTCGGACGAGGCAAGCTGCGGGCCGGGCACCACCGCCATCTCGCCGATCGCGATGCCGGGCATGTTGTGCAGGCCATAGAAACGGTCGATCGCGAACCGCTTGAACAGGCCGTCGTCGACCATCGCCTGCGCGCCGCCCCGGCCCTCCTCCGCCGGCTGGAACACGAAATGCACGGTGCCGGAAAAGGAGCGGCTGCGCGCCAGCTTGCGGGCAGCGCCCAGCAGCATGACGGTGTGGCCGTCATGGCCGCAGGCGTGCATCTTGCCGGGGAATTTTGAGCGGTAAGGGCGCTCCGTGGCGGTTTCGGGCATGGCGAGCGCATCCATGTCGGCACGCAACGCGATCGATGTGGTACCGTTGCCCCGCTTGAGCGTGCCGACCACGCCGGTTCCGCCGATGCCGTGCTCGACCGCGATGCCGCAATCGGCAAGAAACGTCTTCACGATGGCGCTGGTGCGCTCCTCCTCGAAGCCGAGCTCCGGATGGGCGTGCAGGTCGCGGCGCAGCGCAACCAGTTCTTCGAGGTCCTGCGGGTCGAGGAAATCGCTCATCTCTGGACACGTCCCGTGATGCGGTTAGAAGGTGGTGCTCGCCTTTGCAGGTCGCCCTTTTTATTCCGGAAAGCAAGTCGCCGATGCTCGCTCCACACCAGTTCTGGCAGGAAATCCACGCGCCGGGCACCTTTGCCGACGGCATCGCGGAAGGGTTTGCCGATCTTTATCCGGCTACGCTGCCGGACGGGCGGCAGGTGTCGCTGCCGATCCGGGTTCTGCCCGGCGGCGACGATCGCGCAGTCGCCTCGCTGATCGTCAACCAGGCAAGCTTCGCCGTCGAGGACGCGCTTGCCGAAGCGATGATGGAGTCGGCGCGGCACTATCATCCGGCGGTGGTGGTCGGCGTGCCGACGCTGGGCCTGCCGCTGGCGGCCAACGTGGCGCGGCGGCTTGGCCACCCGCGCATGGTCGCGCTCGGTACCTCGCGCAAGTTCTGGTACGACGAGGCGCTGTCGGAACCGCTGCGTTCGATCACCAGTCCCGGCGGTGAAAAGCGTATCTATGTCGATCCGCGCATGCTCCCGGTGTTGGAGGGGCGACCCTTCGTGCTGGTGGACGACGTGGTCAGCACGGGCGCGTCGCTGGTTTCGGTGCTGCGGCTTTTGGAGCGCGCCGGGCTGCGGCCCGCTGCGGCGATCTTCGCGATGCTGCAGGGCGAAAGCTGGCGCGATGCGCTGGCCGAAGCCGGCATGGGCGACCTGCCCATCCATGGCGCGACGGCGACGCCGCTGCTGGCGCGCGGGCAGGACGGGCGATGGCGTCCGCAGGGCGGCGACGTCAGCGCCGCGTGATTTCCACGCCCTCGGTGATCCTGTCGCTGGGGTGCATGATGACCTGTTCGCCTTCCGAAAGGCCGGACAGAACGACGGCGTTGCGGGCGTCGCGTGCGCCGACGTCGACCGTGCGCAGCGCTGCCTTGTTTTCCGCGCCGGCGACAAAAACGGCCCAGTCCGCGCCTTGCCGGAAGAGCGCGCCGAGCGGCACCAGCAGCGCGTCCTCGTGGCGCTCGATGGTGATGCGCGCCGTCACTCGGTAGCCGTGGCCGAGCCCCGGGCGATCCTCCGGCGGGGCGAGAAGGTCGAGGATCGTGCGTACCCGCTGCTCCTCGATGCCGAGCGCCGAGACCTTTGTGAAGCCGGTCGGCTCGACGCGGCGCACCCGCGCCTCCAGCGGCGGACCGCCCCAGCCTTCGATCCGGGCGTCGGCCTCGGGCGGCACGCGTACGGCATCCGCCGAGAGAAGCTCGGCCACCACTTCGAGTTCGGCCGGATCGCCGATCTCGACGAGCGGCGTGCCGGCGGCAACCACCGCCTCGCTCTCATGGTGGATGGTCAGGATTTCGCCGTTCACCGGCGATTCGACGGTGATGCAGCAGCCGCCATTGCCGTTGCTGGTGACGCTTTCGGGGTCGTCCAGCCGCGCCTGTGCGCTTTCGCGTTCGCGCCTGCGCATCTCGACGCTCGCGGCGGCACTGGCAAGCCGGGCCTCGGCCTGGGTTACGGCTCCCCGCGCCTCCTGCAGCGAGCGATCGGAGACGATGCTGCGGCGGCTGAGTTCCTCGTTGCGGGCAGCTTCGGCCCTTGCCAGCTCCAGCGCGGTTTCCGCCTCGCGGTACTGGGCTTCGGCAAGCCGCACCGCCGCGCCGGCCGCTGCAAGGGCGGCTTGCGCCTCGCGTCGCGAACGGGTGTCGAGCAGAGCGGGCGCGGCCGGGCGAACCACGCCGACGATGGTTTCGCCAGCGACCACCTGGTCGCCGACGTGGCCGGGCGTGCGCTGCACCGTGCCGGCCACGGGTGCCGACACCGTATAGACGTCGCGGATGCGCGTGCGCGCGTCATCGCTGACGGTCACCTCCAGCGTGCCGCGCTCGACCGCGGCCATGTCGACCGCCACCGGCTGCGCGCGGAACGCCCACCACGCCGCCGCGCCGGCCAGCGCCAGGCCGGCCACGATCCAGGCAGATTTTCGAAGCGGAATCGCCATCGGTCACTCTCTCGTCTTCAAGACTTCTATCAGGTCGAGCCGGTCGATGCGCCGGCGCACGATCAGCGCCGACAGCGCCGAGGCCACCAGCACCACGACGCTCGCCCAGGCATAGGTGGAGCGCTCGATCACCAGCGGCAGGCGGAACATCTCGGTCGCCAGCCCTTCGGCGGTCGAATAGGCCATGGCGTAACCGAGCAGCCAGCCGAGCGGCAGGGCGGCAAGCGTCAGGATCGCGAACTCGCCGAGCAGGATCCACGACACCTCGCCGCGGGTGAAGCCGAGCACCCTGAGGCTTGCAAGCTCGCGCCCCTGCTCGGATAGCTGGATGCGCGCGCCGTTGTAGACGACGCCGAAGGCGATGATGCCGGCAAGCGCGACATAGATGGTCACCATCATGGTGAGGTTTTCGGCCATGGTTTCGCGGAACTTGGCGACCGAGGCGCGCTGCAGCGCGATCGAGCCGACCATCGGCAGGTTCTTCACCGCTTCGTAAAGGGCGGCGATCTGCGAGGCGTCGGTAGTGACGTGCACGGCCGAGATGGACGGCCCCTCGCGCATCAGCCGGTTGAGCGCCTCGATCTCCATGAAGGCGCCGAGGCCGATATAGCTTTCGACGATGGCCGAGACGGGTAGCTGCACGGTCTCGCGGTGCTCCTCCATCAGCTCGATCTCGATCGTTTCGCCGCGACCGATCTCGAGGATGTCTGCGAGCGCCGTGGTCAGCACGACGCCCTCGCGCGGCATGGTCACCTCCTGACGGTCGACGTCGAGCAGGCGCGACAGGTTCGAGCCGGCCGGCTTGCCGGTGATCGAGAGCCGACGTTCGAGGTGGCCGTTGCGGAACCGCGCGGCCACCATCCGTGCGGGCTCGGCCGCCATCACGCCGGGCAGGCGCTCGACTTCGTAGAGCGCTTCGGCAGGCAGCTTGTGGACGAAACTGATCGTCGCATGCTGCCGCTCGGCGCTGAAGAAGGTGATGTCGATCATCTCCTCGACCGCGTCCAGCGAGAACAGCGAGCCGACCAGCACCGCGACCGACAGCGCGATGCCGAAGCTGGTGAAAAGCGAGCGCAGCAGCCGGCGCACGATGTTGCGTCCGATCATCACCGTGGTCTGCGGCAGCAGCGATATGAAGGGCAAGCCGCCGCCGAAGAGCCGGCGATAGCGCGCAGGCGCAGGCGGGCGCATCGCAACGGCGGGCGGCAGGGCGGCCGCGGCGCGCACCGAGCGCAGCGCGCCCAGCGTCGCGGCCGCCACCGAAACGGCGATGGCGATGACATAGACGTCGAGGCTGAGCCGGAAGATCAGGAACGGGAAGTGGAAGAAGTCGCCATAGAGGCGGGTAAGGCCGCGCCCCAGATATGTGCCCGCCGCGATGCCGATGGCGACGCCGATGAGCGCGATGACGATGACGAGCTTCATGTAGTGCCAGGCGACGCCGGCGCCGGTGTAGCCGACGGCTTTCATGAGGCCGATCTGCTCGCGCTCCAGGGCGATCAGGCGCGACAGGATCATGTTGACCAGGAAGCCGGCGACCAGCAAGAAGATCGGCGGCAGCACGTAGCTCATCGCCTGAAGCTGCGTCAGCTCCGCATCGAGGAAGGCGTGGCTCTGCTGGTCGTCCCGATCATGCGCGCCGCGCCCGCCAAAGGGTTCGAGCAGCCGGTCGATCTCGTCGATCACCGGCTCGGGCGGCTGCCCGCGCAGGAGCTTGACGGAAACCGCGTTGAACGCGCCGTCGAGGTCGAACGCGGCGGCGAGCGCCGTCTGCGACATCCACACGACGCCCAGCCGCCGGTCGTCCGGCATCAGGTCGGGCACGACGTAGATGAACTCGGGCGACAGCGCGACGCCGACGATGGTGAGCGCGCGCTTGCGGCCGTTGATGATGGCGCTGAGCGTGTCGCCGGGTTCGAAGCCGTGCGCATTGGCGAAGGGCTCGTTGACGACGATCTCGGCCGGATGGCCGGGTGAGGGCAGGCGGCCCAGCCGCATATAGAGCTGGTTCAGCACCTGCTGGCCGTCGTCGGGCACCGAGCCCAGCATGCCGCTGGCGGGTTCCAGCATGCCCTCTATGTCGAGCACCGCGTTCTCGCGGATGCGGGTCTCGACGCTCGCGACGCCGGGGATGGCGGCGATCTCATCGGAGAGGCGTTCCGGGGCGCGGGTGGCGGTGGCGAAGATGTCGGCGAAGGCGTTGCGCTCGTAATAGGCTTCGCGCGTCTCGAACAGCGAACGCTGCGCGCCGACGGCCAGCACCAGCGTCATCACGCCGGCGGCCATGACCAGGGCGATCGCCGCGACCTGCGCCCACAGCCGGACGAGATCGCGCATCAGCTTGCGGTCGAGCACACCCATGGGGTCACCACGCGATCGAGGCCGGTGCCTCGCGCTTCTCGTTCTCTTCGATCCGCGCGACGGTGCCATCGGCGAAGTGAATCACCCTGTCCGCCATGCGGCCGACTGCCATGTTGTGGGTGATGACCAGCACCGTGGTGCCGAGGTCGCGGTTAACCTGCGCCAGCGCTTCCAGCACCCGGATGCCGGTTTTCGAATCGAGCGCGCCGGTCGGCTCGTCGCACAGAAGCACTTCGGGCTTCTTGGCGATGGCGCGGCCGATGGCGACGCGCTGCTGCTCACCGCCGGAAAGCTGCGCGGGGAAATGGTCGTGTCGGTCGCGCGGCAGGCCTGCGATCTCCAGCGCCTCGCCGGGGTCCATCGGATCGCGTGCGATCTCGGTGACGAGCGAGACGTTTTCGCGCGCCGTCAGGCTGGGCACGAGATTGTAGAACTGGAAAACGAAGCCGACATGGTCGCGGCGGTATTTCGTTAGCTCGCGGTCGCCGAAGCCGGTGATCTCCTCGTCGCGGAAGAAGACCTTTCCTTCGGTAGCCGTGTCGAGCCCGCCGAGAATGTTGACGAGCGTCGACTTGCCGCTGCCTGACGGGCCGAGCAAGACGATGAACTCGCCGGCCCCGATCTCGATGTCGACGCCGCGCAGCGCCCGCACCTCGACCTCCCCGGTGCGGTAGACCTTGGTCACTCCCTCGACGGTGTAGATCGGCCCGGCGTTCACGCGGCCTCCCTCATTCGCGAACGAATGATCTTTAGCCCAAACTCAGCCCGGCCCGTTGATACACGTCAAAGGTGCATGTTGACAGCCCCGGTCGCCTATTCGGCGGCCTCGGCGCGGTCCAGTTCGTCGCGGGCGGCCGCCAGGATGTCGAACGAGCGCACCCGCGCCGTGTGGTCGAAGATCTGGGCCGTGACCATCAGCTCGTCTGCGCCGGTGCGCGCGACGAAGGCCCTGAGCCCGTCGCGGACGGTCTCGCGCGAACCGACGATGGCGCAGGAAAGCGCATGGTCGAGCATCGCCTTGGCTGACGGGTCAAGATTTTCGGCAAAGCCGGGAACGGGCGGCGGCAGCTTGCCGGCGCGGCCCGTGCGCAAATTGACGAAGGCCTGCTGCAGCGAGGTGAAGAGCAGCCGCGCTTCCTCGTCGGTGTCGGCGGCGAAGACGTTGAGGCCGAGCATCGCGTAAGGCCTGTCGAGATGCTCCGAAGGCTCGAAGCGTGTGCGGTAGACTTCCAGCGCATGCTCCATCTCGGCCGGCGCGAAATGCGAGGCGAAGGCGTAGGGCAGGCCGAGCATGGCGGCGAGCTGCGCGCCGTAGAGGCTGGAGCCGAGCATCCAGACCGGCACGTTGAGGCCGGCGCCCGGCACGGCGCGCACGCGCTGGCCGGGTTCCTCCGGCTTGAAGTAGTGAATGAGCTCGACGACATCGTTGGGGAAGGTATCGACGCCGCCGCCCATATTGCGCCGAAGCGCATGCGCGGTGAGCTGGTCGGTACCGGGCGCGCGGCCGAGCCCGAGATCGACGCGGCCGGGATGGAGTGCTGCCAGCGTGCCGAAGGCCTCCGCCACCATCAGCGGCGAATGGTTGGGCAGCATGATGCCGCCGGCCCCGACCCGGATGGTGGAGGTGCCGGCCGCGACATGGCCGATCACCACGGCGGTTGCCGCACTGGCGATGCCAGGCATGTTGTGGTGCTCGGCCAGCCAGTAGCGATTGTAGCCAAGGCGCTCGGCATGGCGGGCTAGATCGAGCGTGTTGGCGAGCGACTGCGAAACGTCGCTGCCCTCAGGCACGGGCGAAAGGTCGAGTACGGAGAGCGGTATCATCGCCCGGATATAGGATGTCCGCACACGTTCACCAACCGCCTCATGTTTGTGCCAGTCGCGGTTTGCGGGAACCCTCATGAAGGCGTCATCCCAGCCGAGCGAGCCTGCGAGGGAGAGCCGGGAAGCGCTGCGGCCTCTCCATGTCGGGGGGTGTTGCGATCACTTACCGTCATCCCGGCCAAGGTCGCGAAGCGACCGCCGAGCCGGGACCCATTGGTCCGGAAATCGTAAGGCGCGGCCCGGTGCTTACCTTGGCGCATGACAGCGCCTGCCGTGCGTGATCTGCGCCGCGCTAACTGCGGAGACCGGCTGCGCCTCTCAATGGGTCGCGGGTCTGCCCTCACTCCGCTCGGTTGCCCGGGATGACGGCGAAGAGGTCGCGGTTCCGACTTCAATGTCGGCGATTCGTGGCGACATCCATGACGGCGGGGAGGTTGAAGGCTTTATGCTTCGGCGGCGGTTGTTTCCTTCGCCGCCACGGCCTTCTTCACCTCTGGCGCGACCTTCGTGCCGAACAGTTCGATGGCCTTCATGAGCTTCGCATGGTCCATGACGCCAATTGCCATCTGGATGACGAAGCGGTCGAAGCCGAAGATCTCGTGGTTGGCAAGAATCTTGTCGGTGACTTCCGCCGGGCTGCCGGCGAAGTTCGCGCCGCGCGGGGCGGCGGAGGCGGCGAACTGGTCCTTGCCCGTCGGGCCCCAGCCGCGCTCGCGCCCGATACGGTTCATCACGTCGGTGTGTGCCGGAAAGGCCGTGTCGATAGCCTCCTGCGTCGTTTCGGCGACGAAACCATGCACGTTGATGGAGGTCTTCAGGGTTGCCGGGTCGCGTCCGAACTTGGCTGCCGCCTCGCGGTAGAGCTTGAACAGCGGCGCGAAACGGTGCGGCTCGCCGCCGATAATGGCGAGCGCCAGCGGCAGGCCGAGCATCGCCGCGCGGCCGACCGATTGCGGCGTGCCGCCGACGGCGATCCATAGCGGCAGCTTCTCCTGCAGCGGGCGCGGATAGACGCCGCGATTGTCGACCTTCGGCGTGTGCTGGCCACCCGGCCACGAGAAGATTTCACCCTCGTTCAGCTTGATGAGCATTTCGAGCTTTTCGGCGAACAGTGTGTCGTAGTCCTCGAGCGCGTAGCCGAACAGCGGGAAGGATTCGATGAAGGAGCCGCGGCCCGCCATGATCTCGGCACGGCCCTCGCTCAGATTGTCGAGCGTGGCGAACTGCTGGAACACGCGAATCGGATCGTCCGACGACAGAACCGAAACCGCGCTCGACAGGCGGATGTTCCTGGTGCGCGTGGCGGCGGCCGCAAGCGCGACGGCGGGCGAGGAGACCGCATAGTCGGGGCGGTGGTGTTCGCCCAGCCCGAAGAAGTCGAGCCCGAGCTGGTCGGCAAGCTCGATTTCCTCGACGAGATTGCGCAGCCGTTCCGCCGGCCCGACCTTTGCGCCGGTAACCGGGTCAGTGCCGACATCGGCGAACGTGTAGAGGCCGAGTTCCATCATAAAGTCTCCCGAATTGTCTCCGACAGATAGGCTGCCGATCCATCGCGCGCAAAGCGGTTTGCTGTGAACAGTCCATCCTCCGACGCGCGACGCGGGAACCGGGGACGCCGCCCGTCGTTCCCCTGACGTGGTTTCCAGCCAGAGGCGCTTCATGACCTTTTCCATCGTCGCCCGCTGCCCGCGAACGGGCGAGTTCGGCATTGCCGCCATCACCGCGCTTCCGGCCGTCGGCAAGCTTCTGACGCACGCCGCGCCCGGCGCTGGCGCGATCGCCACACAGGCACGGCTGAATCCGTATCTCGGCATCGACGGCATAAGGCTGCTGCAGAGCGGCATGTGGGCCGACGAGGTGATCGAGGCGCTGCGCCAGCATGATCCGCGCATGGATCGGCGGCAGCTCGGCGTGATCGACCGCGACGGCCGCGCCGCGATCTGGACCGGCGAGGGCTGCAAGCCATGGGCGGGCGGGCAGGCGCATCGCGATTTCTGCGTGCAGGGAAACCGGCTCGAAGGGCCACAGGTAATCGAGGCAGCAGTGCGCGCCTTCGGCGAGAAGCCGAACACGCCGCTGGTGGAACGGCTGATCCGCGCGCTTGCTGCGGGCATGGCCGAAGGCGGAGACCGGAAGGAGGAGCGCTCCTCGACAGTCTATGTGGTGGCCAGCGAGGAATATCCGCTTTGGGACATTCGCGTGGACGACCACGACGACCCGGTGGGCGAGCTGATGCGGCTGCATTCGGTCTTCGCGGAGAAGCTGCTGCCGCATATCCGGCGCATGGCGACACGCGCCAACCCGGCCGGCATCTTCGAGGACGGCGATGTCTAGGCAGGGCGAACCCGAAGGCCTGCCGCAGGCGGTATCGGTCCGGCGGCCGGACGGCGAGGAACTACCGCTGCTCTACGATTCGCCGCATAGTGGCCGGGTCTATCCCGAGGATTTCCTGCCGGCGGCCGAGATGCGACTGCTGCTGGGCGGCGAGGACCGGTTCGTCGACGACCTCGTCATTGATGCGCCGAGCCATGGCGCGACGCTCATCAAGGCGCTGTTTGCCAGAACCTATATCGATCCCAACCGCACCGCCGACGATCTCGATCCACATCTTCTGCCGGAAGACTGGGCGGAGGAGACCGCGCCTTCGGTCAATTCGGAGCGTGGCGTCGGGCTGATCTTCCGCCTGATCGGCGACGCGGTGCCGATCTACGACCGGCTTCTGAGCGCGGACGAGATACGGCGGCGCATCGATGCCTACTGGCGGCCCTATCACGCGGCGCTGGAAGACGAGATGGCGCGGCTGACGGAGCGATTCGGCGAGGTGCTGCACATCAACTGGCATTCGATGCAGCCGGTCGGCAATGCGCTGGCGCCAGACCCTGGCCAAAAGCGTCCGGACTTCGTGCTGGGCGATCTCGATGGCACGTCATGCGATCCGGCGCTCACGCGCTTCGTCGCCGACCACCTCTCGGCGCTCGGCTACAGTGTCGGGCTCAACGATCCGTATAAGGGCGCGCTGATCGTGGAGCGCTACGGGAAGCCGGAGGAGGGGCGGCACACGCTGCAGATCGAGATCAACCGCGCCCTCTACATGGACCACGGCACGCTCGACCGCACCGGCGGGTTCGCCGGCCTCAAGGACGATCTGTCGACGTTTACAGATGAACTCGCCGATTTCGCCCGCGCACGGCTTAACTGACGCTTATGCTATTTGCCGAGCACAAGCGTCCAGTAACGCCGGTCGTCATCGGTGCCCGCATAGGCGAGGCCGAAGCGGGTGAAGCGCTTGTCGAGCATGTTGCGGCGGTGGCCGGAGGAGGCCATCCACATCTGGAACAGCCGCGCCATCTCCATGCGCCCGTGGGCGAGGTTCTCAGCTGCCGGCGCGGCGACGCCGTCCGCCTTCATCCGGGTGGCGAAATCGCGTCGCCAGCCGGTGTCGTGCGCCATGCGGCCCGATTGCGCCATGTAGCCGGACTGGCGCAATGCCGCTTTCTCCAGCGTCGGATCGGGTCGCAGCGCCGGCAGGCCGGCTGACGTGCGAATCTCGGCCAGATAGGCCAGCCCGGAGCGTGACGCCCCGGCCGAAGCGCCGGGCGCGGTTCCCGTCTGGCAGCCGGCGACCAGTAGCGCTCCTGCCAGCATGACGGCCGCGCCGGTGGCGCTGCCTGCTTTTGCGATGCGGTTCATGGATGCCCTTCGAATTTGCGACGGTGGGCTTCTTCAAACAGGATCGTGGCAGGATGCGGGCATCATTCGCCGTCTTCGACCACATGCAGCCGCAACTGCCCGGTGCGCGACGAGGCCGTTCGCGGCGCGGGCTCTTCCGCCTCCGGCGCGCCGCCCTCGATGCCGAACTCCAGCGCCTCGATCTTGGCACCGCGCCGCGTGACCTTGTCGACCGAGGTCAGGATCGTCTCGACGTCGCGGCTCGCCTGCGAGAAATGCGTCTGCAGCTTGCGCACGCGATCGTCGAGGCGGCCGACATCTTCCATCAGCCGCACCACCTCGTGCTGGATAAGGTGCGCCTGCTCGCGCATGCGCGCATCCTTGAGCACGGCCTGGATCACCTGGATCGACAGCATCAGCAGCGACGGCGAGACGATGACCACGCGTGCGCGGTGCGCCTTCTGCACGACCGCCTCGAAGTTCTCGTGGATCTCGGCGAAGATCGATTCGGACGGCACGAACATGAAGGCCGTGTCCTGTGTTTCGCCCGCTATCAGGTACTTCTCCGCGATGGCGCGGATGTGGACCTCCACGTCGCGGCGAAAGGCCTGCGCGGCGACCTTCTGCGCGTCCGCGCCTTCGCTCTCGGCGGCGGCACGTATCGCGTTCCACGATTCCAGCGGGAACTTTGCGTCGATGACGAGGTCGGGCGCGCCGTTGGGCATGCGCACGAGGCAATCGGGGCGGTTGTTGTTCGACAGCGTCGCCTGGAACTCGTAGGCGCCGTGCGGCAGGCCATCGGCGACGATCGCCTCCATGCGGCTCTGGCCGAACGCGCCGCGCGTCTGCTTGTTGGACAGGATCTGCTGGAGCTGCACGACCTGTCCGGCCAGCGACTGGATGTTGGACTGCGCCGTGTCGATCACCGCCAGCCGCTCCTGCAGCTTCGCCAGGTTTTCGTGGGTCGACTTCGTCTGCTCGGTGATCGAATGGCCGAGCCGCGCGCTCATCCCGTCAAGCCGCTCGCCGATCGATTTCGTCAGTTCCGCCTGCCGGCTGCCGAAGACCTCGGCGATGGTGCCCATGCGCCCCTGCATCTCGGCCTGCGCGCGGGCGATCTCGGCCATGCGCGCTTCCGCCTCGCGGGCGCGCTGCGAGGCTTCGGCTGCCGCCTCGGCGCGGGAGCGAGCGGAGCGTAGCAGGGCGAACGTGAGGAAAAGGACCAGCAGCAGCATCAGCGCGACCACACCCGCAAGGGCCTGGCCCAGCGTGATTGTGGTCGCGCCGAGATGGGCGACGGGGAGCGAAAGCAGTGCGGCCGGATCATCCATCCCTTCAGGATAGACGATTCGGCTGGCCGGCATAAGACCAAAACGTGAACATTCTCGCCAAAGCCGTTGACGCCTCTGGGGTTAGCGATTACCTGACGGGCATGATCAGACCTCTTGTCATCCTTCCCGATCCCGTCCTGCGCCAGGTTTCCGAGCCGGTGGAGCGCGTCGACGACGCGCTGCGGCGCTTTGCCGACGACATGCTCGAGACGATGTATGACGCGCCCGGCATCGGGCTGGCGGCGATCCAGATCGGCGAACCGCGCCGCATGCTGGTGATCGATCTCGCCAAGGAGGACGAGCCGAAGGCGCCGCATGTCTTCATCAACCCGGAAATCGTCGCCAGCGGCGACGGCGTTTCGGTCTATGAGGAAGGCTGCCTGTCGATCCCGGACTATTACGCCGAGGTCGAGCGGCCGGACACGGTGACGGTGAAATATCTCGACCGCGACGGCAAGGAACAGGTCATCGAGGCCGACGGCCTGATGGCGACCTGCCTCCAGCACGAGATCGACCATCTGAACGGGGTGCTGTTCATCGACCACATCTCCAAGCTCAAGCGCGACATGGTGGTGCGCAGGTTCAAGAAGCTGGCGCGCGACAAACCCCTCAGCCGGATGGCCGGCTAGCCCGCGCCGGCGAGCCGGAGGCCGCACCATGTCCCTACGCGTCATCTTCATGGGAACGCCCGAGTTTTCGGCCGCGACGCTGCGCGCGATCGCCGAGGCCGGGCACGAGATCGCTGCCGTCTATAGCCAGCCGCCGCGCCCTGCGGGCCGGCGCGGACTGGAACTGACAAAGTCGCCGGTGCATCTGCTTGCCGAGGAACTGGGCGTCGAGGTGCGCACGCCCAAGTCGCTGAAAGGCGAGGACGAACAACAGGCTTTCCGCGATCTGGAGGCGGACGTCGCCGTCGTGGTCGCTTACGGGTTGCTGCTGCCGAAGCCGATCCTCGACGGCACCCGTCTGGGCGCGTTCAACGGCCATGCGTCGCTGCTGCCGCGCTGGCGCGGCGCGGCTCCGATCCAGCGCGCGATCATGGCCGGTGACACCGAGACCGGCATGATGGTCATGAAGATGGACGAGGGGCTCGATACCGGCCCTGTGGCCTTGACGGAACGCGTCGCCATCGGTCCCGACATGACCGCTGGCGAATTGCACGACGCGCTGATGGCAACGGGTGCCGCACTGATGGTGCGGGCGCTGGAGGCGCTCGAAGCCGGATCGCTGTCGCTGAAACCGCAGCCGGAAGAAGGCGCGACCTACGCGAAGAAGATCGCCAAGGAGGAGGCGCGCATCGACTGGTCGCGGAGCGCGGCGGAGGTGCACAACCACATTCGTGGGCTGTCGCCGTTTCCGGGCGCTTGGTGCGAGATGACTGCCGGGGGCAAGGCGGAACGCGTGAAGCTGCTGCGCTCGACGATGGCCGAGGGCGAGGGGCCTGCCGGGCGCATCCTCGACGATCGGCTGACCGTAGCCTGCGGCACGGGCGCGGTACGGCTGACGGAGCTGCAGCGGGCAGGCGGAAAGCCGATGGCGGCGGGCGAGTTCCTGCGCGGCGCCAAGATCGGCGAGGGAGACGAGCTGTCATGAACGGCATTACCATCCGCGAGGCGGGCGAGCGGGATCGCGGCGCGATCCGCGCGGTCGAGGAAGCCGCCTTCGGGCAGGATGGCGAGGCACGGCTCGTCGAGCTGCTGGTCGCCGCCAGCGATGATGTGCTCGAACTGGTCGCGGAGCGGAACGGCGAACTTGTCGGCCATGTGCTGTTCTCGCGGCTGATGGTGGAGACACGCAACCGCAGCTTCGCCGCGGTCGCGCTCGCGCCGCTGGCGGTTTCGCCCGCTGCGCAGGGACAAGGCATCGGCGCGGCGCTTGTGGAAGAGGCGCACCGTCGCCTGCGCGCCGCGGGCGAAACGCTGAGCGTCGTGCTGGGCGATCCGGCCTATTACGGTCGCTTCTTCTATGCGCACGAGCGCGCCGCAGGCTTCGAAAGCGACTATCAGGGCGAGGCGCTGCAGGCGATTTCGTGGGGCGAGGCGCCGGTCAGCGGCAGGCTGGTCTACGCGCCGGCGTTCCAGGAGCTCTGACGGTGTCGCGCTACCGGCTCGACATCGAATATGACGGACGGGCTTATGCCGGCTGGCAGCGGCAGGCCGACCTTGCCACGGTTCAGGACGCGATCGAAAAGGCCATCCTCGGCTTTTGCGGCCAGACGGTGACGATCCGCGGCGCCGGGCGCACCGATGCCGGCGTGCATGCGACGGGGCAGGTCGTCCATGTCGATCTCGACAGGGAATGGGACGCCGACAAGGTGCAGGGCGCGCTCAACGCGCATCTGACGATGGCGGGCGAGGCCGTCGCGGTGCTGGCTGCGGCGCGTGTGGCGGACGATTTCGATGCGCGGTTCTCGGCGACCGCCCGGCACTATCTCTACGTCATCCTCAATCGCCGCGCGCCGGCCGCGCTGATGCGCGGCAATGTCTGGCACGTGCCGCGCTTGCTGGACGCGGACGCAATGCACACGGCCGCGCAGCGGCTTCTGGGCAAGCACGACTTCACCACCTTCCGCTCCGTGCAATGCCAGTCGGCAAGCCCGGTCAAGACGCTCGACCGGCTCGACGTGTCACGCGACGGCGACCTGATCGAGATTCGCGCCTCGGCGCGCTCGTTCCTGCACAACCAGGTGCGCTCGATGGTCGGCTCTTTGAAGAAGGTGGGCGAGGGCGGCTGGAGCCCGGACGACCTCGAGGCGGCACTGAAGGCCGCCGACCGCGCCCGCTGCGGGCAGGTCGCGCCGCCCGACGGGCTCTACCTCACCCGGGTCGATTATTGAACGCATCGACGCCGGCCTGCGCGTTCTTCACCAGAGCCGGCCATTCGGCGGTGACGCCGGGCTGCACCGGACGTTCCAGATAGGTGGAAAGCACCACATAGCTGCGGGTCGCCTTGACGCCGGGCGTGTCGTAGAGGCGCGCAAGCAGGCCTTCGAGCGCATGCGTGCTTTCCGTGCGGACCTTGAGCAGCATGCAGGTGTCGCCGGCAACCGAGTGGATCTCCTCCACCTCGGGGTGCTCCTCGATCGCGAGCAGCACCGGCGTCTTGCCCCAGCCCGTGGTGTCGACATGCACGAAGGCAAGCATCGGCTTGCCGCTCGCCTCGGGATCGATAAGCGCGGCGACCTTGCGGATCGCGCCGGAGCGGCGCAGGCGCTTCACCCGCTCGTGCGCGGCCGGCGGCGAAAGGCCGACGCGCTCCCCCAGATCCGCGTAACTGATGGTCGCATCCTCGGCCAGAACGCCTAACAGCTTTCGGTCCATATCGTCGAGGGCGCGGCCGCTGGCGCGTTTACGCCGAATACCATCTGTATTTTCGTTCATATCGCAATTCCATCTTGATGCCGAACGTCATTCTGCAATCATGATGGAATGACGAACATCGATCAACAGGCTATCGCAGCCGCCCCGGCAAGGATGCCGATCCCGCCTTTCGCGTTCGTGCTGACCGCGTGCATCGGCGTGATCGGCTCGAACTCGCTGGCGCTGGGGCCGATCGCGCCTGAGGTCGCACGCGCACTGGGAACCAGCGTTCCGGCGGTGATGACGGCTTCCGCCGTTTTCGGGCTGGGCACAGCGGCGAGTGCGGTCTTTCTCGGCCGGCTCATCGACCGCCACGGCGCGCGGCGCATGCTGCTGGCGGCGTTGGTGCTGCTTGGCGCAGGTCTCGGCGGCAGCGCGCTGGCGCCGGCGCTTGCGGCACTCGTTGCGGCGCAGTTCGTCGTCGGCATCGCCGCCGGCGTCGCGCTGCCGGCAATCTATACGCTGGCGGCCGAGGTTGCGCCCGCCGGACGCGAAAGCCAGACCATCGGTGTCGTTCTCACCGGCTGGACACTCAGCATGGTCGCCGGCGTCTCGCTGTCGGCGGTGCTGGCCGATCTCGCTGGCTGGCGGCTGGTCTATGCGGTGGTGGCGGCGACGGCCTTCGCCGCGGCGCTGACCGTAGTGGGCTCTGCGGCTGGTACGGCCCCGGCCGGCGCAAGCGTCTCGCAATCGCCCTTCGCGGCACTGCGCGTGCGCGGCGTGGTGCCGCTGCTGGCGGCATGTGCCGCCTTCATGACCTCGTTCTACGGGGTTTACGGCTATATCGGCGACTACCTGCACGGGGAACTGGGCCTGCCGCTCAGTGCCAACGGCCTCGTCGCGCTCAGCTACGGGCTCGGCTTCGGCGGCGCTGCGCTGCTCGACCGCCTCATCGACAGGGTGGGACCGGGCCTGCTGCTGCCGCTGATCTTCGTGGGCGTAGCGGCCGTCTTTGCCGGCATGGCCGTTGCAAGCGTCTCATATGCGGCGATGCTGGCCGCGGTCTTCGCCTGGGGGCTGATCAATCATTTCGGGCTCAATGTGCTGATCATGCGGCTGACGGCGCTCGACCCTTCGCGACGCGGCGCGATCATGGGGCTGAACAGCGGCGTGACCTATCTGGCGCTGTTTGTCGGCACGATCGGCTTCGGCAAGGTGCACGCGATGTTCGGTTTCTCCGTATTGCCGATGTTGGCCGTTGCGTTGATGCTTGTCGCTGCGGCATTCGCCGCGCGGCGGTAGGCCTGCCCTAGCTCGGCATCGGGGCCCCGATGCCGAGCAGGTCCTGCAGCGCGAACAGGGTCAGGACCGACGCCATGAACATGCCGGCGAAGACGCCTGTCGCCACGCCCGGCCCCTTGTCTATTGCCGCATCGGTCAAGCGCCACAGGAGCACCATGCTGGCAAGGAAGATGCCGAGCGACAGTGCGGTCGCTGCCTCGCCGAGCCCCGGTGCGACCAGCCGCAAAAGCGAGGCGGGCAGCAGGAACCAGGCAAACAGCGCCGAGCCCCAGTTGGTGGCGACCACGTAGGCGACGAAGCGGTCGCGGATGCCGACATAGCCGGAGATTGCGGCAAGCGCCGCGATCGGCAGAACCCACGAACCGATGTCGACGACGGCCAGCCGCAGCACCAGCAGCACGCGGCCGACGAAGCGGGCTTCGGGCACGGCCAGTTCGTTGGCAAGCGGCACCCAGCCGACCAGCAGCACCGGCAGCGCGATGAGGATTGCGAAGAACGAGTTCCAGAAGCCGTCGACGGAGAGGTCGAGCATGCGCACGGCGTCGCGCTTGCCCGTCATCATGCGCCAGGCGCCGAGGAGGTGTCTCTGGATGTCCTCGGCGGGCGGCATGTCAGGCGAACCAGTCTTCCAGGAAACGCTGGTAGATGCGCGTCAGCGTCTCCAGATCGGAGAGCGCCACGCGTTCGTCGACCATGTGCATGGTCTGCCCGACGAGGCCGAACTCGACCACCGGGCAATGATCCTTGATGAAGCGGGCATCGGACGTGCCGCCGGATGTCGACAGCACCGGCTTGCGGCCGGTCACCGTCTCGACGGATGCGCTTAAGCCGGCCGTCAGCTTCTCGTCGCGGGTGAGGAAGACCGGGCTCGGCCGATCACGCCAGATCAGCTCGAAATTGATCTTCTCCCCACGGCCGGGACGCAGCTTCCTGCGCGCGGCTGCGCGGTCGAGCCGGTTATGGATTTCCGCCTGCAGCGTCTCCGCCGTCCAGGTGTCGTTGAAGCGGATGTTGAACGATGCCTTCGCGCGGGCAGGGATGACGTTGGTGGCCGGATTGCCGACATCGATTGTGGTGACTTCCAGATTGGTCGGCTGGAAATTGTCGGTGCCTTCGTCGAAGGCCGGCGACAGGAGCGCATCGACCAGCATGACGATGCCCGGAACCGGATTGTCGGCCAGGTGCGGATAGGCGGCGTGGCCCTGGCGGCCGTGAACGACGATGTCGCCGGAGATCGAGCCGCGACGGCCGATCTTGATCATGTCGCCGAGCGCCTCCGGGTTGGTCGGCTCGCCGACGATCGCCGCGTCCCAGCTCTCGCCGCGCTTTGCCGCCCAGTCGAGCAGCTTGACTGTGCCGTTGATGGACGGGCCTTCCTCGTCGCCGGTGATCAGCAGCGATACGCTGCCCTTCGGCGCGCCGTGCGCCTCGATATGACGGGCGACTGCCGCGACGAAACAGGCGATGCCGCCCTTCATGTCGACCGCGCCGCGCCCGAACATCCAGCCATCGGCGACTTCCGCTGCGAAGGGCGGGTGCGTCCAGTCGGCCTCGTCACCCACCGGCACGACATCGGTATGGCCGGCGAACATCAGATGCGGGCCGTTGCCGGAAAGCCGTCCGTAGAGGTTTTCAACATCCGGTGTGCCGTCCTCCGAGAAGGACGGCCTGTCGATGGCGAAACCCATCGGCGCAAGCATCGCCTGCAGGGCCGAGAGCGCACCGCCCTCGGCGGGCGTGACGGACGGACAACGGATGAGCGCGGCGAGGTTCGCCGCCGGATCAACAGGCAGGTTCATGTGTGCGATGGATAGACCAAGCCGCCGAAGCTGTCACGTGGAGCGTGACGCAGTCGACGGCGAAAAACATAGGGCCAGAGGGTGCGGTTCGGGTTCTGTCGCGCTTTTGACTTGAACGATGTGGCCGTCATTACCCCCTCCCCACAAGGGGGAGGGGGACCTTGGCATCTTACAGCACTTGGCAGAGTTCGTGCCGAGCGTCCACGGTGCAGAATCCCCAACCCTTGTGGGTAGGGGCAAGGGGTGGGGTATTCCCTTTGCACCCGCACCGCATTCCCGGCGACCGGGCACGATCGGAGACGACACGCGGATCGTGGTGGCGGGCGCCTAGCGCCTGCCTGCTACTTCGGCCGGTTGGTCGCCTGGCCGTACTGGTTGGCGCCGGGCGTGCCTGGCATCAGGCACAAGCCTACGAAGACAATGAAGTTGAGCAGCGGCACGAACAGCAGGGCGGCGAACAGGCCGGGCTTGTCGAGGTCGTGCAAGCGCTTGGCGCCGAGCGCGGCCTGCGCCCACAGCGAGGCGATCATCACCGCACTGAGCAGCGTCTCCCAGAACGCGCCGCCGCTGCCGCTCTCCTGCGCCAGCGTCAGCCGGTAGACCATGAAGACGACGAGGATCATCATCAGCAGGCCGGCCAGGAAATAGGCGGCGCGGCTGATCCGGCCCGAAAAGCCGAAGAAGAGCCATAACATCTGGTTCGCAGGCACGGTGGCGGTCTCCGCAGGATCGCGTTCTAGGTCAGGATGAACCGGCGCGCGGCGCCGATCAATCCCGCAGCAGCTCGTTGATGGAGGTCTTGGAGCGCGTCTTCTCGTCGACGCGCTTCACGATCACGGCGCAGTAGAGGCTGGGGCCCCAGTTCTCGCCGGGCACGTTCTTGCCGGGCATGGTGCCGGCGACGACGACGGAGTAGGGCGGCACCTCGCCGTAGAACACCTTGCCGGTGTCGCGGTCGACGATCTTGGTCGACTTGCCGATGAAGACGCCCATGCCGAGCACCGAGCCCTCGCGCACGATGCAGCCTTCGACCACTTCCGAGCGCGCGCCGATGAAGCAGTTGTCCTCGATGATGGTCGGACCGGCCTGCATCGGCTCCAGCACGCCGCCGATGCCGACGCCGCCCGAAAGATGTACGTTCTTGCCGATCTGGGCGCAGGAGCCGACGGTGGCCCATGTGTCGACCATCGTGCCCTCGCCGACATAGGCGCCGAGATTGACGAAGGACGGCATCAGCACGGCGCCCGGCGCCACATAGGCCGAGCGGCGGACGATGCAGTTGGGCACGGCGCGGAAACCGGCCTTCTCGAATTCGTTCGGGGACCAGCCGTCGAACTTGGAGGGCACTTTGTCCCACCAGACCGCCTCGCCCGGACCGCCCTTGACGATCTCCATCGGGTTGAGCCGGAACGACAGGAGCACGGCCTTCTTCAGCCACTGGTTGACCGTCCAGGTACCGTCAGCCTGCCGCTCGGCGACGCGGGCCTGGCCCTTGTCGAGCATCTCGAGGGCTGCCTCCACCGCATCGCGTACTTCGCCGCGCGTGCCGGTGGTTACGCCGTCGCGCTCGTCGAATGCCTTCTCGACAGTCTTCTCGAGGGCTGCCAGATCCGGCTTGGTCATGAAATGCTCCATTACGCGCTGTTAAGGGGTAGACAATAGGCTGGAGGTGACGAGGTGGCCCTCGAATTGGCGCGGAAACTATGTCATGCGCGATGGGGGGTCAATGACGGGGCGCGCCGCCTGGCGGCGCACAGAGACAGATTGGAATTTTCATGAATCCGGAGGACAAATCCGGCTGGACGCCGCTGCCGCATTCCGACGAGGACCTCGAGCGCGCGAAGGCCGTGCCGGACACCCCGCAGACCCGTGCGCCGGCCTACAGGCTGGCATGGGACGACGAGGACTTCATGACGCGGCGCGAGCTGCGCGCCGTGCGCCTGCAGCTCGAACTGCTGAAGCCGGAAATGATGCTTGCCGAGCGCGGCATCCGCTCGACCGTGGTTCTGTTCGGCGGCGCGCGCATCCCGGAGCCGGGCGGCGAGGCATGGGCTGCCAAGAACGAAACCCAGCGCAAGAACCTCGAGGCGAACGCCCGCTACTATGAGGAAGCGCGGACCTTTGCGCGGCTGTGTTCGCAGCATTCCGCCAAGACCTATTACCGCGAGTTCGTGGTTGTAACGGGCGGCGGGCCGGGCGTAATGGAGGCGGGCAATCGCGGCGCCGCCGACTGCGGCGCTCCCTCTATCGGCCTCAACATCGTGCTGCCGCACGAGCAGGCGCCGAACCTCTATGTCACGCCGGAACTGTGCTTCAACTTCCACTATTTCGCGGTCCGCAAGATGCATTTCATCATGCGCGCCAAGGCGGTGGCGGTGTTCCCCGGTGGCTTCGGCACGATGGACGAGTTCTTCGAGACGCTGACGCTGATCCAGACCGGCCGCATGGAGCGGGTTCCGGTGATCCTGTTTGGCAAGGAGTTCTGGTCGCGGGCCGTCGATATCGACTATCTGGCCGAGCAGGGCACCATCTCGCCCGGCGACCAGCACCTGATCGACGCGGTCGACACCGCCGACGAGGCGTGGGACCTCATCAAGGCGTTCTACGAAATCGCTTGAGGGTGGCGTTGAACAGGTTGAGGCCTGCGCATTCGACCCCCACTCCGTCCCGCTACGCGGGCCACCTCTCCCCCGATCGACGGGGGAGATGAAATGCCGGCAGTGCCGTCGCTCCCCTTCCTCTACGCCTCAGGGGGAGAGGTGGCCCGCATTAGCGGGACGGAGTGAAGGTGATCCGCAAACTCTCGATTCAAGTTCGGTGCACGATGTCGCAGCACGCCGCGCTGGCGGCATTCCGGCAATTGCGCTAAGGGCATGGGCATGAACACGGCTCGCCGCCCGACATGGTTTGCGACGCTGCGGCGCGACCGCGGCCTGTTCGCGCTGATCGGTTGCCTGATCCTGCTCCTGAACGTGCTGCAACCCGTCACGGCGGCAAAGGCTGCCGAGAACGGCCTGTGGGTGATCTGCACCGTCTATGGCGCGGAAAAGCCGCTGGACGGTTCCGACCTGCCGGCGCCGCTGCAGGAAAAATGCCCGATCTGCCTGTTCGGCCACACCGGCCAGAATGCGCCGGTCTACAAGGCGCTGCCGGCTACGGAGCCGGCCTTCCCGACGCCGCTGGCGCTGTCGTTCGTTCACACCTTCGTTGAAGCAGACGAGAATTTCGTTCCGCGACCGGACGATCCGCCGCCGGCGATTCGCGGCCCGCCCCTTTCCGCCTGAAGTCGCGCCGGCCTCGAACAGGGGCCTTTGATACTTCAGACGCTGAAAGGAAAAACCATGCGTCATCTCATGCTTCAATTCGCTGCGGCCAGCGCGCTGACGGCGTTCTCCGTTGCCACCGCCTACGCCCATGCCTCGCTGGAAACGGCAAATGCCGCGCCCGGCAGCTACAAGGCCGTCGTCCGCATCCCGCATGGCTGCGAGGGACAGGCCACCCACACCGTGCGCGTCGAGGTCCCGGAAGGCTATGTCGGCGTCAAGCCGATGCCCAAGGCGGGCTGGACGCTGGCCGTCGATAGCGGTGACTATCAGAAGAGCTACAACCTGCACGGTCGCGAGGTTTCGTCCGGCACCAAGGCTGTCACCTGGTCCGGCGGTTCGCTGGAAGACGGCCACTATGACGAATTCGTGCTGTCTGGTTCGCTGGCCGGCGTCGAGGAAGGGCAGAAACTGTTCTTCGTGACGACGCAGACATGCGCCGACGGCGAGGTGAAGTGGGACGAGATTCCGGCCGAAGGGCAGGACCCGCATTCGCTTGCGCATCCCGCACCGGGCTTGACGATCCTTGCCGCCGAAGGTGGCGGGCATGGCCATGCCGGTCATGGCGGCGGCGAGCAGGCCGTTGTTGCCGGTGACCTCGAGATCACCGCCGCCTGGGCGCGCGCGATGCTGCCCGGTCAGCCTGCCGGCGGCGGATACCTGACCATCGCCAACAAGGGCGACGCGGCCGACCGGCTCGTGGGCGCCAGCGCGTCGGCCGCCGGCCGCGTCGAGATCCACACCATGGAAGTCGTCGACGACGTGATGGTGATGCGCCCGGTCGACGGCGGACTGGAGATTCCGGCCGGCGAGACGGTCGAGCTCAAGCCGGGCGGCCTGCACATCATGTTCCTCGACGTGTCTGACCCGTTCCGCGAAGGTGGGACGGTTCCCGTCACGCTCGAATTCGAGAAGGCGGGTTCGGTGGATGTCGAACTGCCGGTGCGCTCCGCACGGGGTGGAGGCGGCCACGACCACGACCACGGCGGGCACAGCGATCATTCCGGCCATGGCGACGACCATGGCGCAATCGACGATCGCGACGCCATTGAAACGATCCTCAAGGCCACCTGGGATCGTGCCGATGCGCCGCTGGCGATCGAGCCGGTTGTGATCGTCGGCGACCATGCAGTGGCGGGTTGGCAGCAGGAGGAGCGCGGTGGTCGCGCCCTCATGCGCAAGGTCCACGGTTCCTGGCGGGTTCAGCTGTGCACGGGCGACGCGGTCAAGGCGGCCGCGAACCTCGAACAGATGGGCGTGCCGGGAGAAGTCGCGAGCGAGCTGGAAACGGGACTTGCCGCAGCCGAGGCCTCGATGGACCAGCAGGTCGTCGCCCTGTTCTCGACCTTCGACGGCGTCGTCATGATGGACGAACACGGCAACCATTGAGTTGGGCCGTCTTTGCGGGGCGGATGGAGGCGGCCGGTCGGCCGCCTCTTTCGTTTCTAGATGCGCTGCCCCGCATCGTTGAACAGGAAGCAGGCTTCCGGGTGGACGCCGACCGTGACGGTCTCGCCCACGCGCACGCCGCTCGCGCCCTTGAGTTGGGCGATGATCGTCGCGTCGTCGCCGGGCGCGGTATAGAGATAGGAAATCGCGCCGAGGCGCTCGATAGCGTTGCAGGTAAGCGTGATCCGGAACGGCCCGTCAGCCCCTTCACTGAGATGCTCGGGGCGGATGCCGAGCGTGACGGTCGCAGGCGCCTTTGCCGGCATCGCGCGCGGCCGCACCGGCAGGCCGGAAAGACCGAGATCTGGCGCGTCGACCAGCAATGCGCCGTCCCGCGCGCCGGAAACCGCAGCCTCGATGAAATTCATGCGCGGCGAGCCGATGAAGCCGGCGACGAAACGATTGTCGGGGTCGGAATAGAGCGTCATCGGGCTGCCGATCTGTTCGACGAGACCCGCGCGCAGCACCACGATCTTGTCGGCCAGAGTCATCGCCTCGACCTGGTCGTGGGTCACGTAGACCATGGTCGCGCCAAGGTCCTTGTGCAGCTTGGCGATCTCCAGCCGCATCTTCACGCGCAGTTCGGCGTCGAGGTTGGAGAGCGGCTCGTCGAACAGGAAGACATCCGGGTTGCGCACGATGGCGCGGCCGATGGCGACGCGCTGGCGCTGGCCGCCCGAAAGCTGGCGCGGCTTGCGGTCGAGATAGTCTGTCAGGTGCAGCATTTCGGCAGCCTGGCGCACCAGCTTCTGGCGCTCGGCCTTGGCCATGCCGGCCATTTCGAGGCCGAAACCCATGTTCTCCGCGACGCTCATATGCGGATAGAGCGCGTAGGTCTGGAACACCATGGCGATGCCGCGCCTGGCGGGGTCGGTGGTCGTCACGTCGCGGCCGCCGATGCTGATCGTGCCGCTGTCGGAACGTTCGAGCCCCGCGATCATGCGCAGCAGCGTCGATTTCCCGCAGCCCGACGGCCCGACGAAGACGACGAACTCGCCGCTGTGTGCCGCGAGCGAGACGCCGCGGATGACTTCGGTGGCACCGAAGGATTTGTGAAGATTGCTGAGCGCCAGTTCCGCCATGCCGGGATTCCCTATTTGACCGCGCCTTCGGTGAGGCCGCTGACGAAGCCGCGCCCGATCAGCGCGAAGATCGCCACGACCGGAACGATCGCAACGGTCGCGCCCGCGAGCAGCAGGCCCCAGTCGATCTGATATTGCCCGATGATGCCGGAGAAGCCGACCGGCAGGGTCCGCTTGGCATCGGAGAGTATGAGCACGGAGGCGAAGACATATTCCGTCCATGCCGTCACGAAAGCGTAGATGCCGACGGATGCGATGCCCGGCGCGATGAGCGGGATCATGATGCGCCGCAGGATCGTCAGCGTCGGCGCGCCGTCCATCACCGCAGCCTCCTCGATCTCCTTGGGTACGCCGGCAAGGAACGAGCGCAGCATCCAGATCGAGAACGGCAGCGCGAAGGCGACGTTGACGATGACGAGCGCCGGCAGCCGGTCGACCAGCCCGACCTTGGCGAAGAGCCCAAACAGCGGGATCAGCACCACGATGGACGGGAACGCGTAGGCGAGCAGGATCGTGCGATAGAGGATGCCGCGTCCCGGAAAGACGAGGCGGAAGAAGGCGTAAGCAGCGGGTATCGCCAGAAGCAGCGTCAGCACCGTCGAGGATGCCGCCACGATGAGGCTGTTGACCAGATAGACCGGATAGTCCGACGCCTCGAACAGCTTCTGGTAGTGCTGCAGCGTGAAGCTTTGCGGGATCATCGTCGGGCTGCGCGCGATGATCTCCTGCGGGATCTTGAACGATCCCGACACCACCCACCAGAACGGCAGGCCCACCAGCACCACGAAGAAGGCGACAACGGCGACGAGCGCGGCATTGAGGCCGAGCGAGCGGTTCATCGGTCGTCTCCCCGGTCGAGCGCGCGGGTGGCGACCACGGCGAAGGCCATCAGGAGCAGCGTGGCGAGCACGGAGACGGTCGCAGCCTCCGACAGACGATAGCCCTTGAACGCGGTCTCGTAGATGAGCACCGGCAGCGTCCGCGAGCCGCCGGCCGGCCCGCCGCTGGTCAGCAGCCAGATGATGTCGAAGACGTTGAAGGAAAGCAGCGTGCCGATGACGGCGAGAACGCCCAGCGTCGGCGCCAGCAGCGGCCAGGTGATGCGCTTGAAGCGCTGCCAGGCGTTCGCCCCGTCGATGCGCGCGGCCTCGTAGAGGTCGTCGGGAATGCGGGTCAGACCGGCCAGCATCATCAGCGCGATGAACGGGAACCAGCGCCAGGAATTGATGAAGACGAGCGTCGCCATCGCCGTCCACGGCGTGGCGAAGAAGCCGACCGGACGCTCGACGATGCCGGCCTGGATCAGCAGCGGATTGATCATGCCGCCGGAGGTGGAAAACAGCCAGCGCCAGATGACCACGACCACGACTGTGGGCACGATCCAGGTGAGGATGACCCATGTCCGGGCGACGCGCACGCCGGGGAACTTCTCGTTGAGCACCAGCGCCACGGCCAGCGCGAGAACCGTCTGCAGAACGGCGTTGGCGACGACCCAGACGACGCTGAGCCATGCCGCGTTCCAGAAGGACGGGTTGGAAAGCACGCGGCTGTAGTTGTCCAGCCCGACAAAGGCTCCGGGCGCGCCGATGACGCGCACGTCCTGCAGGGATAGCTGGACAGCCTGGACCAGCGGCCACCCGAGGGTGGCCGCCAGGAAAAGAAGGGCCGGTGCGACCAGAACGAAGGCCAGGGCTCTTGTCTGCTGCATCCGGCTGTCTCCGTCAGCGCCTTACTGGGCGACTTCCTGCATCCGAGCCTGGCCCGCGGTCACGGCTTCGGCTGCGGACTGGCCAGACACCACGATCGACTGCAGGGTCTCGGCGATGATGTTCTGCGCCGAGATCGCAGCGATCGAGGGGAAGGTGCGGCCGCTCGTGAATCCGAACAGCCGGCCGTTCTGTGCATTGTCGATGACGGTCTCGATCTGCTCGCGGTACTTTTCGACCATCGGATCGGCCCAGAAGGTCTCGGCCTCGGCGCCGTCCGCCGTCACCGGCATGAACAGGCCCGGCTCCATGTTGAGCAAGCGGCCATAGTTCTCGGGCTCGAGCAGGAAGGACACGAACTTCTTCGACGCCTCCATCTTCGCCTCGTCCTTGGAGAGGAGCATCACGGCGTTGGCGTAGGAGATGGTGTTGTGCTCGCCGCCGTCCTTGGACGGGATGGCCGCGACGCCGAGGTCGGCCGCGTCACCCTCGGCCTGCGTGTCGTAGGTGGCGATGACGGAGAACTGCATCACCATCGCGCAGGCCTTCGACGAGAAGCAGGCTTCCGCCTCACCCCATGTCCAGGAGGTGGAGTCGGCCGGCGAGAACGTGTTGAGGTCGGCATAGAACTCGTAGGCGCCGACGGTCTCCGGATTATCGAAGCGCAGCGTGCCATCCTCGTTGTAGATCTCGGTCGCGCCGCCATTGACCATCACGGAATAGACGGTCTGGTCGGTGTAGAGCTGCTTGTTGGCAGGCAGGCCCATGCCCGAGACGCCGTCGACCGACAGCTTCTCGGCCGCAGCGCGCCACTCTTCCCACGTCGTCGGGGCTTCGATGCCGGCTTCTTCAAGCACGCTCTTCCGGTACCAGAGGTTCATGGCCATGTTGTAGAGCGGGACGGCCCATACGCCGCCGTCATAGGAATAGGCCTCGACGGTGGAATCGACGAAATCATGCTTCGCGTCGAGTTCCTTGACGAAGTCTTCGACCGAGGTCAGCGCGCCGATGTCCTTGAGGATAGGCGTGAAATCCGGAATGGCGAACAGCATGTCCGGGCCCTGTCCGGCGGCCAGCGCCGCCGGCGCCTTGGCATAGACCTCGCCCCAGTTCTGCGGCTCCTGCTTGACCACGATGTCGGGGTTGGCGGCGTTGAAGGCGTCGATCAGCTCCTGCACGCGCGCGACGCGGTGCGGCGGCTGCTCCATGTGCCAGAGCGTCACTTCGACAGGCTCCTGCGCGAGTGCCGCGACAGGCATGAGAATGGTGGTGGCGAGCGCCAGCTTCAGTATCGATTTCATCTCGTGTTCCCTTTCCTCACTCCACTTGAGCCCCGGACAGTGTTTCAAAGGTGCGGGTTTCGGGGCCGAAACCGCGCCACCAGTTGCTCGTTGTTCTCCTTGGCGCCAGGCATGTTCGCGCTCAGATAGATCGGTGCGTTGCCGTCGCCGACCAGACGGGCAGCCACGCCCGCCATGATCGCGTTGATGATCGCGACACCGATGGCGGTGGAAACCGGGCCGACCTTGAGTTCGCTGCCCTCCACGCCGATCACCGCGTCTCCGGGCGGGGCGCCGTTGTCGAGGACGATGTCGGCAAGGTCCGCCAGCCGCTCGCGGCCTTTCGCCGCCGCGCTGGAATAGTCGAAGGAGGTGATCGCGATCACGGTCGCGCCGCGCGCCTTGCCGATACGGGCGGCTTCCAGCGGCGCGGCGTTGACGCCGGAATTGGACGACACGAACAGCACGTCGTTCGGGCCGATCGGGTAGCGGTCCATGATCGGGCCGACCACGCCTTCCATCCGCTCATAGGCGGTGCCTGCGACCGCACCCTCGTGCAGCATGGTGGGGCCGGCAAGGATTGGCACGGTCAGCGCCAGCCCGCCGGCGCGAAAATGCACTTCCTCGGCGAGCATGTGGGAGTGGCCGGTGCCGAAGACGTAGACGAGCCCGTCGCGCCGCGCGGTCTCCACGATCGCATCCACCGCTTGCGCCATCGGCTCGGCGAGCGTGGCCTTCAGCGCCGTCAGCCGGGCGATCAGATCGGAGAAATACGCGTCCTGTATGGTGTTCATGCCTGCGTTCGGGCTCCCAGTGAGAGGTCGACTTTCATGACGAAGAAATCGCCGCGATAGGTGGAGCGCACGAACTCGAACGGGCTGCCGTCCTGATCGCGGGTCAGACGCGTGAGGTCGAGCACCGGGGCGCCGGGGTCGGTGTGCAGCGTGCGGGCGATGTTGGCGTCGGCGAGCCCGGCCATCAGCGTCTGCTCGGCCAGGGTCGGCACGATGCCGTATTCGTCCGTCAACGTGGTGTAGAGCGAGGTGGTGCGGAAGTCGGCGCGCTCCAGCAGGTGCGGGGCGCGGCTGGCGATGATTTCGGTGGTTTCCAGCGCGACCGGCATGCCGTCGACGAAACGCACGCGGGTGAGGCAGTGGACCATGCCTGTGGCGGGCAGCGAAAGGGCGCGTGCCGTCTGCTCGTCGGCGCGCCGCGTGATCGAGGAGACAATGACGGACGAGGCCTGCCGGCCCTGACGGGTGATCTCCTCGGTAAAGCCGCTCAGCGTTTCCAGCCGCTGCTCGATCTGCCGGCTGGAGACGAAGGTGCCTTGCCCGGTGCGTGTTTCAACCAGCCCCTTGCCGATGAGATGGCGCAGAGCCTGGCGCGCGGTCATGCGGCTGACGCCGAGGCGCTCCGACAGGGCGCGCTCGGAATCGATCTTCTCCTCCGCCTTGAGCACGCCGGACGCGATCTCGGCCTCGAGATCCGCGGCGATCCTCAGATAGATCGGTGCATTGTCCATCACGCGTCCCCAGCGGCTGGTATAGTCCAGCTCTGTAGTGGTATATACCACTCACTTTGACGCGCGAAAGCTACTGAGTCAATAGACGCCGCCACCAAGCCGATTTCAGCCGAGAAGCCTGTCGCGCGCCGCGATGTAACGGGCGAAGGCCGGCTCCAGCGCGGCGGTGCCCTGCGGGTCGGGAACGTAGGTGCGGCCGCGGCCGGTGACGGCGGCGGACGCAACATTGATCGTCTCAAACGCGCCATCGGCCGTTGCCGCCAGAAGGGCCGCGCCCCGCGCGCCGAACTGCGAGCCTTCCGGCACCTCGACGGGCTGACCGATGAGGTCGCAGATCATCTGCACCCAGTCGGGGTTCTGCGCGCCGCCGCCGGTGAGCAGCACGCGGTCGCCGTCGAAGGCGAGCAGGTCGAACAGGTCGCGCATGGCAAAGGCCACGCCTTCGAGCACCGCGCGGAACAGGCAGGCCCGGTCATGCCGGGGCGACAGGCCGGAGAACTGCGCCCGTGCAGCGTGATCGACCTTGGGCGCGATGATGCCGCTTTCCGACAGGTAGGGCAGGTAGACGAGGCCGTGCGCGCCCGCGGGAACCGCGCGGATCATCTCCGTCATCATGGCGAACCGTTCCGGCCTGGAAGCGAGGTCGGGCGCGAGCGCGTTGAACGCCCAGTCGAGATTGAGCGTGCCGGCGACATTGACCATGGCGCGATACCAGCGTTCGCCCGGCAACGTGAAGAGGAGCCCGATGTCGGCCGGCTCGAAGATTGGCCGGTCGTGGGCGACCCCGACCATGCAGGTGGTGCCGAGCACGGCCGTCGCGGTTCCCGCAGCCAGACCGCCGGCACCGATGACGGTGGCGGCGACGTCGCCCGCGCCAACGGCGACCGGCAGGCCCACGGGCAGGCCGATGGCCTGTGCTGCCTCGCTCGTGAGACCGCCGACGAAGCTCTCCGATTCGGCAACGGGCGGCAGCAGGTCGGCCGCGTCATCGAGACCGAACAGCGCGATCATCGCGTCGCTGCGGTTGCGGGCCGTCGCAGAACCGGGCAGCACCGAAGCCTCGGTGCGGTCGGTCGCGATCGTTCCGGTCAGGCGAAAGCGCAGAAAATCCTTGTAGCCAAGCACGTGGCGCGTGCGCGCCAGCGTTGCCGGTTCGTGGCGGGCAAGCCATGCGAGCAGCGGCAGCGTGCAGCCCTGCTGCATCACCGAGCCGGACGATGCGAAGATGCGGCTCATGAACTGCGGGTCGCGGGCGACATGCTCGCCGATCAGCGCCTGCGCGCGGCTGTCCTCCCACGTAATGCCGTGACGCACGGACTGACCGTCCGCATCGACGAGCCAGGCTCCGACCATCGCCGCAGACAGGCCTATGCCACGGATACGCGACGCGTCGACGCCGCTCTCGCGCACGACGCGACCCAGCACGTCGAGCGCGGCTTTCCAGGCCTCGGCGGGGTCGAGCTCGCTCCAGCCGGGATGCGGCCGCAGCACGGTCGTACGGTGCTGGGCCTCGGCGAGCTGGTTGCCGGCGAGATCGAAGATCGCGGCCTTGGTCAGCGAGGTGCCGGCATCGAGGCCAATATAGAGATGGTCGCTCACATTGCCTCCGCGAGAAGGGTGTTTCACAAACGGGAGCGAGGACGCGACAATCATCGTCGTCCGTCGCACGGGTTTCCTGCCGCGAGCGCCGACAAAAGGCAGCCGGCGCCGACATGGTCGGGACCGGTCCAATACCAATCCCGAACCAAATGACAAGCCGCCTGTGCGGTCAACAGATCGGGTGTCAGCCGAAGATCAGCGGTGTCGGGTCGGGGAAGAGGTCGTCCCAGATGTCCAGGAAGGCGCCTTCGCCGACACCCGGCATCATAGTGAAATCGGGGTATTTCTCGGCGCTGAGTTGTAGGTGGAGATGCGGCAGCCACCAGCCGTTTTCCTCGAAGTCGCCCATCTCGCAGAAGGCGGTGCCGGCGGCGATGCGGTCGCCCGGCTTCCAGCGCCGCGCGGACGCAAAGCTCAGATGCCCCCACAGCGACCAGAATTTCCCGTCGTCGAACGCGTGTTCGAGGACGAGGACGCCGCCATAGTCCAGCCGCACGTCGACGATGCGCGCGTCGACCACCTCGCCGTCCAGCGGAAGGATGAGTTGCGTGCCGGCATCGCAGAAAAGATCGAGGCCGAGATGATGGTCGCGCCGGACGGAGGGATCGAACACGGAGATGTAATTGTCGGTGCTGTAGACAGTCCGGTATTCGTGCCATGTGCCGATGCCGAGGCGTGCGCCCTCTCGCGCCATGTAGGCGTCGTAGAGGCGCTGGGCCGTCTTCCGATCCTGTGCGGCCGAGGCCGCGGCGATGTCGGAGACCGAGCCGCCGAGCTCCAGCTCGACGGAGGGAATTTCGCGCACCGACGGCGCGATGATGTCGTGCCACGACCCGGCATTGGCTGCGATCCATTGGCGCAGCGCCGCCCCACCGGGAACCGGCTCGAGCCCGGCACGCTGCCGCAGCAGCGCCCGCGCGACCACCGGGTCCATGCGCTCCACGCGCGCTTGCAGCAATGTTCCCTTCGTCAGCTCCGCCAGCCGTGCGAGCACGTCATTCGCTGGCGCAGACAGGTCGAACTCGCCGGCCAGCAGCGGGCCGAGCGCGCGCAGGGACATGCCCTTTTCGCGCAGAAGGGTCTCGATTGCCTCAGGCTTCATCAGTCGTTCCCTTTGGGCGGTAGCACGCCATCCTGTCGGCCAGATCGTTCCGGCCCGCTTCGCGCAACCGCGCCTCGGCGGCAAACATGTCTCGGGCGCGCTCGTCCTGACCGAGCTTGAACCGCACCTCGCTGCGTTCGATGGGCAGTTCGTAGCCGACGATGTTGGGCAGGCGCCGCTCCAGCCCGCCCGGCCCGAGCTCGCCCATCGACCAGGCATCCTGCCGTCCACGCTCCATATGGGTGACGAGCTGGCTTAAATGGCGCGCGGTGGCGGCTTCCGGGATGATTTCGGGCCGGCCGTGGAAATGCGCGACCATGAAATTCCAGGTCGGTGCGCTGTCGCGCTGCGGGGCGGCCGGATACCACGACGACGAGATGTAGCTGCCGCCATCCATCAGGATCGCGATGCTGGGCAGGCCCTGCCGCAGGAAGCGTACATGGTCGTTGGCGAGCGCGACATGCGAGACGAGCCGGTTGCGCGCGCGGTCGGCCATGAAGACCGGATGCGAGATGGCGACGCCCTCGTCATGGGCTGTGACCAGCGTGCCGAGCACGACGCGGTCGACCAGGTCGAACAGTTCAGCCGGATCGTGCGGCTGGAAATAGGGTTTCGTGTAGAGCATCGGTCTTACGTGTGAATGGGAGGACGGCGGCCGGCCCACGGCCAGTTGCGTTCGATCTCGCCGGCAAGGGCGAACAGCGCCGCCTCGCCGCCGAGCTGGCCCATGAACTGGATGCCGATGGGCAGGCCGTCCGCGCTGTGCGCCATCGGCACGCTCATGGCCGGTATGCCTGCGGCATTGGCGGGGTGGGTAAAGGCGGTGACGTCCATAAGCCTGTCGACGAAGCCGCGCCAGTCGGCGCTGCGCACGTCGAGCGTGCCGAGCGGCAAAGGCAGGTTCGCCATCACCGGCGACATGATGACGTCGACCTCGGCGAACAGCCGGCCGAATGCGCGGGCCGTCGCGTTTGCCGTGTTTCGGGCACGCAGCACCTCGGCCGCCGCAAGCTCGCGGCCAAACGCTGCGAGCCCGAGATTGACGGGCTCGAAATTGTCTTCATCGGCGGGCTTGCCGAAGGCGGCGGCGACGTCGTCCACCTCAATGGCGGTGTAGGTCGCGATCAGTTTCGTCAGCGCATCCTTCAACGCGCCGGCGTCGTGGGCGAATTTCGCCGGCACGATCGTGTGGCCGAGCCCTAGTAGCCGTTCCGCTGCCGCGTCGAGCGCTTCCGCGATCTCCGGTTCCGGCGGCGTCTGCAGGCCCGATTGCGTGACGAGCCCGATGCGGAGCCTGCGCGGCCCGCTTCCCGAAGCGGCCAGATACGAGCCTTCCTTGGCGGGCGCGGCATAGAGTGCGCCCGGCTCCGGCGCGTCGGTCAGGTCGAGTAGCAGCGCCGAGTCGCGCACGCTGCGGGTCAGCGCGTGATGGCTGACGAGGCCGCCCCAGTTCTCGGTCGAAACCGGACCGCAGGGCACGCGGCCGCGCGACGGCCGGAAGCCGAACAGGCCGGCGCAGGAGGCCGGTATCCGGATAGAGCCCGCGCCGTCATTGGCATAGGCCGTGGGCACCATGCCGGCAGCGACGGCGGCGGCCGCCCCGCCCGAGGAGCCGCCGATGCTGCGCTGCGTGTTCCACGGGTTAAGCGCCGGTCCGTGCAGGGAAGCCTCGGTCGCCACGTTGCAGGAAAATTCCGGCAGGTTGGTCTTGCCGACGACGACGAGACCCGCCGCGCGGTAGCGAGTAACGATCTCGTGGTCGCTGTCGGAGACATTGCCGGCAGCCGCCCGGCAGCCGAACGACATCGGCGCACCCGCATAGGACGGGCAGTCGTCCTTGAGCAGGGTCGGAACGCCGCGCAGCGGCGCGTCCTGCGGCAGTTGGCGCAACTGCTCGCGCGCCTCGTCCTCCATGCGCAGGATGACGGCGTTGAGCAGGGGATTGGCTCGGTCGATCGCAGCGAAGGCCTCGCTGACGGCTTCGTTCGGGCTCAACACCCCCGCCCGAATGGCTTCGGACAGGCCGATCGCGTCGCTTGTTGCATAGTCGAATTCGGAAGCACGCATATCGGCCATTCCTTCGCGGTCTATTCGGCGTCCTTGGTCACCGCCCAGAAGCGGTGGGAGCCGCCCAGCCAGCCGGCATAGCCCTTCACGGACGACGACAGCGCGGTGACGTTGGACAGGTTGAACAGGCCGAGGATCGGCACCTGCTTGCCCATCTCGCGGTTCAGCTCGGAGAAGACCGCCTTGCGTTCTGCCGGCTCCTGCAGGGTCTGAACCTTTTCGAGCAGCTCCTCCGCCTTCGGATCGTCCCACATGCGGGTGGGCTCGACCGACTTGTCGCCGATGAAGGACTGGAAGCTCAGGAGCGGATCGAGACGGGCCGAGTAGGCGAAGACGGCCAGTTCGTAATTGCCGGCGCGATACTGCTCGAGCTGCGTTGCCCAGTCGCGTACGTCGAGATTGACGTTGATGCCGGCCGAAGAGAGCATCGCCTGCACGATCGTCGCGACCTGCACGCGGTTCTGGCGATTGGCGACGAGGATGGAGAGCGGTTCGCCATTGTAGCCGGCTTCGGCCGCCAGGGCGCGCGCTTTTTCCACGTCGTAGGCCGGCCAGGCGGCGGCGGAGTCGTCGTAATAGTAGGTGCCTTCGGCGATGACCGACGGGTTCGGGCGGTAGAAATCGCCGCCGAGCGCTTCGGAAAGCTGGTTCAGGTCGATGGCGTGCGCGATCGCCTGGCGCATGCGAACGTCTTCGAGCGCCGGTGCGGTGGTCTGGATCTGCAGCGTCATGATCGCCGGCGTCGGCTGGATGTCGACGGTGATGTCGCGAGCGCGCAGCGTCTCGACCAGCGTCGGCTCGACCTCGTCGATGACGTCGATCTCGCCGGACTGCAGGCCGTTGGCGCGCGTGCTGGCATCCGGCACCGTCATGAAGCGGATGCGCTCGACGCTGGCCTTCTTGTTGCCGACATTGCCGTCGGGCTCGCCCGGCAGCGCGGCATAGTCGTCGAAGCGCACGATATCGAGATAGCGGCCGCTTTCCAGCGTATCGAAGCTGTAGGGGCCGGTGCCGACCGGTTTTACGAACGCGCCGCTCTCGTCGACCGAGGAGGGGCTGAGTATCCACGGTGTACACTGGACCGTCGCCATGGTGATCAGGAAATTGGATGTCGGCTCGGCAAAGGTGAAGCGAACGGTCGTCTCGTCCACGGCCTCGACCGTCTCCAGCTTCGGGCCGATGCCGCCATTGTAGCGGACTGCGCACTGGAAGGCCGTTTCGGGGTCCAGGTAGCGTTCGAAGTTCCAGACCACGTCCTGCGCCGTCAGCGTCTTGCCGTCGTGGAACGGCACGCCCTCCCGCAGGCGGAAATCGTAGACCTTGCCGCCCTCGCTGACCGACCATTCCTCGGCCAGCATCGGCTTGATGGACAGATCGTCGGAGAAGCCGACGAGGCCCTCGACGACGTGCAACATCACCATGTCCGAATTGGCGTCGCGGTTGACGCCGGGATTGGTGCTGGCGATGTCGGAGTGGATCGCCACGCGCAGCGTGTCCGCACCTTGCGCGGCCAGCGGCGCAGTCGAGACCAGAAGGCTCGCGGCGAGCGATGTCAGGAAGGATGTTCCGAAAGATTTCATGCTCAGGCTCCCATTGTTTGTGATTGCGCCACTCAGCGGCCAGCGGTGACGATGCTGGTGAAGAAGTCTTCGGCCGGATCGACCATCTCGAACGGCGAGTGCGCGACGCCCGGAACGATGTCGCGGCGCACGGCGATGCCATGGGCCTCGAAGGAATCGGCAAGTGCGGCGATGCGCTCCAGACGGTTGGCGCCCTGAAGGTCGGCGCCGTCCATCCACAATTTGCTTTCGCGCGGGATGGTGATTTCCCAGGTTGCGTCGTCGGCGCCGCCGATCAGCGTCTGGACCTTGACCTTGCGCATCGCCTCCAGGTCGATCTCGATGCCGAAGCGGGCCTTCAGGTCGCGCACGCCGACCCACCAGTCGTAGTCTTGGTTCAGGAGCGTCACCACGCCGGGCGCGCCGATGGAGACGGCGCGAAGGCGCTGCGGATGCAGCATGAAGAAGCGCTGGCAGAACTGGCCGCCGCCGGAATAGCCGTAGATCATGAAGCCGCCATCGCGGATGCGGTACTTGGCGCAGACCTCGTCGACCATCGACAGAAGCACGAGGTCGTAGCGGATGCCGTGGAACTCGATGCGCTTGTAGTTGGCGAGTTCGCCGGGCTCGACGATGCCGACGGGAAACAGCGGCGCCAGGATGATGCAGCCGTGTTTCTCGGCGAAGTCGGCGAAGCGGTCGCGATACTGCGCGGCCGTGCGGCCGGTGCCGTGGACGATGACGGCGAGGTCGTACTGCCTGTCGTCGGTCTCGCTGTAGTCCTGTGGGACATACAGGCAGTAGCTGAAGCGCTGGTCGTACTGGCTGGCGAAGAACGGCGTCGGGCCGAAATCGTAGAAGCTGAGATTGATGCCGTGGCCCTCGCGCTTCGGCGGTTTGGACGTGACGGTGGCGTTCGACATGGATCGATCTCCTTCAGGTGGCATCGGCGGCGGCTGGTTCGTTGCGCCAGCGTAATTCGACGCCGCCGGCTGGCGTGGTCTCGAGGATCGGGATCGCGTTGAGCAACCGGCGCGTATAGGCGTGGCGCGGCGTGTCGAGAATGGCGTCGCGCGTGCCTTCCTCGACGATGCGCCCCTCATGCATGACTATGACGCGGTCGGCGATCTGCTCGACGACGGCGAGATCATGGGTGATGAAAAGGCAGGCGAAACCGAACTTCGATTGCAGGTCGGCCAGCAGCCGCAGCACCTGTGCGCGGACAGTGACGTCGAGGGCCGACACCGCCTCGTCGGCGATGACGAAGGAGGGCCGGCGGATGAGCGCGCGCGCAATGGCCACGCGCTGGCGCTGGCCGCCGGAAAGCTCGTGCGGGAATCGTCTCGCGAAGGACGGGTCCAGCGCCACGTTGGTCAATGCCTCCTCGACGCGGCGTGCGTAATGCGAGGCCGGCACGTCGGGCAGCGCGCGCAGGCCCTCGGCCACCAGCGCGCCGACCTTCATGCGCGGATCGAGCGACGAGAACGGGTCCTGGAAGACCATCTGGCAGTTGCGGCGGTAATCGGCATAGTCGGGCGCGCCGGGCTCGATGCCGTGGCCGTTGAAAAGCACCCGTCCGCCCTGGTGCCGCGTCAGGCCCGCGATTACCCGCGCCAGCGTCGTCTTGCCGGATCCTGAACCGCCGACCACCGCGAGCACCTCGCCCGGGCGGATCTCCAGATTGACGTCGCGCACCGCATGCTTGACGCCACGTCGGCCGAACAGGCCGGCCCGAACCGGGAAATCGACCTTTAGGTTTTCGACCGAGACGATCGGCGCGTTCTCCGGCGTAGCCCGTGCCGGCGCGCGCACCGGCAGCGATGCGAGCAGCTTACGGGTGTAGTCGTGCTTCGGCGCGACGAGCAGCTCCGCCGTCCTGCCTTCCTCGACGATCTCGCCCGTCTGCATGACGAGGATCCGGTCGCTGTAGCGGGCGACCATCGGCAGGTCGTGGCTGATGAGGATGACGGCGGTGCCGTGCTCGCGCGTCAGGCCGACAAGCAGGTCCATGACGTCGCGCTGCGTGACGGCGTCAAGCGCGGTGGTCGGTTCATCCGCCACCAGCAGCGCCGGTCGCATCAGCATGGCGCTGGCGATCATGATGCGCTGGCGCATGCCGCCGGAGAACTCGTGCGGGTAGGCCGAAAGCGCGCGCTCGCCGTCGGCGATGCCGACCCGCCCGAGCATGTCGAGGATGCGGGCCTTGCGTTCCCTGCGCCCGATGCCGCCGTGCAACGCAAGTCCTTCGTCGAGCTGCTGGCCGATGCGCATCGACGGGTTGAGCGAGGTCATGGGCTCCTGAAAGACCATGGTCACGCCGCTGCCGCGCATCGCCCGCAGACCGGCATCGTCGAGCTCGCTCAGCGAACGACCCTTGAAGCGGATGTCGCCGGAGACGAGGCCGACTGGCGCGGGCGACAGTCCGAGGATCGCGCGGCCTAGCATGGTCTTGCCCGAACCCGATTCGCCGACGATGCCGACGATCTCCCCCGGTGCGATCGACAGGCTCGCATCCTTCACGATCTTTGGGCCGGCTCGGCCGATGCCGAGCGTGACGTTGCTGACTTCGAGGAGTGGCAGGGTCACAGGACGCGCCTCCTCATGCGGGGGTCGAGCCGGTCACGCAGCGCGTCGCCCAGAAGATTGATGCCGAGGAGAGCCATGGAGATGGTGAGGCCGGGGAAGGTCACCAGCCAGACCGCCTGGTCAAGAAAGGCGCGGCTGCCGGCAAGCATGTTGCCCCAGGTCGGCGCCGGCGGCGCAACGCCCAGGCCGAGAAAGCTCAGCGCGCTTTCAGCCAGCAGCGCCCAGCCGCACATCGACGTCGCGAGCACGGTCAGCGGCGCTATGCAGTTGGGCAGAATATGGCGCCGCATCGTGTAGCCGAGCGAGTTGCCCATGACATGCGAGGCTTCGACGAATTCGCGCTCGCGCAGACTGAGCACTGTGCCGCGCACGACGCGCACCACGGAGGACATGTAGACGAGACCCAGCGCCAGGATGATGCCGGTTTCGTTGGCGCCGAGCACGGCGAGCAGGCCGAGCGCGAAAAGCAGGCCCGGAAAGGCGAGCAGCACGTCGTTGAGCGACATGATGATGCGGTCGGACCAGCCGCGCAGAAAGCCGCTGACGATGCCGATCGCAGTGCCCGCCGAGATCGCGAGAGTCACCGTCAGCACCGAGATCTTCACGCTTGCGGCGGCGCCGGTCATCAGCCGGCTGAGCTGGTCGCGGCCGAACTCGTCGGTGCCGAGCCAGTGGCTCCAGCTCGGCGGCGCGAGGCGGGTCGTGAAGTTCATGGCGACCGGGTCGTAAGGCGTCCAGACCACGCCCATCACCGCCATGACGACGATAATGCCCGTGAGCGCGAGCCCGATGACGAGGTTCGGCGGATAGGTTCTCATTGCGCCGTCACCCGCGGGTCGAAGATCGGATAGAGCAGGTCGACGACGAGGTTCACCAGCACGTAGATGCCGGCGATGAACAGCAGGCAGCCCTGGATGACGGGGTAGTCGCGGGCAAAGATCGCTTCGACCAGCAGCCGGCCGAGGCCGGGGATCGTGAAGACGGTCTCGATGATGGCGACGCCGGCCAGAAGATTGCCGAGGATGAGGCCGAGCAGCGTCCATGTCGGCCCGAAGGCGTTGCGGAATGCATGGCGCCACATCACGGTACTCTCGGGCAGCCCCTTGGCGCGAGCATGGGTAATGTAGTCGAGGCCGAGGACTTCCAGCGTGGAGGCGCGTGCCATGCGCAGGATCACGCCGACCTCGTGCAGGAACAGCGTGAAGATCGGCAGGACGAGGTAGAGGGCGGCACCGCGAACGCTTTCGGAGAAGCTGACATAGCCGACGATCGGCAGCCAACCGAGCTTCAGTCCGAACAGGAGCAGCATCAGCATGCCCATCCAGAAGGTGGGGATCGACATCAGCAGCGTCGCAGAGGTGACAAGGGCGATGTCGCTGGTCTTGTTCTGGCGCCATGCCGCCAGCATGCCCATCGGCACGGCCACAAGCGTGGAAAGGATCACGGCAGGCACCACCACCTGCAGGCTGATAAGGAAGCGCGATATGATGGTCTGCAGCACTGGCTGGCCGGTGGCGATGGATGTGCCCATGTCGCCCTGCAGCAGCAGGCCGGCCCAGATCACGAATTGCTCCGGCAGGCTGCGGTCGAGCCCGAGCCGCTCGCGAAGCGCTGCCAGCGCCGCCGCGTCGCCGACATCGCCCAGCATCAGGGATGCCGGATCGCCGGGAATGATGCGCACCAGAATGAACACCGTGACGCCGACCATGATCAGCGTCGGGATCGCCATCGCTATGCGGCCTATGGCGAAGCGAAGCACCGTCAGTTCTCCACGGATGCCGCTATAGCACGCGCTCCGGCGTCCGCCGGCAGCAGCGCGTCGTCGTCCAGCGCGTATGTGCGGAACTCGCGGTTGAGCGCCGGAAGGGCTGCGATCTCCATGAACCCCTTGGACGAGTCGATCACGACCATGGCGACGGTCGTGGAGATGTTGCTCGCCTCGTTCTCGCGCGGCGGCCGGCAGACCGAAAACGGCGTGAGGAAGTCGTCGAACAGCGCGGCCTTCAGGTCGGCGCGGCCGAGAAGGGGGCCGCGTTCTTCGAGCAGGCGTCGCACGCGCCAGTCGCGGTAGAAGCTTTCCGGCACATAGGGAATGCCGGTGTCGCGCAGCTTGGAGAGCGCCACCGGGCTCACCCAGTGGTTTGCATGCACCAGCAGCCCGTCCTCGGGATAGAGCGGGAAGGATTCGTCCGGCGCGCATTCGAAGTCGATGCCGAAGCCGGCAGACGTCGAGATCATGATGTTGTTGGAGCAGGACTTCGGCGTCGTCGCCACGACCTTGATGGCGCGGGCGAAATGCTCGTTCTGCAGCACCTTGCGACGGATCGCGCCCAGCGGCACGCCGCGCTGGGTGAAGTCGCGCTCGCATTCCAGATAGTTGGCGGTGATTGCCGTGCCGGCGGCGTTGAAGCCGCTGCGCGCAAGCCCGCCGGCCTCGACGAAGGTGACGAAGTCCGGCCCGTTCTCCTGCCGCACCCGCAGCACCACGCCGGTCTCGGCGCATTCCACCCGCCAGTCCCAGTTCTGGCCATGGATCAGGTGTCCGGTGCTGCTGCGCTCCGGCATGATGAGGGCACAGGTGCAGCCGTCATCGGGCTCGTCCGGTTCGGGCTTGTTCAGTTCGGCCCGCGCCGAAGCGACGATCTCGGTACGCGCATTGATCATCACGATGTCTTCGAAGGCGACGCCCGAGCCCTGGGCGATGCCGCGCATCTCCTCGATGTAGCTCTCGTCGAACTCTGCGATGCAGTCGGCATAGCTCTGGATCAGCGCTGCCTTGCGCTCTGCAGGAAGGCCGAGCTGGTGGAGCGAGCCGCCATACAGGTCGGCGCTGCGCCGGATGCGCGACGTCAGCAGCATGCCGTATTGCCGGCCACGCTCGAAGGCGCCGCCCGAAACGGTGATGAAGGGAAAGGGTTCGACCGGCATTGGTACTCCACAAGGCGCGTCACAAAATGTTCTTTATCGATACAGAAAACATATGTCTATAGGTTCTTGAGTGAAATTCGTTTTATGCCTATTTATTATGCGTTTGAATAAGCGGCGACCACCTGTCATGGTGGCGCGACAGCCGCAACCGATTGCCTGAGACGGCAGCACGACCAGAGGCCCGATGCAGGTTTCCCCGAACGACTCGCAGCAACCCGCCGCACTCAGCAGCCTTCAGGTCGAGATCGCACGCAAGGTCCTGGCACTGATTTCCGAAGGGCGCTGGGCGGCCAAGGAGAAGGTTTCCGATTCGGCGCTGGCCCGGGAGTTCGGCGTCTCGCGCACCCCGGTCCGCCAGGTGTTGCAGGCACTGACCGCGCAGGGGCTTCTCGAACAGAACGGCAGCAGGGGTTTCCAGCTCGTGCGTGCGCTGGCTTCGGGCGAAAGCATCCAGGGCATGGTGCCGCCCTCCGAAAGCCAGAGCCTCTACGATCGCCTGATGAGCGCGCGTGCCACCGGCGAGATCGCGGAGGAGGTTTCGGAAACCGAGCTGGTCGAGCAGTTCGGCGCGACGCGAGGCGCGGTGCGGCGTGCGCTCATGCGCATGTCCGACGAAGGCATCGCCAGCCGCCGTGCCGGCCATGGCTGGCGCTTCGCCGAATGCCTCGTCACCGACGAGGCCGTCGACGAGAGCTACCAGTTCCGTCTGATCGTCGAATGCGGCGCGCTGCTGGTGCCGAACTACCGGCCCGACGAGGCGCAGATCAAGGCGCTCGAACGCGACCAGCGCGGTATCCTCGAGCGCCCCATCCACGAGATCAGCCGCGTCGACTGGTTCAGCGCGAATGCGAGGTTCCACGAGACCATCGTGTCGTGGTCGGGCAACCGGTTCCTGGTGCAGAGCCTGCAGCGCCAGAACAGCCTGCGGCGGATGACCGAGCTGAGCGACTTCTCCAAGCTGAGCAAGCGCCGGCTCGACGAGGCCTGCAAGGACCATCTCGGCATTCTGGAGGCGATCGCTTCCGGCGACTACAAATTCGCTGCCGCACTGCTCAATCGGCACATTTCGCGGGCGAGCCAGGACGTATCCGACGAAGGGCGGGAAACGTCGCTGCCTATGGATTGACCGCGCCTGCCGTCGCTGGTGCAGGTGCGGGATCCATAAGCCGGTCACGGCGCAGCCAGCGGGCCAGAAGCAGCACGGCTACGACGGCAAGGCCGCTCGAAAGCCCGATCCAGATTCCGACGCCGTCGAGCCCGCCGGGGAAGGCGAGCCACACGCCGAGCGTCAGCCCGACGCCCCAATAGCCGATCGCCGCATAGACCATCGGCACCGTCGTATCCTGCAAGCCGCGCAGCATGCCGCCGGCCACGGCCTGCGCCCCGTCGACGATCTGGAACATCGCGGCAAGCGCCAGGAAGGTGACCGCCAGCCCGATCACCGGCGCGTTGGCCGGGTCCGACAGGTTGATGAAGGCGCGGATCAAAAGGTACGGCGCGAACAACATCAGCGCCGCCATGCAGGCCATGAACGCCACACCCATGACGAATGCCGTCCAGCCGGCGCGCGTCACGCCATCCCGGTCGCCGGCGCCATAGGCGCGGCCGACGCGTACGGTGGCGGCCTGCGACACGCCCATCGGCACCATGAACGAGATCGAGGCGATCTGGATGGCGATGGCGTGGGCGGCCAGCGACACGGCGTCGATCAGCCCCATGATGAGGGCTGCGGCGTTGAAGATGCTGACCTCGAAGGTGATGATGCCCGCGATCGGCAGGCCGAGCCGTAGCAACTGCCGGAAGCGCGGCCAGTCGGAACGCCAGAAGCGCCCGAACAGCCGGTAGCGGCGGAAGCGCCGGTCGAGCGACACGGCCAGCGCCAGCCCGCCGAACATCAGCAGGCTCGACAGCGTAGTGGCGGCACCCGCGCCGACGATGCCGAGCGCCGGAAAGCCCAGATTGCCGAACATCAGTGCCCAGTTGCACAGCACGTTGAAGCCGACGGCGGCAAAGACGATCACCAGCGCCCAGCCGGGCCGTTCGAGCGCGGAAATAAAGGAGCGCAGCACGATGAAGCAGTAGAAGGGCAGGATCGCCCACTGCATCACGCGCACGTAACGGCCGGCTTCCGCCGCCAGCGCCGGGTCCTGCCCCATGGCGACGAGGATCGCCTCCGTGTGCCATAGGAGCAGCCACACCGGCACGGCCACGCACAGCGCAACCCAGAAGCCCTGCCGGACGGTGCGGCGCACATCGCGCACGGAATGGCGCTTGCGCCCGAGCTCGAAGGCGATCATCGGCGAGACGGCGAGGATCAGCCCGAGGCCGAACATCATCGGCGCGAAATAGAGGTTCGCGCCGAGCGTTCCGGCGGCAAGAGCCTCCGGGCCCAGCCGGCCCATCATCATCACGTCCGTTGCCGTCATCGCGGTCTGGCCGAGATTGGTCAGGATCATCGGCCAGGCGAGCGCCAGCATGGCGCGGAACTCCGCGCGCCACGGCGTCTGCGCGGCAACGCGCCCTATGGTGGCGGTTTTTGACATTTCGGCTCAATAGCCGAGGCGGCGGACATTGCCAGAACCACGCCGCGCCATCGGTTGGCGCAGCGATGTTGCCCTCGTCGTGCCGTGGCTATAGCGTTTTGACCACCGCGCAGGGGGATCGATTTGTGGGTGCGTTGACGGCATTGGGCTGGGGACTTTTCGGCGGCAGCGCACTGCTGGTCGGCGCCGCGATCGGCTGGTTCGCGCGGCCGAGCCCGCGCATAGTCGCCGCCGTCATGGCCTTCGGCAGCGGCGTGCTTATCTCAGCTATCGCGTTCGACCTGATGGATGACGCTGCCGGCAAGGGCGGTATCGCCGCCTCGGCCACCGGCTTCATGGTCGGGGCGATGGCTTTCACGCTCGGCGCGCTCTACCTCGCCCGGCGCGATGCCGGCGGCCGCAAACGCTCGTCGGCGTCCGCAGCGGCACCCGCGACGGCGGCCATGGCGATCGCGCTGGGTTCGGTCTTCGACGGCATTCCCGAATCGATGGTGATCGGGCTGAGCCTGCTCGACGGAGAAGGCGTATCGCTGCCGGTGGTGATCGCCATCTTCCTGTCCAACGTGCCGGAAGGCATGTCGAGTTCGGCGGGCATGAAAGCATCGGGCCTGTCGCGCCGCTTCGTGTTCGGCCTGTGGAGCGCCATCGCCATTCTGTGCGGCATCGGTGCCGTGGCGGGTTTCCATCTCTTCGCCGGCGCGCCGCCGCATTACGTGGCCATTGCGCAGGGCGTCGCCGCCGGCGCGATGCTGGCCATGATCGCCGACACGATGATCCCGGAAGCCTTCGACACGGCGCATGATTTTGCCGGATTGATCACGGCCGCGGGTTTCGTCTGCGCCTTCATGCTTTCGCATGCCTTCGGCTGACGGCGAACCATTTGCGCGGGGTCGCGTTTGCGGCTAAGACGCCGCCGACCGAAATGCCCAGCAATCCCGAGGTTTCCTCCATGACGACGGACCAGCTTGCCACTGCGGAAGAGCAGGCGCGCCTTCTCTCTGCCGCGCTGCCCTACATGCAACGCTACGAGAACAAGACCGTCGTGGTGAAATATGGCGGCCACGCCATGGGCGACGCCGAGCTCGGCCAGGCCTTCGCCCGCGACATCGCGCTGCTCAAGCAATCTGGCGTCAACCCCATCGTCGTGCATGGCGGCGGGCCGCAGATCGGCGCGATGCTGAACAAGATGGGCATCGAATCCAAGTTCGAGGGCGGCCTGCGCGTCACCGACCGCAAGACGGTCGAGATCGTCGAGATGGTGCTGGCCGGATCGATCAACAAGGAGATCGTGGCGCTCATCAACGCCGAGGGCGAATGGGCGATCGGCCTGTGCGGCAAGGACGGCAACATGGTGTTTGCCGAAAAGGCGCACAAGACCATCAAGGATCCCGACAGCAATATCGAGCGCGTGCTCGATCTCGGCTTCGTCGGCGAGCCGGTGGAGGTCGACCGCACGCTTCTGGACCTGCTCGCCCGCTCGGAGATGATCCCGGTGATCGCGCCGGTGGCGCCGGGCCGCGACGGCCATACCTACAACATCAACGCCGATACGTTCGCCGGCGCAATCGCCGGCGCGCTCAGCGCCTCGCGGCTCCTGTTCCTGACCGACGTGCCGGGCGTCCTCGACAAGGACAAGAAGCTGATCGACGAACTGACGGTCGGCGAGGCGCGCGCGCTGATCGCCGACGGCACGATCTCCGGTGGCATGATCCCCAAGGTGGAAACCTGCATCGAGGCGATCGAGCGCGGGGTGGAGGGCGTCGTCATCCTCAACGGCAAGGCCCCACACGCGGTCCTGCTCGAACTCTTCACGCACCACGGCGCCGGCACGCTGATCGTGCCCTAGGCGGCATAGGCGGTCAGACACAGCCGGTTAGCGAGCCGATTCCCGCTCCCGGTTGGGCACGGGCCGGGCGCAGGCAGGGCTGCCTCAAGCGATTCCCGCACATGCCGCGCGTTGGTGACGACGCTTGTCGGGCGACTGCTAGGCGGCACAAAGTGCCGCCGGTCGCGCTGTTCCGGCCCTCTTTCAGCTGCTTCCACGTCCTCTTTTCCGGCAGTTTCCGGCAATCGACCCATTTTGCAGACGACGGATCGCGAATTTCGATGAAGCTTCTGTCGATGACGGCCACACGGCACCGTCTCAGGCAACGACTGAAGGAAACATCGCATGTACCATCGCCTCGCACCTTTGCTTCTCTTTGCGCTCGCCGGCTGCGTGAGCGTCGACAGCGCCGACGTCAAACGCGAACTGGCTGTCGGCGAGACACGCCACATCACTGCCTATCGCGCTGATAGCTGCGGCCAACCCGCACCAAGCTTCGAGACGGTGCTACGCCGCATACCCAAGTCGGACCTGGTGAGATATTCCGACGGCGGACTTTCCAGCCGCGTCAGCAACGAGTGCAAGCGACGCGTCCCGACGCGCGCCGTGAACGGCACCGGCCTCAAGGCGGGCTCGGAAGTGAAACGCTATCAGTCGGGCACCGTCGCGATCATAGTCAAATAGCCCAACATATCCCCGCCTGGCCGATGCCGCCGGGAACAGATTGCCCGGTGCGTCAGGCGACCCGGCTCGTGACCCCCGATGGTTGGCCCCAGCGGGATCGCGAGCCGGTTTTCGTTCTAATGGCCGAATGTGATGCGCGTCCGGTGCAGGCAGGAAATTTCCATGCGATTGCAGAAAGGCGCTTGACCTGGAGTTCACTCCAGCAAGTAGATGCATGTGTGCACACACTGGAGATGCACATATGCAGCAACAAACCACCATCGAGAATTTCCTCAATGCGCTGAAGGCCGGCGACGTGGCCGCAGCAAGCGGTTTCGTCTCACAAGACGCCGTCTTCATCGGCGTCCGCCCCGAATCCAAGCCCTCGGTTCCACCTTATGGGCGCTATGTCGGGCATGACGGGCTGAAAGCGTTTCTGGGCGCGCTGGCAGGCACTTTCAGCCGGCAATCGCTGACGATCGAGCATGTCGGTTCGGGCGACGATGTCGCCTTTGCCAGCGGACAGCTCGACCACACTGTTGCGAGTACCGGAAAGCGCTTCGCCTGCGACTGGGTCCTGCGCTGTCGCCTGCGCAACGGCAAGATCGCGCATTACCAGTTCTGCGAGGACAGTGCGCGGCTCGAAGAAGCCCTTTCCGCTGACTTGCCGCAGCCATGAAGATCGGCGACGTCGCAAGGCGCACCGGGCTCAGCATCGATACGCTGCGCTACTACGAGAAGCTCGGCCTGATCGATCCGCCGTGGCGGCAGGCGGGGCGGCGCGCCTATGACGAGAACATCATCGCGTGGCTGAGTTTCATCAAGATGCTCAAGGCCACAGGCATGCCGCTTGCCGATGTCGAGACCTATGCAAGGCTCCGCCGCGACGGCGACCAAAGCTCGGCTGAGCGGCGCGTGATGCTGGAACAGCAGCGCGAGGCCGTGCTGCAGAAGATCGCAGAGCTGACCGAATGCTTGGAACTGCTCGACTACAAGATCAAGAACTACGCCGAAATCGAAGCGCGCTACCGCGCCGAGGACGGCCGAAAGGACCAACACGATGAACACTGACCAAACGATTGAGCGTTCGGCGCTCGACAAGGGTCGCGATATAGCGAGGAAACTGAACCCCGAACTGGAAGCGATCCTTGCAGGCCACTACGACACGGCACTGCCGGGGTTTGCGGAAACGTTGATCGAATCCGCCTATGGCCGGCTCTACGCGCGCGACGGGCTGGACCTGAAGACGCGCCAGCTCGCCACGGTCGCCGCGCTGACGGTGCTTGGCGGGCAGACCGCGCCGCAGCTCAAGGTCAATATCGAGCACACGCTGGCCGCCGGCGCGAACCGGCAGGAGGTGCTCGAGATCATCCTGCAGATGGCGGCTTATGGCGGCTGGCCCGCCGCGATCAACGGCATCAACGCGGCGCTGGCGCTGTTTGCCGAGCTGGACGGTTCCGACACGGCCTCAGCCTGGGACAGCCAGTAATTCAGCCCACGAGCACGAGGATCAGGATCCCGGCGACGATCAGGAGGCAACCGGCGGTTTCCAGCCGGTTGATCTTCTCCTTGAAGAAGAACACCGAGGCGGTGAAGGTGAAAAGCATTTCGATCTGGGCCAGTGCCTTCACAACCGCTGCCTGTTGTAAAGTCATCGCCATGAACCAGCCGAACGAGGCGGTCGCGCCGACGAAGCCGGTAAACAGCGAGACCTTCCACGCCTTGCCGATGCGGCCGATCTCGGCGCGGTCCTTCCAGAGCATCCAGCCGCCCATGACGAGCGTCTGGAGCGTGATCGTCCAGGCGAGGGTGACGGCTGCCTGCATCATGAAGTTCGGGCCGCCCAGCGCCAGCGAGGCCGCGCGATAGGCGACAGCAGCGATGCCGAACAGCGTGCCGGAGGCAAGCCCGATCAGCGCGTGCCTCGCAAAGATCGAGGCGACGAGATTGCGCCAGCTCATATGCATGTGCGCGACCGATATCAGCATGACGCCGAAGACGCTGACGGCGATTGCAAGCAGCGTTCCACCCGTGACCCGCTCGCCGAAGAAGAGCAGCGCGAACAGCGCCGTCTGTGCTGGCTCGGTGCGTGAATAGGCAGTGCCCACCGCGAAGTTACGGTAAGAAAAGAGGTGGATGAGCAGGAAGGTCGCCGAGATCTGGCCGAAAGCGCCGACCACCACCCAGAACAGGAACGTGCCGTTGGGCGAAGGGATCTGGTAGCCGGCAAGGCGGCTGAGCACGAGCAGGAAGAGCAGCGCGAAAGGCAGGCCGAAACCGAAGCGCACGAAGGTCGCCCCGGTGGTGCCCATCACGGCCTTCAAATGCTTCTGCGCCGCAGAACGCAGGTTCTGCAGGAACGCGGCAGCGATGGTGATGGGTATCCAGAGTTCCATGGGAGACGGCGCGTGAGGGACGAGCGCTGTCTAGACCCGTGCGCTCACGCTTGCAATGGAGCTGCGAAAAACGACACCCGTTCCTTACCCGTCTTCCTTGTGGGGGCTGTGCCTGGCCTCATGCGGCTTTCCCTGGTCAGGCCGCTTTTGCGACGGTCTCGAAAACGACTCGGTTGCGACCGCGGCGCTTGGCCTCGTAGAGCCGCCGGTCTGCTTCACGCATCATTTCCGACCATGTCAGCTGCTGGCGCAGCCTGGAGGCGCCGATGCTGACCGACAACGGAAGGTATTTGCCTTCGCCCGGCGAGAAATGGATCGCCTCGACGGCAAGGCGGATGCGTTCGGCCACCTCGACGGCCTCGTTCACATCGGCGCCGACAAGGAACGCGCCGAATTCCTCGCCTCCGATGCGACCGACGAGATCGTCCTCGCGCAGGGCGGTGCGGATCGCCTCGGTGATCAGCTTCAGCGCCACGTCGCCCTGCTGGTGGCCGTGCGTGTCGTTGATGTATTTGAAGTTGTCCGCGTCGATGATGAGCAGCGCGCCGCTGTCGGTACGCCGCCGCAGGCTCTTCAAGCTGGCGAAAAAGGCTTCGCGGTTGAGCAGGCCGGTCATGTCGTCGTGACGGGCCTTTTCCGACAGCCGCGCATGCGCCTCGGCGAGCTGCATATGAGCATCGGCAAGCTCGTCATGGGCGCGGGTCAGTTCGAGCAGTGCGTCGGAGAGCTTTTTCTTCTGCCACAAAGTGTGGCCGCTCGCGGGAAAGGCGATCACCAGCGGGCAAAGCAGCGCCATCAACAGCGCGTTGCCTTCCACGACCCCGCCGATGAGCGGCACCAGTGCGACCACAATCAGGAGCGACGCTGCTGCCGAGACCACGGCAAACAACGCTGCCTTTGCCAAAACCTGCTTCATGACGATCCTTCCGTTGGCGGACCTCATGGCAGGGGAAAGTGAATCGGTCGTTGCGAGGGCATCTCCAATTCGACACACTCGCCGAATTATCGTGGCGCTTCATTCGGACTATGAAATCGTCTAGTCAGATACCATGACAAACCTTCCCGATCCCGCGCGCTTCGCCCATGTGACCGACTGGGTGTTCGACCTCGACAACACGCTCTATCCGCATCACTCGAACCTGTTTTCGCAGATCGATGTGAAGATGACGGCCTATGTGTCGGAATTGCTGCAACTGCCGCGCGACGAGGCGCGCGCACTGCAGAAGGAGCTCTATCGCGAGTTCGGCACGACGCTGAACGGGCTGATGGCGCGCCACGGCATCGACCCGGACGACTTCCTCAACAAGGTGCACGACATCGACTATTCCTGGGTCGATCCCAACCCGGCGCTCGGCGATGCCATCCGAACGCTGCCGGGCCGCAAGTTCATCTTCACCAACGGCGACCGGGGCCACGCCGAGCGCACGGCGCGTCAGCTCGGCATCCTCGACCATTTCGACGACATCTTCGACATCGTTGCAGCCGACCTGACGCCCAAGCCGGCGCGCGAGACCTACGACAAGTTCGTCGGCCTGCATCGCGTCGATGCGCCCCGCGCGGTCATGTTCGAGGATCTTGCCCGCAACCTTGCCGTGCCCAAGGCGCTCGGCATGACGACGGTGCTGATCGTGCCGAACAATTTCGAGCCCACCTTCTCCGAGATATGGGAGCGCGACGCCGACAATGAGGATGACGTCGACTACGTCACCGACGACCTCGCCAGGTTCCTGTCGCGCATCAATGCGGCGCTTGCCGATTGAGGCGCTTCACGTCGCTCGAAGCGCGGATCGACGCCGCCGCGCATGCGGTGCTCGACCGGCTGCCGGCACGCGGCCGCTATGGCGCGGTGGTGGAGTTCGTGGTTTTCGGCCTCAAGCAGGGCTGGGCATGCCTTTTCGGCGGGGCGATGCTGGCGCTCATCATCGGCACGCGCCTGCTGTGGCCCGATGCGAGCATCGTGAGTCGCTACGACTTCCTGTTTATCGCCGCGCTCGGTATCCAGCTCGCCATGCTGGGCCTCAAGCTGGAGACGCTGGCTGAAGCCAGGGTGATCCTGATCTTCCACGTCGTCGGCACCGCGATGGAAATCTTCAAGACCGGCGCGGGCTCGTGGGTCTATCCGGAGGAAAGTTTCTTCCGCATCGCCGGCGTGCCGCTGTTTTCGGGCTTCATGTATGCGGCCGTCGGCTCCTATCTGGCGCGCGTCAGCCGCATCTTCGACATGCGCTACACGCACTATCCGCCCTTCTGGGCGACGGTGCTGCTGGCCGTTGCGATCTACGTCAATTTCTTCGCGCATCACTTCATCGTCGATTTGCGCATCGTGCTCTTTGCGGCGACGGCACTGCTGTTCCTGCGCACGACGGTGCACTACCGCGTTTTCCGGTTCCGCCACCGGATGCCGCTGCTCGTCGGCTTCCTGCTGGTGTCGCTGTTCATCTGGTTCGCTGAAAATATCGGCACATGGTCGCGCGCCTGGCTCTATCCGGGGCAGGAGGCCGGCTGGACGCCGGTGTCGATCCACAAGCTCGGCGCCTGGTACCTGCTGATGATCATCTCGTTCGTGCTGGTGACGCTGGTGCACCGCCCGCGGTCGCTCGGCGACGAAAAAGATGAGATTGCAATGGATCGGGAGCCCGTCGCGGAGACGCCTTCAAAGGCGGAGGCCGTGGGGCTGAGTTCCCGGGAAACATAGCCCGACCGGGAAAGACGGGCGGTATCGGAGGGGACCCACCCGCCGTGTCCGGCGGATGGGTGATCTTGATGCGTCCGGCCGATCAGTCGGCAGCGGCGCGGGCGGTTTCGAGCCAGCCGGAGACGAGCTCCTCATTGGCTTCGATCCACTCGCTGGCGTGACGCTCGATGTCCTCGGCGTCGCCTTCGCCGTTATTCATCTTCGCGTTCTGGGCAAAGATGTCCTCGATCGGGATCGAGGCGGCCTCAAGCAGCGCCTGCACGGCCGGGTTCTCTTCCAGGAAGGCAGAGTTGACCACTGGACGGATGTCGTTGGCCGGAAAGCCGAGCTTGCATGGATCGTTGATGCAGCCGTTTACGCCGTCGAGCGTCGCGGCCTCCTCAAGGTCCTTCTGCGCTTCAGGCAGGTTGACCTCGGGAACCTCGATCCACATCACGTCCTCGCCGGGCTTCAGCGTGTCGACGGTCCAGTTCGGCGTCCAAGTGTAGAAGAGGATCGGGTCGCTCTCGCCATAGGCTGCCACGGCATCCGCCATCGAGGCGGAGTAGCTGGCCTTGATCGGGTTCACGTGGTCGCGCAACTCGTAGGCGTCGAGATGATGCTCGATGGTGATCTCGCAGCCCCAGCCGGGCGGACAGGCAACCAGATCGGCCTTGCCGTCGCCATCCCGGTCGAAGGCTTCCTTGACCTCGTCGCGCTTGAAGTCCTCGAGCGACTTGATGTCGAACTTCTCGATGGAAGCCTTGTCGACGAGGTAGCCTTCCAGCGCGCCGCCTTCGGCGACATTGCCGACGAGCTCGGCGCCCTGCGAATAGGTGTCCTCATAGCTGTTGTGGAGCGGGAACCAGCCATTGACCCACAGATCGAGGTCGCCCTGCGAAACCGCCTGGTAGAAAGGCGGGTTGTCGAGCGTGGTCGGACCTTCGACCGTGTAGTCCAGCCGCTCAAGAAGCTGCTTGTAGACGGCGGCGGGGAACCAGCCGGTGTCCCAGGTGGCCTGGGCCATGCGCACGGTCACACCGGCGCCGGGGCCTTCCTGTCCCTGTGCGATCGCCATCGGTGCGGTAAGCATCGTGCCGGCCGCAAGGGCCATGGCGAAGATCCGCGATAGGTTATGGTTGTTCATGTCAGTCTCCTTGCTTTCTTCTTTCGCCCCGCGCGGACACGGGGCATGGAACCGCGCAAGACGCGGTCGGGACAGGTCAGCCTGCCCGCTGCGACTCGCCGGCAGCGGCGTCGCGCCGCGGCGAGAAAAGGGATCGCATCGTCTCCATCAGGGAGACCGTACGCACGGAGCGTTTTTCGCCGAGCGCCTGGCTGATGCGGTCGAGGATGATGGCCAGCAGCACGATGCCGACGCCGCCGGCCGTCGCGTTGCCGACATCCAGCCGGCCGAGGCCGGTGAACACGGTCAGGCCGAGCCCGCCCGCGCCGATGAGCGCGGCGATGACCACCATCGACAGCGCCAGCATCAGCGTCTGGTTGAGGCCGGCCATGATGGTGCGCAGCGCCAGCGGAAACTGCACCTCCACCAGCGACTGCCACGGCGTCGCGCCGAACGCGACGGCGGCTTCCGTCAGGTCGTGGCGCACATTCCTGATGCCGAGATTGGTGAGCCGGATGATCGGCGGCAGCGCGAAAATGATCGTCGCGATGATGCCCGGCACCACGCCGACGCCGAACAGCATGACGATCGGTACCAGATAAACGAAGGACGGGATCGTCTGCATGATGTCGAGGATCGGCCGCAGCACCGCCTGGAAGATGTCGCTGCGCGCGGCAAGCACGCCCAGCGGAACGCCGATCACCACGCAGAAGAACACCGCCGTGACGACCATGGCCAGCGTCGTCATCGTTTCGGGCCAGAGCCCGATCAGGTCGATGAAGACGAGCGCGACCAGCGTGAATATGGCGACGCCGCGTCCGGCCGTACGCCAGGCGATCAGCGCGAGCGCGGCGGTAAACACCAGCATAGGCGTGGCGTTTAGGAAGGTGGACAGGCCATTCAGCACCTGGCTCACCGGCCACTGCATGGACCGGAAGAAGGGCCGGAAGTTGGGCACCAGCCAGTCTCGAACGAACAGGTTGATCCAGTCGGCGAACGGGATTGCGAGAAAGTCGAAATCGGATGGGCTGATCATGTCAGGCGCCTCCCGCTGAAAGCTGCGCGAAGACCGCCTTCGGCTCGACAATGCCGGAGAGCCGTCCGTCACCATTGGTGAGCGCGATCGGAAGGCCGGTCTGCGCCAGTTCGTAGAGATCGAACAGCCGTGTGTCGGGCTCGGCCGCAGGGAAGTCGTCGTTCAGGACATCGCGAAGCGTGCTGCCTTTGCGACCCAGCGCGGCGTTGGCTTCGCGATAGGTTACGATGCCGGCCGGCTTGCCGTCGTTGACGAGGTGGATCGCGTCCCTGTCCAGCCGCTCCATGGCGGCGAGCGCCGATTTCAGGTCGGCTGCAGCGAGCTCAAGTGCCTCGTCCGGCTGTGCCACGCTGCCGGCGGTGAAGACCAGCGACCGGTCGATGTCCTTGGTGAAGGCGGCAACGTAATCGTCGGCCGGGCTGCCGACGATCTCTTCGGCGCTGCCGGTCTGCACGATGGCGCCGTTGCGCATGATCGCGATGGTGCTGCCGAGCGTCAGCGCTTCGTTCAGGTCGTGGGTGATGAAGACGATCGTCTTCTTGAGCGAGCGCTGGAGCTCGATGAGCTCCTGCTGCATGTCGCTGCGGATGAGCGGGTCGAGCGCGCTGAACGGCTCGTCCATCAGAAGGATTTCGGGCTCCGAGGCGAGACCGCGGGCAAGGCCGACACGCTGCTGCATACCGCCGGAAAGCTCGTCCGGGTAGCTGTCGGCACGTGCGCCGAGGCCCACCTGATCGAGGGCCGCCTGCGCCCTCTCGCGCCGCTCGGCGGCGGGCATGCCCTTGATCTTGAGGCCAAAGGCGACGTTGTCGGCGACCGTCTTATGCGGGAAGAGGGCGAAGTGCTGGAAGACCATCGCCACCTTCTCGCGCCGCACCCACCGAAGCTGCTCGTCCGAGCAAGTGGCGACATCGACGCCGTCAATCAGAATTTCTCCGGCGCTGGGCTTGATCAGCCCGTTGATCATGCGAACCAAAGTGGACTTGCCGGAGCCCGAAAGTCCCATGACGACGAAAATCTCGCCTTCGGCGACCTCGAAACTTGCGTCGTTCACGCCGACGGTCTGTCCCGTTGCCTCGAATATTTCGTCTTTGTCTTTTCCTGCTTCGAGGAGCTTCAATGCGTCTTCGGCGCTGCCACCGAATATCTTATATAAATTCTTGCCTGATATTTTGGTTTTCATGAATCCATTGTGCGATGTCCAAAAATAAATACAGCGATGGCCAAAAATAACATTCAATATTGCATGGGATCATGAAGGTTGTGCACCTTCAGCAATATCAAATGATTATTGAATGGCTGGCTATATGATGCCCTCATGGCATCGAAGTTGCTGCCTATATACGGCCATAATATTTAACGGGCAACCCCGATGAGCCGGATTGGAACGGAACATTCAGGAATGGCGGGGCACGCGCAACATTGCTGCGCGAAGCCGATGAAACCCCGCGCGCAATGGCGCTTGATGCTGTCTGTATCCGCAAAAGGAGAGCGGCGGCTGCGCGGTCGGCTCAGCCGAGCAGCGCGCCCGGGTTCATCATGCCGTCGGGATCAAGCGCCTGCTTGATCTGGCGCATGACGGCAAGCTTCACCGGGTCGCCCAGTCGCTGCAGCTCCGATGTGAGCTTGCGGCCGATGCCATGTTCGGCGCTGATGGTACCGCCGAAGCGCATGGCGATGTCGTGCACGGCCATTTCGACTTCGAGCGCCTTGGCCTCGCCGTCCGGCAGCGCCCGCCAGTAGTCGTGCGGGAACATGAGGATGTAGTGGACGTTGCCGTCGCCCAGGTGGGATACGACGAGCACCCGCGCCTGCGGGAACAGCTTCGCCGACATCTCGTCGGCGGCCGCGATGAAGCCGGGCACGGCCGAATTGCGCACGGCGGTGTCGTGCACGATGCCGACACCCTCGATCTTGTGCGCCTCGGTTACGGAGTGGCGGATGTGCCAGATGTCCTGCGCCTGGGCCTCGTTCTGCGCGACGATCGCATCGTCTGCGAGGCCGGCTTCAAGCGCCGCCGCCATCACCTCTTCCAGCGCGGCTACGAGGTCTGCGTCGGGATCGGTGTGGGCGAGCTCGATCATCACCGACCATTCCGGCGTGGTCTCGAACGGCAGCCGCGTGCGCGGAATGTGCCGCAGCACGCAATTGACCTCGGCGCGGTTCAGCATCTCGAAGGCTTCGACCGCATCGCCGCAGCGATCCTGCAGGCGCGAAAGAAGCTCAACCGCGGCCTCGGGTCCGGTGACGGAAATCCAGCCATGGGCGAACGACCGGTTGGGCTGGCGCAGGCGCAGCGCGGCCCCTGTGACGAGGCCGAGCGTGCCCTCAGCGCCGATCAGCAGGTGCTTGAGGTCGTAGCCGGTGTTGTTCTTTCGCAGCGCGTCGAGATCGCGATAGACACTGCCGTCGGGCAGCACCGCTTCGATGCCGCAGACGAGATCGCGCATCGGGCCGTAGCGGAGCACGCCCGTTCCGCCGGCATTGGTCGAAATCAGCCCGCCGATCTGGGCGGTGCCCTCGCTGCCCAGATGGAGCGGGAATTGCCGGTCTTCGCCGGCTGCAAGCTCGTGCACGCGCGCAAGCGTCATGCCCGCATCCACCGTCACGACATTGGCGGCACGGTCCATGGCGCGCAGGTTCGCCATCCGGCTCATGCCGACGACGATTGCCGGGCGTCCGGGAGCAGGCGTAGGCACGGCGGCATAGCAAAGGCCAGTATTGCCGCCGAGCGGGAAGATCGCGGCGTTGTGTTCGCGCGCGATCGCCACGACGGCCGCCGCCTCGTCGGTACTTGCCGGCAGTGCGACCGCGTCGGCCGCGCCGGTCATGCGGCCACGGAAATCCGTGACGAACGGCGTCATCTCGCCCCGATCGGCGATCAGGCCCCGCTCGCCGAGAACCGCACCCAGCCGCTCGATCAGCGTGCTCACGCAGCGGCTGCCTTCGTCATGCCGGCAAAGGCGGCCTTGAGCGCCTCGCGCGTCTCGGGCGTCGGATCGGTCAGGGGCAGGCGCACGCCGCCGGCGCGCATTCCAGCAAGGCCCATGTAATATTTGAGCGGGCCGGGGTTGGTCTCCAGGAAGATCGTCTTGACGACCGGGTCGAGGCGCTGCTGGTGGGCGATCGCTGCGTCGAGCTTGCCATCGCGTGCGAGCTTGAAGACCTCGATCCAGTGGCGCGGATAGACCGTCGCCGAAGCGAGCACGCCGCCGCATGCGCCGAGCGCCACATGGGTGGCGAACAGCGGCTCCTCGCCGCTGAGCACGGCAAGCTTGTCGCCGGCGAGCTTCATGGTCTCGATGAATTCCGGCATGTCGTAGGACGAGCACTTCATGCCGATGATCGAACCGTCGTCGGCCAGTGCCGCGATGGTCTCGGCCTTGAGCGCCACGCCTGTGCGGCGCGGGATCTCGTAGGCGAGCACCGGCGCGTCGACCGCGTCGCGATAGTTGCGGAAATAGGTGCGCATGCCTTCCTGCGTGCCTGCGGCGTAGTATGGCGTGACCGTCATCACGCCGCTGGCGCCCGCGGCGATGAAGTCGCGGCCCGCGTCTACCGCATCGGCGAAGCCGGTGGCAAGCACGCCCGGCAGCACGGGCGCGCCGGCGGCGGCCTCCACGCAGGCTCGCACAATGTCGGCACGCTCGCCACGCGACAGAGCGGGGTACTCGCCGGTGCCGCCGATCGGCACGATGCCCGTCGCACCCGCATCGATCTGGAAGCGGACGAGCGAGCGTAGCGCGTCGAAGTCTACGGAACCGTCATCCGTAAACGGTGTGACGATTGCGGTGAAGAGACCCGACAGGTCGTCTTTTGTCAGAGCCATCCAGAAAGTCCTTTCAGAAATATCACATGAAACCGAACAACCGGGGCAGTGTCAGCGAAACCGCCGGCACGTAGGTGACGACAAGCAGCACCGCCAGGTTGGAGAGGAGGAAGGGCACGCTCTGGCGCACGATCGCGCCGAGTGGCACCCCGGATATGGTCGAGCCGAGATAGAGCGCTAGGCCGTAGGGAGGCGTCATCAGCCCGATCATGACGTTGAGCACCATGATGACCCCGAAATGCACGGGGTCGACACCCATGGATGCGAGCAGCGGTGTGAACAGGGGCGCAAACAGCAGGAGCTGCACGGAATCGCCGATCCACAACCCGTTGATGAGGAAGAACAGGTTGAGAAGCAGCAGCAGCATCCACGGCTCTAGTTGCATGTCCTGCACAAGCGCCTGCAATTCGCTGGGCACGCGCTCATTGGCTAGAACCCAGCTTATGATGGTCGCGAAGCCGACGATCAGATAGACGGAGGCGGAGGTGCGCGCGGCGCGGTCGATGATGTCCCAGAAGGCCTTGAGCGACAGGTTGCGATAGGCAAGCACGCCCACCAGCAGCGCATAGGCAACAGCGATGGCGGCTGCCTCGGTCGCCGTGAAGATGCCGGAGATGATGCCGCCCAGAATGATCAGCGGCATGAAGATCGCCCAGAACGCGCTCATGAAGATGTGGAAGGCCACGCCCAGCGTCAGGTTCTCGATCGGGTTGCGCGGGAAGCCCTTCTTGCGCGCCAGATAGTAGATGACGGCCATCTGCGCAGCGCCCAGCATCAGCCCCGGCACGGCGCCGGCAAGGAAAAGCGCTGCGACGGACGTGTTGGTCAGGGCCGAGAAGATGATCAGCGGGATCGACGGCGGGATGATCGGCCCCTGGATCGCCGAGCTGACGGTGAGCGCGGCCGCGAAATCCTTCCGGTAGCCGTCCTTTTCCATCATCTTGACCTCGACCGGGCCGAGCGCGGAGATGTCGGCCAGTGCCGATCCCGATACGCCGGAAAACATCATCGATCCGACGACGTTTACGTAGGCAAGGCCGCCGCGAAGCCTGCCGACCATGAGCCTCGACAGGTTCACCAGCCGGTCGGTCATGCCGATGGCGGTCATGATCTCGCCGGCGATGATGAAGAGCGGGATCGAGAGCCAGATGAACACATCCATGCCCGTGAAAAACTTGTGGGCATAGATGTCGAGCATGCCGGACATGCCCGGCTTGATGAAGAAATAGGCCATGCCGGCAAAGCCGATGGCGAAAATGACCGGGCTGCCCATGATCATGAGAACGAGCAGTAGGCCGATGACGACGAGAAGCGTGTAATCCATCGGGGGTGCCTCAGATCTCGGCTTTGAGGATGGAGGGCTGATCGTTTTCAGGCGTGCCGCGGACGAGGTCGCGCAATGCCAGAACCAGCATGTGGAAGAGCATCAGAGCCGCGCCGACCGGCACGGAGAGATAGATCCAGTAGAAGCTGAGCTGCAGTGTCGCCGACATGCGGCGCTGTCCGAAATCGGCGTTTTCGTAGCCTTTCCAGACGAGCACGGCGAGAAGCGCGCACAGCATCAGCCGGAAGATCGCGTTGCGGATCGAGAGCAGCCGGCGCGGCCAGTAGCCGTCGAAGAAGTCGACGCGCACGAGCTGTTCGTCCTTCACCAGCAGGCTGCCGGCCAGCATCACCACCCAGATCATCAGGTAGCGCGCCGCTTCCTCGGGCCATGGAAGCGAGAAGCCGAAGCCGTAGCGCAGCACGACCTGCAGGAAAAGGATCGCGGCGACGAGAACGAGCATTGTGCGGGCAACGAAGGAGGAAATGAAACCCAGCACGTCTGCGAGCTTTTCGAGGGTTCTGAGCAACGCCACCTCCAGTGTCGAGGCCGGGATAGCACTGGCTGTCCGGCGGAAAAGAACGAGCCCGCGCGTAAGGCGCGGGCTCCATGATGACTAGTCCTGCGCGTCGGCGATAGCCTGCTGCAGCTCGCTGATGAGCTCCGCGCCAACCTGCTCGGTGAGGATTTCGGCAATCGGCTGCTGGGTCTTCTCGACGAAGGCCTGGAACTCTTCCGCCGTGGGCTGGTAGATTTCCACGCCTGCCTTCTCGATGACCTTCAGGTCCTGCGATTCCTTGGCCGCGATGATGCCGAGCATGGCGAACGTCGCCTGGCGGCCGGCATAATCGAACGCCGCGCGGTCTTCCTCGCTGAGGCCCTGGTAGAACTCCTCATTGATGGTGATGAGCGGCATGTTGATGAGGTGGTGATCCAGCGTGTAGTACTTCTGCACTTCCTGCAGGTTCGCCAGAAGCATCGTGTAGGGCGCGTTTTCCTGCCCGTCGACGACGCCCGTCTGCAGCGCGCTGTAAAGCTCGGCCCAGGCGATCGGGGTCGGCGACGCGCCGAGCGCCTCGACCATCTTGATGTGGATCGGAACCTGCTGGGTGCGGATCTTGAGGCCGACCATGTCCTCGGGCGTACGGATCGGCCGTACCGAGTTCGAGAAGTTGCGGAACGCGGACGGCAGGTAGTTCAGGATGCGCACGCCGCTCTGCTCGGCGACCGTGTCGGAGAGCTTCTTGCCGAACGGGCCTTCGAGAACCTCGCGCGCCACTTCCGTGGTGGAGAAGGTATAGGGCATCTCCAGCACCTGCGCGGCCGGCGCGTAGGCTGCGACGTGGCCGGCATTCAGGCCGCCGACGATCTGCAGCGATCCGCGCGCATTCTGCTCGAGCAGCGATTCCAGATCGCCGAGCTGGCCGTTCGGGAAGACCTGGATCTCGTAGCGCCCGCCGGTGTGCGACTTGACGATCGAGCTGAACACCTCGGTGTAGGCCCAGTACGGGTTTGCGAGAAGGTCGCCTTCGCCGTCGACATGGCCGAAGCGCACGACCGTCTGTGCGTCGGCGGCGCCGATCATCAGGGTTCCAAGGCTCATTGTCGCCGCAGCGCAAACAACGCTCAGTTTTCGTATGATGGATTTCATTTCCTCAACTCCGCTGTCGGTGGTGAATGTCACAGTGACCCCGACGCGGCGGGCGCAGGCCCGACGACGCTCAAGTTCACCCTCAATGTAAATGCTTTTGGCAGTTTCCCTGGGGGCTTGTAGGCTGCCCCTCTTAGCTGTCTACCATACGAAACGACATTTTCGTGTCAAGCTGGATCGGCAAAAAAATGTCGTATAGTGGATAAGCGTACTATCCGCACTTTCCCAACAGGAAGGGACATCGTATAAGCGACTGCGTCGCCTTGGCGGTTTCCGCCGGGTAGCCAGACAGCAGGAAGGCTGGAGCCAGCAATGAACGTCCGACCCGCCGAAGTCATTGAGCCCGATGTCGAAACGGCCGTGCCCGGCCTGGACATCGGAGCGAGGCTCGCCCAGCTTCGCCAGCAGCAGGGCTGGACGCTGCAGCAGGCCAGCAAGCGGACCGGCGTCTCCGCATCGGCGCTGTCGAAGATCGAGCGCAACGAACTGTCGCCGACGATCTCGACGCTCCAGCGCGTTGCCCATGGCTACGAACTCGACGTGGTTGCGCTGCTCAACGATCGGGAGGCTTCGCGCAGCTTGCCGGGCCGCCGCAGCGTGACACGGGCGGACGAAGGACGTCCCTACCAGTCGAACAGTTGCGCCAACACGGTGCTCTGCGCCGACCTGCTCGACAAGCGCATGACGCCGATCCGCACGCGGGTGACGGCGCGGTCGCCGGAGGAATACCGCTCCTGGCCGGTGAGCGATGCCGAGATTTTCGTGACCGTCATCAAGGGGACGATGGTCGTTCACAGCCAGATCTACGAACCCCTGATCCTCAACGCGGGCGACAGCCTCTATTACGATGCCGGATCGCCGCACATCTGGACCTCGCAGGGGCCGGAGGATGCGGAAGTGATCTGGGTGATCTCCTCCTAGAGACCTTCGATGCTGTTGAACGCAGCCGACTACCGCGAAAAAGCGCGGCGCAGACTGCCGCGCGGCCTGTACGAATATATCGACAGGGGCACCGAGGACGAGCAGGCCCTGACGCGCCTGCGCGGCTCGCTGGATGCGGTGACGCTGCGGCCTTCGGTGCTGTCCGGCCATGCGAGCCGCGATATCGGCACGACGCTTTTCGGCAAAGGATTGCCGACGCCTTTGGTCGTGGCGCCGACCGCGCTGGCGGGCCTCGTCGCACACGACGGCGAACTGAAGCTGGCGCGCGCCGCGGCATCGCTCGGCATCCCATTTTGCGTCTCGACCCAATCCGTGACGACCATAGAGGACATCCGCAGCGCAGCACCCGATGCGGCTTTGTGGTTCCAGCTCTATGTCTGGCGTGACCGTGCGCTGACCGCCGACCTTCTGAAGCGGGTGCGGGCGAGCGATTGCGAATGCCTCGTGGTGACGGCCGACACGCAGATGTCGCCCAACCGCGAATACAACCAGCGTAACGGCTTCGGCATTCCCTTCAAGCCGACCGTGCGAAACGTCGCCGACATGGCGGTTCACCCCGGCTGGCTGCTGGGCGTCATGCTGCGCTACGTGCTTGCCGGAGGCGTACCGACCTACGGTCATTATCCGCCAGAGTTCCGCAGCGCCATCACCCGCGCCAGCGTTGCGGACGCCGTGCGGCTGAGGACGGATCTCTCCTGGGATGACGTGAAGCGGCTGCGCGACGAGTGGCCGGGCAAGCTCATCGTCAAGGGCGTGCTGTCGGTTGAGGATGCCGAACTGGCCGCCGGGGTCGGCGCTGATGGCATCGTCGTTTCCGCGCATGGCGGGCGCAATCTCGATTGCCTGCCATCTCCCGCAAGCTGCCTGCCGGCGATCGCGGAAGCGGTGGGCGACAGCATGGCCGTACTGGCCGACAGCGGTGTGCGGCGCGGCACCGACGCACTGAAATATCTTGCCTTGGGCGCGCAGGGCGTGATGCTGGGCCGGTTACCGCTCTGGGGGCTCGCGGCCGGCGGCGAGGAGGGCGCGCGCGCCATCCTGTCGATGATGCTGCGCGAGATGGACACTGCCATGGGCTTTCTCGGCGTGGAAAACATCGCAGCCCTGCGAAACCCCGCGCGCTGGAGCGTCGAAGCGGTGAACTGAGCCCGCAACGCTGCTTGCCCTTGGCTTCGCGCCTGCTGCCTTGCCAGCCTTTCCTTGCCTGTCCCCAGATCCCGTATCTCGCCTGCAAGCGGGCCGGTGCGACGGACGCTGCGCACAGAACCTTTTTCGTCGCCGAATCTTCTTCTTGACTCGGGTGCGGATTCTCTCTCCTATTATCTAACCGTTTGGTTAGTTAGGGGAACGAGAATGGGCAATAAGGCATACGCATTCATCGCCGCGACAGCGGCCTTTCTGGTCGCCGGTCCCGCCGTTGCGCAGGACTGGAAGCCCAGCGAACCGGTCACGATCATCGTGCCGTGGTCCGCGGGCGGATCGACCGATACCGTCACCCGCGTCGTCGCCGGCGAGCTTTCCGAAGCGCTCGGCCAGAACGTCGTGATCCTCAACCAGCCCGGCGCGTCCGGCTCGACGGGCACCCGCTCTGTCTGGGAAGCGCCGCATGACGGCATGACCATGGCCGCCGGCGCGGTGGCCGACCTCGGCGCCTATCCGGTGCTGGGCACGCTCGACGCGAAGCTCGAGGACTGGCGCCTCTACCTGCACGTCGCCAATCCCGGCCTCATCTCCGTTCGCACCGACAGCGAGTGGAAGGATTTCGGCGACCTTCTCGAAGCGCTGAAGACGTCCGGGGAAGCCATCACCGTTTCGTCCGGCGGACTTTCCTCCGCGACCGCCATCAGCATGCAGACGCTGGAGAAGGCGGCCGACATCAACTATCGCCAGATCGTCTATGAGGGCGGCAACCCGGCCGTCATTTCGACCGTATCGGGTGAGACGCAGTTCACCGCGGCGACCGCCACCGAGCAGGTCGACATGATCCGCGCCGGCCGGCTGCGCCCGCTGGCCGTGGTGGCCGACAAGCCGCTCGAGCTCGAAGGCTTCGGCACGGTGCCGCCGGTGACCGAATGGCTGCCGGAGATTGCGAGCGCGCCGAACTATTTCGGCGTCTTCATCCCCGCCGACGCGCCGCAGGAGGTGCTCGACACGATGGACAAGATCTGGGCTGAGAAGATCGCGGGCTCCGAGGTCATGAAGGCGCACGCCGCCGAGCGCGGCGCGCTGTTCAACGCCACCTATGGCGAGGAAGCGGTCAAGGCCGCGATGCCGTATCTTTCGATCAATGCCTGGCAGCAGTTCGAAAGCGGCGCGGCGCCGAACGACCCTTCGGAGTTCGGCATCCCGAAGCCCGAATAAGCATCCAACAGACGCGATCCGGCACGTCCTGCGCGCCGGATCGCGATAGTCTTTGCCCGCGGTACACGGCCAGGCGATCGGTTTCATGGACGGTCTGAATCAATTTTTCGGCGCGGTCGTCGCGATCGGCATGTCCGCGGACATACTGGTCGTCTTTTGGGCGACGCTGCTCGGCATTGTGGTCGGCATGATACCGGGCCTGACGGCGACGCTGGGCGTGGCGCTCGTCACCACGCTGACCTTCACCATGGAGCAGAACACCGCGATCCTGGTGCTGATCTGCGTCTATATCGGTGCGATCTATGGTGGCGGCAGGACAGCCATCCTGCTCAACATTCCCGGAACGCCGGCCAATGCGGCCTCGGCGCTGGACGGGTTTCCGCTGGCCAAGCAGGGCCGGGCGGGCGAGGCGATGGCGGTGGCGACGTCCGGCTCCTTCCTGGGCACGATGGTGGGCATGGTCGGCCTCGCGCTGATCGCGCCATGGCTGGCCGAATTCGCGCTCGACTTCACCTCCTTCGAATTCTTCTGGCTTGCCGTCTTCGGCATCGTGCTTTGCGGCCAGCTCACATCGATGGACGATCCGCTCAAGGGCTGGATCGCGGGCTTTCTAGGCCTGCTGGTCGCGATGGTGGGGCAGGAAAGCCTGCACGCCTATTCGCGTTATTCCTACGGCATCCTCGATCTTGAGGCGGGTTTCGGGCTGCTGCCCGTCCTCGTCGGCGCATTCGGCTGCGCGGAGGTGTTCGTGGTGATGCGGCAGGAGGCGACGACGCTGGTCGCCTCGCAGGTCGGCGGCGTGCTGCGGTCTGCCCTGAAATCGTTCAGATATGTGCGGACCTGGCTGCGATCCGGCGTGATCGGCACCTTCATGGGCGTGGTGCCCGGCGTCGGCGAGGATATGGGGGCGTGGGTCTCCTACGCGGCCGCCAAGCGCGCTTCGAAGACGCCCGACGACTTCGGCAAGGGCTCGACTGACGGCCTGCTGGCGGCCGAGACGGGCAACAACGCCGCCGTGCCCGGCGCGCTGATCCCGGTGCTCACCTTGGCAATCCCCGGTTCCGCGCCCGCCGCCGTGCTGCTGGCCGCAATGGTAATCCATGGTCTTCGCCCCGGTCCGCTGATCATGATTACGCAGGCCGATTTCTTCTATTCGGTCGTGGCCATGGTGTTCTGGGCGAGTGTGGCGATGCTCGTTCTGGGGCTTCTCCTGACGCGCCCGCTGCTGCTGATCCTCAAGGTGCGGCGCGAATGGCTGATGGGCATCATCTTCGTCCTGTGCACCGTGGGCTCCTTCGCGATTGCCGGGCGCCTGTTCGACGTCTGGGTGATGATCGGCTTCGGCCTCATCGGCTTCCTGATGCGCGAGACCGGTTTCCCGATCGCGCCGATGATCCTCGGCGTGGTGCTGGGACCGATCCTCGACAACAACTTCCGGCGCAGCCTTTCGCTCACCCAGGGCGATCCGATACCCTTCGTCACGCGGCCGATCAGCGCCGTCATCGCACTCCTGGTGCTGCTGATGATCGTGCTGGCGCTGCCGCCGGTGCGGCGCATGCTGGGCCAGGCGAAAGTGCGGCTGCTCGAAGGGAGACGCGCCGATGGCTGACGCGCGGCGCTCCGTCCTGATCTGCGGCTTCGGGGCCTTCGGCGCCCTGCATGCGAAGGCGTGGCGCGTCTGCGACCCCTCGGTTCGGCTCATGGTGAGCGACCCGTCGGAGGCGGCGCGTGGTGAGGCGATTGCAAGCGGTGTCGAACCGGCAGCGGTTGCCGAGGACCCTGCGACGCTGATACCGCAGGCCGATATTGTCGATGTCGTCGCGCCGCCGGTTCATCATCTTCCGCTGGCGCTGCAGGCATTGTCGCTCGGCAAGCCGGTATTGCTGGAAAAGCCCGCCGTGCGCTCGTTTGGCGAGGCGCAGGCGCTCGCGCAGGCGGCCGGAACCGTGCCGGTTCAGATCGGCCTCGTGCTGCGGTGCCACCCGCTCGTGCGGCGCGCACGCGACCTGCTCGCGGCAGGCGCCATCGGCAAGCTGCTGTTGATGGAGGGTGATTTCTCCGGCTGGAAGCGGATGCGGGCGGATTCGTCACTCATCGAAAACGACGGCGTGCATTTCATCGACCTGATGCGCCATTTCGCTGACGCTCCGGTCAGTGCGGTCGACGCTGCGTTCGCTCGGCACCTCGATCCGGCAGTTGTCGACGATATTCGCATCGATCTCGCATTCGGCAACGGCATCGAAGGCCGCTTGAGGCTCGGTGTGCTGGCCAGTGGGCTCGCCGAAGACGGCTTCGTGCCCGGCGCGATGACCAGCAAGTGCCTGAGGCTGGTGGGATCAACGGGCAATCTGGTGCTCGATTTCAACGCCAACCGGCTGTTCCACGGCATCGTCGAATATCGCCGTTCGCCAGGCGGCTTCGACGTCATGCCGCAAGGCCTGACGAGCGAGGCCGCGATCGGGGTGACGCCGGTATCCCTGCTTGCCCACAGCTTTGCGATCTTCGTCGACGCGATCGATCGCGGCGGGCCGGTGATGTGCGACCCGCATGAAGGCGCGCTGGAAATGGCGCGCGTGATCGAGGGGCTGGAGGCCTGCGCGAGCCGCACGCGCCAGCTCGAACCGGTAGGAGATGCCGCATGAAGGTGGACAAGGTCATGCGCACCGACCTGATATCGGGGCTGATCGTTTCGGTGGTCGGCATCGCGGGTTTCGTCGAAGCCTTGCGGATGCCGCGTTTCGAGGCGCGCAACGCCGACCCGTTCACCGTGCCCGGCCTGACGCCCGGCATCGTCAGCTTCGTCATCGCGGTGCTGGGCCTGATGCTCGTGCTCCGCGCGCTCGCAGGCCGCGGCTCGGCTGAGCCGTTGCCGATTGGCGTATGGCCCGAAGGCAGCGTCAAGCGCACCCTGTTCACGATAGCAACGGTGGTCATCTACGGCGGTGCGCTGTTCGGCCGGATACCTTTCATTGCCGCGACGACGCTGTTCGTCTTCGTGTTTACCGTGGGAGCCGAGTGGCTGAACCCGCAACGCCGGATGGGCTTGCCGGTGCTTGCGGGATGGGCTCTCGCCCTGTCGCTGGTTGCCGCCTTCATCATCCATTACGTCTTCACCACCGTCTTTCATGTCAGGTTGCCGGGATGAGGCGGTTCCGGATTTCGCTCTGTAACGAGGTGCTCGGCAAGCTGCCTTTCGTGCGCCAATGCGCGCTGGCGGCCGCACTGGGCTATGACGGGCTGGAGCTCGCGCCGTTCACGCTCGACCCGGAGCCGGCGTCCCTGGGTCTCGCGAAGCGTCGAGCTTTGCGGCGCACGGCCGAGCGGGAAGGCATCGCCATCACCGGATTGCACTGGCTGCTGACGGTGCCGAAGGGCCTGTCGATCACGACAGGGGACCCGGCCCTGCGGGCGCGCACGGTCGCTCATATCGAGGCGATGATCGAACTCTGCGCCGACCTCGGCGGCGAGGTTCTCGTTCACGGCTCGCCGGACCAGCGGCGGGTTGCCGATGCAAGCGGCCCACAGTCGGCGCGCGACAACGCGACCGTTGTGCTGGCCCGCGCGGCGGAAGCCGCGCAGCGCGCCGGCGTCGTCTACTGCCTGGAGCCGCTGTCCCCGGAGCTGACCGATTTCGTCACCAATATCGACGAGGCGGCGGCGATCGTGCGCGCGGTCGGGTCGCCGCATCTCGCGACGATGATAGACACGTCGGCCGCCTGGGCTGGCGAGACGGAACAACCCGGCGCGCTGATCCGGCGGCATCTGTCGACCGGCCTGCTGCGGCACGTTCACGTCAACGACACCAACCGCCGGGCACCGGGACAGGGAGAACACGGCTTCCTGCCGGTGATGCGCGCGCTGGTCGATGGCGGCTACAAGGGCGTCGTCGGGGTCGAGCCCTTTGATTATCACCCGGACGGAGCAACGGCTGCCGCAATGGCGCTGGGCTATCTCAACGGGCTTCTGGAACAAACTGAGAGGACGCCATGAACGCGCCAGCAATCAAGGTCGGCGAGGCGCGGTTCGGCATCGACAATGCATTTGCCCGCATGCCCTTCCGCTTCGGCGTGGTCACCATGGAGGCGGCCGCGGCGCTCACGCTCGAAATCGAGCTCAGCATCGACGGCCGGCGCGCCGTGGGCTACGCGTCCGACCTGCTTGCCTACAAATGGTTCGACAAGCGACCGGAAAAGACGCCGGCCGACAATGTCGCCGACCTGCTCTGGGTGGTGCAGGAAGCAGCGAAGATCGCGCGCGACCTGCCTTCGGGCACGCTGTTCGAGATCTGGCGGGCGCTGGACGGCGAGGTCGAACGGCGCGCGCTCGACGCCGGCTTCAATCGTCTTGGCGCCTCGTTCGGCGTGTCGATGATCGAACGCGCGCTGATCGACGGCATCGCGCGTTCGCTCGGGCTGACCTTCCACGAGTGCATCCGCGGCGATGCCCTCGGGCTGCGCCCGGCGCAGGTCTTCCCCGAGCTGGGCGGCATGTCGCTTGCCGATGTGTTGCCGGCCACGCCGCTGAAGCGGCTTGGCCTGCGCCACACGATCGGGCTGGTCGATCCGATCGATGGCGCCGACCTCGATCCGGCTCAGCGCGTCGGCGACGGCCTGCCGGAGACGCTGGCTGACTATCTGCGCCATGACGGCGTTCGCTATCTCAAGATCAAGGTGGGCGGCAACGCCGATGCCGACATCGCGCGTCTCGAGAAGATAGCCGGGCTGTTGATGCAGATCGGCGGACAGTTCCCGATCACGCTCGACGGAAACGAGCAGTACAAGCGCCTCGACGATTTCGCCGGCCTGATGGAGGCGATCCGCTCGCGTTCAGCGCTGGACGAGCTCTACCGTTCGATCCTCTTCGTGGAACAGCCGCTGGAGCGCTCGGTCGCGCTCGACGGGCTGCTGGGGGCGGACGCGCTGGCGGCCATCGGCAAGCCGCTGCTGATAGACGAGGCCGACGGCTGGACAGGCGCATTCCGCGACGCCATCGCGCTGGGCTATCGCGGCGTCAGCCACAAGAACTGCAAGGGCGTCGTGCGGTCGCTGCTCAACGCGATGCTGGTGGCGCACCACAACGGCGCGTCGGGCGAACCGAACGGCTATTTCCAGTCGGCCGAAGACCTGACATGCCTGCCGGCCGTGTCGTTGCAGGCGGATCTCGCGGTGGTCGCCTCGCTTGGCATCACGCATGTGGAGCGCAACGGGCACCACTATTTCCACGGGCTCGACCATCTGCCGCGCGCCGAGGCAGATGCGGCGCTGAACGCGCATCCCGACCTCTACGAGGAAACGCGCCAGGGCGCGCAACTCGCAGTGCGCGATGGCCATCTCGGCATCGCGTCGCTGCAGGTGCCCGGCCTCGGCTGCGCGCTCACCCCCGATCTCGGCAAGCGCATCGCTCCGGCTGACTGGACGTTCGCCATGCTTAACGCAAGACCGGCAGACTGAGCCGGCGAGGAGACTGAAATGGACCAGACCATCCCGTCCGAAATCCGCACCGAGGAAGAGTTGGAGGAGCTGCTGTCGCGGCCGAGCGAGCAGCTCGTCGCGTCGCTGCGCAGCATCGACGGAGACATCACCATCCTTGGCGTCGGCGGCAAGATGGGGCCGACGCTGGCACGCATGGCCAAGCGCGCCGCGCCCGAAAAGCGCGTCATCGGCGTCGCCCGCTTCTCCGAGGCGGGCCTGAAGGAGAAGCTGCAGGGTTGGGATATCGAGACGGTCGAGTGCGACCTGCTCGACCGCAACGCGGTCGACGGCCTCGAACGCACGGAGAATGTCGTTTTCATGGCCGGCCGAAAGTTCGGGTCCGAGGGCAATGAGTCGCTGACCTGGGCGATGAACGTGCATGTGCCGGCGATCGTCGCCGAAGCTTTCGTGCAGTCGCGCATCGCCGTGTTCTCGACCGCCTGCGTCTATCCCTTCGTGGACATAGCGGGGCAGGGCGCGCGCGAGGATCTGCCGCTGGACCCGCCCGGCGAATACGCCAATTCCTGCGTCGGGCGCGAACGCATGTTCGAGCACTTCTCACGCGTCCACGGTGCCCGGGTCTCGCTGATCCGTCTCTCCTACGCGATCGACATGCGCTACGGGGTGCTGCACGACGTCGCGCGCGCCGTACTCGCCGGCGAACCGGTGCAGGTGAGCAGCGGCCATTGCAACGTGATCTGGCAGGGCGACGCCAACGACATCGCGCTCCAGTCGCTCGCCCAAGCAGGAACGCCGCCTTTCGTGCTCAACCTGTCGGGTCCGGAGCTTGTCAGCGTGCGCCGGCTTGCGCAGAAGTTCGGGGAGCGCTTCGGGCGTACGCCGGTCTTCGAAGGCGAGGAGCAGGGCAAGGCATGGATCGTGGACACGAGCCTGCAGCAGTCGCTGCATGGGTACCCCTCGGTTCCGTTGCCCCGGCTGATCGACTGGACCGCAAAATGGATGCAAGGGGGCGGCAAGTCTCTCGACAAGCCGACGCATTTCGAGGTTCGAGATGGCAAATACTGATGCGGACGGGACGTCCGGCAAGGACGTCCCGGCGGGCAAGACGGTGAAGGAGGCGCCGCGCCAGACGCGCGATGCGGTGGCAACGCGCGCGCGCATCCTCACGGCCGCGGTGAAGGAATTCGCCAAGAAGGGCCTGACCGGCACCCGCATCGACCAGATCGCTACGCGCGCCCGCTGCAACAAGGCGCTGATCTACCACTATTTCGGCAGCAAGGAGGCGCTGTTCAGCGCCGTGCTGGAAAAGACCTACGAGAACATCAGGCTGGCGGAGCGACAGCTCGACCTGGCGCACAAGCCGCCGGTGGAGGCGATGCGCGAGCTGATCGGCTTCTCGTTCGACTATGTCAGCCAGCACCCCGAATTCATCAAGCTCATCAACGACGAGAACCTGCATGGCGGCGTGCATGTCGCGCATTCGGCCAAGGCGCGGGACCTGAACAGCCCGCTCGTCGCGCTGATCGAGGAGATATTGAAGCGGGGGGAGGGCGACGGCGTCTTTCGCACCGGTGTCGACCCGGTGCAGCTCTACATCTCGATCGCGAGCATCTGCTATTTCTTCATCGCCAATCGCCCGACCCTTTCCGCGATCTTCGGCCTGCCGAAGACGCCGGAAGTGCTGGCGGATCGTCGCCGGCATGTGATCGACGTCATCCTCGGCTATCTGCGGCCCGTCGACGGGACGCCTTCCACATCAAGAGCAAATCCATGAAGATCAACGATATCCCCGCCACCCCGCTCGCAGCACTCCGCAAGGGCGGCGTCATCCCCGCGCATCCGCTGGCGCTCGACGCCTCGCGCAAGCTGGACGAGCGCCATCAGCGCGCGCTGTCGCGCTACTATCTCGATGCGGGCGCGATCGGAATGGCGGTCGGTGTTCACACAACGCAGTTCGAAATCCGCGACCATGGCCTGCTGGACCCGGTGCTTTCGCTGGCGGCGGAGGAAGCCGCGGGCCATGCGAGCCAGCCCTTCATGGTGGCCGGCGCGATCGGGCGCACGGAGCAGGCGGTGCGCGAGGCCGCGCTGGCGCGCGCCAAGGGCTATCATGCGGTTCTGCTTGGGCTCGCGGCGATGCGGGACGCCAGCGAGGACGAGCTGGTCGCCCACTGCCGCGCCGTCGCCGAGGTCATGCCGGTGATCGGCTTCTACCTGCAGACGGCCGTCGGCGGGCAGACGCTGCGTTACGAGTTCTGGCGGCGCTTTGCCGAGATCGAGAACGTGGTGGCCATCAAGATGGCGCCCTTCAATCGCTATCGCACGCTCGACGTGGTGCGGGCGGTGGTCGACGCCGGCGCCGAGGACCGCATCACGCTCTACACCGGCAATGACGACCATATCGTCGCCGACCTGATGACCAAGTTTACGTTCAAGCGCGACGGCAAGCCGGTCAGCGTGCGCATCAAGGGCGGCCTGCTCGGCCACTGGGCCGTGTGGACCAGACGAGCCGTCGAGTTGCTGGCCGACATTCACGAACGCGCCGACGAGCGGTCAACCGCCGAATGGCTGGAGCTGGATGCGCGCACCACGGATGCCAACGGCGTGCTGTTCGACGTGCGCAACGACTTCGCGGGCTGCATCGCCGCCATTCACGAGGTGCTGCGCCGGCAGGGGCTGCTGCAGGGCATCTGGTGCCTGAACCCGGACGAGACGATGGGGCCGGGCCAGGAAGAGGAACTCGCGCGCATCATGCGCGACTATCCCGAACTCAACGACGATGCGTTCGTGCGCGAAAACCTGGATCGCTGGCTCGCCTGAGCAGGGTCGCGGCATGGACGGAAGCCGCTTACAGCGGCTTCCGGGTCCATTTCGAGATGACGCCGACGATGCCTTCGCGGAAGAGCATCACCGAGACCACGAAGATCAGGCCCTGGATGATGGTCACCCAGGCACCGAAGGTCGCAAGGTAGTTCTGCATGGTGACGATTACCGCAGCACCCACGATCGGCCCGAACACGGTGCCCATGCCGCCGAGCAGCGTCATCAGAACGACTTCGCCGGACATTGTCCAGTAGACGTCGGTGAGCGAGGCGAGCTGGAAGACGATGGCCTTGGTGGCGCCGGCAAGGCCGGCCAGCGTCGCCGACAGCACGAAGACGGCGAGCTTGTAGCGGTTGACGCGATAGCCGAGCGAGATCGCGCGCGGCTCGTTCTCGCGGATCGCCTTCAGCACCTGCCCGAACGGCGAGTGGATGATGCGGTAGATGAGCAGGATCCCCGCGAAGGCGATCGCCAGTACCAGGAAATACAGCGATTCCTGCGAGCGCAGATCGATGAGGCCGAAGAGATGGCCGCGCGGCACCGCCTGGATGCCGTCCTCGCCGCCGGTGAACTCGGCCTGCAGCGAGAAGAAGTAGACCATCTGCGCGAAGGCGAGCGTAATCATCGCGAAATAGATGCCCTGCCTGCGGATCGCCAGCGAACCGATGAGGAAGCCGAGCACCCCGGCAACCAGCGTGCCGCAGATGATGGCAAGTTCTGGCGTCAGCCCCCAGACCTTGGCGGCGTGGGCGCAGACATAACTCGCCATCCCGAAATAGGCGGCATGGCCGAAGGACAGCAGCCCGCCATAGCCGAGCAGCAGGTTGAAGGCGCAGGCAAAGAGCGCGAAGCACAGGATCTTCATGATGAAGATCGGGTAGAAGAAGAACGGCGCGGCGATCAGCAGCACCAGCAGGCCTGCGAAGATCGCGATGTGGTGGGCAGGCATGCCGCCCGCCGTCTGCTGGGCGACGACCGGTCCGCCGGTTGCTTCCGTGGTGGCGGCCATCAGGCGGTCCTCCCGAAGAGCCCGGCCGGCTTGACCAGCAGCACCAGGGCCATGATGACGAAAATGACCACCGCCGAGCCTTCGGGGTAGAAGACGCGCGTCAGGCCCTCGATGAGCCCGAGCCCGAAGCCGGTGACGATTGAGCCGAGGATGGAACCCATGCCGCCGATGACGACCACGGCGAAGACGACGATGATGAGGTTCTCGCCCATCACCGGATTGATCGCGTAGATCGGCGCGGCCAGCACGCCTGCAAAGCCGGCCAGCGCTACGCCGAAGCCGTATGTGAGGGTAATCATGAGCGGAACGTTCACGCCGAACGCGCCGACGAGCGTCGGGTTCTCCGTCGCGGCGCGCAGATAGGCGCCGAGCTTGGTCTTCTCGATCACGAACCATGTCGCCAGGCACACGACCGCCGAGGCGATGATGACCCATGCGCGCGAATTGGGCAGATACATGAAGCCGAGATTATGTCCGCCCGAGAGCAGTGGCGGCGCCTGGTAGGGCAGGCCGGACACGCCGAAGATTTGCTTGAAGATGCCGGTCGTGATGAGCGCCAGGCCGAATGTGAGGAGCAGCCCGTAAAGATGGTCGAGGTGATATAGTCGCCGGATGAACAGTCGTTCCAGGATGACGCCGGTAATGCCGACCGCGACCGGCGCGATCAGCAGCGACCACCAGTAGTTCACGCCGAGATAGTTGAGCAGCATCCAGGTGACGAACGCACCCAGCATGTACTGCGCGCCGTGAGTGAAGTTGATGATGTTCAGCAAGCCGAAAATCACCGCCAGCCCGAGAGAGAGGATGGCGTAGAACGAGCCGTTGATCAGCCCGAGCAAGAGCTGGCCGAAAAGCGCCTGAGGCGGAATGCCGAGAAGTTCGAACATCTGGGTACCTGCTGCCGTATGAGAAGGGAGGCGCGCCTGTCGCGCGCCTCCCTCGCGAAGCGTTACGTCACTTGACGAATTCGCAGCCGCCTTCCTCGATCGGACGGAATGCCTTCTCGGCCGGGATCGTGGCGACCGTCTCGTAGAGGTCCCATTCGCCTTCCGACTTGTCGGGCGTCTTCACGCGGAACAGGTAGGAGTCGTGGATCTTGCGGCCGTCCTGCCGAACCACGCCCTTGCCGAACAGCGGATCGTCGGTCGGCATCTCCTTCATCTTGGCCATGACGGCCTCGGTTTCCTTGTTGCCGACCGCCTCGACCGCCTTGAGGTAATGGAGAACCGCGCCGTAGACGCCGGCCTGGATCATCGACGGCTTGTTGCCCGTCTGCTCCTCGAAGCGGGCCGACCACTCGCGGGTGCCGTCATTCATGTCCCAATAGAAGCTTTCCGTCAGCACAAGGCCCTGGGCCACGTCGAGACCCAGCGAATGGACGTCGTTGATGAACACCAGCAGGCCGGCGATAGCCTGACCGGCCTGCGTGATGCCGAACTCGGCCGCCTGCTTCATCGAGTTGACGGTGTCGCCGCCGGCGTTGGCAAGGCCGATCACCTGCGCACCGGACGCCTGTGCCTGCAGAAGGAACGACGAGAAGTCTGTGCCGGGGAACGGCGTCTTGACCGAGCCGATCACCTCGCCACCGGCCTCCTTGACCACTGCCGAGGTATCACGCTCCAGAGCGTGGCCGAAGGCATAGTCCGCGGTCAGGAAGAACCAGGTCTTGCCGCCGTTCTCCACCATGGCGCCGCCGGTGCCATGCGCGAGCTGCCAGGTGTCGTAGGTCCAGTGGATGGTGTTGGGCGAGCAGGCCGCACCCGTCAGATCGGACGTTGCAGCACCCGAATTGAGGAAGATCTTGTTCTTCTCGCGGGTGATCTCGTTGATGGCGAGCGCCACCGACGAGGTCGGAACGTCGGCGATCACGTCGACGCCTTCGGTGTCGTACCACTGACGTGCGATGTTGGAGCCGACGTCCGGCTTGTTCTGATGGTCCGCCGACACGATCTCGACATTGATGCCCTTGGAGGCCGCGTCGAAATCTTCGACCGCAAGCCTTGCGGCGATCACGGAACCTTCGCCGCCGATGTCTGCATAGATGCCGGAGCGGTCGTTCATGACGCCGATCTTGACGTCTGTGGCGTAGGCCGTTCCCGACATGAGCACACCTGCCAGTGCGGCAAGGACGAATCTGCTTTTCATTTCCTTCTCCTCCGATTGCGGCGCGTTTCGCGCCTTCTCTCCCTCACACGCCCAGATAGGAGTGCAATTTGTCGATATTGGTTTCGAGCTGGTCGTTGGGGATCATGTCGATCACCTTGCCCTGCTCGACGACATAGTGCCGGTCCGCCACCGTGGAGGCGAAGCGGAAGTTCTGCTCCACCAGAATGATGGTGAAGCCCTCCTGCTTCAGCCGCGCGATGGTGTGGCCGATCTGCTGGATGATGACCGGCGCGAGCCCCTCCGTCGGCTCGTCCAGAAGCAGCATCTTGGCGCCGGTGCGCAGGATGCGCGCGATCGCCAGCATCTGCTGTTCCCCGCCCGAAAGCTTGGTTCCCTGGCTCGAAAGACGCTCCTTGAGGTTGGGAAACAGCTCGAAAATCCGGTCGAGGCTCATGCCGCCAGGCTTCACCTGCGGCGGCAGCATCAGGTTCTCCTCGACCGAGAGCGAAGAGAATATGCCGCGCTCTTCCGGGCACCAGGCGATGCCTTCCCTGGCGACGAAGCGCGCCGGGGCGTGCATCAGCTCCTTGCCCTGGAACTGCACCGAGCCGGTGCGTTTCGGCAATACGCCCATGATGGCCTTGAGCGTCGTCGTCTTGCCGGCGCCGTTTCGGCCAAGCAGCGTCACCACCTCGCCGAACCGCACGTCGAAGCTGATGCCGTGCAAAACGTGGCTCTCGCCATACCAGGCTTCCAGCCCCCGGACCGAGAGAAGCGGCGATCCGGCTTCGGCCTGTGGGTTCGTTGCCAAAGCTGCCTCAGCCATGTCCCGCTCCGATATAGGCTTCGATCACGCGTTCGTCCTTGGACACGGTGGCATAGTCTCCTTCGGCCAGCACCTTGCCGCGCGCCAGTACCGTGATGGTGTCAGACAGGTTCGCCACCACCGACAGATTATGCTCGACCATCAGGATCGTGCGGTTGGCGGAAATGCGCTTGATGAGCGCCGAGATACGCTCGACGTCTTCCTGCGCCATGCCCGCCATCGGCTCGTCGAGCAGCAGCATCTCGGGATTGAGCGCCAGCGTCGTTGCGATCTCCAGCGCCCGCTTGCGGCCGTAGGACAGATCGGAGGCGTTGACGGTCTCGAATTCGGAAAGGCCGACATCGGCGAGCAGCGCGCGGGCCTCGTCGTCAAAGGCCGCCAACACCTTCTGCGAGCGCCAGAAATCGAAGCTGTCGCCGCGCTTGCGCTGCAGGGCGATGCGGACGTTTTCCAGCGCGGTCAGGTGCGGGAACACCGCCGAAATCTGGAACGAGCGCACCAGCCCGAGCCGCGCGATGTCGGCCGAAGACATGGATGTGATGTCGTCGCCCTTGTAGGTGATCTTGCCCCTGGTCGGCGACAGGAACTTCGTCAGCAGGTTGAAGCAGGTGGTCTTGCCGGCGCCGTTCGGGCCGATCAATGCGTGAATCTGCCCGCGCCGAACACTGAGGTTGACGTCTTCGACGGCAAAGAAGCCCTTGAATTCCTTGGTCAGATTCTCAGCGGCCAGAATGACGCCGTCACTCATACGTTCCTCACACTCATCGCTCGCGCCTTTCCGGCGTGTTCTTTGTGATGAGCCCTCCTCCCGGGAAGCGCTCTGGCCGTTTGCCGGCCGATGCGGTCTGTCGCCGCGTCTGCCAGAACCATGCACAAGGATGCGGGGAAGGCAAGTTGGTATAAATACGTCGCTTGCCCGGTGACGCGGGTTACGAACCGTTCCGCGCATCATGTTCAACTAAAGTCTAATGAATATGTGTTGCCGCAACGAAAACGACGAAGGCCGGCTTTTCAGCCGGCCTTGGAGTTCGATCAAGGAGGGTGTGGCGAGCCGCTCGCTAGCGGTGTCCGACCGCAGTGGCGGCGTCTTCGTTGTCGGCCTGCCGCATGGCGTTGCCGGCGGCGTGCAGCGGATTGCGCAGCATGACCAGCTCCGCACCTGCGGCCTCGTGGGCATCGAGCGAGAAGCGTGCGACGAGGGCCTCGAGCGAGTGCGCCTCGCGTGCCAGCGAGTGGCTGGCCGCCGTCGACTGCTCGGCCATGGCGGCGTTCTGCTGCGTTGCCTGGTCGATCGTGTTCACGGCGGAATTGACCTCGGCGAGGCTGGTCGACTGCTCGCGAGCGGCGGTCACGATTGCCGCGATGTGATCGTTGATCTCGGCAACCTCCCGGACGATCGAGTCCAGCGACGTGCCGGTATCACCGACGAGTTGGACGCCCGACTGCACCTGTTGCGCCGAGGTCATGATGAGCGCCTTGATCTCCTTGGCGGCCTCGGCCGAGCGCTGTGCCAGCGCGCGCACTTCGGAGGCGACCACCGCGAAGCCCTTGCCGGCCTCCCCTGCACGTGCCGCTTCGACCCCCGCGTTCAGCGCCAGCAGGTTGGTCTGGAACGCGATCTCGTCGATGACGCCGATGATGCTGGAAATCTCGCGCGAAGAGGCGTCGATCTGCGTCATGGCGTGAACCGCCTTCTGCACGGTCTCGCCGGAGACGCGGGCATCTTCGGTGGCGCGTGATACCAGGGCGCCGACCTCCTCTGCACGGCGCGATGAATCGCGAACGGTCGCCGTGATTTCTTCAAGCGCGGCAGCGGTTTCCTCAACGGAAGCAGCCTGCCGCTCGGTACGCCGCGACATGTCGTCGGCGGCGTTGCGGATTTCTTCCGAACCGGAATTGATCGCCCTCGCGTTCTGCCGGATTTCGCCGAGCGTTTCGCGAAGTGTCGCCACAGAAGCGTTGTAGTCGTTGCGAACCTGCTCGAGCCGGCCGGTGAAGGGCGTGTCGATCCGCTGCGACAGGTCGCCCTGCGCGAGCGCTGACAGCGATGCGCCAAGAGCGTCGACGGCTTCCGCGATTTCGGCCTCGATCTGGCGTTTTTCCTCGTCGTTACGGGTGCGCTCCACTTCCGACGCCGAACGCTGGCGGGCGCTTTCGCCCTCGACGCGTTCCTTCTGAAGCGCGTTGTCGCGGAACACGGCAAGCGCCCGGCCGATCGCGCCGAACTCGTTCTGCCTGTCCTGGTAGGGCGCTTCGGCGGTCATGTCGCCGGAAGCCAGTCGGTGAACCGAGTCGGTCAGCGTCGCCATGGGCCTGATGAGCGCCCGCATCGCAAAGAACGCCACGGCACCGAAGACCAGCAGGCACACCGCGCCCACGCCGGTCAGCAGCAACAGCATGCTGTCGATCTTGGCGAAATAAACCTCCATGGGAATGCCGATGAACAGGATGCCGACATTGGCCCCGGCCTCGTTCTTCACCGGCACATAACCCGTCATATAGGCCTTCCCGAACAGAACGGCCTCTCCGTAATAGGCCTCGCCTTTGGCAAGAAATGCCTGTGCCGGATGGTCCGGCGCAAGCGTGGTGCCGACAGCGCGGCTTCCGTCCTGTTTGAGGACGTTGGTCGAGACCCGGCGATACTCGTTGTCCTGCGTCTGGAACACGGTCGCGACACCGGCGATGGCGTTCGCGGTGCGGTCGACGAGGTCGTGATTGGCGATTGGCGGTATGCTTGTTGCCGTGAGATCGGCTATTTGTTCGCCATCGATCTCAACGTTGAGACCATAAAGCGACACGCCGGCCAGCACGGCCATAGTGCGGGCGGCGTCGCGTGCATCGCTCGACGCATCGTGCAGCACCGATGCCCTGAGATTGTGGTGCATGACGCCGACAATGGCGGCGGTTGTCAGAAAAATGAGCGCTACGGTGACCGCCACGCTCTGGTAGACGATCGAAGATCTGAAAAGACTTATCATTGGGGCCCCTCGCCGCAGATGAACTCTTCAGATCAACCTTAAACAGTTAAAGCTTTAATGAAGCGTTCACTGTCTTATGGATGCTGCATCTGCGCCTGTGCCGATGCCTCGGACAAGGCATCTGAAGCTGACTTGGCTCCCGTGACGCTGCAGGGACGCCATGCGGAAATACTGGGCCACGGAAGATTAAAGTGACGGTCGACATTGTAAGGACGGTGGGCGTGGGACACCTTGTCCGCCTGTTGTTTCGCGCTGCAACATAATGTGTTTGAGCAGAGTGAAACTCCCGTGGAACTATCGCCTCAATAATCGGTTTAAGAGCATCCCGCACACGTCTGGCTGGCAGCCGGGAAGTCGAAATCCCATCCGGGGGCTCATACCCAATGAATGTTCATGCAGACCCGACACTTCGGTCTGACAACAAGCTTTCGTTTCGCGGGGGCGATCTGCCTATCCGCTCTCCTTTTGCACATCACGGCGATCTGCGCCGGCTCGGCGCGGCGCTGGCGCGGGGTGCCAGGGAACATATCGAGGATATCGAGCCCTTCGAGCCGCGCGACCGTACGAAGGACAGCGCCGAGCGCATCCGCTCCGTCGTCCATGTACTGAACCGTGCGCAACTCGATGGCGAGAGCGTGACGCCGGCCGCAAACTGGCTGCTCGACAATTCGCACGTCATCGAACAGGCGATCGCCGCCATCCGCCGCGACCTGCCCCGGCGCTTCTATCGCCAGCTACCCGAAATGCCGGACCTGCGCGTGCCGCGCGTGCTGGCGATTGCATGGCTCTACGTGGCGCAGTCCGACAGCGAGGTCTCGGTCGACGGCTTCCGCGCGCTGGTCGACGGTTTCCAGGAAGTGCAGCCATTGCGCATCGGCGAGCTCTGGGCGCTGCCGTCGCTGCTGCGCTTCGTGCTGGTGGAGAATCTGAGACGGCTGGCGGTTCGCGTCGCCAAGGCGCGCGATATGCGTGTGCTGGCCAATCAGGTGGCCGACAAGCTGGCATTGGTTCCGGGCGGTGAGGACGTCGACATCCTGCGCGCCTATGCGCAGCAGGCCCGCGACCGCACATTCGCGACACAACTACTCCATCGCCTGCGCGACGGCTCGCAGGTTTCCAGCAAGGCGCTGGCATGGCTGGAGGGCGAACTGGAAGCGGCCGGCAGCGACGCCGAGGAGATCACGCTCGGCGAGCACGCCAACCTGTCTTCGGGCAACGTCACTACCGGCAACATCATCAAGGGCCTGCGCCTGATCGACGACACGGAATGGACGGTATGGTTCGAGGAGGTCAGCCATATCGACCGCCTGCTGCGCGATCGGACGGATTTCGAGAAGCTGGACTTTGCATCCCGCGACGCCTATCGCGGCGCCGTCGAAAAGCTGGCGAAACGTTCGGGGCGTGAGGAGCACGAGGTTGCTCTGCAGGCTGTCGCCATGGCCGAGACGGCGGGCGAATGCCGTTCGAACGGCGGCGCCGGCGTCGATGCAGGCTGCTTTCTCGTCGGGCCGCGGCGACAGGAGTTCGAGCGTGCGCTGGGTTACACCCCGTCGTTCGGTGAGAGGCTCCATCGCATTTACCGCAAGAGCGACTGGCTGGGTGTCGTCGTGCCGGTGGCGCTGGTGACCTGCCTGCTGCTCGCTGCTGGTGCGGTGGCGCTGGCCGACTACGGGCTTTCGACAGGGGCGGTGATGCTGCTGGTCGCGCTTTTTGCGTTTCCGGCGAGCGAGGCGGCCGTTGGCCTGTTCAACACGCTGGTCTCGACCTTCGTCAAGCCGACGCGGCTGATCGGCTATGACTACAAGGACGGCGTTCCAGCGTATGCGCGAACGCTTGTGGTTGCGCCGGTCCTGTTCGGCAGCCGCGACGATGTCGAAGAAGCCGTCCGCAATCTCGAAGTGCACTACCTCGCAAACATGGGGGGGGAATTGCATTTCGCCGTGCTGTCCGACTGGTCCGACAGTCAGACGGAGCAAAGCGCGGCTGATCTGGCTCTCCTCGAGCACGCCCACGAACTGATCGCGGCGCTCAATGCCCGCTATCCGAAGGAAGGCCATGCGCGTTTCTACCTGCTGCACCGCCGGCGGCTCTACAACAAGGCCGAGAGTTGCTGGATGGGCTGGGAGCGCAAGCGCGGCAAGCTGCATGAGCTGAACACGCTGCTGCGCGGCGACCATGACACGACGTTCTTCGCACCCGCGGACCCGCTGCCGCAGGACATCGAATATGTGATGACGGTCGACGCCGACACGCGCATGACGCGCGGCGCGGTCGGCAAGCTGGTCGGCAAGCTGGAACATCCGCTTAACCGCCCCGTCATCGACGCCAAGGCGCGGCGCCTGGCTTCCGGCCACGGCATCCTGCAGCCGCGCATCACGCCATCGCTGACGACCGGCGACGAGGCGTCGTTCTTCCAGCGCATCTTCTCCGCCAACCGCGGCATCGATCCCTACGTCTTCGCCGTCTCCGACGTCTATCAGGACCTGTTCGATCAAGGCACCTTCACGGGCAAAGGGCTCTACCACATCGACGCGATGGAAGCCGCGCTCCGCGATCGCATCCCGGAAAACACGATCCTTAGTCACGATCTGATCGAGGGCGGTTATGCCAGCGCGGCGCTGGTGACCGATGTCGAGCTGATAGAGGATTACCCGACGCGCTATCTCGTCGACGAGTCGCGCCAGCATCGCTGGGCGCGGGGCGACTGGCAGCTTCTGCCGTGGATACTCAATCCGCGCTCGGGCGTGCCCGGTCTTTCGCGTTGGAAGATGATCGACAATCTGCGCCGGTCGCTGACGCCGATCTTCTGGATCGCGGCGTCGGTAGCGGGCTGGACCCTGCTGCCCTTCACGCAAGCCGCCCAGTGGCAGGCGCTTCTTGTGCTGAGCCTGTTCCTGTCGCTCACCTACGGCATCGTCGATTCGATCCTGCCGCGCGACCCGGAGGCGACGCTCAAGAACCACATTGCCGCCGTTGCGCGCGACTTCGCCTTTGCCAGTGCGCAGGTTGCGCTCAAGGTGGTGCTGATGGCGCATCACGCCTGGTCGATGGGCGATGCGGTGGTGCGCACGCTCTATCGGCTGTTCGTCAGCCGCCGGCATCTGCTGGAATGGCGGGCGGCCTCGCAGGCGGCGCGTTCGTGCGAAGAAAGCCTCGGCGGCCATTATCGCGCCATGAGCGGCGTCGTGCTGGTAGCCCTGGTTGGCCTTGCGATCCCGTTGATGGTCGGTTCCACCGGTGTGGTCGTTGCTTCGTTCTTCGCGATTTTCTGGGCCGGTTCGCCAGCCTTCGCGTGGCTGGTCAGCCAGTCGGCGGAGACCGAGGATCGGCTGGAAGTGGACCCCGAGGACGCGGCCACCCTGCGCACCATCGCGCGGCGGACATGGCTCTATTTCGAGACCTTCGTGACGGCCGAGCACCATATGCTGCCACCGGACAATTTCCAGGAAGTGCCGGTGCCGGTCGTGGCGGGCCGCACCTCGCCGACGAATATCGGCGTCTACATGCTGTCCGTGGTGTCCGCCCGCGACTTCGGCTGGATCAGCCTTTCGGAAACCATCGACCGTCTGGACCGGACCATGTCCACTATGGAGAAGATGGAGCGCTACCGCGGCCATCTCTACAACTGGTACGACACCCGCACGCTGCGGCCGTTGCATCCGCTCTACGTCTCATCCGTCGACAGCGGCAATCTGGCGGGGCACCTCGTCGCCGTCGCATCGGCCTGCGACCTTTGGGCTGCCGCGCCCGCTGCCCACCTGCAGGGCGAATTCGGCGGCATCATCGACGTCGCGGCCATCCTTGAGGAGGAGCTGGCGGCGCTGCCCGACGACCGTCGCGCGCTGCGGCCGCTGCGCCAGCGTCTGGCCGAGCGCATCGAGGGCATGCGCCGGGCTGTGAACAACATCCGCGATGAACCCGAGACAGCGGCGATCCGCACCATCAACCTCACCGTACTGGCCGCCGACATCCGCAAGCTTGCCAAGGCGCTCGACGAAGAGATCGGCTCGCAGGCGAGCGGCGACCTCGCGCTCTGGGCTGAGAAGCTGGAGAAGGCCTGCGAAGCCCATCTGACGGATTCGCATGTCGAGGAAACCGGCATCGGCAAGCTGCGGCAGCGGCTGATCCAGTTGCGCGACCGCACGCGCAAGTTCGCCTTCGAGATGGATTTCTCGTTCCTGCTGCGGCAGGACCGCAAGCTGCTTTCCATCGGCTACCGGATCGAAGAGCGCCAGCTCGACGAAGCCTGCTACGACCTTCTTGCCTCCGAGGCGCGGCTGACGAGCCTTTTCGGCATCGCCAAGGGCGATCTGCCGACAGAACACTGGTTCCGGCTCGGCCGTCCCGTCACCGAGATCGGCTTCCACGGCGCGCTGCTGTCGTGGTCGGGCTCGATGTTCGAATATCTGATGCCGCCGCTGGTCATGAAGGAGCCGCTGGGTGGCATCCTCAACCAGACCAGCAATCTCGTCATCAGGAAACAGATGTCATATGCCCGCTCGAAGCGGGTGCCTTGGGGCATCTCCGAAGCGGCCTACCACGCGCGTGACCGCGAGATGACCTATCAGTACACCAATTTCGGCGTGCCCGGCCTGGGCCTCAAGCGCGGGCTGGCGCAGGATACCGTGATCGCGCCTTATGCGAGCCTGCTTGCCGCGCAGTTCAAGCCAGCCGAAGCCGTCGAGAACCTGCGCTGGCTGCGCAAGCTCGGGGCGCTCGGCCGCTACGGCTATCACGATGCGGTCGACTTCACGGCCGTGCGCGTGCCCGAAGGCAAACGCCACGCAGTGGTGCACAACTTCATGGCGCACCATCATGGCATGTCGATTGTCGCGGTCGCCAACGCCGTCTTCGAAGGCCGTATGCGCGACCGCTTCCACGCCGACTCGGTGATCGAATCCGCCGAACTCTTACTGCAGGAAAAGGCGCCGCGCGAAATCCCTGCAATGCCGATCCGCGCGGAGACCGGCGAGCGGATCAAGCCGGAGGTGCTCGACGAGCGTCCGGATTCGCGGCTCGTCCTCGATCCCCTGCGCAGCATGCGCGCAACCAATCTCATGTCCAACGGGCACTATCACGTCATGGTCAGCGGCACGGGCACCGGCTACAGCCGCGCCGACGAGATCGCCATCACGCGCTGGAACGGCGATCCGACCGAGGACCGCACCGGAACGTTCCTGTTCCTGAGCGATCCCGAGAATGGCGACTGGTGGTCGGCCACGGCGGAGCCGAAACGCATGCCGGGCGAAACGACCCGCGCCTTCTTCGGCGACGACCGGGCGGTGTTCACCAAGACCGTCGGCACGCTACGCTCCGAGGTCGAGTGCGTCGTCGTTTCCGAAGGCAATGGCGAGGCACGTCGCCTCACGATCTGGAACGAAGGCGATCAGGATCGCCATATCGACGTGACGTCCTTCGCCGAGCTGGCCCTGGCCTTCGAGGCGGCCGACACCGCGCACCCGGCGTTCTCCAAGATGTTCGTGAAGACGGAGATCGGCGGTGAGGATGGCGCGACTGTGTTCGCGGAGCGCCGGAAGCGCTCGTCCGGTGACCCGTCGATCGCGCTCGCTCATTTCGTGACCTCCGGCGTCGGCGTTGCCCGCGATGTCGAGGCGGAGACGGACCGGCGCACCTTCATCGGGCGCGGCCGGTCGATCGCCAACGCCGCTGCCTTCGATGCCGGCGCCCGGCTCTCCGGCTCGGCCGGTCATGTGCTGGACCCTGTCATGGCGCTGCGCGCGCGGGTGAGGGTGCCGGCGCGCAAGAAGGTAATGCTGACCTTCTGGACGGTCGTCGCCGCGAACCGCCCCGATGTCGAGCAGGAAATGAAGCGCTTCCTGCACCCCGACAGTTTCCGCCGGCAGGCGATGCTGGCATGGACGCGTTCGCAGGTGCAGACGCGCCATGTGGGGCTCAGCCTTGCCGAAGCCGCCGGGGTGCAGAAGCTCGCAAGCCGCCTGCTTTATCCGGACCCGACCTTGCGTGCACCGGCAGAGACCATCTCGGCCGGCCTCGGCCGCCAGTCGGCGCTTTGGCCGATGGCGATCTCGGGCGACTTCCCGATATTCGCGTTGCGTATCGGAGACGTCGCCGATCTGGAGATCGTCGCGACTGCGCTGCGCATGCAGGAATACATGCGCGCGCACGGCCTGCTGGCCGATATGGTGATCGTCAACGAGCAGGCCTCGTCCTACGTGCAGGACCTGCAACAGGCGATCGAGCTGCTGTGCGACAATGCCCGCATGCGCGGCCGCGAGCTCGGGCCGCGCCAGCATATCTTCGCCGTGCGCCGCGACCTGATGGACGACACCTCCTATCGCACGCTTCTTTCGGCTGCGCGTGTTGTGATGCACACCCGCAACGGCCCGATCCTCGATCAGATCGAGCGGGCCGAGCAGACCGCGCTGGCGGCGGAGACCGCAGCGCGGGAGGCTGAAACGACACGCAGGCCGCTGCCCGTTCGCGAGCCGTCGCCGGGCAACGACAACAAGGCGGTTGCCGCGGAGGTGGACGGCGAGGAGCTGTCCTTCTGGAACGGGTTCGGCGGTTTCGCGGATCATGGGCGCGAATACGTCGTCCGGCTCTCCGGCAACCGCGCGACGCCGCAGCCCTGGATCAACGTGATTGCCAACCCCGAATTCGGTTTCCACACTTCGAGCGAGGGCGCCTCGTTCACCTGGAGCCGCAACAGCCGCGACTTCCAGTTGACGCCGTGGTCGAACGACCCGGTTACCAACCGACCGGGCGAGGCGTTCTACATTCGCGACATGGAGACCGGCGAAGCGTTTTCGCCGCAAGCCTGTGTGCTGCGCGATCCGTCGATTGTCTACGAAGCGCGCCACGCGCCGGGGGTCTCGAGCTTCCATGCGCACAAGGGCGCGCTCAGCGCGGAACTGACGCAGCTCGTCGACCAGAACGATCCGGTCAAGGTGCAGCGCCTGCGGCTCACGAACCACGGAACCGGCAACGCCAAGCTGCGCGTCTATGCCTATGCCGAATGGCTGATGGGCAATAACCGTGCGCGCTCAGCCCCCTTCATCGTTCCGGCGCGCGACGAGACAACCGGAGCGCTGATGGCGCATAACCCCTACAGCCTCGATTACGGCGAGCGCACCGCGTTCCTCGTCAGCGATGGCAAGGCAGTGACCTACACCTGCGACCGCACGGAATTCCTCGGGGCCGGCGGCTCTACGGTCAGTCCCGTTGCCGTGCGGCGCGGGCTGGACCTTTCCGGTAATGTTGAAGCGGGGCGCGACCCATGCGCTGCGATCGCTTGCGACGTGATGATCGGCGCGGGTGAAACGGCCGACCTGCACATCATTCTCGGCGACGCCTCCTCGGCCATCGAAGTGTCTTTGCTCGCGAAACGGCATCTGGAGACCGATTTCGAGAGCCGCATGGACGCGAACGGCACTGCGTGGGCGGAATTTTCCGATGCGCTGCAGGTGGAAACGCCAGATCCCGCCTTCAATGCGATGGTCAACACCTGGCTGCCTTATCAGAGCCTGGCCTGCCGTATCCGGGCGCGATCCGCTTTCTATCAGGCGAGCGGCGCGTTCGGCTTCCGCGACCAGTTGCAGGACACGCTTGCGCTGCTGCTTCACGATCCCGCGCTAGCGCGCGCCCAGATCGTCAACGCGGCAGGGCGGCAGTTCAAGGAAGGTGACGTGCAGCATTGGTGGCTGCCGCGCAGCGGCGCGGGCGTGCGCACTATCATCTCCGACGACGTCGTCTGGCTCGCTTATGGAACGCATCATTATGTGAGCGTGACCGGCGACCGCGCGGTACTGGACGAACAGATCCGCTTCATCGAGGGGCCGCCGCTGAAGGAAGGCGAACACGACGCCTTCTTCACGCCCGAGACCTCGCAAGAGGAGGCTACGCTGTACGAACATTGCGCGCGCGCGCTCGATCTCGCGGTGCAGCGCACCGGCGAGAATGGCTTGCCGCTGATCCTCGGTGGCGACTGGAACGACGGCATGAACCGCGTCGGCGAGGAGGGGCGGGGCACCAGCGTCTGGCTGGGCTGGTTCCTGCTCAAGGCGCTGCGCGATTTCGAGCCGATAGCCATCGAGCGTGGCGATGAAGCGCGCGCTCAGGCGTGGCGGCAGCATGCCGGAAAACTCGGCAAGGCCCTGGAAGACGCTGGCTGGGACGGGCAGTGGTATCGCCGCGGAACCTATGACGACGGCACGCCGCTTGGCTCCGCGCAGTCGGACGAATGCCGCATCGACTCGATTGCCCAGTCCTGGGCGTTGATGTCGGAAGGCGCCGACCCGGCAAGGGCGTCGCAGGCCATCGACAAGGTCATGGAACTGCTGGCCGATGACGATCTCAAGATCGTGAGGCTCTTCGACCCGCCCTTCGAAAACACCGACAAGGAACCGGGCTACATCAAGAGCTATCCCCCGGGCGTGCGCGAGAATGGCGGGCAATACACCCACGCCGCGACGTGGCTGGTGGTTGCGCTGGCGAAGCTTGGCCGCGCCGACGAGGCCTATCGCGTCTTCTCGATGCTCAATCCGGTGAACCACGCGCCGGACGAGGCCGAGGCCGAGCGATACAGGGTCGAGCCCTATGTGGTGGCGGCCGACATCTATTCGCAAGGCGAAAAGGCCGGGCGAGGGGGCTGGACCTGGTACACGGGTTCGGCGGGCTGGCTCTACCGTGCCGCCGTGGAGGCGATACTCGGCATCCGCCGCGAGGGCGACAGGCTGTTCGTGGAGCCGTCGCTGCCTTCGTCATGGGACGGATTCGAGACCCGGCTGCGGCTCGGCAATGCCCGTTTGCACATCACAGTGAAGCGGGGCGCAAAGGCCGAAATGACGCTCAACGGGAAGCGGACGAAGACGCAAATTCCGGTCAAGGACGGTGACCATGAAGTCGTTGTGACGGTGGTCTGACGCACTTGCAGCATGGAAGGATCGCCGGGCGCACACGATCGCGCCCGGCTTTCGTCACCGCTCCGCCATTTTTTATTATATTTCAGTCTGTTACAAGATCACGAAAGGTAACTTTCTGTCGCTCTTGTTGACACAAACAAGGCAACGGAATCGCGCGCAGCCCATTGATGTAAAACGCGGCGAGGCATAGCGTCACCGCGTGCATGGTGCACTGCAACAAAACGGGGTTCCGTTTGTCACTTCTGTCAATTTACTGGAGGGCCATGAGCTACCTCGCCGCCGAAAGGCAGCGCGTGGCAATCATCAGCCTTGCCAATGTGGCGCTCGCGATCGCCATGATCGCTGAGCCCATTCTGTTCGGCCGTATCATCGAGGCCATCTCCCAGGAAGAAAACATCGCATTCCAGGTCGGGGCATGGGCCGCGCTGGGCGCATTCAACATCGTGGCCTTCGTTCTCGTCGCCCGCGGCGCCGACAGGCTGGCGCACAAGCGGCGGGTGGACGTGCTGGGCGAGTCCTTCGAGAAGGTCATCTCGATGCCGCTGTCCTGGCACCATCGCCACGGCACCTCGCATTCGCTGCACACGCTGCTGCGCGCGATGGAAACGTTGTTCTCGCTATGGCTCGAATTCATGCGTCAGCACCTGGCGACGGCCGTTGCCCTGCTGCTGCTGATCCCCACGGCGCTGACGCTCGACTGGCGGATGGCTGGCGTCCTGCTCTGCCTCGGCGCGTCCTACGTCGCGATCAGCCGCGCGGTGATGGCGCGCACCAAGGATGGACAGGCGCAGGTCGAGCAGCATTATCATCAGGTCTTCGCGCATGTCAGCGACTCGATCAGCAACGTCTCGGTGCTGCAGAGCTACGGCCGGCTTGCCGATGAGGCCGCGGCACTGCGCCGCTATACGGACGACCTTATCGGCGCCCAGTTCCCGGTGCTGAACTGGTGGGCTGTAGCCAGCGCCCTGCAGCGCCTGTCGGCTACGATCTCGATGATGGTGGTTCTGGTTATCGGCGCGATCCTCGTTCAGCGCGGCCATCTGCGCATCGGCGACATCGTTGCCTTTGCAGGCTTTGCGACGCTGCTTATCGGCCGGCTCGACCAGGTGACGGGCTTCGTCAATCAGGTCTTCGAGGCCCGTGCCAAGCTGGAACCCTTCTATGCGCTGGAGGATGCCGTTGGCGAACGCAGCGAGCCGATGGGCACCCGTCCGATCGAGCGGGTGCGCGGCGACGTGGTCTTCGACGACGTGTGTTTCCAGTTCCCGGATTCGGGCGAGGGCGTTCAGAACATCTCGTTCAGCGTTGCCGCCGGTCAGACGGTGGCCATCGTCGGCCCCACAGGCGCCGGCAAGACGACTCTCATCAACCTCCTGCAGCGCGTCTTCGATCCGAAGTCCGGCTCGATCCGCGTCGACGGCATCGATACACGCACCGTGACGCGCAAGTCGCTGCGCGACCAGATCGCGACAGTGTTCCAGGATGCGGGGCTGCTAAATCGCACAATCGAGGAAAACATCCGCCTCGGCCGCGCCGATGCCGGCTACCACGAGGTCCACGAGGCGTCGCTCGCGGCGGCCGCGCAGGACTTCATCCTGGCCAAGAGCGAAGGCTACGATACTGTGGTCGGCGAGCGCGGCTCCCAGCTTTCCGGCGGCGAGCGCCAGCGCATCGCGATCGCGCGCGCCGTGCTCAAGGATGCGCCGATCCTGGTGCTCGACGAGGCGACCAGTGCGCTCGACGTCGAGACGGAGGGCAAGGTCAAGGAGGCGATCGACCGCCTGCGGCGCAACCGCACCACCTTCGTCATCGCGCACCGGCTGTCGACCGTCTGCGACGCCGACCTCGTGATCTTTATGGATCGCGGACGGATCGTTGAGATGGGCGGCTTCAACGAACTTGCCGCGCGCGACAACGGCCGCTTCGCCTCGCTGCTGCGGGCGAGCGGACTGCTGGACGACAAGGATCGGCTGCGCTCGGTGCCGATCAACGTGCCGGAATTGTCGCCCGAGGCCGCGTAAGCGTCCGGCCTGTCGAGCGACACTGAAAATCGCGCATTGAATAGCCCCTAGATTTGTGGACGCCTTCTTCCCTAAATTTGAGGCAAGGAGGCCATGATGGGGACCGGCAATTTCAGTGACGAGTTCAAGCG